>NZ_WJFC01000179.1 GCF_009725235.1 Scytonema sp. UIC 10036
AGATGTTGTCAGTTATTTAGGGGGCTTTCTGTAATTAACAACTTCTCTACCAGTCCTATTGCGACAAATGCACGCTTAATTTTTTTGGACTAACACTCTTGTGTTTATTTCTTATCTTTAATTTAGGTTATTTTCTCTTTTCTTTGTTGCCACTCTGGCATCTTTGTTAGGAGTTTTATAACCGTTAATTTCATCACACAATTCAAATCTCAGAGCCTAAAATCGTCTCTTTTTTGACTGGCAATGACTTAACTATCTTGAATATATCATTCTTCTTTTGATGATGAATGCAGGGCAATACCCCTCATTTCTTCTTCGGCTCTACTCCCACTTCTAACTGTTAGTAATTAACCAAAATTCTCCCCAATAAAAAAAGAGTGGGAGCTAGCATACCAATCGCTTTCATGCTCCCACTCATCATTTGCCGCTGAAGCGTTTCGGAATATGTAGAGATGTTGTCAGTTATTTAGGGGGCTTTCTGTAATTAACAACTTCTCTACCAGTCCTATTGCGACAAATGCACGCTTAATTTTTTTGGACTAACACTCTTGTGTTTATTTCTTATCTTTAATTTAGGTTATTTTCTCTTTTCTTTGTTGCCACTCTGGCATCTTTGTTAGGAGTTTTATAACCGTTAATTTCATCACACAATTCAAATCTCAGAGCCTAAAATCGTCTCTTTTTTGACTGGCAATGACTTAACTATCTTGAATATATCATTCTTCTTTTGATGATGAATGCAGGGCAATACCCCTCATTTCTTCTTCGGCTCTACTCCCACTTCTAACTGTTAGTAATTAACCAAAATTCTCCCCAATAAAAAAAGAGTGGGAGCTAGCATACCAATCGCTTTCATGCTCCCACTCATCATTTGCCGCTGAAGCGTTTCGGAATATGTAGAGATGTTGTCAGTTATTTAGGGGGCTTTCTGTAATTAACAACTTCTCTACCAGTCCTATTGCGACAAATGCACGCTTAATTTTTTTGGACTAACACTCTTGTGTTTATTTCTTATCTTTAATTTAGGTTATTTTCTCTTTTCTTTGTTGCCACTCTGGCATCTTTGTTAGGAGTTTTATAACCGTTAATTTCATCACACAATTCAAATCTCAGAGCCTAAAATCGTCTCTTTTTTGACTGGCAATGACTTAACTATCTTGAATATATCATTCTTCTTTTGATGATGAATGCAGGGCAATACCCCTCATTTCTTCTTCGGCTCTACTCCCACTTCTAACTGTTAGTAATTAACCAAAATTCTCCCCAATAAAAAAAGAGTGGGAGCTAGCATACCAATCGCTTTCATGCTCCCACTCATCATTTGCCGCTGAAGCGTTTCGGAATATGTAGAGATGTTGTCAGTTATTTAGGGGGCTTTCTGTAATTAACAACTTCTCTACCAGTCCTATTGCGACAAATGCACGCTTAATTTTTTTGGACTAACACTCTTGTGTTTATTTCTTATCTTTAATTTAGGTTATTTTCTCTTTTCTTTGTTGCCACTCTGGCATCTTTGTTAGGAGTTTTATAACCGTTAATTTCATCACACAATTCAAATCTCAGAGCCTAAAATCGTCTCTTTTTTGACTGGCAATGACTTAACTATCTTGAATATATCATTCTTCTTTTGATGATGAATGCAGGGCAATACCCCTCATTTCTTCTTCGGCTCTACTCCCACTTCTAACTGTTAGTAATTAACCAAAATTCTCCCCAATAAAAAAAGAGTGGGAGCTAGCATACCAATCGCTTTCATGCTCCCACTCATCATTTGCCGCTGAAGCGTTTCGGAATATGTAGAGATGTTGTCAGTTATTTAGGGGGCTTTCTGTAATTAACAACTTCTCTACCAGTCCTATTGCGACAAATGCACGCTTAATTTTTTTGGACTAACACTCTTGTGTTTATTTCTTATCTTTAATTTAGGTTATTTTCTCTTTTCTTTGTTGCCACTCTGGCATCTTTGTTAGGAGTTTTATAACCGTTAATTTCATCACACAATTCAAATCTCAGAGCCTAAAATCGTCTCTTTTTTGACTGGCAATGACTTAACTATCTTGAATATATCATTCTTCTTTTGATGATGAATGCAGGGCAATACCCCTCATTTCTTCTTCGGCTCTACTCCCACTTCTAACTGTTAGTAATTAACCAAAATTCTCCCCAATAAAAAAAGAGTGGGAGCTAGCATACCAATCGCTTTCATGCTCCCACTCATCATTTGCCGCTGAAGCGTTTCGGAATATGTAGAGATGTTGTCAGTTATTTAGGGGGCTTTCTGTAATTAACAACTTCTCTACCAGTCCTATTGCGACAAATGCACGCTTAATTTTTTTGGACTAACACTCTTGTGTTTATTTCTTATCTTTAATTTAGGTTATTTTCTCTTTTCTTTGTTGCCACTCTGGCATCTTTGTTAGGAGTTTTATAACCGTTAATTTCATCACACAATTCAAATCTCAGAGCCTAAAATCGTCTCTTTTTTGACTGGCAATGACTTAACTATCTTGAATATATCATTCTTCTTTTGATGATGAATGCAGGGCAATACCCCTCATTTCTTCTTCGGCTCTACTCCCACTTCTAACTGTTAGTAATTAACCAAAATTCTCCCCAATAAAAAAAGAGTGGGAGCTAGCATACCAATCGCTTTCATGCTCCCACTCATCATTTGCCGCTGAAGCGTTTCGGAATATGTAGAGATGTTGTCAGTTATTTAGGGGGCTTTCTGTAATTAACAACTTCTCTACCAGTCCTATTGCGACAAATGCACGCTTAATTTTTTTGGACTAACACTCTTGTGTTTATTTCTTATCTTTAATTTAGGTTATTTTCTCTTTTCTTTGTTGCCACTCTGGCATCTTTGTTAGGAGTTTTATAACCGTTAATTTCATCACACAATTCAAATCTCAGAGCCTAAAATCGTCTCTTTTTTGACTGGCAATGACTTAACTATCTTGAATATATCATTCTTCTTTTGATGATGAATGCAGGGCAATACCCCTCATTTCTTCTTCGGCTCTACTCCCACTTCTAACTGTTAGTAATTAACCAAAATTCTCCCCAATAAAAAAAGAGTGGGAGCTAGCATACCAATCGCTTTCATGCTCCCACTCATCATTTGCCGCTGAAGCGTTTCGGAATATGTAGAGATGTTGTCAGTTATTTAGGGGGCTTTCTGTAATTAACAACTTCTCTACCAGTCCTATTGCGACAAATGCACGCTTAATTTTTTTGGACTAACACTCTTGTGTTTATTTCTTATCTTTAATTTAGGTTATTTTCTCTTTTCTTTGTTGCCACTCTGGCATCTTTGTTAGGAGTTTTATAACCGTTAATTTCATCACACAATTCAAATCTCAGAGCCTAAAATCGTCTCTTTTTTGACTGGCAATGACTTAACTATCTTGAATATATCATTCTTCTTTTGATGATGAATGCAGGGCAATACCCCTCATTTCTTCTTCGGCTCTACTCCCACTTCTAACTGTTAGTAATTAACCAAAATTCTCCCCAATAAAAAAAGAGTGGGAGCTAGCATACCAATCGCTTTCATGCTCCCACTCATCATTTGCCGCTGAAGCGTTTCGGAATATGTAGAGATGTTGTCAGTTATTTAGGGGGCTTTCTGTAATTAACAACTTCTCTACCAGTCCTATTGCGACAAATGCACGCTTAATTTTTTTGGACTAACACTCTTGTGTTTATTTCTTATCTTTAATTTAGGTTATTTTCTCTTTTCTTTGTTGCCACTCTGGCATCTTTGTTAGGAGTTTTATAACCGTTAATTTCATCACACAATTCAAATCTCAGAGCCTAAAATCGTCTCTTTTTTGACTGGCAATGACTTAACTATCTTGAATATATCATTCTTCTTTTGATGATGAATGCAGGGCAATACCCCTCATTTCTTCTTCGGCTCTACTCCCACTTCTAACTGTTAGTAATTAACCAAAATTCTCCCCAATAAAAAAAGAGTGGGAGCTAGCATACCAATCGCTTTCATGCTCCCACTCATCATTTGCCGCTGAAGCGTTTCGGAATATGTAGAGATGTTGTCAGTTATTTAGGGGGCTTTCTGTAATTAACAACTTCTCTACCAGTCCTATTGCGACAAATGCACGCTTGATTTTTTAAATAATATTTGCTGTTTTAGGCAATGAGTTGTCTATCAATTTTAGATAAGTGTTCTGGTATCAGAGTTCGATTTTATAGTTAGCGATCTTAATTTTATTTGAGCTTTTGTACGGTTTTATAACAACACTTTACCGTTATTTATTGTCTTTAATTTATTTCATTTCCTCTTTTCTTTGTTGCCACTCTGGCACGTTTGTTAGAAGTCTAATAAACGTTAAATTCACTACAAAATTATATGAAAAAGTGTGTAAATACTTCTTTCATGAGATGAAATAACTTGACTATTTTGAAATATATCATTCTGTTTATTGCTCAGAATGCAGGGCAATACCCCTCATATGTCAGTCTTCTCTAACAGTCTCTAAACTGTTAGCAATTAACGAAAATCATTTTTAAACTAAAAAAAAGTGGAAGCTAGCATATCAATCGCTTTCGTGCTCCCACTCTTTGTTTTGCTGCTGAAGCTTTACCATTGGTAGGGATTTCAGCCATGTTTACGTTCCTTCATCTAGCTGTTTTTACTCCGTCTACCTTCTTGTTTTGCGAAAAGTGTATCACAAATGATTAAATATGTGATACACCCTGATAATAACACCCTTGAAGTCGTTTACCATCTTTAACTGTCTTTAATGTATTGAGCTTATTTATATCTCAGTTGCCATTTTGGCAATTCTTCTATTAATTAAAGATTGTTAAATATATAGCCTTTCTCAGTCTTATGAGGTACACCCCCCTTTCATCCCCCCAAGGTATCGGGGGGACAGAGGAGGGTAATTTCCGTACCTCACCAAGTTGAAATTGGCTGTAATACTGTTTATTAAAAAATAAATATTTTCTAGGAGAATTTAAAATCATTTATAAAAAAGGCCTGAAAAGTTGTCAGTAGTTTATTACCCTATTTTCAAAAAAATTAGTTATGAAGCACAGACAATTTCAAGGCTAGACCAGCGTTGGTGCAGTAATCTAACTAGCGCCCACAAACCCCATGTTTCGCTACGGCGATGACCTACGGCGATCGCCTTCATTTTCGTTTCCTGCAAGGCAACATCGGCTCCTTTACGTAATTGTCCTGTGATGTAGGCTGCGGCACCACGATTTGTGGCTTCTCGTACCAGTTCGTCTGTCATTGCACCCACAACGGCAATTTTGCGGACTTCTTCAGGGCTAGTAACTCCACGTATTTGCTCGTATCCACCAAAAATTTGACTGACGCGATCGCACAACTCAGCAAAGCTTTGCGTTGGAATTTCTCCAATCATTCCAATGGATCTGTTTCTTTTCTCACCCAAAACTTCCAATCCAGACATTTCTAAAATCTTTGCCAATTCGGGATTAAATGAGAGTGTCAGGCGTTCATCAAATGCCAAATGATAAGAGATAACACCGATATCTGGTGCAAGTTGTCCTGCTTGAAGTTTCCAAGGTCGATGTAAGAACAGGGCATCTAAATTTTCTGCGTCAACCCATTCTTGCAACTCCGTCCAAGGTTCTAGCGCTAAACCCAAACGCTTAATAGGACGTATTGACGGGAGATACACACCCCCTGGCTCTTCCTGAAAATATTTATCAACACCTAAAGAGTTATTTAGGAATTCTGCTATCTCCGCTAAAAGAAGAGAACTATGCTCAAGAGTCATAAAACCTCACGGTTCGTTTGGAACCTCACCTAAAGGCAGGGTTTTTCCAACATTATCCACTTGTGGGTAACTTTGGGTAAACTTTATCGAGCGGTGCCAACCCAATACTGCTCGGATAAAAATTTTTGTAGGTTGGGTTGAACGATAGTGAAACCCAACAAATACTTGTAAATGTTGGGTTTCGTTCCTCAACCCAACCTACCTGTTTTCCATAACAGTACTTCCACGGGGATAAAAACTGTTTCCAAACTCTATATAGTCTTGGCACTTGTTACATTGTTTGGCACGAGGTTATTATTACAGTAACAACAGAACAAACGAAGCCTAATTGGATAAGTTCTGTCTTATACTAGGGGGAAACTCCTTTCAAAAGCACCAAGTTGTGCTTTGTCAAAAACTGTGAGTATAACTATTAACTCCATCTTTGATTTTTACTTTTTCATTCAAAAATGCGCCAGCTTGCACTACTTTTGGGTATTTGGGTAACTGCAGTTTCACTGCCCAATCAACCCTCTTTTGCAGAAAATCCACCAATTCCACCAGCTTCTGACAAACCGTTGGAATTAAATTTATTGACCAATCCAACAGCTTCTGTTGTTACGGCTAACACCATCTACCAAGAGCATTTGACAGTTCCTAGTTTGTGGTTGGCAAAGGAAAATTCGGAAAACAAACTTCTAGATAACTGGATAGCTTACCCAGTTTCTGGTACAGAACCTGCCAGAGTTGACTTGATCGTCAATCAACAAATTTGGAGTTTGCTAGATTATCTGGAACGCTATGATTTCGTGAATCGTTTGGGTACAGTCGCACGCAATTACGGTTATAATGTGCGCGTGTTTAACTATCAACAAGAACGATTGGCAACCTATACATGTAATTTTAGTGCGAGTCCAGCTATGTGCAGAATAGACATGAATCTACAAAGCAAGCTGGGTTTACAAAGTCATAACTAGGGGGCAGGGGTTAGGGCTTAGGGGGTAGACGCGTCAACGAATAAATTCTCCAGTCACCAGTTCCCTATCCCTACCCTTGAATGCGAGCAAATAACGATTGATACTGAGCCGTGGCTGTTGGTGACAGAGGAAGTAAAAAATCGCTTTTATCAAAAACCTCAGTATTCATCTGTAGTAAATTGCGTAAAGACTCTTGCAGATCGGACTTAGGTAGATTTGCGATCGCAGGTGAATTCGTTTTGGTGAGCAAAGATATTTCTCTAGCAATTTGAGGAGTTAAACAAAAATCTACCCACTGGTATAGTAAATCTCCATTTTCCTTGCCTGCAGGGCTTACCCAAAGGTCTGCCCATATTGCGGTTCCAGACTTGGGAACAACTACAGCAAGTTGGGGGTAACGCCCAAGTGTTTGGACAACATCATTTGACCAACCCACCGCCAACCAGGTGTCCCCAACAATCAGGGGTTCTAAATATTTTGTGGAACTGTAAAATTTCACCTGTCGATCCAGTGATACTAGTTCTTTTTCTAAATTCGGAACTTTATCAAGGTTTTCCTGATTGTAAGATTGACCCAACTTTTTTAAAACCAAACCAATGGCTTCTCTTGGCTGTTCCAGCACCGAAATACGTCCTTTGAGCTCATTTCGCCATAAATCGCTCCAATCTGTCGGTGTCCATCCTAATTCTTGGAACTTGTCACGGCGATAAACAATCACCGTGCTACCCCAACGATAAGGGACAGCCCAAACCTTTCCATTCGGGTCTATCTGACCTTTCTCATTGCGCGTTACTAAGTTTTGCCAACGCTTTGGTAAAGCAGACCACTGCTTTATTTTTGTCTCATCTAATGGTTTAATGAGCTTGTCCCCAATTGCCTGAGTTAACCAAAAATCTCCCATTGTCACTAAATCCGATGTAGCCGATTTTTGGTTAGATCCTATAAAAGGAAAGGAAAACCCCCATTCAGATCCCTTAGTATTTGTTTTTTTCTGCCAATCTTTCAATTTCTCAAGTAAATGTTCTAACTGCTCTACCGGAGCAAACTTTAACTGTGCCTTCAATCCCTGGCTAAATTGACTTACCACTTGACCGGGGATTGAACCTTTTAACAACTGTACGTTGAGAGTTGGTTGATTGTTTTCACCACACCCAATCAGCAGTTGTGAAAGTGCTAGCGCACTTGTACTCAGTAAAAAAGACCGTCGCTCCATTGATTTTAAATTTGAGATGTCCGAACTTTCAGTTAAAAACGCCATCAGTTGCTGCTTTGCTGCAACTTCAAGTGTAAGTTTAACAGTGACTCGTGACCAGTGACCAGTTAGGTTAATGACTCATAGGTGTCTGGGGTCAGAATGCCTTGAATTGAAGATATTCATTTTTCTACACAAAAATCTTGAGTAATACTTTAAGAAAATATGTAGATATATTTCAAATTAAAGAGTTTTATCTTGCAATTCAACAGAAAATATTAAAAGTTAAAAAAATCATAAATATGGTTAATATTGGCAGGAGATTTTATAACATAGAGAGAAATAAGCGGACGAGGGTATTAAATGGAGCCATTACAAAAGCAAGTCCTGACATTGAGTCAAAAACTGGATGCCCTCTACCAGGTCATTGAGCAGCTTGATGGTAAGGTTTCTCAGGCGTTATCAGATTGCTGCTTGGCAAAAGAAGAATCTAGGGATAATTTTCTGGGAAACAGCGGCGATCGCCGTCACCAGTTCAAAGGACATAGCAGTTTCAATTCAGAGCTTGAACATAAGGATGTCATAGCAGATGGCATATATTCAGATAGCAACCTTCAAGGTGGGGATAAACAAATAACACCAGAAATTCAAATCCAACGCCTGACAGCACAACTAACAGCCGCATACAATCGCATTGCTGCTTTAGAAGAACAATTACTTCTTAAAAGAATAAACTCTTAATTTAAATCAAATTAACTTTTTACTTTTGAGTTTGAACTGAATCTTCTGAATCCCCACTCTCTTAAATTCATTCACTAGTAACGATCCCCGAGTTTTCAATTCAGAAAACAAGTTTTTTCACAAATTAAAGCTGGAACAACTTTTAGTCGTCGTTATACAGGCAAAACCTGCTTGGGCGGGTCTCAAAAAACAATCTTCCACTAGTTCCCATAGGCGGACTGTATTTGTTGTTCAATAGCTTGCAAAAGTTGGTGTTGTTGCCAACCTTGGTAGAGATAAGCCGCAATGCAAGCACCACCAGCACCTACACCTTCTTTGACAAAACCCTTTTCGTAAGCTCTCAGTTGCTCATAACGAGATTTAGCAAAGCTTAGTTCGGTGGCAAGTAAGGGCGGAGTAAAGAATTCATTAGGAGTGCTGCTATGCCAACCAATAAGCTCGGCTAATTCAACAGTTCCACCCGTTGAGTCCTCTGCTACCCAACGGGTTGTTCCCACGATGACTTCTTCAACTCGCCAAGGTAAGTCATAAACTTGTGCGATCGCGCAAGTCAAAGCGTACACTGCCAACATTTGTGTTCCACCGGCAAGCAAAACACCACAACTGCGACTCAAAGCAAGAGTCATTCCAGCAACTGCGACTTGCATGGGATCGCCTACTGCAGCGACAAGTTGGAGGGGATCGGGAAAATTTTGGATTTTGGATTTTGGATTTTGGATTAAGGTTTGAGAACTTTCTTTCCCAGCCCCCATTTCCCAATTCCCAATCCCCAATCTTGCTTTGGAAAGTCCAGTTTGGACAAGCGTCCACTTTTGAGCGTGATTGCAAACAGGGTGACTGCTGTTAACTTTTCCTACAGCTTGTATGCCCAAACCAGTTAATATTGCTAGGGCAGTTGTCGTTCCTCCAACAACGCACTCGCTTAAAATGTAATAGTCTTTTCGGTCATGATTTGCTAGTCGTTCGCCCCATTCCATCCCTTGCTTTAAGAGATGGTGAACTATTGCTATATCCATTGCCTTACCTTGGCTCAAACACTTAGCTGGAGAACCCCCCAAATCTATGACAGGAACAGGAGGGGACTGAGGCAAACCAGCATTAAACACATATACTGGGATTTTTAGTGTTTCAACCACAGCACGAGTTATGAAAACAGGAGACACACCAGCTAAGAGTGAAGGTAGGGGATACTTGGGTTTAATGCCAGTACCGTAGTATAAAAACTCAGCATCTGCACAAGCAGTATATTTTCTATCCTCCGGCGTTGAACCAGCCGCAGAAATACCTGGGATCAAACAAGTGTCAGTAAATCCTAAAACGCAAGCAAATACGGGTAGACAACCTCGATACTTAGTTATCCATTCCCGTGCTTGCTCAATTTGTGTATAAATGCGAATCATACAGTTTTGTTAGTGGTTAGTGGTTAGTGGTTAGTAGTTAGTAGCAACAACCAACAACTAACAACCAACAACTAACAACTATTCGTAATCTAAAATAACTTGTACCCAACGTGGAGGGCGGGGAATTGGATTTCCCAAGCGATCCAAGAGCAGCCATGCGCCCAAATGTACTACAAACAGATAAATAAAATTGTTCAAGACAATGAGAGCGATCGCGCCGACTTGAATCAAGAATACGCTAGGGGTTGACAAAATACCTAATTTGAGGAATATCCACTCTATGAAATCCGTAACTTGATTGATGATGTAAATCCAAAAGTCTTCATTAGATAATACAGACAGCAGCCACACGCGAAAAAATACGCCCAAAGTTCCTAAGAGCGTACCCAAACTGATGGAAACAATCCAAGGAACGCGGCGAGTCCAAGTTGCCCCCAAAAGAACACCCATAAAAGCAAAGGGCATCACAAAGAGAAGACTGCGTACTGGTCCCATGAGCACTGAGAGCAACAAACCAGAAGTCACAGCTGCCATCCATGCTGCCCTGGTGCCCCAGCGAAGATAGACTAGGGCAATAGGTACGGGGAAAAATATCCGCAAAACTGGTCCTAAAGGAAAGTAAAAATTAATAAACCAAATTAAGCTCGCAGTGCTAGCTAAAAATGCTGTTTCCACCACTCTTAGTGGTGCTTCCAACTTCATAGAATTTTTATTAAAATCGTTTTGCTTTATCACTTGTCATTGGTCATTGGTCATTGGTCAAGTGTCATTGGTCAAGTGTCAAGTGTCACTGGTTGCTGGTCAGGTGGTGACTGCTATACAATCATTCGTTCGAGCGCTGATAGATCGGGAATACAGATAACATCTTGCTCTCGTTTAATCAGACCTTTTTTTTCTAACCTTGTTAATACTCGTGTGACAGTTTCCCGCGCTAATCCACTTAAACTGCTTAATTCCCGGTGAGGTAAGTTAGGAATTTCTGTTCCTGCTTGCGCCTTCTTACCCTGTCCTTCAGCCAAAAACAACAATGTGTCTGCCACTCGCGATTGACTGTCAGATTCCCGCAATCGCAGACGCCGATTGACTTGGCGCAATCGCCGCGCCATCAGTTGTGCCAATCGCACTCCTGCCATGGGTTCTGTGTAAAGCAATTTAAGAAAATCCTGGGATGGCATACTCCCAATTACTGTAGGAGTTAGTGTAATTACGTCGGTGGAGCGAGGTACTTCGTCGAGAGCTGCCATTTCGCCAAATAATTCTCCTTTTCCAAGGATATTTAGCGTGACTTCTTTACCCTCTAAATTGTATGTACGAATTTTTACCCAACCCTCCATAATAAAATACACAGAACCGCCCCAATCATTTTCCAACAGGATAACTTGGTTGGCTGGGTGAGTGCGGGTCACAAGATGGTTGAGCGCAGGTTCTACGACAGCTTCTGGCAGCCCCTGAAAAAAGGGAGCCAAGTTCATCCAGGAATTGCCAGGTGCTTGTAAGCTATACCTTTCTTCCATTACTACATCTTTACTGTACTGTTAAGCTGCAAAATATAACAGTTCCTCTGTAAGCATATGCTATTAAAGCACAACCCACTAAAATATAAAGCTAAACTATGCTACACGATATGGTAGTTGGAAAGACCCTTATAAAAAAGGTTTACCTAACTATTAAATTAGGGTAAAGTTTTCCAACAATATCGTGCAGCTAACGCGCCTCTCTCAACGGTCACCAATGATACAAGCGCTACTGCATTACATTGTAGACAAACTAAACCCATGATACTCAAGATCGTTTATTTTTGGTAACCTAAGATTTCTAACAGCAAGCTGCAACAAAAATATAGGGATGAGAGAAAAAGAACAGCGTGCAGGACGAGATTCGGTCAAATTGCCAATTAATAGCACTTTTTGTGTGCCGAAACAGCAGCGACCTGTTAAGCTATTCTCTCAAAGTAGGCGAATTTTTGACACATCATATTGATAGACACTGCTATTCACGAATAACATAAATTGCAACAGTTGTACAGCAATTCCTATATCACCCAACCTACAGTTCTATATAAGGTAACTTAACGTGACTTCCCGGTTAACAGAAACTCAAAACTTAATTGCAGATATTGACCGCTTACTGGCTAACAAGCGACTGTCTAGGTTTTTCTCCAGTCAAGCCTCAGAACCCAGACAGATTTTAGAACAAACTCGAAGTTTCCTAGTCAGGTTGAAAGAAAGCGACGAACAGGAACGCGAGCAACAAATACAACAATCTCCGTTGCTTGTGAGATTTGCAGGACACGAAGAAACTCCCCAAACATCTCCTGGGGGGCAGTACGAACTTCAACAACAGGAAAGCGCTGATACTTCTACTGTGAAAGGAGAATTTTCAGCTTTTCTGGCACCTTTGCAAGCAGAATTGCAAACCCTGCTGCAAGAACGGGCAAATCTTGTGGAGGAAATCAGGCAATTAGAACAAAGGCGGTTGCATAACTACTCCTTAGCACAACAAGTGGCGAATCAAGAGCACATGATTTCAGAATTCTTGCAGGTGCTTAAGAATCGCCTTGTCACTGGTTCAACATCTAACGTAACTGAGACAAATTTTCAAGAAGCGCCCCTTCCCAGTAGTGACAATGCTTCTGCTACGGTTAGTCCCATAAGTTATGTACAGCCCGTCACAAGTTCTACTCAAAGTTCTACTCAAGCACCTTCACTGCACTCAGCAGATCGAGTTGAGGAGGTAGCAAGACTCGCCCGCGAACTCGATCAAAAGTTACTAGCACTTGATGGAACTGTGAACGTTGTTTTTGACTCCCTACAGCGCAATATCCACACTTATCATGAGTCCCTATCACAAGCTCTTGCAAGAATGCACAGCAAAGGAGTGCAGGGAGAGCAGTTACTAACGGGTTTGATTGGTAATTTAACACAGCATTTACAGCAGTACACTTTTGATAGCGAGCCATCTACTAATGATGTAAAAGAGGAAACCTTAAAGCCTTCCCGCTCTCAACAGTTAAAACCTGAGTTACCAGAACCCAAGCCAGTTGAAACATCACCCTCACCCACACATACTGTTATTGCGACTCAGGTTGGTTTTCCAGTAAAAAATAACACTGTGATTACAGAAATTGTAAGTACAGTGCCATCTCTTCTCAATCAAGACACGCAAAAAAAGTTAGTTACTTATACTACTTCTGATAGCGTGGCTCCGGATAGTTCTCAAACAGAACCTGATGAAGTCGATCGCCTGTATGCCAGCTTGTTTGAAAATGAGGCACAAGATCGGGGAACAAATGTAGTAGCAAATGAGGTAACAAAATTAACCAATAAGGCAAGTGTAGCAACAGTAGCAGTATTGAAATCGGAGGTAACGAACGATCCTGCTGATGCTCCCATTACACCTGTGATTGCCCAAGTGCAACCAGAAGTACCATCGCGGAAAGTTCCTGTGGAGGTTCAAGAGGTTAAAAAGGCAACAAATTTTATAGATGAGTTGTTTATGGGGATCTCCCCATCCACAAAAACTTCTTCACCAAAAATCAATCCCATCCCAAAGGTAGTTCCACCAGAAGTCACTCCTCAAATCAATCAATCAACACATTTTATAGATGAGTTATTCCTGGATGTAACGCCATCCTCATCTACCCACACTCCACCCCTAGCAACAAATCCATCTCCCTTGGTAGCACCACAGGAGATGATTCCTGAAGTGAAAAAGTCCACAAGTTTTATAGATGAATTGTTTACAGAGACTCCACCCTTAACAACAGATGGAGAACAGCTAGATTCAGCAACTTTCTTACACGAAGTGGTTTTTGAAGCACCGAGTACGACGACAGATTTGGCAGAGCGTAAGGCAACGGATTTAAAGGAAGAGTCAATTACAGATGAAACAACGCCATCAGCACAGCCAACAAATCAAGAACTCCCTGCAGATTCTGCCGCTTCGATATCAGATCCGTGGGTGGAAGGTTCGGAGAAAAAACTTTTGAATCGCACTGAGACTGGCATTCAGGAAAGACATGAAGTTCCTGTGGAAAGTACAGAGTTAGATGAAGTGGAGAGCGATGGCGCAACTCTTATGCTCGATCAACCGCCCAGTGCTGACACCATTACGGCGTTAACTGACTTATTGAATGAAACAAGTGATGGCGAACAGGTTCTGGAAGAATCTTCTTTTGGTAGAACGGCAAATACGGGAATTGCTACAACACACGCTCAACCTTCAGTTGCGATCGTCGATAGTCGTGATGCAGATTCTTCTCAAGAAAGTTATATTCTTGCTTCTCCACAAGAAAATTTGCTACTACAGGAGGAAAATCGCTCTCCAGCGGTTGCCGATATTTCTTTGGAGGAAGCCCAGTTGCAGCAATTGGAGCAGGATTTGGCGAGTTTTGATGGAGAACTCAATTCTCTCCTGCAACCTCTTCACAATTTAGAAAATAGAGAAAATACACAAAGTCGGCTCATACCGCAAGAAGTTCCACAGCCTGCGCTTCCTGAGTCTGGTTCAGCAGCAGAAAAAGAATTGGTGGCTGCAACTGAAAAAAAAAATGAAGCGACAGAAGAACAACTTGTGGGTTCTTTAGTTTCAATTTCTCGTTCCACAGATGACAATGAAGTAACGCTTGAAACGGCTAACTCAGTTTGGTATTTAGGAATTGATTTAGGGACGACTGGAATTTCTGCAGCCCTGTTAAATCGCTCTACAACGGAGGTTTATCCTCTCTACTGGATGGCAGAAAATCAACCAGAGGCAAGTACGCAATCTTTTCGTTTACCTGCAGAAGTTTATTTACCAACAGCTTCTGTAAATGTTGGTGAAACAGAGAGTTCTCACGAGCAAACGCCACCAGCGGCAGTGGGTGAAGAAAAGTTACCGGAGGGTGAAGGTGGAAGTTCTCATTTAGGTACAACTCAATCCCAAAATCTGTTTTCAGCGCGGTTAAAACCGTATTTGCAAATCGCCCTTCCTTACAAAAACGAACAACAAAAATGGGAACCAGTTTTGCAGTTAAATGACTTTTCTACGGTTCCTCTGGTTTGGGTTGTGCGATCGCTTTCAAAATTGCTGTTAACCTTAATGGCAGATCGCAGCAGCACAACGTTAGGTTTAACGGCGGCGGCTGTTGGTATAGAGCAAGACATTTTCCGGGCTATTATCAGTCGCGTGACTGGTGTGATTTGCAATTGCCCGTCGAATTGGTCGGAACAGTATCGCTTCAACATTAGAGAAGCTATACTCATAAGCAAACTGGTACGGCACTCACAACAAGTCTTCTTTGTGGAAGAAGCGATCGCGTGTTTGCTGTGTGAACTAGATGGTGCCAACGGTGAGATTGTCAAAATCAAAGGGCGGCAAGGTACCCGTCTGGCAAAAACCAGCGATCGTCCTTTGAATGGCAGCACTCTTGTCATTAGTATTGGAGCCGACGTCACAGAAATGGCGCTGGTAGATTTGCCAGACAACTTAGAAGACTTAACCCACAACGATTTCATGCTCCACGGGTTTACCCATGCGGGTTCGGGAATTGAGCAAGATATTATCTGCCAATTGCTACTTCCAGCAAAATGGCGGCAACCGCGAACTGACAATCAAAGCGATAGCAAAACCATCAGCAGCAACCCCTGGCATTGGCAACCATCCATTCCTGGCTTAGATCAAATGAGTTTTTCTAGCCTGGGTTTAGAAGAATTAACTTTGCCAAGAGCAGGAGAACCCGACTTGGTAGAACGAGTGCGCTTGCAACAACGCTTGGAAAGTTCATTGTTAGGAAAAGCAGTTGTGGATGCAGCTGTTGCCCTCAAGTTAATCCTACAACATCAAGAATCCTTTACCTTAGAATTAGCAGATCAAAAATGGGTGTTGCAGCGAAGAGACTTAGAAAGCCAAGTGTTTGTCCCCTTTGTACGTCGTATCAATCGAGAACTCAATAGATTGTTAGTCGCTAAAGGGCTACCCACAGAAGCAATCAATCAAGCCATATTAACAGGAGGCGTTGCATCCTTGGGAGCAGTCAGTCGGTGGCTGCGTCAAAAATTACCAAATGCCAGGATTATCCAAGATTTGTACCTGGGTGAAAACGGTTCACCCACTTGCAGCCGGGTAGCATACGGTTTAGCCGTGCTTCCCCTGCATCCTCAAGTCTTGGAAGTTTCCAGACAACAGTACACCGATTACTTCCTGTTCACAGAATTGCTGCGACTCTTGCCAACTCGCCCGGTATCCTTTGGCGAAATCATTCAGTTGTTTGAGAATCGCGGTATCAACACGCGCAACTGTCAGCAGCGCTTGCTTGCTTTTCTAGAAGGCGAACTTCCACCGGGGTTAGTACCAACAAGTACTGAAGCGACTTGGCTTGTTCCCAGTTCATCCGAGAATCCCGATTATCAAGCCCTCTCGGCTGCACCACTTTTTGAAAAACAAGGAAGTCTTACCTATCGTCCCAATACTCAGCAACTGCAAGCGATCGCTCGTTATCTTGATGCCATCAAAGCCAGTACCCGACAATCACTAGATGAACCCTACACTGTTAATTTTGCTATAGGTGTGCTTCAGTAAGAGGGATTGGGGAGACAAGGGGGAATGCCATCTCTTGCGCCTCGTTCCCTGGCTTCCCCTGGGAATGCCATGTCCTCCCCTTGGGCTACTACCTTTTACACAACCGTATGTATCGCAATTTATCAACCTACATTAAAAAAATACGGAAAATTTAAATATTCCCCGATTTGTGAAAGATTGTATAAAATTTTTATTTTGACCTTTCAGCTACAGCCATTACTTGTCTATATTAATACTTATATAAATCTCAGTGGTAAAAAAACTACTCCAGCCGTGTCAACTTGTACATCCGATAAAACATATAGGGCTTCTATTGATGTAGCCATTTTAAGTCAATATAATTCAGTGGAATTGCCACAGCAACCCATACACCCCTCTGTTACAAGTCTCATCAAGCGGTTAATTGATATTTTAGGAGCTATTGTAGGGTTGCTGATTACAGCTATGGTAGCAATCCCCGTAGCCATAGCTACCCAGTTAGACGATCCAGGTCCCATCTTCTACAGTCAAATACGCTGTGGTATTAATGGACGTAGATTCCGCATTTGGAAGTTCCGTTCCATGATAGTAGATGCAGATAAGCTTAAGCACTTGGTAAAAAACGAAGCCAAGGGTCACATATTTAAATCAGCCGAAGATCCCAGAATTACAAAAGTAGGCAAATTTTTAAGACGCACAAGCTTAGATGAATTACCACAATTTTGGAACGTCCTCAAAGGAGAAATGAGCTTAGTTGGTACTCGTCCACCGACTCCTGATGAAGTTGTCAAATACGATGTCCACCACTGGCAAAGATTGCAAGTAAAACCTGGAATTACAGGAGAATGGCAAGCCAATGGTCGTTCCAGTATTACCGACTTTGATACTATCGTCAGCATGGATCTTGACTACCAACGCAAGTGGTCGGTGATGTACGATCTGTATCTGATTGTGAAAACTATCTTGGTAGTTGTGAATAAGAACGGTGCTTATTAACTGGCGATCGCATTTAGTTTACATCATCTGGACGGGCGAGACGCCCATCCCACAATAACAATATAGATTAACTCATTCAGGGTGTGTGCTATATCTTTTTTCTCAAATGACAAATGACTTTTGACAAATGACTTTTGACAAACGACAAATAACAAATTATCCCTTGACTCCACTACCAGTTTCCGTTGGAACAATATAACGTTGCAAAAACAGAAACAAAAGCAGTACTGGGGCAATAGAAATAACCGATCCTGCGGCGACTAACCGCCAATCGAGGGAAAAGGTACCAGCCAGCTTTGCCACCCCTAAAGGAAGAGTGTAGAGACTTTCGTCTTGAATGACAATTAGAGGCCAAAGAAAATCACTCCAAGAACCAATAAAAACAAAAATTGCCAAAGTAACTAATGCAGGACGAATTGCAGGAAGCATGATATGCCACCATATTCCTAACTCCGAACATCCGTCCATGCGTGCGGCTTCTTCCATTTCTTTTGGAACACTTATAAACGCTTGTCGCAACAGAAAAATTCCAAAAGCAGAAGCTAAGCCAGGAAAAATAATTCCCAAATAAGAATTTCTTAAACCCAACTGCACTGTCAGGATATAGAGGGGAATCATTACGATTTGGAAGGGAATCATAATAGTAGAGACGATCGCAACAAAAATCCAATCTCTTCCAGGAAAAGACAATCTTGCAAGTGGGTAAGCAGCTAAAGCGCAAAAAACTAAATTTAAACCCACAGTTAGCACTGCCACTAAGGTACTGTTAAATAAGTACTGTCCAAAAGGGTTTGTTTGCCAAACGGTAACAAAGTTATTAAGAGTAGGTTGGCTGGGCAGTAACTGGGGTGGAGACTGAAAGATATTTTCCGTTGGGGACTTTAGCGCTGTACTTATTAGCCAAAATAGGGGGAATAACGTTGCTACTGCTATGACTCCCAATAGCCCATATGTCCCTAACTGATTTTGGAGCTTAGACTTTATCATTGTCAAGTTATCGTAGCAACAAATATATAACTAAATTATTATTGACAGTATGTCATTCGCCAACAAGTTTATTGCTGTCAAAGGCTACAAGTCAACAACGTATAGCGTTATTTTATAGAATTAGTATAGTTCTGCCACAAAAATATACAAACGAATTATTAAGGATTTATTTTGCATCTAATTTTTCTTAGGTTATATTAAAACCTCCACAGCTTTAAAAAATGATACTCTTGGTCTTCCACTTCTAGATCTCCGACTTCTCTAAGGATACAGCCGATCGATGAGAGGCCAGCCCCCTCATTTGCTACTCTCTCGTTCTCTCGTTCCCAGGTTCTACCTGGGAATGCAGATCGCGAGGCTCTGCTGAGCAAGCGCTACTTGCACACTGGAGGCGGAGCCTCCGGTAAGGCATTCCCAGGCAGAGCCTGGGAACGAGGTGGGGGACAAATCTTTCTAATCCGATTATGAAATAATTATCAGTACGAATATGAGAAAAATTAAAATTCTATCTACAGGAAAATATCTACCTAAAAAGCTAGTGACAGCGAAAGAACTGGAATTCAGCCTGGGTTTAGAGCCGGGATGGATTGAGAAAAAATCGGGTGTGCTTGTCCGCCATTTTGTTGAAGATGAAACAGCATCAGTGATGGGGGCTTATGCTGCTAAAAATGCCTTAGAAGCAGCAGGTTTATCCTTTAGCGATATTGATTGTTTGATTTGTACAAGTGGTAGCCCGGAACAAGCAATCCCCTGTACGGCTGCACTGATTCAAGAACAGCTTGGTGCGCTTGATTCTGGAATTCCTGCTTTTGATATCAATTCTACTTGTCTTAGTTTCATTGTTGGCTTAGACACTATATCTTATCTTATCCAAGCAGGAAGATATGAAAGAGTATTGATTGTAGCCACAGAAGTCGCAACAGGTTTAAACTGGCAAGATAAAGAAAGTTGTACCCTGTTTGGCGATGGTGCGGCGGCAGCGATCGTTGCCAAGTCTGATGAACAAGAGGATTGCAAGATATTATCTGCTCGAATAGAAACCTACAGCCGAGGCGCACACTTTACAGAATGCAAAGGAGGGGGTAACAAGCATCATCCTAAAGATTATGCCGAAAACCCAGAAGATTTCCTTTTTAAAATGGATGGCAAAGCTGTTTATCGGCTTGCTTCTGAAATCACGCCAGATTTTGTCCGGCGTTTGCTTCAAGATGCAGGCTTAAAGATGGCGGATATAAAAATGGTGATTCCCCATCAAGCGAGTTTAATGGCAATGCGTCTTATGCGTAAGCAACTAGATATTCCTGAAGAAAAAGTTATGGTTATTGCTCACAATCATGGCAATACTATAGCTGCATCTGTTCCGATGGCGCTGCATGAATCTATTGTTCAAGGGAAAATTCAGCGTGGCGATCGCATTATGCTTTTAGGTACATCAGCAGGATTTTCTATTGGAGGCATAATCCTTGAATACTAATATCTTGCTTACGGGAGGACGCGCTCCAGTCACATTAGATTTAGCCAGACTGCTATCAGTAGCAAGTTACAAAGTGTTTGTTGCCGATAGCATCAAGCATCATCTTTGTACTGCTTCACGTGCTGTCGTCAAAAATTTTTTGGTTCCACCTCCTAGGATTAACCCAACAGGTTACATTGAGGCTTTATTAGAGATTATTAAACAAGAAAATATCACCTTTCTGATACCAACTTGTGAAGAGATTTTTTACATTTCTCATAAGCTCTCTCAACTAACTCCCTATTGTCAGGTTTTTGCTGAACCACTGGAAAAACTGAATAGACTCCATAATAAATGGCAGTTTATCAATCGCGTACAACAGTTAGGTTTGGCAGCACCACAAACTTGGTTAGTCAACTCCCATCAAGATTTACTGGATGTTTTGGATTTGCCCAGTCCAAGAAAGATAGTTTTAAAGCCTGTTTATTCTCGATTTGCCAGTCAGGTTCATATATTATCGAAACCTGTTAGTGAAATACCATCCTTACAAATTAATTTAAATAAAGCTTGGGTTGCCCAAGAATTTATTTCTGGAAAGCATTATTGTACTTATACTATTGCCCATCAAGGTAAGGTAGTAGCTCACGCAGTTTATCCTACTATATTTACAGCTGGTAAAGGTTCTTGTATTTATTTTGAGTCTGTTGAGCATTCGGGACTTTTAGAATGGGTGAAAACTTTTGTTGAAGCTGAAGAATTTACGGGGCAAGTTTCTTTTGATTTTATAGAAGCAGATGATGGGGTTTTATATCCTTTAGAGTGCAATCCCAGGGCTATTAGTGCTATTCATTTATTTGACAGAGCAGACGGATTGGAGAGAGCTTTTTTCAACAATACAAACAGTATTATACAACCTAAAGTTGGGCAAAGAACTGCGATCGCTATGGCTATGATTGTTTATGGTTTGCCTTCGGCTATTGGTTCGGGAAGATTGGGTGGTTGGTTAAATATGTTTGTGAGGACTAAAGATGTTGTTTTTCGGTTGTCCGATCCTTTGCCGTTTTTCCATCTGTGGATAGTGCTTTTTCAGTTTATACAAATGAGCTGCCGGAGTGGATTAACTCTTCAGCAGGTGTCTACGCAGGATATTGAGTGGGATGGTGAGGAAATTAGATGAATGAACCGCAGAGGCGCAGAGGGCGCAGAGAAAGGAGAGGGGAGGGTAATGGAGGGTTTTTTGTTTAGAAATTGGTATATAGTTTGTACTTCTGGTGAGTTGGCTAGAAAGCCAATAGGAAGAACTGTGTTGGGTATTCCTTTAGCTGTTTTTCGAGGAATCGATGGTAAGCCTTCTGCTTTGTTGGATAAATGTCCGCATCGCAATGTTCCTCTCTCAAAAGGCTGGGTGAAAAATAATTATCTCATTTGTAAATATCACGGTTGGTGCTTTGATGGGCAAGGTGTTTGTCAGGAAATACCGGGGCTTTGCCATCGGAATGAGGCTCGACATAGAAATGCTGTTGCTTATCCTGTTATTGAGCAAGATGGTTTTATCTGGGTTTATTGTCAAGCTGGTGAATTACCCAAATCTCAGCCTTATGAATTTCCTTGTTTGCGGCAAGAAGGGTTTTCTACGTTTAGCAAACAAATGGAATGTGAAACAACTTTGGAAAATGCAGCTGAAAATTTTCTAGATGCAACCCATACCCACTTTGTTCACTCTGGTTTAATTAGGACAGATAATCAACGTAAAGAAATTACTGTGAAAATAACTCGCTCTGAGAACATGGTAGAAGCAGTTTACCTAAATGAAGAAACTATTTCTGGATTAATTTACAAGTTATTAGCGCCGGGATGTAACAAAGTCATTTCTATTAGTCGCTTTATTTTGCCTAGTATTGCCCAATTAGAATATCGTACCGATAGCGATCGCAATAGATTATTTATTTCTCTTTTCCTAACTCCTGTCACCAAAAAATTAACAAAAGCATATAGTATTATTACTTTTCGCTCGTGGTTACCCAACTGGTTGGGAAGAGTTATTGCCCAACCACTTTTTGCCCAAGCTGCAAGACAAGATAAAGAAATTTTACAACTACAGACTTGGAATATCAATCGCTTTCAAGGAGAAAACTTCGTATTTACAGAAATCGATGTTCTTAGACCTCATATTTTATATTTATTGAAACCAGGAAGCAACGAAAATGAATCATTAGTATTTGAAAAAACAATTAAGATGAAGATTTAAATGATATATCAACACAATTATTTTGTTTTTCACGCAAAGGCGCTGAGGCGCAAAGCTCCTTTTCTTAGCGACTTTGCGCCTTTGCGTGAGCTTATCAATCTATCACCCAGACAATGAATGTTATCCATCTTCTTTTAAAATCCTCTAAAATAGTTGTAGCGATCGCAATATTTGCAGGTTTAGTCAGTGGTGCTTGTAGTGCCAGAATTATTGCTTTAATTAATAGTGCTATTAATAGCAACACAGCTTTTTCATCCGTTCTCATCTGGAGTTTTATCGGGCTTGTACTAATTGCAGTCACAAGTCGATTTATCTCTGAATTATGTTTAATTCGCCTTTCTCAGCAAGTCATCTTCGACACCCGATTGCTTTTGTGTCGTCGGATTGTGGCAGCCCCTTTACGCTGTATAGAAGAGTTAGGAACTTCGCGTTTGCTGGCTACTTTAGCAGATGACGTACAAGCAGTTTCTGATGCTGTGGCTTTTATTCCCAGCCTCTGTATTGCTGCTGCTGTCGTCATAGGTTGTTTAGTTTATCTGATATATCTTTCTTGGATAGTCTTCGTAGGATTTGTTACTTTTTTAGTTATAGCTATCTTGAGCTATGAGATAATCACTCAAAAAGCCAAGCAATCTTTAGAACTTGCACGTGCGGAACAAGATAAACTTTTTAGTCACTTTCGCGCCGTAACCGAGGGAACAAAAGAACTCAAGCTCAATCAAAGAAAACGCGAAGCTTTCTTTACTGAAGAACTCGAATGCACGATTGCTCTTTCCCGTCGTTATAACATTGATGGGATGACTTCCTTTACTATTGGTTTAACTTGGAGTCAGCTTTTGTTGTTCCTTGTCATTGGGTTAGTTGATTTTGGATTACCAAGCGTGATGCAAATTGACCGAAGTATTTTGTCTGGCTATGCTTTAACTATCATTTTTTTGGTAGTTCCTTTAGATGCCATCACAAGCATACTCCCTCGTTTAAGCAAAGCTAGTATTGCGTTACAAAAGATTGAATCCATTAGCCTCGCATTGGCAAGCCGTTCTGAGAAAAGCATAACCTCTACGTTTCTTGTTAAATTTGAGCAGTTAAAACTTGAAGGTATTTCCCATGCTTACTGGGTAGAACAAGAGGAAAATCATTTTACTCTTGGTTCCATTAATTTAACTTTTGCCCCTAAAGAATTGGTATTTTTGGTAGGAGGCAATGGCAGTGGTAAATCCACTTTTGCTAAACTAATAACCGGGCTATACATTCCAGATACGGGCAAAATCTTTGTTGATGGTAAGCCTGTTGACGACCAAAATAGAGACTGGTATCGCCAACACTTTTCTGCGGTTTTTTCCGATTTTTATCTTTTTGATAAATTGCTAGGTTTAGAGTCCGCCAAACTGGATAACCAGATACAGGATTATCTTGTTAAACTTCACCTTGACAGCAAGGTAAAAATCAAAGAAAAAAAGTTTTCGACAACGGCTTTGTCCCAAGGACAGCGCAAGCGCCTTGCTTTGCTGACTGCTTACTTAGAAGACCGTCCTTTCTATGTATTTGACGAATGGGCGTCAGATCAAGACCCTGTATTTAAAGAAATCTTTTACACTCAGTTGTTACCAGAACTGAAAAGTAAAGGTAAAACAGTACTGATAATTAGCCATGATGACCGCTATTTTCATCTGGCAGATAGGGTTCTTAAGTTAGATTATGGAAAACTCATATGAATGTTCTTGTGACTGGTGGTACTGGCTTTTTAGGAAAG
The DNA here is from genome assembly GCF_009725235.1 of Scytonema sp. UIC 10036. The sequence continues at coordinate 24,038 of NZ_WJFC01000179.1, forward strand.
CATCTGGCGCTGAGGCTGCAATCTCTCGGTCATAACGTCAGTATGTTAGGGCGCAATCAAAAAATTGGGCAACAGTTGACAGCAGAAGGATTCAAATTTCTGCCCGTTGATTTGCAAGACAAAGAAGCAACAGTTGCAGCGTGTCAGAGACAGGATTATGTGTTCCATTGTGCAGCCCTCTCTTCTCCGTGGGGAAAATACCGGGATTTTTATGATTCTAATGTTTTAGCAACTCGGCATATTATTCAAGGTTGTCAGGAGTGGGGAGTCGAAAGACTGATTCACGTTTCAACTGCCAGTATTTATTTTAATTTTTGCGATCGCTTTAACATTTCTGAAACAGCTCCATTACCCAAGATACCAGCTAACGCCTACGCTGAAACAAAACTTATAGCAGAACAAGAAATTGACCGCGCACACCAGCAAGGTTTACCCGTCATCACCATCCGACCTCGCAGCATAGTTGGTCCCGGTGACACAGCTATTTTTCCAAGATTACTTCAAGCCAGTTCGCGTACTGGGATTCCTCTGATTAATCAAGGTAAAGCTTGCATTGATGTGACCTATGTTGACAATGTGGTAGATGCTTTGTTGCTGTGTCAAAATGCCTCCGCTCCATCATTAGGTAAAAAATTTAACATTACCAACGGGCAACCAATGGAGTTGAGAAATTTGCTAGAAATGCTGTCTCATCAACTTGGTTATCCCCTGAAATTCAAACCAATTCCCTATAAAACTGCTAACCTAGCAGCCACAGCAATGGAATTTTTCTCAAAAAGCATTTTCTTTGGAAAAGAACCCGTACTCACTCGCTATAAAGTTGGAGTTTTAGCTTTTAGCCAAACTTTAGATATTACAGCAGCAAGAACAGAATTGGGCTATCAACCAAGAGTCAGTATTGAGGAGGGATTGAAAATTTTTGCCCAATGGTGGAAGGGAAAAAAGGATAAAGGATAAAATTTCATAATTCATAATTCATAATTCATAATTCAGACAATGTCTATTAAAGTTAAATTTTTTCAAGCAGGGTATTGTACCCATCCTGAAGCTATCGTGATACGAGCTGGACGTTGGAAAACTGCTAATTTTCCATCAATTTTTGCCCTCATATCACATCCAAAATTTGGTGCTATTTTGTTTGATACTGGCTATTCAGAGCGCTTCTTCCAAGAGACTCGCGCTTTTCCCTTTAGTCTTTACGCCCTAACGACACCAGTCTATTTACATTCAGAGGATAGCGCCGTCCATCAATTAACAAAATACGGTGTTTCTCCAGAAACTGTTCGCTATATCATGATTTCTCACTTTCACGCAGATCATATCGGCGGCTTGCAAGACTTTCCCAATGCTCAATTTATCTGTTTTAGATCGGCTTATGAAGCCGTTAAGCCTCTCCGCAATACAGCAGCCCTCAAAGCAGGTTTTTTACCTCGGTTACTACCACCAGATTTTGAGCAACGGGTTGTATTTGTTGAGGAGACAAAAACCCGCTTGTTGTCGTCAGAGTATCGCAGTTTCAACACGGGTTTTGATTTATTCGGAGATAATACCCTCACAGGCGTTGAATTACCCGGACATGCAATCGGTCAACTTGGATTGTTTTTTACGGATGCTGACCATCAAGATTATTTTCTCATTGCTGATGCCTGTTGGTTAAGCCGTGCTTATCAAGAGTTCATTCAACCCCATCCTATTGCCAATCTTATCTTTTCTAATAAGCGCCAGTATGTAGATACGTTGCAAAAAATTCATCAATTGCATAAGTTAAACCCAAATCTTAAAATTATTCCCACCCATTGTGCTGATACTTGGCGGCTTTTAAATTTTCAATAATTAACCGCAGATGAACGCAGACGCACGCAGATGAAATTTTCCTCTCTCTGCGCCCTCTGCGCCTCTGCGGTTAAAGAAAAATTATAATTCAAATATAATGAATAGTCTTCTCAGAATCCTTTGGTACTACCTACAAACAAAATACAGAAAACCTTTCCGCGATCGCGAATCCCTAGTAGCATGGCAAAACAAAAAAGTCCAGAGATTCCTCCAAGAAATCTTGCAAAAATCAACCTTTTACCGCAATTACTACCAAGGGCTAGATACTCATAACTGGCAAGAATTTCCCATCATTGATAAATCAATCATGATGGCTAACTTTGACCAACTGAATACAGTAGGTATCAAAAAATCAGAAGCACTGACACTGGCATTAGAAGCAGAGAAAACCCGAAACTTTAACTCAACACTTCGAGGCTTTACTATTGGTCTTTCTTCCGGAACAAGTGGCAATCGCGGCTTATTTATAGTCAGTCAAAAAGAACAGCAAGCTTGGGCTGGTACGATTTTAGCAAAAGCACTACCCCAATCCATTTTGACTCCCCAACGTATTGCTTTTTTTCTCCGAGCAAATAGTAATCTTTATGAAACTGTTAACCGACAACGCATCCAGTTTGAGTATTTTGATTTATTCAATTCCGTTGAAAGTCATGTTGAACGCTTAAATCAATATGCACCAAGCATTCTAGTAGCACCACCATCTATGCTACGTCTACTAGCAGATGCTCAAGCCCAAGGAGATTTAAACATAGCCCCCATCAGAGTCGTCTCAGTTGCAGAAGTTTTAGATCCTTTAGATGAAGTTTATATAAGTCATTGTTTTCAGCAAACAGTTCATCAACTCTACCAATGTACTGAAGGGTTTTTGGGCAGAACTTGCGAATATTGCACTTTACATCTCAATGAAGATATTTTAGCGATCCAAAAAGAATATATCGATCGCAATGCGGGTAAGTTCATGCCAATTATTACTGACTTTAACCGCAAAACCCAGCCGATTATTCGTTATCGACTTGATGATATTTTAACTGAGTGTCAAAAACCTTGCCCGTGTGGTTCGGTTTTAACAGCTATCCATAGTGTTGAAGGGCGTCAGGATGACATTTTTTATTTACCTCACAAAAGTGAAGAAAAATTAGTACCGTTATTTCCAGATTTTATTCGCAGGGCAATTATTGTTTCTTCCGATAATATTCAAGAATATGCAGTCGTTCAGAAAAGCCTTAACCTTATACAAATTTCTTTAAAAGTGCCTTCAGTATTTATCCAAGAGAGTCAAGCAATAGTTTATAAAAATTTACTAGAGTTATTTGAACAAAAACATTGCCAAATACCAGAGATTTGTTATAAAGAATACGAAACAAGAACCGTACATCATAAAAAACTAAGACGCGTTCAACGAGAATTTTCTGTAGATGCCAAATTATGAATGCTGAAATTCATCTTTACGATAAAGATACAATAGATAACTTGCCTAATGCAAAATCAGAGGTAGCCCTCCTAGCAAAAAATTACTGGTTGCCTATGATGAAAGCTGGTTCATCCTACTTCATCAACAATGTCAATAGCCAGCTTTTAGCACTAGCGATCGATGACCTAGTGTTACCAGTTACCGTTAATTTCAAAGAACTAGAGAACTGCTATGTGTGTTCTCCTTACAATCATTATGTAACTTATTCTAAGGAAGAACTAAAAACTCTAAAAAATCCTTTTTTAGAAAAAAAATTAGCAA
>NZ_WJFC01000180.1 GCF_009725235.1 Scytonema sp. UIC 10036
CCCCTAACCCCTTTCGTTAATGTAGGAATGAGGAGTTCTACGATCGGTATAGATAATCTCAATGTCACGTTCTCTGCCTCCCCTGCGCTTAATGTTATATCTGGAATGGTTACTTTTGGGCATGAGTGCTTTAACTGCACTCCTGCTACCGCCCATTTACCCATTACAGACTTCCCCTTGGGTGACTGTGTTGATAATTGTTGGGTTTGGGGCTATGGGTTTGAGGTTACCAACTAACAAGTTCAGTCACAAGGTGATTTATACGGCTGTGGTATTGGGAATTGTTTTCCTACCTGCTGTGATGAGCAATTATATTCGCTTTATTCCCATGCTTGGTTTAATTGCAGTTATTCGCAGTTGCCAAATGTTTAAACTTTGGGGTCGATTGATTGTTGCTGGTTTGGTTTATATATCATACCTTTATATCATTATCATCAGAAGTCAATCAATTATTTTTGTTAGAATTCCTATCGGACAACCAAAACCAATTGCAGAACAAATTGCCACAAATACGGCAAATTTAATCCTTAATAATGCAATTTCTTTTGCACTTACACTAGCATTTGTGGTATTGTTAGTCAATGCTGTTTTGTCAGAACGGAGAAGTCGGCAAGAACTGGCGATCGCTCACGAACAACTCCGTCAATACGCTTTGCGGATTGAAAACCAGGCGACTTTACAAGAGCGAAATCGCATTGCGCGTGAGATTCACGATTCTTTAGGACATACCTTAACTGCCCAGACAATTCAGTTAGAAAATGCTCTGTTGTTATTGCCGTCAAATACAGATAGAGCCATAGAATTTTTAAGAGAAGCAAAACAGCTAGCTTACCAAGCATTGCAAGAAGTTTCCCGTTCAGTAGCGACACTTAGAGCAGATCCTTTGCGCGGCAAATCGTTGGAAAGCGCAATTAGCAATCTTATTCAAGACTTTCGTCATAGAACTAACTTAACCCCAAACTGGAAAGTTAGTTTAACTTCTCCTTTAACACCTGAAGTCAGCATTACGATTTATCGTATTTTACAGGAAGCGCTTACCAATATATCAAAACATAGTGCAGCAGATCGAGTTACCGTTCAATTACAGTCTCAAGCCGGACAGCTAAACTTACTTGTAGAAGACAATGGCAAGGGTTTTAATCCAGAACAAAACACGACTGGTTTTGGGCTTCAGGGGATGCGAGAACGATCGCAAGCTTTGGGCGGAACTTTCTATATTTTTAGTGAACCTGGGAAGGGATGCCGAATTCAAGTGGTTATTCCCGTGATAAATTCATCTGTAATGTCTTCTGAACCTACAGCAATCTGACATCCAATCCCCAATCCAAAATCCAAAATCCACGCATCCCCAATCCAAAATCCAAAATCCAAAATCCAAAATCCAAAATCCAAAATCCAAAATCCACGCATCCCAATGATTCGCCTGTTACTAGTAGATGACCAAATGATTATTCGTCAAGGGCTGAAAAACTTGTTGGAATCAAAACCAGATTTGCAGGTGGTGGGAGATGCAGAGAATGGTCAACGGGCGATTGAAGTTATGGAAGTTCTTTATCATACATCCATGCAACCAGATGTTGTGTTGATGGATGTTAGGATGCCTGTGATGGATGGTGTAGCAGCAACTCAAATTTTTTCTCAGCGTTTTCCTGAAGTGCGGATTTTGGTGCTGACTACTTTTGATGATGATGAATATGTGACGCAAGCAATGCGTTATGGAGCAAGGGGTTATCTTTTGAAGCATACACCCCTTGAGGAGTTAGCAATTGCCATTCGTGCAGTTCACCAAGGTTATACTCACATGGGACCGGGACTTTTTGAAAAAGCTTTTGCTTTCTCTGTTGAACCTCAGCCCCTACAATCAGTCATTCCACCGGAGCTGGCAAAACTGTCTCCTAGAGAAAAAGAAGTGTTGCGCTTAATTGCAATGGGATTTAGTAACCGCGAGATTGCTCACGAGCTTTACATCTCGGAACGGACAGTAAGAAATCATGTTACAAGTATTTTGAGCCAACTTCATCTGCGCGATCGCACTCAAGCTGCCTTGTTTGCTAGTACATTTTTACCACAGTTGGAAATTTGAGTTCATTTGCGTGGTTCACATACCCAGTATAGTATTTTTTATGGGGTACGCAAATATTAGTCACGGTGCATGAGTGGACGTAAACCTATGATGCCTATCGAACTCCTAAGTTGTCTGATGATTTTATACAATAACAACTCTTTTGAATTTTGGCAAAATTTTTGCCCTATTGTTCATAAAGTTATGAGTAAAATAAAAAAATCTACTAACGAACATATTTATTTCAGAGATTGAATTATAAATTCCTGTTAAATTTAAATTTTTTACTCACTTCTTTCGCCAGACCTGCTAATGGGCACGCCGTCTAATAAAAAATTTTCCTTCACAAGTTCCTCATATTTTAATTTGAGAATGGTTTGGCAGTACTTTCAACAAAAAATTCCTATGGAATGCCATAAATGTGAAATACAGTCAATCTTGTAGAACAAAATCGAGCGGATTGCTATTTTTTCGCAAAAGACAGCAATTTTTGGATAAAGACGTTTCTTTAAGTCCCCGAGTTGCTTTGGTAGGAATGCCCAATGTGGGTAAGAGTGTACTGTTTAATGCCCTGACTGGAATTTATGCCACAGTGTCTAATTACCCCGGTACAACTGTAGAGGTGAGTCGTGGATTGGCACAGATAGGGGAGCAAAGCATTATAGTAATTGATACACCAGGGATGTATTCATTGATACCCATCAGCGAAGAAGAAAAAGTTGCCAGAGATTTATTGCTTCTAGAACCTGTAGCAGCTGTGATTCATGTGGTAGATGCCAAGAATATAGGCAGGATGCTGCCTCTCACCTTTCAACTTATTGAAACGGGATTGCCCGTTTTGCTTGCCGTCAACATGATGGATGAAGCGCATCATTGGGGATTGGATTTGCAACAAGACGTACTAGAGATGGAGTTGGCAATTCCGGTAGTCTGCATGGCGGCTGCTTTAAACCAAGGTATAGATGAATTAAAACACAGGATTGAACCATTCCTGCCAGTTCAGGCTCCCATGATGCCAGCGTAAGTATTTGAGATGAGGAGGAAAGGGCATGATGAGCCAAGTTATTTATCCAGAACCGATTGAAGGCGCGATCGCACAACTAGAATCCTGGTGGCAAACTCTAGGCGACGATCGCTACCTATTTAAGAATTACTCACTCTCGCCGCGTAGCCTAGCTTTATTACTGTTACAACAAGATCCAGGATTATGGCAAATCTTGCAACAGGATCGAGAACAGTGCCGTCATCTGGAAGTATTAATGACCGTCACGCAGAATCAACTCAAGCAACCCATCGGATTGGCGATCGCTAATACTCGCCAAAGTCAGGCTCATGCTATAGAGAGAGCAGTTTTGCATGAAACGAAACAGGCGCGATCGTCACTCAGTGAAACACTCCACCAACTTACAGTCAACCCCATGACTGGATTCCCGATTCTTGTCGTTATCCTTTACTACGGAGTTTACAAATTTGTCGGTGAATTTGGTGCCGGGGAACTCGTCGATCGCATTGAAACCTTTTTTGAAGAACAAATCAACCCAGTGGTGAATCACATCACCGCTCAAGTGATTCCCTGGCAACCAATTCAAGACCTTATTGGTAATGACTATGGCATCATCACTTTGGGAATTCGTTATGCTACAGCCATCGTCTTACCCGTGGTTGCCACTTACTTCTTGATGTTCTCATTACTAGAAGATAGCGGCTATCTCCCACGTCTGTCTTTAATGCTGGATCGATTATTTAAATCTGTTGGCTTATCTGGTCGCGCAGTCATTCCAATAGTATTAGGCTTAGGTTGCGATACGATGGCAACAATTGTGACCCGCACCCTGGAGACCAAACGGGAACGGTTAATTGCCACGTTTTTACTCTCTCTCGCCATTCCCTGTGCAGCACAGTGGGGTGTGATTGTGGGACTCTTAGCACAAAAACCCGCCGCCTTATTATTTTGGGGAGGTTTCATCACTGCCATCTTTTTGGTAATTGGCTATCTCACCGCCAAATTATTACCTGGTCATTCTGGAAGATTTTACATGGAAGTTCCGCCTTTACGTCTGCCCAAATTGCGGAACGTGTTAACTAAAACCTGGGTAAGGATGAAGTGGTATTTTCTAGAAGTTTTGCCTTTGTTTATTTGGGCATCCGTATTGATTTGGGTAGGACGATTAACCGGATTATTTGACATGATTATTCGGGCAATTGAACCTCTTACCTTGGCGTTGGGAATGCCAAAACAAGCAGCACAGATATTCCTCTATGGCTTCTTCAGAAGAGATTATGGTGCAGCCGGACTGTTTGATTTGCAGCAACAAGGCAGCCTGACAAACAATCAGCTAGTGGTAGCAGCTATTGTCTTGACTTTATTTCTCCCCTGCATCGCCCAATTGCAAATGCTGATTAAGGAACGGGGAAGTAAAACGACTTTAGCGATCGTGCTGTTTATTTTCCCCTTTGCTTTTCTCATGGGATATGTCGTCAACATCAGCTTAACCTTATTTGGAGTGAAATTTTAATATGAACGCCTTATCAACAGTTAAGATTGGTCAATCGCAAACGGTAGTCTGTTTGCGAACTCAAGATGATGCAGTTTTACAAAAGCTAATGGCATTCGGCATTTTACCAGGCAGCAATTTAGTTGTGGAGCAACGCTTTCCATCCTACATTATCATGGTCGGCAGAACCCGCACCTCCTTGGATCGGGAAACAGCGCAATGTATTTTTGTGGAACCGCGCTGAGTTCCCTGCCTGGAGAATAGGAACTGGGGAACTCGCTACCCCCACTCAGTGAGGATTAGGGACAGGGATTGGGAAAAATCTTACCCCGTGCTGCCGTATGTTGTCATTACGTTGCCGATCTCATCTTCCCCAGTTAATATAAAAATTATTCTCAAGAGCAAGTTCTATTTTTGACAAAAACTGGGAAGACTAAATATAAGGGTTATTATCGCTTGTGTGGATAAAACAACTTATATGGACAGAAAGACAGCCAGTGGCTTTTTATTAATAATTTTTTTGGTCTTTGTAGGTTTTGGTGACAGTTTTCTTCCCAAACCATTGAGTTCTGCTAGCCTCAGCACTCGCACAACACTAAATAAATGGATAATAGGTTTATTTCCAAGTTGGCAACCAAAAACCAACCCCAATCAAAGAACACAGAAAGCGCTAGAGGAAACTGAAAAAGGCTCTAAATCACGGTAAAGTCCTCAAGATGAATTTTTGTGGTTCCTGGTGAATCCAATGAAAATTTGTTGAATGCCAGTAGTAAGAAAAGTAAGAAAAGTAGAATTTTCTTGAGTAATTTAGCCAATAAGTAAGAAAAGTTTGGTTGGTTCAAAAAAAATAATTTTTAGGTAGCTTTAAAATTGTGAAGATTACGAGAAGTAATGATGAAAAACAATGCTATGGGTTTGCTAGTTCCATCTTTCTGTTTTAGAGTTATATGAAAAGCTGTTAGCTTTTAGTTGCTGGCATGACTTAACTATGGGTAGTAAGTAATGAAGCAGCAAAAAGTACCCAATTTTAGTAGCTCCGGGTGTCTACTTTAATCTTTATTGTCAGTTATTAAATATAAATATATGTAGACTATAATGCGAAATTCGGAATCCAGAAATAGGATTCGGTGAGCATCATAATATACATAATATTTTGATTGACCAGGGTTTGTAGATGGGATTATAATTGCAGGGAATCTGATGACTTTAATGTTGCTGTACTATATGTGATGAAGTTGCAAACTAGCACATTTATGTAATTGCGATCGCATTGATGCAATGCTTGCTTGCAGCAATATTCAAGTAGACAAATTGCATCATTTTTATCTCACACAAAAAAGGTGCAAAGACGATGTTCTGCGTTACCAAACAATACGTTTTGGAAAGGTTTCGTAACTTGTAAGCTTAGCCTCTCCATCAGGAAATGGCTGTAAGTACTATCATGTCTTGTACTTTAATGTCGATGCTACAAGTAGCACATTGCAAGTATTTAAGTACTTTCAAGCGAGCTAACACAATTCTTTATTCTTTTTAAAAGGACAGATTTATGGTATCCAGAACTGGAACACTCGAATCAGATACTCTTCAAGGTAGTGAGCAAGCTGACAACCTGCGCGGTCAAGCAGGGGATGACCTCTTATATGGCTTTGGTGGAAATGATACCCTCCGAGGTGGACTCGATAAAGACACTCTGTTTGGTGAATCTGGTGCCGATAGATTGTTTGGAGACGACGGAGAAGACGAGTTGTATGGTGATGACGGTAATGACACCCTTAATGGTGGACTCGATAAAGACGTTCTGTATGGTGGATCGGGTGGCGATCGCCTATTTGGGGATGCAGGAGAAGATTCTCTGTATGGTGAAAGTGGTAATGACACCCTCAGTGGCGGGCAAGGTCTTAACGATGACAAAGACTTTTTAGATGGAGGTGCGGGCAATGATTCTCTCCTTGGTGGATTTGAAGATACTGTACTTGGTGGAGCAGGTGCAGACAGACTAATTGGTAGTGAATATGATGACCTGCTTTATGGCGATGACACAGAAGGATTAGTTGCAGGTGGTAATGATATCCTCTTAGGCGGAGATGGTTTTGACACTCTTTATGGTGGTGGTGGTAACGACAGCTTGAACGGTGAAGCTGGCAATAGCACCCTGTATGGAGACGGTGGCAGAGATACACTCCTGGGTGGCACTGAAGATGATTACCTTGAGGGTGGCGATGGCGTTGATTCGCTTTTAGGTGCAAATGGCAATGACACTATCTACGGTGATGGTGATGGAGTGGAAAGTCTTGCTGGCAATGACTTCCTTGATGGCGGTGCTGGTGATGACTACCTTGATGGTGGTGCTGGTGCCGACAGAATTTATGGCAGAGTTGGCAATGACACCCTCTTTGGAGGAGAAGATTTTGAAGGTCAAACTGTAGCCGACACCCTCATCGGTGGAAATGGCACTGATATCTTTGTGTTGACTGAAATTGGATTTGAAGCACCCGATCCTGGTGAGCCACCACTATCTGCTCCTGTAGGTGACATCATCCAAGACTTCCAGAGCGGGCAAGACTTTTTTGAGTTCGATCTAGCGTTTGAGGAGCTAAGAATCATAGGTTCTGGTGCTAACACTCAAATCAGAGTTGCTGAAACCAATGAACTCATAGCGACTGTACTCAACGTCAATTCCGACCAAATTACGGCAGCAAATTTTCTAACCTAAGAAAAGGGTAACTAAATCGGTGAACTCGGATAGCACCAAGTTTAAACGCCTCTGAAATTACCCGGCATCACAATATTTGGTTTCATTTTATAGCAGATTTGAACTAAGTGAGGTCAAAACTCACAATAGCTCATATCTTGTGGGGTGGGCGAGGACGCCTACCCGAATGAACCCCATTGAATTGCAAACTGCTATGGTATTCCATCTGTCTCTCTAACTGGAGACAAATGGTTACCCTCACTCAACCAATCATGCGAATTTTATTCCTGCACCCTAATTTCCCTGCTCAGTTTCGTCACGTGGCTGCGGCTTTGGCTCAAGACAAACGACACCAAGTAGTTTTTGGTACAACCCGTCGTGATGGTCATCTCCCTGGTGTTCAGAAGGTCATTTACACCCCACAACGGGAAGCTCGGCCCGAAACCCATCACTACGTCAGACCTTTAGAAAATGCCGTGCTTCAAGGTCAAGCTGTTTATCGCATGGCTGAACAACTCCGTTCGCGGGGGTTTGTTCCGGACGTTGTCTACGGTCATTCCGGTTGGGGTCCGACTCTATTAATTAAAGATATTTTCCCAAAAGCTAAATTACTTTGCTATTTTGAATGGTTTTACCACGCTCATGGCTCCGATGCTGATTTTGACCCCAATGAACCCCTAAATGCCGACGATGAAGCACGCATTCGGCTGAAAAATGCTCCCATACTGATGGATTTATACAGTTGCGATCGCGGTCTTTCTCCCACGTATTGGCAAAGGCAACAATTTCCTCTAGAATATCACAGTAAAATCACTGTATGTCATGATGGTATTGATACCAATTTCTTTTCACCCAAGCCGGGAGCCAAATTGGTACTACCACATATCAATTTAGACCTGTCTCATGTAGACGAAATTGTGACATATGTGGCAAGGGGCATGGAACCTTATCGGGGTTTTCCGCAGTTTATAGAGGCGGTTGCTTTACTTCAGGAGCGGCGACCCCAATGTCATGTCGTGATTGTCGGCGAAAACCGAGTGGCATACGGTAAATCATTACCAGAGGGCAAAACATACAAAGAGGCGATGCTGGAAAAATATGCCCTCGATCTCAACAGAGTTCATTTTACGGGTTGGTTGCCTTATTCTGAATACTTGCAAGTTCTTCAAGCATCTTCAGTACACGTTTATCTGACTCGTCCTTTTGTCTTGTCTTGGTCAATGTTGGAAGTTTTATCTGTAGGGTGCTTGCTGGTAGCTTCTAACACTGCGCCTGTTACTGAAGTTATCCAAGATGGTATCAACGGTTTGTTGATAAATTTCTTTTCACCACAAGAAATGTGCGATCGCATCTGTGAAGCACTCCAGCATCCAGAAAAAATGACAGCTATTCGCGATCGAGCAAGGCAAACCATTCTAGAGCATTATAGCTTGTCGCATTTGTTACCACAGCACCTACGCTGGATACAGCAACAAGAAGAGAACAACAACCGCAAACAAGTCGTTCATCAGATACGTACAGGGAATGTAAAGACGTCCTCGCGCTCATCTTTCAAAGGTTTTGCGGTTTAAAAACTCAACAGAATTCATTCGTCAGAATCTCATTCTCCAGAAGCGCAAAGATTCACATCTCTAGTTCACACCAATTAAATTTTTTACAGACAAAGTATGGCAGCTTTAAATTTCAGCGCACAAAAATTAGAAGGAAATAATTTTAACCGTCGAGATCTGAACGGCTCAACATTTTTCAAAGCCGAGTTGTACGGCGTTCAATTTGTTGGAACACAGCTCAGAAGTACTAACTTTGAAGAAGCAAAGCTGTTCAACGTAAATGCATCGGGTGCTATCTTTACCCCTAACAGCAATTTTCGTACACCCGCTAATTTTTTCAAAGCAACATTAGAGAATGTCAATCTCAGTGGATCTCAACTACAACGAGCCAATCTGTCACTGATCGACACGAAATTCATCAACCTGTCTAACGCCAATTTGACCAATGCTAATCTGCGAGAAGCAAATCTCAGTGGCGAACAATCCGGACGACCAAATCTGAGAGGGGCAAACTTCACTGGAGCCGATTTTTACAAGGCGAAGCTAAAAGCTGCTGACTTAACGGGTGCTACGCTAGTGAATGCTAAGCTGGAAGAGACAGATTTCGATTCCACTCTCTTAGTTAATGTCAATGCCACGGGTGCTGATTTTCGATTGGCAAAACTCACAGATTTGAGCATTCAAAACTCTGTCTTTGACCTAGCTAATTTCAGTGATGTGTCTATAGGTGACGTACAATTGCTGAATTCAGATCGACCAGCGAATGTTAGGTTTCGAGGCGCTAATTTAACCAACTTTCAATTAGATGATGCTGTTTTGCCCGGTTCTGATTTTAGTCCTTATAGACATACTGATGGCAGTGTGACGGTTACAAACCTGACTGGAGCCAAACTAGCTGACAGCGATTTCAGAGGATCGAATTTCACCAATGCCAACTTGACAAATGCGGATCTGTCTAACAGCGACTTCACTGGTGCTACTTTCGTCGGAGCAAATCTTACAGGTGTGAACCCAGATGGTGCCATGATTGGTCTTACAGTTGGAACTTCTGGTGACGATACCCTAAGCGAAACAGATGCGCGAGATAACATCTTCGGAAATGAGGGCAATGATAACCTCAGTGGTTTGGGAGGGAACGATTATCTAGACGGAGGTATCGGCAATGATACCCTACTTGGTGGCGGTGGAAATGACATCCTTATGGGTGGTGTTGGCAATGACGTACTCAATGGGGGTGCTGGTCGCGATACAATTATCTACACCAAAGGCGATGGCCAAGACCGAGTTAATGGATTTGTAGTAGGAACAGGAGGAGATTTCCTGTCCTTTAAAGGCATTGCAGCCATTGATGTGCGTGTAGTTAACGGTAGTACCCAGTTCCAAGTTGGAGATGGCATCGCTGGAAACTCAGGCTTTGGAGGAGGGGCAGTGTTAATCACCCTTGCCAATACCCGCTTTAGCCAAGCCAATATCAGCACCAATATTACTGATTCAAGTAACACAACTTTCCTGTTTTCCTAACTGATATCAAATTCGGTTAAACACCCATAACACACGTAGGTTGGGTTGAGGAACGAAACCCAACACCAATTCTCGCTTGTGTTGGATTTCTCCACGGGTTTGCCCAACAAGCGTTAACAACAGTTAACAAAAAATCTAGTTAAATCAGTAAGAATCTACTCAATTAGGTGATATGATTTCTGTCGAGTTGACTTGAAAAAGTTCCGTGCTAAAAGATTTTCAGGTCAAGCGTTGCAAGAATCGATTAAGCAAGCTTTTTTAGAGTAGGAAAAATCGGTGACTTTTACCGTAATTCGGGAACGCTTTTAGCTCGTGTTTAACCAAATACTAAATTTGAGAAGCAGATATCTCAAGTTTTGACCCTATACGGATTGTAGGTTTGTCCAATGACCTTGTTTGGGAGGGTACTGCACTCGTAAACGGATACTAAAAATCTTACCAAAAGGTAAAAGACAGTAATTAGAGGAGAGTCAAGGCAAGTCTCCCAACACATACCTTCTAGCTGGCTGACGAGATCAGATACGTGTAGGTTTAGTGAATCCGTTGATAAATCTGATGATAAGTCATCACCCGAACTTGATATGACTTCCTTCAACCTAAAATTATCAATTTTTGTAGGTAGGGCGACGCCGCACAAAGCGCTTTGTACGGCATCGCCCTACCTACGTCTTTAGACGTTTATTCTTTCTTCATCCAGCTAAACATGGCGCGTAAATCTTTGCCAACAGCTTCAATGGGATGTTCGGCTTCTTGACGGCGCATGGAGGTAAATCCCGGTTTACCAGCTTGGTTTTCTAAAACGAATTCTCGTGCAAATTGACCGGATTGAATTTCTTTGAGAATTCGACGCATTTCTGCTTTGGTTTGGTCGTTTACAATGCGAGGTCCGCGAGTGTAGTCGCCATATTCAGCAGTGTTAGAAATGCTATCTCGCATTTTCGCTAAGCCGCCTTCTACAACCAAGTCAACAATCAATTTGACTTCATGGAGACATTCAAAGTAAGCCAACTCTGGCTGGTATCCTGCTTCCACTAACGTTTCAAAACCAGCTTTGATAAGGGCGCTTAAACCACCGCACAGAACTGATTGTTCGCCAAACAAATCGGTTTCGGTTTCTTCACGGAAGGTTGTTTCCAGAATTCCCGCACGAGTACCGCCAATACCTTTGGCATATGCCATGGCGCGATCGCGTGCTTGACCGCTAGCATTTTGATATACGGCAAACAAAGCGGGTACACCTTGTCCCTGTTCGTAGGTTCGACGTACCAAATGTCCCGGTCCTTTGGGTGCAACCATCACGACATCCACAGTGGGAGGTGGGACAACTTGACCAAAGTGAATGTTAAAACCGTGAGCAAATAACAAAACGTTTCCTTCTTCCAAATGAGGTTCAATCTCTTCTTTGTAAATCGTTTTCTGCACCTCATCTGGCAGCAGAATCATAATTAAGTCAGCAGCTTTAGCAGCGTCAGCAACATTCTTGACAGTCAATCCAGCCGCTTCAGCCTTTGCCACTGACTTACTGCCCGGATATAGTCCAACAATTACATTCAGACCGCTATCTTTGAGATTCAGGGCGTGGGCATGACCTTGGGAACCATAGCCAATAATAGCGATAGTTTTTCCCGCCAAAAGGTCTAAATTTGCATCTTCGTCGTAGTACATCCGGGCCATAATTTAACTTCTCCAGTCAGCAAGCATCATCTTGATTGCAAACTTGTTATTGTACCGGATTATGATGCCGTTTCTCGATCAATTCTTTGAACTTCATCATTAGATAATATTACATCAACAGCACGGACTGAATCTTCAATGCTGGAAACCTTGCTAGCACCGGGAATTGGTAAAATACAAGGTGATTTGGAACGCAACCAAGCTAAAACAATACAGTAAACCGATACACCTTTTTCTTTTGCTATTTTGGCAATCGTGGGAAAATCAGCCAATCCCTGGTGACGGCGGCTACCGCCAAAGGGACTCCAAGGTAAAAATGTCAAGCTTTCTTGTTCGCAATATTCCAAAACTCCGTCAAACTCTGGTTGACGATACCAAGGATTGTATTGGTTTTGCACGGAGACAACATCGACTATATCCCGCGCTCGCTTGATTTGTTCGACGGAAAAGTTAGAAACTCCTACAAACCGAATCATACCCGCATCCACTGCTTTTTTTGCTGGTGCAAGAGATTCCTCAATGGTGTAATTTGGATCGGGAGCGTGGTATTGCCAAACATCAATAGGTTTTTCTCCTCCCAATGCCTCAAAGCTGATACGGATAGTTTCCTCTAAGTGCTTGGGTTCCCCGTTGCGAGTCCAGTTGCCATTGGGACGCATCAAACCGCCTTTGGTGGCAATGATAACGCGATCGCGTTCCCCTTTATAAGTTTGCAATGCTTGGTGAATCAATCGTTCGCTGTGGTGCTTGTCTGATTCGTCTTTACAGTAGGAATCAGCCGTATCAATGAACGTAATACCTAAATCTAAGGCGCGATGGATAACGTCTATAGATTCTGACTCTGGAGGACGACTGCTGAGTGACATTGGCATAGCCCCCAAACCAATGGCACTGACAGACACACCTGTTTTTCCTAGCTGTTTTGTTTCCATGTTGCTCGATCTAGATTACAGTGTTATTCATTTGAAATGATAGCTAATGTGAGTTTAATACCTACCTTTGCGATTTATAATCGCTAAGGCAGGTGCTACAACGGGGGGAACCCCCTTAAATCATGACGCTATCCAATCCCCGTTTCTGAACTATGTGCAGCAGCTTAAGGGCTGTACCCGTAGGGCGCTTTTGTCCAATTTCCCACTTTTGAACAGTTGATAGACTTACATTCAAAGCTGCAGCAAACACCGCTTGGCTAACACGGGCTGATTCACGGATTTGCTTAATTTGCATAGGTTCTAGCGGTTCAATTGGCGGCAAGCACAGTCGGTCAAATTCGCGCAATGTGATTCGATCCATCACGCCAGCCTTATATAGTCCGTTAGCCGTTTCGTGAACAGCTTCAAGAATCGCTGATTTCGTCTTCCGCATCGCAATTTACCTCTATCCATTCATCTTTTATGTTTCACTGATAAATAGACTGAGAGGTCATTTATAAAGTAAATCTTAAATCGCCAAATGGTATTGTGTATGCTGGGTTGGCTCAAGTGACGCCCAATAATTCAATTAAATGTTGGGTTTCGTTCCTCAACCCAACCTACTATTACATCTATCACAAGTATTATATTATAAATGTATAATTTATATTTTAGGAGGATACTAAATGAATCAAAATCGTAATAAAACTTCAGAAAATAAACCTCCCAATAACAGTTTTCAAAAAATACTGTTTATTTTGGGTTTTTTAGTTATTCTCGTAGTTTTTGTAGGTGGTGTTTCAACAACTTTAGTCATTTTAAATTGGAAGAAAATTTTCGGTGATATTTCACTGATGCCCAATGTCAACCCATTGCCCACAGTAAGTTCATCTCCAACCCCATTATCCACAGTCTTACCATCACCTTCTCCCTCTTCCCCAATAGCAGAAAGTTCGCCTTCTCCATCCCCTACAGAAAGTTCATTGCCTTCTCCATCCTCAGCACCTGAAATAACTTCTCCAATTAGTGCGATCGAACAACAAGACATTTCCTTTGAACTTTTAGGCTGTCAAAAATCAACTACAGATACAGTAGCACAGAGGGTACAGTGTTATCTCAACATCATAAGTACCCGAGAAAACGCTAGAGTTTCTTTATATTCTAATTCTAACGAATTTAGGAGAACTAGAATATTTGATACAGGAAATGAAACTCTTGCAACACAAATTGAATTTGGTAGTAGTACGGGACTGGATAGTGTAAGTAAAAACTTGATTAAAGATGTTGCTTTGAAAGCAATTTTTTCCTTTGACAAAGTTACAACAGAAGTTAACAAAATAGAAGTCTTAGAAATCAGTTCTTACCTCGAAAGTTCTTACTACCAAGGTGATATTAAAATTGAGTTTCGCAATGTTCCTTTGTCCAATCGTTAATGATGAAATACTCATCCCGCCTATTCTGTAGAACAGGTTGTGAGCACCTTCCCATCAGAGAAAGTAAGATTCCTGCTGTTTCACATTCTGCAACAATACCAGACACGAATTTTTGAGTCAGCCATACTGAGTTAATCCATACTATGGTTAGCTCATGAATAATTCCTTGTATAAACCAATACGAAAACCGATATTAATTTTGAGTGTGCTAGCGGGAGGAATCATTTTTACTGGCTGTGCTTCTGCACCCCAAATGAGCGGAGGCGCACCCCCAGGTAATGCGCCACTTCAAGAAGAAGCCCCCGCTAATGAAGTGAGTACTGACTCATCGGCTACAGCCCAGGCAGCGCAGGTACCCAGTTCTCGCCCACAACTTATTAAAAAAGCATCTATGACAATCGTTGTAGATTCTGTAGGTAAGAGTTTAGAAACTGTCTCCCAACTGATCGACAAGCAACAGGGAGATTTGATTGGATTGGAAGAACAACAGCCGAGAGTTGGATATACCCGCCATAGAGCAACAATCCAAATGCGAGTTCCTCAGAACTCGTTAGAACTTACCTTAGATGAGTTAGCCAAGTTAGGCACTGTAGAAAATCGTACCATTACTGCTGAAGATGTGGGTAACCAGATTGTTGATATTCAAGCGAGGTTAAATAATCTGCGGAAAACAGAAACTAACTTGCAAAAAATTATGGACAAAGCTGGTTCTGTCAGAGATGTCTTAAGCGTGGCTAAAGAACTCAACAATGTCCGAGAGTCTATAGAGCGAATTGATGCTCAGCTAAAAAACTTACAAAATCAAGTTGCTTATTCTACAATTACTTTAAATTTAGAAGCAGCAGTTTCTGCCAATGCAACGCAACCGGCGTTTGGTTCGCAAGTACAAGAAGCTTGGAATAATTCTACTCACTCTTTGGGAGAATTTACTGTTGGTTTGCTGAAGTTGGGGATTTGGTTGCTTGTCTACAGTCCCTATTTATTGGTTCTGGTAGCTGCTGGCTATGGTTTGATTTGCTGGAAACGCAATTCCCAACGTTTGGTACAGACACCAGACAGTTCTCAGCCAGATCGAAGATAATGAGTACAGGAGAGACAAATAGTAAATTGAAAATTAAAAATTAAAATTTGCTATTGTGCAGCTAACATTTTTAATTAAAAATTAAAGAATCTCTCCTGATTGTTCTTTGAGTCGATTATTTTCTTGTTACCTTCCCTCTTCGCTCCTCATTTGTACTCATTAAGACTAAATGATGAGCCTCTAGAATGCCAAGATATGTAGCAGAAGCATATTTATACACCTTATGCCGGAATTACGCCAATCCATCGCTCAGCACTACCACGAACGTACTAAGTACGATCCTCAGACCATTGCCTCTAAAAATAAGGGTTTGGATTGGTCTCAGCAACCAGTACCATTTAAAGAGTACAAAATTGGTTCTGTTTTTGACCTCAAACCTTACATTCAAGAAAAGCCAGAAGCATTTGCTGGTAACCCAGAGAGTCAGTGGTGGCAAAGGCTTGCGCGGTTGCTATTTTGCAGTTATGGGTTAACAGCAAGAATGCCTTCTATGGGAAGTGCAGTTTACCTTCGTGCTGCACCAAGCGCTGGGGGCTTGTATCCTGCGGAGATGTACGTAGTTTCTCGCGGTACACCTTTGTTGCCTCCAGGGCTGTATAATTACCAGTGCCGAACTCATGCCTTAATGCATTATTGGGAAAGTGATGTGTGGCAAAAGTTGCAGGAAGCGTGTTTTTGGCATCCTGCTTTGGAAGCAACCCAACTGGCGATTGTCATCACTGCCATTTTCCATCGTTCGGCATGGCGCTATGAGGACAGGGCATACCGACGGATTTTTTTGGATACAGGGCATCTCCTGGGAAATATTGAGCTGGCTGGGGCTATTACTGACTATCATCCCCACCCAATCGGTGGTTTCATAGACGAGCAAGTAAACGAACTGCTTTATATCGATACGTTACACGAAGGCGCGATCGCAGTTCTTCCCCTAGCAGATTTATTGGATATCAAACAGAATTTACCCACAGGGCGCACGACTTTACCTTCCGCCACAGAAACGAATTTCCCTCACATTCCTGATGGAGAACTGCTGAAATATTTTCATCGCGCAACAGAAATCAAACCAGGTACAACTGGTAAGCTCAATTTACCCACAGTCAAGCAAGAAAAGTCTTTAGAAGACAAGTATAACTTTCCTTTCTGCGAAAAAATTCCCACTGCAAGCCAACCTATCGATTGGGGAGAAAAGCTAGAAGGGTTAGAAGTGACTATTCTTAAGAGACGATCTACCCGCGCTTACAGCGGTGAAGATTTAACTTTTGCGGAACTAAAAGCTTTACTGGATTTTACTTATCAACCTGAAAATTACATTTACCAAGGTTTTGATAGTTCAACCGAATACTTTGACCTAAATTTAATAGAAACATTTATTGCTGTATCCGGGGTCAAAGGGCTGGACGCAGGCTGTTACTATTACGCACCAAAAGCACAAGAATTACGACAAATTCGCTTTAAAAACTTTAGAAGAGAACTCCACTTTCTCTGCTTGGGACAAGAGTTAGGGCGAGATGCAGCAGCTATTATTTTTCATACAGCAGATTTAAAATCGGCAGTTGCTCAGTATGGCGATCGCGTTTATCGATACTTACACATGGATGCCGGTCATTTAGGACAAAGGTTGAATTTAGCAGCCATTCGCCTTGGTTTAGGTGTAAGCGGTATTGGTGGCTTTTTTGACGATCAAGTCAATGAAGTTTTAGGGATTCCTGGCGATGAAGCAGTTTTATACATGACAACATTGGGAAGACCTAGATAATTTTCCATGACCTTTTTTCTTGAGAATAGCAATTGTTCATTTAGAAGTTCTGTAGTAGGTAGGGCTGTGCCGCACATTGGATATTGTAAGGCATAACCGTACCTACGTATATTTCAAATAACAAATAAGACCCCCACCTCGTTCCCAGCCTCAGGCTGGGAATGCCTCAGTAGAGTCGGAGCCTCTCACAATCTGTCACGCTCTGTAGAGCCTGCTTTGCTGCATTCCCGATCTTCGGCTGGGGACGAAAGAGTGGCTTTAGGAGCGGTGCCATTCGGTGCCACCCCCCATTGACGAGCTGTATCCTTAAAGAAGTCGGGTATCTGAGCTTTCAATTCTTACAAATTAGATAGAATTGCTTTATCTTATTTAAACAACTAATACCATTTTACACAAAGGATGATACACAAATGGATAACGTAGAGACTAGCATGGCGAGTCTTTACAGCATTTGAATATATCGCGATTAAAGTGAAATGATATAAGTCCCCATATACAGAGCTTGCAGAAAGTTATGACTGATGAAGAACTGAAACAACTTATTGAAAGTAATGCGAGGACGGCGCAAGCGATGCTAGATGCAATGACTGAAGCTAGATTTGAGCGTCAAGAGCTGCGAGAAGGAATGATAAATCTTCAAAATGCAGTGGAACGCTTAACTAACATTCAAGAAGGAATTACTAATTTACTAGCATCTCTTGATGAAGATCGTCCTACAATTTTGAGAAAACTTACAGCAATTGAGAGAAAAGTCGATCGGTTGTTGGAGCAAGAGAATGAGGAATCGACAAAATCTGAATAATGCTTTACTCCTTATCAATTAAGTTGTTAACTTATTATATACAGGAGGGTGAGAACTTTGCTCACCCAATAAGTCTTTCAACTACGATTTTATGAGGGGAGATCAAGCTTTGCAATCAAATTGTTTTCAACCTCTTCAATAACAGCCATAATGCTGTTTTCTGTTTTCTGGGTCATGTAAAATTATCAATTTTAACTCATCTAGATAGTCGGAAATATTCTTACGTAACTCAGTCGAGATTTAGCAACCATATTGTTATAATCAAACATTATCGCAATTTCATTCGCTTCCTAAATTCTTCTGCTCTTTTTTGGTGAGGAATTTCTGCCATCAAAGCTTCTACAAGCTGACTGGCTGTAATGTTAGGGAATCGGCTCAAAGTCTCTTCAAGAAGCAGACTGGCAAATGGTCCTACAGCACGGCTCAATTCTTGACGGCAAAGTTCTAAAAACTCTGGATTAATAGGAGTCGTCACCGTCGGAGGAATTTCTAAAGTTTGGGTAGGTTCATTGCTAATGGTATGCCTCAATGCCGTTGATTGAAGCGCAGAAAACACTTCATTAGCTGACTGGTAACGTTGTGTTGGTTGCTCTGCTAGCATTTTATCCAGTATCTTACCTAATGGCTCGCTGATACTGATATGGGAACGCCACTGCCACTTCAACGTGAGATAATCAATTAACAAGTTTGGCATTTTTCCTGTCAGAAGAACAAGCGCACTGACTCCCAAAGCATAGATATCACTACAGGGATAGCACTGTCCCATATAAATCTGCTCTGGTGGAGAATAACCCACTTTCCCGACTATTGAATCCCGAGCAAAGGGAGAAGCGTTTTTCTCAGTTGTAGAGAAAATTTCAGTGACTTTCTGTTTAACGACTCCAAAATCAATCAGTACAGGTTTGGATTGTTTGTTAGACAACATGACATTATCGAGTGAAATGTCTCGGTGAATAATATTTTGCAGGTGAATGTATGTCAGCACTGGCAATAAATCGCGCAGCCATTGAATAACCTCAACTTCAGAAAATGGTACTTTTTGCTGGGAAAGACGCTCATACAAGATTTCGGAGTAGGTTTTACCTTGAATGTACTCCTGCACAATAAATAGCCGATCTCCCTCAGTTAACCAAGCTAGAAACTTAGGAATTTGGGGATGGTTAATTTGGTACAAAATTTTAGCTTCCCGCTCAAATAATTCACGGGATTTACGAACTAAGTCTTCTTTTGTGTTTTCCGGGACAAATTCTTTAAGAACACAAGATTCACCAAACCGCTGAATGTCGAATGCTAGGTAAGTTCTCCCAAAGCCTCCCCGTCCCAATACTTTCTGAACTTGGTAGCGATTGTTGATTAAAGTGCCTGGGTTAATTTCTTGCAACATTACAGCATTGATTGTTAGGTGAGTTTGTCTTGCTTTTAACAAACTTTAGGACTACAGGTTGTCTTGTTCGGGTTATTATTTATACAATTTCAGCTTGAAAAATTTAGAGAAGAAGTATATGATTTTTGATAACAAATATTTAATTATCCAACAAATTTTATTATACTCCGTTATACTAGACGCACTATTCTGAAAATTGATTCGTTAACACCCTATGCCGATTGCATAAGTTGCCTTGGAAGGTACCTATATAATGTCAGAGGATATTTTCGGAGCCACAATCCTATGAGAGAGGTAAGCATATGTAAACTAGAACACATTTTTTTGATTTGGTCTGTTTGCGATGCGATCGCTCTCACAACAGTAGAGGATGCCAATGACTTGATTCAAGACAAGCTCAATTTTAATTGAGCAGTAAGAGATGATTTATAAAGTAAACATTAAGAAGAGCGTTTGTTGGGTTGAGGAACGTAACCCAATAATTCAATTTAATGTTAGGTTTCGTTCCTCAACCCAACCTACACAATATATTTGGCGATTTAAGATTTACTTTATAAATGACCTCTAAAAAATTGAGTAACCCATACTTTAATAAACTCTTTTGTTTTAGTACTTCTAGCCGTTATTACCCCCATGCTAACTCAATATCGCAAAACTGTTTGTCTATCGCTTAAGTCTGTTGACTTGCCAGTTTTTTCTGTTGTAGAAACTGCTGCTACACTCTTTCAAAAAGACAGCAATAGATTTCATTTGCTCTTGAGCGCACCACCTGTCAATATTCCAGATTCAGAGAATATAAATAACTTAGAGCAAGACGGTGCTAACTCTTCTAACAACACCCCACAATGGTGGTTGGAAATGACTCCCGAACAAGCTATTATGACCTTACAAGGTAATGGTCGATTGAGTTACCGTCACTTTTGGCAACATGGAGCGTATGGCAGAAGTCGCTATTGGTTGCCCAATGAATCATCCAAGAACAACGAACCTATTCGCTTACATAATTTTACCCGTAATCTAACACTTAATGGAGACCCTTTTCCCGAACATTTGTGTATAGACTACGAACTATGGGCTGGAGAAGTTCAACTAGGTAGTTATATTCTCAATTTAAAAATTAGACATTAAAATATCATTATTAATAGTTAATTGCTATTAACTATTAGCCATTAACCATTAGCTATTAGCAATTAACTATTATTAGTTTAGACTGCAAACTAAATCTGCAACCTCTCCAGTTGAAGCCTCTGGAGTAGCAATAGCTTCTATGTTAAGTTGTTTGATGGCTTCCAGTGGAACTGATTTTACTAATTTATCTTGGCTGTTGTAAACTTTTGCTTGTCTGTATGTAGTATATTTTGTGCTGCAATTAGCAACTCCTTGGGCTAATATCTTCGACCATCCTTGGGGAGTTGGTTTATTGACAGTTACGTAGAGCCAAAAAGTTTTTGTATTACCTTTATGAGTAATACTGTTCACATCTATGTAAGTAGATCCATCTGTTCTATTGTTAATAGGTATCCAGAGCTTCTCCTCATTCGCTTGAGCAGGAAAAGGGCTATTCAGGGTAATGGTTGCAGCGATCGCTAAAATACCTTTGGAAAAAAAGCTTTTCATGTGTCCGTAAAAATATCTAAATTTAATTTACTTTATTTAGAGGATTTTTTTTTAATCAAATCACGAAATATGTTTAAAGTTTTCATTAACTCCATATTTTTACAGAGAAGCAACAAAACTAGGAAATAGGGAGAGGGAGTAGGGAGTAGGGAAAGAATTATGCCTATAAGTACTCCCTTCGCGCTATTAAAAGCAACTTGGTTTCTTAAGCAACTTTGAAGAAATGTATCCTACTTCCCCTATAGCCAAACGCACCTTCATCCAATTTCCTTTCGGTTCGATGAAAGCAATTTCAGTTTCGTTAGGTAGCGAACAGTTTTGATGACAGAACCGTTTGCAGACTGACGCAAATTAACTGTGCGCTCGCTAAGATCGAAAATGGGCAAAATGCTTTTTGCTTTTTTAGTTAAAATGATAACTAATATATTGCTGTTATACGTAAAATACCCCTTGGGTTTTTCCCAAGGGGAGGTTAACATAGGTGTTTAGATATAAAAAGTTAAGATATGAGGCTCAAAAACAAATCTTGTTTGGAACCTATTCTTGACTTTAAACAGACAAAATGAAGAACTTGTGAAGGTGTTTCAAATAGACATATCATTTTTAACAGCAACCACACGGATTCTGCGATAATCAGCTCTCCATATACCATTTTGATAAAGAACTGGTTTCAAACGCTGTTCTACAGCATGAATGACACGGCTTTGCTGCTCAACAGACAGCCCGGACAAAAAGCGCTCGCCAAACATCCGAATCCAATTTGCCAAGCCTGCATCTCCATCTTCTAATGTTGTGGGGCGATCGAACAGAACTGCATAGCGAACTTCAAATCCCTGCTGTTCCAAACAAGTTGCATACTCACTAATACTGGGGAAATACCAAGGGTTTAGGTGTTCGGGCGATTGCAAACCAATGTTTCTAACGACATCATAAACAGCTTCCGCGATCGCCTGAATATTCCCTTTACCACCAAACTCTGCCACAAAACGACCCCCTGGTTTTAGGGCTTGATAAATACAGCGAATCACGGCATTTGCTTCTGGAATCCAGTGCAATGTTGCATTAGAGAAAACAGCATCAAACGGTTCATTGACTTGAAAGTCTCGCGCATCAGCGACTAAAAATTTCAACTGAGGGTAGTTTTGCCTTGCTTTTTCAACCATCATCACATCAGCATCAATTCCCATGACAATAGCTCCTGCATCTGCAATTTTTGCTGTCAGCTGTCCCGTACCGCAACCTACATCCAAAATGTGCTCTTCTGGTTGTGCAGACAACAATTGCAGCAACTCCTCTCCGTATTTCCACACAAAAGCGTGTTTTCCCTCATAGAGGGATGTATCCCATTGATTCTGAAGCATAATAAATGTCTCCTAATATTTACAGAAGCTTGCTCTTTGCTACGAAGCTCAAGCGTTCCAGCCATGTCTAAAAAATATAAAATTTTTAAACGATTGTCCAATATATTTTTCTACCTTGAGTAATATGTAAAAGATATTAGTTAGCCAACACAATGGAACTTCGACATCTGCGCTACTTTGTCATTCTTGCCGAAGAACTGCACTTTGGAAGGGCTGCAGAGCGATTGCATATTGCACAACCGCCTTTAAGCCAGCAAATTCGTCAATTGGAAACAGAACTGGGCTTTGAGTTATTCCATCGCACTAAGCGGAAGGTGCAGCTAACAGTAGCAGGAGAAGTTTTTTTTGCACAAGCACAACAAATGCTCAAGCAGTTAGAGCAAGCCATCCAAATGGGGCGGCAAACCAGCCGGGGTGAAATTGGGCAATTAGCGATCGGTTTTGTAAGTTCTGTAGCATTTAACGTTCTGCCAGAAATCTTACGTATGTTTCGCACCACTGTTCCGAAAGTGAAGTTAGAACTGCACGAACTCACGAGCGAGCAACAACTGCAATGGTTATCAGAAGGAAGAATTGATATTGGGTTCCTTCGTCCCCCGGTTGAAGAAACTCTTTTTAAGACAGAAACGATTTTTCAAGAATCTCTAATCGTAGCGTTACCATTCGGACATATTCTGGCAGATGAAACGAACGTGTCCGTGCGATCGCTCCAAAGCGAACAATTCAAAGCTCTACGATGCAATTATTAGTTTTTGCCAACAAGCAGGTTTTAGTCCCCAAGTAGCACAGGAAGCATCTCAGATGCAAACAATTGTGAGTTTAGTTGCTGCTCAGATGGGAGTATCAATAGTACCTGCATCAATCAGGCATTTACAACGAACCGGGGTTGTATATAAATCTTTACAAGAAAAAACTCCAGAAGTGGGAATTAACACGATTTGGAGACAGCAGGATAATTCCCCAACTCTTCAACGTTTTCTAGAAGTTGTCAGATTTTATTCCGCTAATGACTGATAAATTGCAGCCATTTTCAGGTAATAGACCACCAATACTGCGTAGGTTTTGCATAAAAACACGCAATTACGTAGGTTGGGGAGCCAGCCCTGAACCGTGTGCGTGGCGCGAATGCGCCATAGGAGGGTTTCCCTCCGCACCTTTACTGGCGTTTGAGGAACCTTACCCAACATTTATCGGCATTTGTTGGGTTTCGCTTGTGCTCAACCCAACCTACAATTTCTCGCAGCCCTTGCAGTATTGAATACACATCTGTAGGGGCGCAAGGCATTGCGCCCCTACCAACGGTGTAATTCATTTAGGTGAAAACTGCTGTAATACAGGTGTGTAGCTAACGGAGAACCGCTATAGACGAAAAAACCCAGGCGTTGAGCCTGGGTTTCAAAAAAAAGCTATCTGGCATGAATCAGGGAAAAAGAAATATGTTACATACTTTGGCGCACTCCTATCTTGTACGTAGGTATTTGAGCATCTGCATAGAACTTTTTAATGTAGTACAAGCGCTTTGCTATTACACATAACTTTAGCAATACCAAAATATTGTGCGGTATTCAATTCTTGCGGAAAATGTCATAAGCTTGCAAAAAGTTTATCTACAATCGATCGCGATAACCTTTTGGTGTCATTGCCGTATGCTTGCGAAAGAGTGCAATAAAATGACTGGGGCTTTGAAAACCAATAGCATCACCAATTTCAGCAATTGACAATTTTTTCTCTGTTAGTAGTTTCTTGGCTCGCTCGATTCTGCAATTAATGACGTATTGATGGGGAGTCAAACCTGTGGATTGCTTAAACAAGCGGGCAAAATGATAGGGACTTATTTCTGCCACACTAGCGAGTTCTGCAAGTGCCAGCTCGTGTTCGATATTTTCGTTGATATACTCAAGCGTTTGACAAAGCTTATACTTAGGCAAACCTCCAGTATAAGATTGAACGTTTTGCCTGGAAGTAGAGTGTTGCTGTAGGAGATGACTTGCGAGTGCAGTTGCTAGAGATTCACCGTAAAGACGCCCAGATAAACATCCAGCCTCCAATTCTGCCTTAAGTGCCAACCCAATATTCTGAATTTGGGGACTGAGGACTCCCAAGTTAGGTGCAATTTCAACTCGATCTGCATAACCTAATTCCCCTGCAACTTGGGTAATAAGAGTTGGTTGAAGGCGGAGTACCAAGAAGTCACTATCCTCCAAACTGATACCTTTACATGACATACCTGGAGGAAGAATAGTTATTTCACCGTGGGTAAAGTTTTTGCTCAGAAGACGCCCGTCCCACATAATTTCTGCTTTTGTCGGCCGCTTGAAATGTAGGTTAATTATATAGTCAGATAATAATTGTGGAGGTAGCTCGTGAGCAGGCATTTGCCAGTATTCAACAAGAATGTTGTTCCATCCTGCTTTCTCGCTTGAAAGCATTGGTACTCCAAATTGACCCTTTCTAAGCTCTGCGTCTATATCCCGAGCTTCTGAGACTTTACCTTCAGGCATTGTTGCTGTTACTTAGTATAAACTTTTATCCCAAAATTTGCACTTACAGGCAATAAGTGCAACACAGTATGCATTTACCACTTAAATGATAACACTTATGTCAACAGTATGAGCAACAATTCTTTCTTTGAGGGATGACGTAACTTGTAGAGTTAAGAATAATAAAAAATAGAAATTTATTAACAAAAAATATGAATAGAGCCTTGTTAACTTTTTTCTTATTTGTCTTTTTGTTACTTTTTATTACTTCTCCCTTTGCGGCTCTTGCTAGCTTAATGATTTTCTTGCTTGCATCCGCTTTTTTATTGTTTATTTGGAATATTTTTTTGGCAATTATAGGTGATGGTTAGTGATTGGTGGTTAGTGGTTAGTTGTTAGTTGTTAGTTGTTAGTTGTTAGGTGGGCTTTAGCCCTACCTACTTTCTATTTTCAAGACAGTTATTCATAGGAAAATCTCACAAACCTTGTCATGAAAAAAGGAGATTTCCCATTCCCTACCCCCTACCCCCTACTCCCTACTCCCTAAACTCTACAAACTCGTCATCAACTTCTCTAACTCCTGAGATAAATCAACTTTTGAGTTAGATAATTTTTGAAATAAAACCCCTGCTAAATAGTAATAATCACCAGAATAAAAAGCCATTCCGTGTTTGCGTAATTCTTCAATATGCTTCTTAACTTTTGGTTCAGAGCTATAATAGCCAAATTTTAAAGGCAAAACAAAAAATTTAGTCACAGAATAACCGTGAGCTTTTGCGTGATTAATTGTGCTTTGTGGATTGGAATAACTGGATACTAAAAGTAACACATTTTGGTAATCCAACGACAAAAGATTGTTTGTGACTGTTGCACCATCTATGCCACCAAATAACAAAGGCATATAAATATCTTGGTCTGGTGCTGGTAAATATGGAGGATTAGCGACTAGATACTCGGCTTCTGGTTGAGAAGAGTCGAACAAACATGAGTTATGAATAACGTATTTATGATTTAGGTTATATTCATCTATATATGAATTAGCAGTTTTCCAAGCCGTAGGATTTAATTCAAATCCTTGTATTAATCCCTCAAATCTGTTTCTTAAAAGAGAGTTAATAACAGGGCTTCCATCTCCCGAGCCAAATTCAACAATACACTCTGATTTATGACAATCTCTCAAAACTAGGTTTTCCAAACAGTTTGAATAGAAATTAGATTCTTCCGGACAATAAAAAACTTGCTTCATTGAATTTTCAACTTTCATAAACTTTTAACAAGAATTGAATGACAATGTAGAAATGAGAAGCTAGAGGATGGGCAATGCCCACCCCGCAAAATAAGTACTTTCTTGCTATTAGCCATTAGCCATTAGCCATTAGCTATTTTTCCGTATCGATCGCACAACAGCACTGGCGGCGCGATCGCCCATAAGCTTTTCTTGGTCATAACCAAGTACAAGTTGCCATGCCTCATGAGAATACATTTCAGCTAGAGGCAAAGCGACATTATCCAACATCCAACGTCCGTGACGTTCGTCTTCCCGGATGTGCAATTCCCAGTAGCCCATTGCTGCTTCCGAAAGCCCCAATCGTTGTGCTGCAGCAAGATAATTTCTGTAAGCCGCAGGACCGGCTACCTCAAAATAGGTAAGCCCTCCATTATACCGCAGGAAATAACGTTTGCATTCCGTCAGTAAGAAATTATTATTGTCGTTAGCAAGTACTTCCCAGGGAACCAAATCAAAATACCCTTCTGGTTCGGTGTTCATCCCAAACTCATTTAGCATTTGGGCAAAGAAGGTGGAGTGCTTGCGAGGAAAACGTCCGTTACCATATTCTTCTAATAGCACTCGTATTAAAGTACATTGCACTTCATTAGCAGCACCGCCAAGAATTCGGGAAAGGCGACTACCTTCTACCAGACCGTCAAATGAACCAATAGCAAGTAAGTGACGGTAGCCAGCCTCACTCATAGAATTGCGTATATAGAGGCTTTCTTCTGACAATTCAGGATCTAAGTCATATGCACAACGTTCAATTAGAGCTTGCTGAACACTTTTAACATCCAATTGTCGTAATGCTTTCACATCAAGCTGTGATAGTTCCCACTCTTGCCAAGCTGTTTCTATGCGATCGCGTATCTTGTGTAGATAAAAGGATCGCTCATTTACGTAATGCCGCAAGTCATCGTACCAAAACAAGTTCAGACGGTTAATACGATAAAGGACTCGCTGAAGAAAGAGGTGGGCGGCATCATCACCTGCACCATTTTGGTAAGCAGCGCGAATCGCTACAGAGAGGGTACTTTCAAACTCATGCTTGAGTTCTGGCTTGGCTTCGAGTTTTTTATCTAAATCCTCTGTCGCAAGCAGCTCTACAAATTGCCGCTCAGCACGGTTATAATTTGTATTTATTGTTTCCTCTATCTGCGTATTATTTCTTTCAGCGTTTGCGATAGGGGACATAAGCAATTCAAAAGTAAAAAGTCAAAAGTAAAAATACCAAACTCTTATAGAACAAGCATTTTGAATACTTGTCCCTAGTAAATTAAATGGGTAGAACCTATCTAAATTACTGTCCTGAGTTCAGCGCTAGATATTTATATAATTCCTATTAAGTAGCCTTCAATACCTCTCCCCCAAGTGATAAAGAAAAATTAAGCTTTCCACCCATGATTCATACTACAGACACATAGGGGAGGGGGTAGGG
>NZ_WJFC01000181.1 GCF_009725235.1 Scytonema sp. UIC 10036
GAATGATAATAATGTTTTATTATCTCTATCTGGATTTTTCAAATGTTTTAATGTTAAGTGATGATTAATTATCATCTTTGCATTTCAGCGATTTCATAATGTTCGCTCTTTTAACAGTGAGCGAAAATGTTACAAGTAAAAAAACAGGAGGGTCATCTCAGTATGCTAAACAACAAACTTAAACAATTGGAAGGAACAGAAGATATTATCCTATTAGAAAACAAAATATTTAATCCGGTTCAAATTGTTAATCACATAATTGAAAACTTTGAACCAAAAGGCAACGACCTAAATTTGTCTTGCAAGAATTCATTTATAAAAAAATACTTTAAGCAGAAAAATGTGCAGGGCATATTTAATCGTGTAGAGTGGAAGTTTGCACTCAAGCAAGGAGTCAAATGCGAACTTTTGATTCCAAATAATAATCGCAAGCAGAAAGGCAAGCTAGAAATCAAAGTCATCATAGATTTTTCTACCATGAAGAAAAAAGATTTTTCTATGCTTGATGATGACGATGCATATGATACCCTATCTATTGAAGACAAAAAAAGCTCGGAAAATTTAGAGATAAAAGTTTCATTGGACTTTTGTCCAGATGAACCTGAAGTTGAAGAAACCGTTACAAACAATCAACCAAATGCAGTGGTTAATAATGTTTATTGGATGGTGAATGATTATAAGTAGCCACCAAGAACAGGGGGATAAGGGAGACAAGGGACATAAGGGAGATAAGGACGTTCGGTTAATGAATGCTAAAATAATTCGTTCGTAGTTGCGCTTTAGCGTGCTGAAGCGCAGCTACAAACTTAATGTCAGTAGTTATCCTAACATGATGTCACTCACGACCTATGCCCAATGCCCTCTCCCGATCGCTAGTTACTGCTTGTTAACCAATAGTTAACATCAACTAACAACTTTTGCCCTAATTTCAATAACTGACGGCTATAAGTTAAATTTTCTTGATTTGCCGTTTTAATAGCTATCTGCGGCACAATATGATTGTGCAAACGGCTGAAATACAGTTCCTGGGATCGGTCAAGACAAATACCAAGATTAAGCTGGTATCCCGTGTCTATCAATCGTTCCAAGCATTGGATATCTGCATCTGAGGTTCCACTAGGATCGTGTAGTAGCTGCCAGAGCGAATGGAGTATTATTTGCTCTAACATCTGCTTGCCTTCAGGAATATTCAACCGACAATGCAGGTGTTTGGCTTCTGTGGCAATTGCTTCTAACTCTAAAATATGATTCCAAGTGGATTTTGGTTCGGATATGTCTTGCTCTAATGCACGCAATGTCATCATACACCGATACCCCAAGGATATCTCTGCTGCTACCTGTAACTCCTGCGGTGCGGGAATTCCATCGCGATGGAATGCCATTAAGACACCGTAATTATCCCTGTATGTTTGTGTGTAGAGCTGATCCAATCGTGTCAGGGTCTCCTGACTTAATAAGTGCATGAGTCGATGGCGTTCTTCGGCGAATAGATTCTGCAAGTTGAATGCTTCTTCACCAAACAATTGCACCATCGCCAAAATTGTATGTGCTGCACTGGCTTGTTGCAGTGCGCCAAACAGTTTTTCCTTTAACTGGCTGTAACCACGGCGTCCTTGAAAAGGTTGAATACAACAATGGAAATCCCACCCCCCAAGGTGAAGAACTGCAAACACTAGATGTTCGCTTTCCCAGGTGATTTCTGAAACCAGGTTCAAATTCCCCACTGCCAAAGTGAGCGATCCCATTCTTTGGAGTTGGTAGTCTAGTTCATTGACTGTGTAGCAATAAGCTCTCTTTTGGAAAGCGCTAGCTGTTGAAGTTCGATCGTTGTTTGTAGGTAGCCTGTCGCTTAAGGTTGAACGTTGTCCGTTGAATAACGAAGTAATAGCATGGTGGGCTGCAACTTGTCTAAAGCTGATTTGGGCTGTTAGCACAAGTTGACGGTAAACTTCCGCACCATGTTTGAAGAATTCAACATTACTGATTGCTGTAGCAAGACGTTTGATGAAACCTTTTTCTAATTGTACGCCTGCTACATCTCCTGCCAGTTCTAGCGCACGGGAAGCATAACGAAGAATCTGCGTTCCTTCCGGGCGCGAGATTTCTTCAAAGAACCATCCACAACTGGTGAACATCAGCAAAGCATGACGCTGCATTTCTAACAAGCGTAAGGCGTCCACTTGTTCGGCTGCTGTCAGCTTGTGGTTTTGATGGCGGGCTAGGAAACGAGTGACATTTTCGGGAGTGCGATCGCGAATCACCTCTATGTATTCATCTCTTGCATACCAGGGATCGCGGAACAAGAGTCTGCCATATTCCTCATACACCTGGATTAGGCGATCGCGCAACCAATCTAAAGCATCTCTTAAAGGACGACGCCATTTTTGATGCCACGCTCCACCACCACCGCAACCGCAGTCATCTTGCCATCTATCCACACCGTGAGCACAACTCCACGCTGTGACAGGCTTGAGTTCTACTTCCCAAGTAGGACAATTTAGACTGAGGTAGTGGGCAAAGTTTGTGACAGTCCAACCTCTGTGAGTGAATTCTTGTGTAAATGCGTAGGCTAGTGTTTTCTCCGTACCGCCTTTGTGGTGTCCAAAAGTTTCCCCATCTGTAGCAACAGAAATTAATTGTGCCGGACGGTGATCCCCGCGTACTGCCGAACCGATTCGTCCTGCCAAATGGCTTGAATTATACAGAACATCACTAAATCCCATATCTCGCGAGATCGGGCCGTCATAGAAGAAGATATCTATGTATGGTTCGTCATTGGTCAAAAGTCCTTTGTCATTTGTCTTTTGTTTTTCAGAGGAATGACTGTCCTTCAAAAAACACCGATATGGACGTGTGGGATCGATTTGACTACCGCCTACTTCATGCCATTCTGGGTTGGGGTTATCTTTTGTTGGCATGAGACGACAGCGCTGTGCTTGCGATGGGGCAAGTATAACAAAGCGAATCCCTTCATCAATTAAGGCTTTCAGGGTTGCGTAGTCTACAGCTGTTTCTGCCAACCACACGCCTTCGGGATCGCGCCCAAAGCGAGAGCGGAAGTCTTCTTTGCCCCAGCGAATTTGGGTGTATTTGTCCCGTTCGTTAGCGAGGGGCATGATGATGTGGTTGTATACTTGCGCGATCGCATTGCCATGCCCGTTCAACCTTTCGCAACTCTTGCGATCTGCTTCCAAGATGCGTTGATAAACCTCCACATCATGGCGTTCCAACCATGACATCAAGGTTGGTCCGATATTAAAGCTCAGATACTCATAGTTGTTAACGATCCCCACCAATTCGCCTCTATCATTTAACACTCTGGCAAAGGCATTGGGACGATAGCACTCGGAGTGGATACGCTCGTTCCAATCATGAAAAGGCGCTGCACCAGGTTGACGCTCAATTGCGTCTAAATAAGGGTTTTCCCGTGGTGGTTGGTAAAAATGCCCATGAACAGTTACGTAAACGCCCGTAGCTTGTCTCAGGGGATCAAGCATTTGGGTGCTTTTCATAGTTTCATTTGGCGTCAAATTTGTACCAGTACTAGCTGGCAATTCAGCTGCTGAGGTCATGGAGTTATGATTCCAAATAGGATAGATAAATTTGCAATTGCGTCCAGGAGTAAAATTTCTATAAACCTTTATGGCATTAGCATTGCAATAACAGTGGGGAAAAGAGAGCAACTATGATATGTAAACTAACTCCGCTCTTTGCGGCCTAAGTGTGGGAGAAATTTACACGCTGAAAGCAGCCTTCCAATTAAGTAACCATTGATAAAAGTGGGGTTAGCAGGTTTCATCGTTGGTGGTGCTAAAAACTTAATTGTCTTTTAATATATTAACCCGCATCTTTGTTGTAAAATTCTGCACTTCATCGAAACTTTTGCAACGAAAGATTGCGAATACGACTTATATTGCAATCTTATTTTACAAATAAAGCTCCTTAAAGGAAACAGTAAAATTTCGGAACCGTTGTGGTGGAAGGTTGGGAGTATCCTAAATAAGAAGTTGAGGGCACTGGAGATGTGCCATAGCGTATACACATAAAGTGCGATTTTTCACTCTTAACCCTTAACTCCGTTTCTGTTAACTTTTTCAACCCAAAATACACATGTCAGGTAAAAACATCATTTTTCTCGTTTTGTCTTTGTTTGTTCCGGTTTCCTTTGCAGCACATTACTTGGAGTGGGGAGATCTGATAGTTTTTGGAACCGCCTGCTTGGCAATTTTGCCTCTAGCTGCATGGATGGGAACAGCTACAGAAGAAATTGCTGTCGTAGTTGGTCCTACCTTAGGAGGATTGTTAAATGCCACTTTTGGTAATGCCACAGAACTCATTATTGCTCTAGTTGCCTTAAACGCCGGATTAGTGGATGTTGTCAAAGCTAGTATCACGGGATCGATTATTGGGAACTTACTGCTAGTGATGGGTCTTGCAATGTTTTTAGGCGGACTGCGTCACAAGGAACAGAAATTTCAGTCAGTTGTAGCAAGGGTAAATGCATCTTCGATGAATTTGGCAGTCATTGCTATTTTGCTGCCAACAGCCATGAGATTTGGTTCTCAGACAGTCAGCGAACAAACATTGCAACACCTTTCCCTAGCGGTTGCCATAGTCTTAATGATTGTCTATGCTTTAACATTATTGTTTTCCATGAAAACCCACGCTTATCTCTACGAGGTGGGTGTTGCAGAAACTGTGGAAGAAGAGCATCATAGCAAACCTAACGTTTGGTTGTGGGCAGGTGTGTTGCTAGTCTGTACTATTCTAGTCGCATTAGA
The DNA here is from genome assembly GCF_009725235.1 of Scytonema sp. UIC 10036. Next base: position 4,782 of record NZ_WJFC01000181.1, read on the forward strand.
ATCAGAAATGCTAGTCGCATCACTAGAAGTAGCCACAGCCCAGTTAGGTTTAACCGGATTATTCACAGGGATCGTTCTTGTACCCATTGTTGGTAATGCTGCAGAACACGCGACCGCTGTCACAGTAGCTATGAAAGACAAGATGGATTTGTCTGTTTCGGTAGCAGTGGGATCGAGTATGCAGATAGCCCTGTTTGTGGCTCCTGTCTTAGTTTTAGCAGGTTGGGTATTAGGTCAACCAATGGATTTAAATTTTAATCCCTTTGAATTAGTGGCTGTAACTGTATCAGTGTTGATTGCGAATAGCATTAGTTCTGATGGAAAGTCAAACTGGCTTGAAGGCATACTGTTATTAGCTGCATATACCGTACTGGGATTTGCGTTTTACTACCTTCCGGTTGCGTAGACCTAAAGATAACGTTAAAAAAGCCACCACATCGGTATTCTTTTCGCTACAACTGTATTTGTTTGGTAGTGACCAACAGACCTAATACTCGCTAAGCGAAACAACGGGGGTACATTTGCTCCTCCCTAGAAGAATATTACCCTACATGGGTAATGTCAGAGTGAAGAGTGCAACACTACCTTAGATTGATAGAAAAGTAATTTTACACCTTAAATCATTCACGGAGGGTGAATATGACACAAGCTGCCGATTTCAATACAGTGCTTGAGGCTGCTGCTCGCTCCATAAGCTTGCCACTCGTGGTACAAGGTGACAATGGTGATGCTGTGAAATTGCTCCAACAACTTCTCAACGCTTTTAGAAGCAAGATTGGAGATGGAAACGCTGCACCGCTTCAAGAAGATGGAGATTTTGGTCGTAACACTTTCGCTGCTGTTGTCAGATTTCAACAAGAATACAAAGCGATTGTTGGCGATCCCACTTTTCCTGTTGATGGAAAAGTCGGTCCTTTGACTTGGCGTGCTTTGGGTGATTTTGCCTATCGTCGGTGTCGGTAAACAGTGACCAGTGACCAGTGACCAGTGACCAGTGACCAATGAATTAATAGCTATGGTGCTGGCGATTTTAAAAGTACCTGGTGCTGGTTCGCTCCTAATGAATGAACATCATTGAAACAGAAACAAACACAGGAAGGTTAGATCATGGCTCAAAAGAGTTTGCCAACACTGCAAAATGGCTCCACTGGAGAAGCTGTAAGATTTCTACAACAACTTTTAATCGTTTTTGGCAAATTAGCTAACAGTGACTTTGATGCAATCTTTGGCAATAAAACAGAGACTGCTGTTAAAGAGTTTCAAAGCGAACAAAATTTGACAGTTGATGGAAAAGTCGGTCCCCAAACATGGGCTGCATTAGGTAACCAAACCAAGAATACCTGTGCACAGTTCCAGTAAGGGATTAGGGGTTAGGGGTTAGGGATTAGGGTTCAAGGGTCACCAGAAGAAGAATGTTTGCGCCCTACTGACCGCTAACCACTATACCGATGCAAGGCTCTGCGCCCCTACTAATTATTTTACGGGCGTAAAGCGTTGCACTCCTACTAAATCATTGTACGGGCGCAAGGCTTTGCGCCCCTACTAACCACTAACCATTAACACTAAGCGTAAAGGTAAACTATGACACAAGCTGCGGATTTTAATGCCTCGGTTGAAGCGAGTGCTGCTATCGGTCTGCCACAAGTAGTACAAAATGACACTGGCGACGCCGTGAAATATTTACAACAACTGTTAAATGCTTACAGAAGCAAGATCGGGAATGGAAACGTTATACCAGTACTGAAAGTAGACGGAAATTTTGGTAGCAACACTTTCTCAGCTGTTGTTCAATTCCAAAAAGAGTATACAGCAGTAAATACCAACGGGATAAAATTGGCTGCTGATGGAAAAGTTGGTCCCTTAACTTGGCGGGCTTTGGGTGATTTTGGTTTTCTCAAGTGTCGCCCCTAATTCAGTTAACCGCTCGTAGTTAACAATGAAGAAGAGGCAAATCAACGTCAACTTTTAAAAAATTTAGGAAGGTAGATCGTGGCTGAGCAAAAATTGCCCCAATTAAAAAAAGGTACTAATGGTGATGCTGTAAGATTGCTACAGCAACAATTGATTACTTTTGGATACTTAAACAGTAGTAGTTTTGATTCAAAGTTTGGTTCAGTTACGGAAGCAGCTGTACAACAGTTCCAACGCGATCGGAACTTAAAAGATGATGGGCTCGTTGGTTCCATTACTTGGCTAGCGTTGGCAAACTGGGCAAATCATTTTTGTCAACAAGTAGCTCCATAATAAAATAGGGACGCAAAACCTTGCGCCCCTACTAACCACTAACCGTTAACCGTTAACATTTTTTGTTGTGCTACTCCCTTCGGTGCTATAAGACTACCGAACTTCTTATCCTCTTACTCCCTTGCTCTTGGCGTCTTTGCGGTTCATTTATATAGGTAATCTTTGGGCGGGAAGGGAGTAATCCTCTAAAAAATAGTTAAAATTAAAAAATCAAATTAGTTTTTCAATTAAAGTGAACGTGGAAGAGTTGAAGAACAATTTGAGGAACAATCCGAAGCACAATTTATGTCAGCACGAGCGTCAGGTTTACCAACTCTAAGGTTTGGCTCCTCCGGTCATTCTGTTAGAGTTTTACAACGACTTTTAGTTTCCAATGGCTACTTCGTGAGAATTGATGGAAATTTTGGTGCTCTCACAGAATCTGCTGTGATGGCTTTTCAAAGTGGACGAGGTCTCAGGCCTGATGGCGTGGTTGGTTCCAGAACTTGGGCGGAATTAACAGCTTAGTGAGCGCTTATTTGCCAATTATAAATCAGATTGGTTTCGTGAAATGCGATCGGCTATCAAACACGCAAATTTACTTTGGGTAAGGAGTCAAAGAAAAATGGCTCCTTACTCCTATTGTGTATTTATACGCATAGCTAACAGCTAAGGCTCTTTTACGGAATCTTTGGAAAAAATTATTACATTTTTTATTTTGTAATTACTGTTTATTCCGGAACAACAGCTATAGTATGTGTCAAATAAAGCATGGGCCTAGCGTAAATGTGACACAATGACAGATATTGCCCTGCTGATGACGGGCGTATTGCAAACAGGACAATTTTCTTTGCTGAGTTTAGCAAATCAGCTATTTCTTCAGTTAGAGAGCAGCGTGGAAGAGTCAAATCAAGACCAGCTATCTCCGATAGTTTCACCCGCTCAAGTTACACCACCTGAATTTATGCAATACGATGAGACAACACAAGTCTCCCCATTAAAACAAACTACAGAAAATGAAAATATAGTGAATCAAGCTCAGACGGCTTCTTTTGTGGAGTCGTTAGTAGCGTCAGAAAACAACCTTACGGTCAATTCTCGTCGTTACAGGCGAAGATTCACTGGTAAACGAGGTGGTTACCAAGTGGTGACTTCTATATCTTACGACTATACTAATCAAGCCTTGCCAACTTTAAGTTTTGGCAATAAGGGTATTGCTGTTAGAGCTTTACAAAGACTGTTATCGTACAATGGCTACGCTGTTCAAGTTGATGGATTTTTTGGTGCGCTAACAGAAGCGGCTGTTAAATCTTTTCAAAACCAGCGCAGTATATCAGTAGATGGCATTGTTGGACAAACAACTTGGTTAGAATTAACAGAATGAATTATGAATTATGAATTATGAATTATGAATTATGAATTATAAAATTTTTCAGAATTCACAATTCATAATTCATAATTTCTATCGGTACTTATGTTGCTCTAATAGTTGTTGCGCTCTTGGTTTGTAAATTAAATAAAACAAAGCTTCTATATAACGCAACAAATCCTCTCGATTTTCTTTGGAAATAAAGTTCCAAAAGCCATAAATTCTGGCTAAGGATAACAGCTTAGAGGTATGAATTTTCCATGTATAGGTGCTGTAAACTCTTTCAATTCCTTTTTGTGAAATTTGAATCCAATAATTGGGTTTCTGGTCACAAAGCTTGACAAATTCCAAAATCTTATTACCTGTTTCTTCTAGATTTGTTGGGTTGATGTAAAATCCATTGACCTTATCTTGAATAATTTCTAATGGACCCCCAAATTGTGTTGCAAAAGTGGGTAATCCCGAAATCATCGATTCTAAAATTGTCAAACCAAAAGCTTCAAATAAAGCGGGTTGTACAAATATTCCCTGACGATCGCCAATCACTCGGTAAACTTCCCCTGAATCACTTTTGGTTAAGCGCACTCCCAACCAACGAATCTTTCCATGAAGATTGTACTCTTCTATAATCCGGTAAAGTTTGACAATCTCTTCGCGTTCTTCATTGTCGCCTGATTCTTCGACTCGCAATTTCCCTGCAATTAATATGAGATTGCAATGTTCTTGCAATTCTTTGTTTTGACCAAAGCATTGCGCTAAACCAGTCAAGTTCTTAATTCGGTCAAGACGCGCCATTGAGAAAAGCGGGCGTTTCTTGGGATCGTCTAAAGTCCCAAAAATTTCCTTTGGATCTTCCAGAGTAAACAGCATTTCTTCTAATCTGGCGCGATCGCTCTCAATTCTGTCTTCAGTACGCGTGTAGGGGAAATAGCAAGTTTCATTAACTCCTGGTGGTACGACGTTAAATTTGGGGCTAAACAGTTCAATCCCATTGACAACGTGATACAGTTCTGGCATCGTAAAACACTTGAGAGATTCGTATTGTCCCACACTATCTGCAGTTCCTACAATCTCTTGATAAGTGCTGCTGATAATAAAATTGGCAGCATTCATTGCCAACAGATCGGCAGTGAATTGCAATGAAAAATGGTACTTATCTTCTAAGTCTTGCCAGTAGAGGTTGCTAAACAAGTACTTAGATTTTTCTAGCGCGTGGGCGATATTACATTGCGTAACACCTAACCGACGGGATAGCAAAAATGCGATTAAATTACCGTCAGTATAATTACCTACAATAAGGTCGGGTCTGCCCTGAAACTCTGCCCGCAGTTCTTTTTCTGCATCAATAGCAAAGGTTTCCACATAGGGCCAAAACTCAAACCGTGAAATCCAGTTCTGAGTCATGTTGGGATTGAATTCCCGCAAAGGAACTCGCAGTATCCAGGCGTTTTCTGTGTCATAGACTTTTTCTAGCCTTTGGTTGCATAAGGTGCCATCACTATTGGGAATCAAGCGAGTAAGAATGATAACCTTAGGCTTAACATTCAATCCGCCCAAACCAGCCAACATGGCATCTTCTTGCAGTTGCTTCTCTAAATTCTTCGCTTGATCCAGAACGTAAACCACTTGACCCCCAGTGTCGGGGCGTCCCAAAACTCCCTCTTGTCCAAACCAACCATGGGCGGACACGAGCACGATTCTAAAAATCATTGGGATGCGAGAAATGAAGGCTTCTAGAGTTTGGGGGTCAGGAGAATCCATAAGTTCATCCAGAATGCCTAAAGTTTCCCGAACTCGCATGGCTGTGTTACCCCAACCCGGTTCAAAGCCCATTATTTGTAGGTCAAACCGGAATTCTTCATAGGGTTGTTCGTTGGGGCGATCGCTCACAAAAACCAACGCTTTCTTAACTTGGTCTGAAAGCTGCTGTTGTGACTTAATGCGTTCGTTAATTAGCAGTTGCACGCCATTGTATTGGTGGAGTCGCAAAAAATAAAACAAGGATTCCAGCCCTTGTTTGGCGTCCGCAAATAACTTACCAGATAGATATCGGTTGAGGAACTGTACCCCTTTGCCAATATTTTTTGGATCGCGGATGATGGGTGAGTAGTCATAAAAGGGCCCAAAATCCAACTCCAGCAAGTCTCCTTCATTGGGGTTGTATTTGTTGACCAAGCGATCGCGCAGATCCAACAGTTCCTGGACTGTCATTGGTTCAATATTTAAATTTGCTGTCAGTCGATAGACTTCTTGGCTAGCTATCTTGGGACGGATGATAAAACAGAGACTGGATTCCTCTTGAATAACTTCCTGAGTATAGTAGATTAACTTACCCAAGTGCGAGGCTCTGTAAAACTGTTCTGACTTTTCGTACTTCGAGCAATATTCGCCGTACAAACTCAGGATGTCGTTTCGCAGCAGATATTTTTTTTCTTGCTGGCGTAACTCGCTTATCAAAGAACGCAAATCATTTTTCTCTTCACTATCCAAGATGGCTTGAAGTAATTCTGACATGGCAATTCTTGAGATAATTGTATATTTCAGTTTAACCGTCGTAACTAATAGCTAATAGCTATGACATCATTGCAAATCTTTTTAGAAATTAACAATTAGTCATATAGAATTAGTATTAGCCCTCAACTAGTTTACATTTTTACGGTAATCTTATTGAGAAGTATTTTGCACTCTAACTAAAGACATAGACACTTTTTATTTCTTAATAAAAAATAGCAAGTATCAAGTTAATAATATGTTAATTGAGGGAAATGAAAGATCGGGGGTCTGAAATGTGGCACTTGCCCTGTGTGATTAACAGTTAGGATGCTCATACCATAAGGCTTGGCAAAGCTCCAAGCATCGCCACAAATTCTGGGAAATTTTTTATTTGGAAATCTTAAAAGTATTAAACGAACTTTTCAACTCTTCATTTTTCAAGTGATGAAACAAAAATTCATTGAATTAAATTATTGCGAAAATAAACTTACATAAATTAAAATCAAGTATCTTATTCTACAAAAAAAAATTCCTATTTAGTTATCTATAATTACAATCGTAGTTTTGAATAAGGTTTGAACTCATATGAGCCAACCATCACATCCTACCGTTCACGATCGCAGCATAGGCAACATAATGATAATTTCTCTTCTTGCCTTATGTGGTTTAACTTTCATATTTCTGCTAGGAATTTTTTAGGAGGGTTTGAGAATTAGCAATCTGATTAACTTATCTTTACATCGTACTCCAAAAACTTTGGCAATGGATATCTATTTGCCTTTCCAGACAGATAGTTAATCCATTGCCGTTTCTAGTTAGTAAGTTTTATGCTTTTTTCAGGGCGAACGATGGGACTCGAACCCACGAGTGGAGGAACCACAATCCTCTGCCTTAACCACTTGGCTACGCTCGCCATCATACTTAATATAGTAGCATAACTATATTAAACGATCTAATCCTTTTTTTCAAGGAACGGGTGCAGCTAATCTAAAGTCTGATCGCTAAAGCTACTAGCAATTAGGAAAATGAGAGTCTTATCCATTATTGTGTGTGTGGGAGTCTTGGGGCTAGCAACTATAGGGTTAGCAATGGCAAGGACAAACCCCAAGCAGGAACAGTATGAAGAGTACGCAGTGGAACAGCTATCGGAATATGTGAAAGGCAATTTATGCAAGAAGACTCCAAATATCTTCGAGAATATTATTAAGTTTAATTGCACAGAACTGGTAGAAGCAGCCAATCCACAAATACGAGAAATTATAGCGGTCAGAACAGAAAGACAAGATTTCTTGATTTTTAGCGTTTACCGCACTGACTTAACGCTCAACAATTGGGTACCTTCTTACAAATTTGAGACAGTGGGAGCGTTTGATAAATTTTATACATATCGTATGGAGAAGCAGTAACCAGTAACCAAATGACCAATGACACTTGACCAATGTCACTTGACCGATGACAAATAACCAAAGAGAGAACTGTTTTCAAACACAAGTCTTTCTACAGAAACAGGTTGAAATTGATTGGTCTCTTTATGATTCTTATTAGGTGCAAATAAATTCTTGCTTGAGGCGATAAACACATTGAGAGAAGTGTCTCCTTAAGTTAAGGCAATAAAGCAATAGAAAAATAAGGAGCGTGCATTGTGTTCTTGCATAAAAAAGAGACGATTCAACCTGTTCAAGTGAGTGAACCCAACCCACGTTTTGCTCAACTGCTTTTAGAACAATTTGGCGGTGCAACAGGCGAATTAACAGCTGCATTGCAATATTGGACGCAATCTTTCCACTGCGAGCATCCTGGGATTCGCGATATGTTGCAAGATATTGCGATCGAAGAGTTTAGCCATTTAGAAATGGTTGGCAGATTAATCGAAGCTCATACCAAAAATGTCGATCAAACCGAAGCTTACAAAAGTACGCTGTTTGCTATTCGGGGTGTAGGACCGCATTTGTTAGACAGTCAGGGACAAGCTTGGACAGCCGCCTATGTTAATGAAGGTGGTGATGTCGTCCGCGATTTACGAGCTAACATTGCTGCGGAAGCAGGTGCGCGTCAAACCTATGAAGAGTTGGTTAAATTAGCTCCTGAAGAAGGTACAAAACAAGCGCTGGTTCACCTTCTCACACGGGAAGTTTCTCACACCCAAATGTTTATGAAGGCGCTAGATTCTTTGGGTAAATTGACAGACCCGTTCTTTGGTAATATTCAACCAGATAGCACTGTGGATATTTACTACAATTTATCTACTAATGGTAAAGACGAACGCGGTCCTTGGAATACAGAGCCAACTTTCCGTTACATTGCCGATCCTCAAGTCAAATAATATATTATTGGTTAGTGGTTAGTAGATAGTTGTTAGTTGTTAGTTGTTTATGGTTCAACTACTAACCACTAACCACTGTCTACTAACCACTAACCACTATCTACCATCTACGATCTAACCAATGCCATCAGCATATCTGCTAGTGTCTCACGGAAGTCACGATCCACGTCCGAAAATTGCTATGCAGCACTTAGCGGGTCTGTTATACTATAAAATCCAAAAATATTTACCTAATATTGTCAGTAGCGATGTCGCAGTTTTACCAAATAAATCTTTGGTGGGTACAGCATATTTAGAACTCAATCCCGAACCTCTACACGAACAAATAAAAAAGTTTGGCAAAAATGCTGTTGCTTTAGGATGTCGCAGTTTAAAAATATTGCCGTTGTTTCTTCTACCTGGAGTTCACGTGATGGAGGATATTCCGGTTGAAGTTGCTTTGGCACAACAGTCCTTGGGTCAGGGAATTAAGATATATTTACAACCATATTTAGGCAGTCATCCTGGTTTGGAGTTTTTGTTGGCTAAGCAATTGGTTTCTATGGAGGTAGACGGGAAGATTCTTTTGGCGCATGGTAGCCGTCGTCTTGGTTCTGAGTTACCAGTGGAAGCAATGGCGTCGTCTTTGGGTGCTGTCAGTGCTTATTGGACACATGAGCCAAGTTTGGAATCGCGGGTAGAGGAGTCGATCGCTACAGGTTGTCGTCGCATTGCGATTTTGCCATATTTCTTATTCGCAGGTGGCATAACAGATGCGATCGCAGGAGCACAAGAGAAGCTAAAATTACTGTTTCCAGAGGTTAGTTTTCTATTGGCTGAGCCTTTGGGAGCAAGTGCGGATTTAGCTGATTTGATTTGGGATTTGGTAGAAAAATGAACCGCGAAGACACGAAGGGTGCGAAGGAAGAGGGGAAGAGGAGTTTGGGAAAAGTTTATTTGGTGGGTGGAGGACCGGGAGATCCTGGGTTGATGACTTTGAAGGGAAAGGGTTTGCTGGAGTGTGCGGATGTGGTTGTTTATGATGCTTTGATTAGTCCGGCAATTTTGGCAATGATTAATCCTCAAGCTGAGAAGATTGATGCTGGTAAGCGAAAGGGGCGTCATTCTCTTTTGCAGGAGGAAACGACGCAGTTGTTGATTGATAAGGCGCGGGATAATGCGATTGTCGTGAGGTTGAAAGGGGGCGATCCGTTTATATTTGGTCGCGGTGGCGAGGAGATGGAGGAATTGCTTCAGGCTGGTGTATCGGTTGAGGTTGTGCCCGGTATTACATCGGGCATTGCGGCTCCTGCTTATGCTGGTATTCCTTTAACCCATCGATTGTATAGTTCATCAGTGACTTTTGTTACCGGGCATGAGTCTGCTGGTAAGTATCGTCCTGCAGTCAATTGGAATGCGATCGCTCACGGTTCGGAAACTATTGTGATCTATATGGGCATTCACAATTTGCCTTATATTGTGGAACAGTTGAGAGCAGCTGGGTTAAGTTTGGAAACACCTATTGCTTTGGTGCGTTGGGGGACTCGACCAGATCGAGAAGAGTTAATTGGTGTATTGGGGACAATTGTGGAGCAAGTGGAAGCGACTCAGTTTGCAGCACCTGCTATTGTTGTTATTGGTCCGGTAGTGAATCTGTATGCAACCCTCGGTAATCACTGAAAAGTCATCGGTTACCGATAGTGTTGCACAACACGCTTCATAAAAAAAGTTTGTCCGTTCTCATCTTTTATGTTTCGTCACCCGGTGGCAACTCTAAAAGAATTTCACCAAGTAATCCTTTGCGAAAATCCGTTAATAACTGCCTTGCGGTTCGTTCTGCATCACCTTGATATCGATGTTCTGCTAAAGCTTGTAAATAAGCTTCTCCAGTAAAAGGCTCTGGGTTGAGGGTGTAACGAGTGTATAAGGGTTGTTTTGGTAATAGATGAGGTGCAGTAGCTTCCAAATATTTCAGTAAATCTACTAATGCTGCTGATACCAATTGAGTATCGTAAGAGGCATCGCCAATGTCATCACAAATAGCTAACTTTACAGCATTTTCTTGATTTTCCAACCTACTCGGAATCACACCAGGTGCATCTAACAATTCTATTTGATCGGAAATCCTCACCCATCGCAATTGACGAGTTACACCAGGGCGTGCAGCGCTTTCCACAACTCGTCGTCCTAGCAAACGGTTAATCAAGGCTGATTTGCCTACGTTGGGAAAACCAATCACCACAGCACGTACTGGGCGGGGTAACATGCCACGATTTTTCCGACGTTCATTAATTGCCACGCCAGCGGCTTGCGCCGCTTTTGACACTGCAGCAACTCCTTGGCCTTGCTGGGCATTTGTCAAGTAGGGAACTTCGCCTTGTTGCTTGAACCATTCTATCCACGTTTGCCGTGCTTGAGGCAAAAGCATATCTACGCGATTCAGTACCAACACCCGTGGTTTGCTTCCGATCCATTCATTGATTTGAGGATGGTGCGTTGCCAAAGGAATGCGGGCGTCACGGACTTCAAGAACCACATCTACAAGCTTGAGATGTTCTTTTAGTACTTTTTCCGCCTTGGCAATATGGCCTGGATACCATTGGATCAGGTTTAACTTGTAGTTTTGAGTCAGTGCCATTATAAATTATTCCCGAAATATGGTGTGGGGCGTCCTTAGCCGCAATTACACTTATAACGGACAGGATGCCCCCACCACAATAAAGAAATTTTGGGACATTTTTTATTTAAAAATCCCTACATTGGTTTCTGTTCTAACTGAGCGTATTTGTTGATGTTATTTGAATTATAGCTAAGTTGATTGGTAGGTGCTTTTTCAGTAGTCGTAACGACTCTGCCTAAAATCTTTTGTGGAGTATATAGCTGATGCAATCCCAGCAGAAGCAATAAAACTCCTATTTGTACAACTGATGGCACTAAAACAAATCCCATCAATAACAATATGGCTCCAGCAAACACAACTGCAATGCGATAAACCTCTTCAGTTATTCTAAGTCCGAACCCAACACTACTTATACCGATAATCAGTAAAGCAAAATAGCTGAATAGCATAGTCATTTCCTCCAATGTACCGTGAGTTAATAGCTGTACCAAACCTACACGGATTCGCAATAAGATAAAGGTAATTATCAATATGTAAATATCGAACTAATTCGATATAAACAGATAGAAGAGATTGCAGACAATGGGAGAAATACTGCTTCTAAGCAAAAGTCGTAAAAATTTACAATTCCTTCGCTACAACAGACGCAAATTTAGAAAATGCCTCTTCATTGCGTCGGTAGTAAGTACATTGTCCCTGACGGGTCGCTATTACTAGCCCCGTAGCCTCTAACATAGATAGATAGTGGGATACAGTGGACTGAGCCAACCCTGTTTTCTTTTGAATGCAACTAACACAGACTCCTACAGTATAAGGGTCTACATCTTGATCTGGGAAGTACTCATTCGGCTCTTTTAACCAATGCAGGATTTGGAGCCGAGTTTCATTTGAAAGAACTTTGAATATGTCTTTAGTATCCATACCTATTTACATTATATCGATCTTTCGCGATATGTCAAATTGTACTTCTAGTTAGTGGTTGGTGGTAGGTGGGACAACAACTATCCACTAACAACTAACAACTAACAACTAACAACTAACAACTAACAACTAACAACTAACAACTAACAACTAACAACTAACAACTAACCATTAACTACCTTTGTCATCTCAAACAACTGCTGGGCATTCTTTCCTAAAAAAGCATCAAAAAGTTCTTGCTTGCCCGGTTCCACTTCTACCAAGTAACGCTCAGCAAGTTCGTAATAGGCGTAAGTCCAAGGAATTTGAATTTCTGTATCTGTTGAATCATTAAGAACCGATACAATTTCAGTCACTGCTTGAGTTGCTGTTTGTCGTAATCCGCAGGTAGCATCACCTTCCATTTCCTCTTTCATGGGTACACCTAAGTTAGCTAAAGCACGGACAGTGGTATCAATATCCGGATAGGCTACAGTGTTTTGACGGTTAACGTAGGCCGTAAAATGGTTGACTGCATAACCATGTAGCAATACCCAAGCACCATACTGGGTCACTTTGTTAACGTTTTCTACTACAAATCGCTTTGGAGGTTGCCAAAGAGTAGAAAAGACTCTTGAGAGTTCTTTAACAAGACGCTCCGTATTATTACTAAATGTATCAAAAATTGCAGGAAAACTTAGTAAATTCACACCTGCCACAGTTTGACGGATGAGTTGTACGGTATTTTCTGGTAACTCATCCACAATTAATTCACTAATAAATAGTTTGGGTAAATCAAATTCCTCTTGTTGGGGATGGCGATAATGACGGGCATAAAGATAGGTTTCAGGAAAAGAGTATTCTCCAGCCACCTCGTAACCTAAAATTTGGACAAGTTGTTCTAAGTAATTAATCCCTAAGTTTACTCTACCCTGTGGACTATCTACACTCATGCGTAAAGATCTAAAAGCAATGTGGTCATTAGCAACAGTTCCACCCGCATTCTCGATCATTTGCGCGTAGGTACGGGCATAAGTAACCCTGTTGCTGTAGTCTTGCCAGAGTAAGTCCCAAAGATGATGGGCAATTTCGGGTTTCATAGAATTGAGGATGTATCTTCAACTCATGATAACCTCACACAAAGGCAGAAGTTCGAGAGCAGAAGGCGTACTTCAAGAAATTACTGTGTATAAATTTCTCTTAAGCTAAATTCCAGCTAACACTTCAGCAAGAATGTCAAGAGCAATTTCAATCTGGTTGCCATCGATTAATAAAGGTGGACAGAAGCGAATAGCTGCTTTACCACAGCCTAGTAACAATAGTCCTTTGAAGAAAGCTTGTTGAACAATGCGATCGCGCAACGGCGAATTATAATTCCCCTCATGGTCTAACAAATCCACTGCCACCATCAACCCTTTACCTCGTGGTGGGGAGACTTGCGGAAATTGTTGCGACAACCGATACAAACCAGCTTGCAAGAGTTCTCCCATGGCAATTGCATTTGCCATCAAACCGTTTTCTAGCAGTTTGAGCGTGACAATAGCAGCTGCACAAGCCACTGGATTGCCTCCAAAGGTTGTCGCATGAGAACCTGGTTGCCAAGTCATAATTTCAGGGCGCGAAAGAATAGCCCCTAAAGGAAGACCACTGGCAATACCTTTTGCGATGGTGATGATATCTGGCATGACACCCCAATGCTCGATCGCAAATAGACGACCGGTACGCCCCATCCCTGCTTGGACTTCATCAACAACCATCAAGATACCGTGGCGATCGCATATTTCCCTGATTCGCTGTAAAAACCCATCTTCTGGGACAATATAACCGCCTTCTCCCTGAATCGCTTCAACAACAATTGCTGCTACCTCTTTAGGAGGGAGCATGGTTGGGAATAGCTGTTTCTCCAAGTAATCCAAGCTAGCGTGAGTGCCATAAGGAATATGAGTTATACCAGGAACCAGAGGACCGAAATTTGCCCTTTGTACCGTTTTGGAACCAGTCAAGGACATTGCCCCATAAGTGCGTCCGTGAAATGCGCCTAAAAAGGCAATAATTAAAGAACGTCCCGTGTAGTATCTAGCGAGTTTGATTGCTCCTTCGTTAGATTCTGCTCCTGAATTTGTAAAAAACACTTTAGCAGGAAAAGATTTTCCAGTTCCCTCTCCAACAACAGGTGGAAAGGGCGCACGAGAAGCTAATTTTTCCGCGAGTTCCACCATAGGTTCGTAGTAAAAATCAGTCCCTGACATATGTAACAGGTTGGCTGCTTGCTCTTGAATAGCTCGGACAACTTCTGGATGGGAGTGCCCTGTTGCAGTGACGGCAATACCAGCTGTCATATCTAGAAATACGTTTCCATCGACATCTTCTACCATGCAACCCTCACCACGAGCCACCACTAACGGGTAGTCACGGGTATAGGAAGGGGAAGTGACAGAGCGATCGCGTTGTACAATATCTCTAGCTTTTGGTCCCGGTAACGAAGTGACTAAATGAGGTATACGAGGTAAGGGTATTTTGGATTTTAGATTTTGGATTTTGGATTCTGAAAGATGTAGCATAAAAAGATTAATATCTAAGTAAGTTTTAATATTCTTCGATTGAAATAGTTTTGTGTGTCTTTTATGATACAAATTATGCAGGAGTTTGTTAGGGCATAATTACTGAGCTAGTATTTGCTTTGTGTAAAGTATGCCACTATCTAACTTACCAACTTGTTCTTGCGATCGTCTTTTGAGATTAACACTCATTATTCTTGGTCACACATCATGTCAACCATTGCGATCGAGACTTGAGGTTTTAAGAAACTTTGTTCTTCTATTTTAGATAAATTATACAAAGTGTGCTAGTTTAAACTTAGTATATATACCGTAATAATTTCACACAAAAAATACCATCGAAGATTTTACTCCCTTCCCGCTCAAAGATTATCTATCTAAATGAACCGCAAAGACGCAAAGAGCGCAAAGAAAGAGAAATATATGCTTGGTAGTCTTAGAGGGTGTTTGAAAAGTCCTTTCATCAGTAGCAAAACATTCACGCTCCCCCTAAATCCCCCGATATATACCCCAGCGAGGGAACTTGGGGCTTGTCCTCCGCACGAATGATAACTCAAGCTAATCTTTCTTATTACTTTTAATAAACTTGTTAATATTGTAAATTAAAGTAAATATTTGTAAAGTAGAGTTACAGTCTCTTCAAAGAGCCTAATTCGTAAAACGTAAACCGCAATCATAAAACCATGACAGCAACCTTACAATAGCGCCAAAGCGCAAATGTGTGGAAACGCGCTTTTGACATTCAGATTCATCTTGTTTCAAACCTACGTTCCACCGCTCGCCTAAAGAGTTTAAAAATGCGATACACATTGCCAACGATCGCAGATCGCATGATTACCGAATTCCCCCAATTGGTTGCTGCTGCCTGATATTCCAAAATCCTTATCAATTTAACTTTTTATAATTTAATAAGAGATAATTTTAGGTAAGAGAATGTCAATTTTTGCTGACTATCTCTAGACTCAGCCACATTACAAGCATATAGTGTTGCTGACATTTTTACTATAGTTTTGAAGTGCGATTCAGCAGTAATGATTTCAGAACAGGTAATCAAAATTAAAAGAGGCTTTGTGGACAGACCGTGGGGTCAATTGCATTACCGGACAGCAGGTAATGGACCGGTACTGGTACTCACCCACAAAACGTACTTTTCTTCTCGTAGTTTTCTTAGAGCCATACCGCTATTAGCCCCGCATTTTCGAGTAATTGTG
This sequence comes from Scytonema sp. UIC 10036, assembly GCF_009725235.1. Next base: position 20,458 of record NZ_WJFC01000181.1, read on the forward strand.
CCAGATACTCCTGGTCAAGGTGAGTCAGAAAATCCACCCACTCAGTGGACTATTCCGCAGTATGCGTCAGATTTATTAGAGGTACTGGACACGCTTAAAGTTGAAGATTTTTACTTGGTGGGCAATAGCACCGGAGCGGCAATTGCTTGCGAAGCGGCGGTAATTTGTTCAAGTAGAATTAAAAAGCTGCTACTTTTTGGAATGCCTCGTTGGAAAGATTCAGCAGCACGTCAAGATTTACGCCGATCGCCATTCTTTTACGGACCCCCGGAGATAAAAGACGATGGCAGCCACTACAGCACCAATTGGCAACGGATAAAATCACTGTGTGTTGGTTATCCCCCTGAATGCTTTGAAATCTATTTCCAAGAAGTAATGTCTCGAAAAGAGCGCACCTACGAGGGGATAGAAGCAGTTTTGAGCTACTCAGAAGCAAGCCGTTTACCACTCCTGACGGTACCGACTTTACTCATGTGGGCAATGGAAGACACCATGTTTACGCCTTTTATTGAAGACACTGCCCGACTTGTTCCCCATTCTACCACCAAGGTTCTACACGGCAGCCCCCTAATGTATCTGCGAGATCCCAAACTTTACTGCGAAACCTTGCTAAAATACCTACTATCCTAGTATAGGATTGCACAAGTTCGTAACGAATTACTCCCTTTCCGGCATAAGATTACCGATCGTCCTCTCCTCTTTCCTCTGCGTCCTCTGCGCCTCTGTGGTTCATTTAATTAAGTTTTTATCAGTTTTCGATGGGGTGCATACATCAAATGATTAAGGAACCGCAGATGAACGCAGATGGACGCGGATAAAGTGGATAGGAGGTCGTACAGTTTGGTCTAAACTCCAGTTATCACTCATCAATTATTAGCTACTTTCCATTCATCAATGTTCCAGAAAATCGATCCTAAACTAGAATATTTGATTGGCTCGATGCGATCGCGCACTGCTTTAAATGACATGGGATTCACCAGGCAAAACACAGGCAACTGTTCGGCAACAATTTGCTGGAATTTGCCATAAATTGCTTTGCGCTTGTTCTCATTTATTTCTTTAATTCCAGCGCTGAAAAGACTGTCTATTTCCCTTTCCCAATCAGAAACTACCCATCCTTTAAGCGGTGGTTCTCCTGCTTGAGTACCTTGGTTGAATTGATGAAACGAGCCTTGACTAGTCCAGAACAACGATACAAGGTTAGGTTCCACATCTGCACCAGGAACGCCGAATGCACCTACATAACAATCCCAATCTCGATGGGAGAGCAGCTTTCGCAGCACGACGTTAAAGTTGACTACCTGCAAAGCTGTTTTAATACCGATCTGGTTTAAATCTTGTTGGATCTGCACCGCAGCATCTATCCGGGATCGGTCTTCTGATTTTACCAGGATATTAAATTGTACCCGGTTCCCATCCCGATCTATCAATTCTTTTTGAGAATTGTACTTGAAACCAGTCTCTAGCAACATTTGCTTTGCTTTCAGAGGATTGTAATCGTAAACTTTTAACCCAGCGGTAGGCGAGAGGTAATAAGGACTTTGTACCGATATGGGCGAATGTTGTACTTCGCCCAACCCCTGATAGATATTGGTTTTCATCCGTTTGCGGTTAATAGCATAAGCGACTGCTTGTCTAAAAGCCAAGTTATTAAACCACCGAGACTTAATTGGGTTTACCAAAGGCTGTCCTTTGGCATTGCGAGCTTGATTGAGATTGAAACCAACAAACGCAAAACCATCACTAAGTCCACCGTTATAAATAGTGTATTTTCCTCGCTTCTCCTCTTTTTTTAGTAACCTGAATACTGATGGTGTTACATCCAGGTTATCCAGTTCCCCAGAGCGGAATTTTAGTAACTGGTTGTCAGTTGATGAAATAATTTGCCAAACAATGCGTTCAATATAAGGCAATTGATTTCCCCGATCGTCGTGTCGCCAGTAATAGGGATTGCGTCGTAAGATGACTCGCTCAGATGGAGTATAACTTTCTATCAGGTAGGGTCCATTACTAATAATTTGTTCGGCAGGGGTGTTGGTTCCCCAAGTTGATAAAAATTGTGGATTGCCATTAGCATCGCTCTTGAAGACAGAGGGGCGCAATGCATGAGCCGGAAGAATTGCCAGTTTTTCTATATTTCTTAAAAAAGGAGTAAAAGGTTCTGGTAAAGTGAACTCTATTTGCCGATCGTTGAGTTTCTGCACTTTTGGAAAAGCTTCTTTGTTGCCAATACGTAAAAAATCTCTCCAAATAGTGGGAATTTTTTTGTTGAGGTATATATCTCGATAAGTAAAGACAATATCATCTGCTGTCAGAGATGTGCCATCTGACCACTTTAACCCTGGTTTGAGTGTAAAAGTAATTCGCTGGCGATCGCTAGAAATTGACCAATTCTCTGCCAATCCTGGTTCCAACTTATGAGTCAAAGCGTTCTCATCAATCAATCCCTTGTAGATGAAAGGAAAAATACTATAGGGAGAGTCATTAATGGCATAGTTAAAGCTAGGTGGATCGCTCAGAGAAACTAAAACGACTTGAGAGACTTGAGCCGAAGAGGTTTTAAATTTGCTAGGGTGACAACCTGCTAACAGCAAACAACAAAATATTGCCAAAGCTACCACCAACTTTAGAGGTCGAAAAACAGTAGCAACCATCTCTAATACCAAATAACGTCTAACTTTCAACCTAAAAGGATGTTGAAAATCATGATTATGTATTAAATTTTTTTTACCCCACCCTAACCCTTCCCGATGTATTGGGGGGAACGAATTTTTCTTGTTCCCCCCAATACATCGGGGGATTAAGGGGTAATAATGTGATAAAAGCACAACCAACAACTTTTCAAACATCCTCTAAGAAGAGGTCATGTAAAGTAAATTTCAATCACCAAATGTAATCACCAAATGTATTGTTGGGTTGGGTAAATGAAGTGACACCATATTCGATAAATGTTGGGTTTCGTTCCTCACCAACCTACTTCGGTTAAATGTTGGGTTTCGTTCCTCAACCCAACCTATTCGTTATCAATTTGAGGCGCTTGTAAGCTTCCAGAAAATCCACATACACGGTTTCCAATCGTGAAATACATCAAGGACAACATACCAGCTTCTCGATGTCGTTACCAGTTTGTTTGACACCACAAAGGTAAATGTACTTCAGCACCAATGTGGGACCGTTGATGTAGGTAAGTTCCTGCTTCAATATCGCGATGGCTGTGAAAGCACGTTGACATCGCGAGTATATATCGAAGATGAGACGTAAGGTGTATCGTTCAGGATTGCGATCGCTTCCTCAAAAGAGTTACCTCTATCAGCGCCACGAACAGGTCCAAATATTTCTTCACGGGCAACCGCATTTGAGGAGTAAAATCGAGAATAGTAGGCTGAAAGAGTAACCGTTTGCAAACCTCCCTAGTCGCCACTTCCACCAATTAAAACTTTTGCACCCTCTTCACGCGCAATATCTAGATATTTACTAACACGTTGGGAGTTGCTTTCATTACATAGGACAACATCCGTCTTTGAATCAGTACCAGCGCCAAGCGTAGCTGACTGTCGTTCTTCAGCATATCGGTAAATTCTCTTTATATCGCGATGTAGCAGCACACTTGTTGCAGTACACCTTGACCGGCATTCAAATGCACCCCAACAGCACCATCCAAACAGTTGCAAATCGCATCTTCCATAACAATTGAGCATTTTTACCACCCATCTTCAGACACACGCGTTTGTGAGTGCGCCCGCAAGTAAGAAGCAACAAAAGCACGCGTTTCAGAAGAGCCAGTAAAAGAGACTAAATCAACATCAGGATGCTCAACTAAGCTTTTCCCGTTCTCTCCCACGCAATGCACCAAGTTGATAACACCTCAGGCAAACCAGCCTCTGCAAAAATTTCACGAGTTTTGTAGCACAGCAGGAGTATCTTCTGCGGTTTGGAGAATTACAGTATTACCACACACCAAAGCGGCATTGCTTTCCACAAGGGATAGCAACTGGAAATTCCCACGGTGTAATCAAAGCAAACCCCAACAGGCATTCGGACTGTCATGGCGAACGTTGTGAGGGGCATTCAGAGGGTGTTCGTTTGCCCCAAATAACCGTCGTCCTTCGCCTGCACTGTAATAGCACAATCAATACCTTCTTGAACATCCCCCGTGCCTCTGCCAGAGTTACCCATTTCCCGCTCATCAACAGAGCAAGTTCTTCTTTTACTTTCGCAAAGTTCTCGACTCGTGACGTATTCGGCTCTGGCTGGAGCAGGCACAAGTCGCCAACCTGCGGTACGCAACACGGGCAGAAAGCTACAGATCTTCAACATCAGCTGCAAGCGAAGCGAAAAGTAGCAACCACTTCACGATTATCCGCAGGATTTCGGCTTTCTAAGTAGCACTGATGCAGAGTTTAACATTCTCCGCGATGTAATTACGGCAATTAGGGATGGCTCATTTTTTACACCTCCGGATTAGACCATTACTTCCAGTTGGCTTGTACTATTTATTATCGTCATGAAAAACAGATGTAACATTAGTAACAGATATGACTAATCTCTAATGAATCAACGCCATCACTGCAGCAGGAGAACCGAGCCATGCTTTAACCTAAGAATCCCAATCACAAGCGTAATACCCCTTTGGTGGAACTGTTAATTGGTCAAATTCTCCAAACAATACGTGCTCTTAACACCTAAAAGTTAGTGCAAAAAGTGTTCTTGCCCTGCATCAACTCCGGGAGTATCAATTCCTACTCCCGCAATTTGACGTTCTCCAGTAAAAACCTTGTCGCATCAATTCCAACAGGAAAGTGCATTCCTCTTGAGTATCCGGTTAAAAAAGGCATCTTACATCCAACACTTTTCTTGCACACTGTATGAGGAGTACTACACAGTTAGGAATGTCCCGTTTGTGTTCCCAAGCTAGATATCATCCACAGAAAGAACATAACTGATTACCAACTGCTTGCTCCCAAAATCTAATAACACAGCTGTTACAATCATGAACCAGCAGGATAGGATCGATACCTACACCACAACATAAAGCTATTGAGCATTCAGTGAGTTCCACACCTGTGTCTCCTAAAGAAAACGCCGCAGGTAATAACCATCCTTATCAACTCCGCCACAGTCTCAACCACTGGTGGATCGCCTTCCCACAAGGAATACCTGTATCAATCACATGGCTTAAGTGTATAATTGTGAGTAAGTGAATATTGTGGGACGAGGGAGACAAGGAGACAAGGGGGACAAGGGGGACAAGGGAGACAAGGAGGACAGGGGGACAAGGTAGAAAATTTCTCCGTGTTCTCTGCGCCTCTGCGGTTCATCAAACAAATTTTGCTTTCGCGTCAACCTACTTAAAGTAGCTTCCATAACAGCAGAAGTTTGACCAGTCACGGTAAATACCAGCCCCTCACGGTAAACCCGTTGTGCGTTATGATGACTGTAAATAGACGCTCCACTAGAAACTGCGATCGCTGCATGAGCAATCCTAGTCGCTAAGTCAATCGACCAAGCTCGCAGTTGCAAGCGTTCTGCAAAAGACAGATCCGAATTTTGTTGTGCTTTGCGAATAGCAGCACGACAGTAGCCAAGTTCCTGCTGAAGACTTTCAAAAGCATCGGTAATAAAAGGCAATAATTTTTTCTTTGCAGCAGACTCTAAAATATCCAACCCACCAAGAGCACATCCTGTAGCCAAAAAAGTCGCACGAAGAACATTATTCTTGTCATTTTCATGAATCCAGCCAGCAGGTTTCATGAAAACAACACGTTCTACAGGCAAAAACCAGTCAGTTAAAGTTGCTGTGACAGTATTTGTAGATGTCATTGCTGCAAGCTGTGCGGGTGGTGAAAACGCGATCGCACCTCCCGAGTCTTGATGTGTTTCCACTAAAGGGATGATACCGAAAACAGCGCGATCGTCAGGTAAAGTCGCAGCAACAATAAACTCGCTAAAAAGATTCCAACCCGTAACCCAAGGTACAACTCCATTGAGTTGATAACCACCCGGTACTGGTACTGCAACAACAAGTGGTTCCCCTTCACGTCTTAGCTGAGAAAAACCAACTCCCAGTAAAATTTGACCATCACTCATGTAGGGAAGGTACTTTTGTTGAAGAGAGGCATTGTTGCTAGTAACAAGCATACCAGCAGCACTTTGGTGTTGCGTTTGCAAAAAAGCTAGAGCACCAGAATATTGGGCTACCAGTTCTTGAAAACTACCAAATACTTGCTCGCTAACCTCTTTTCCACCCCAACGGCATGGCACTCTTAGGGCTAGCAGCCCCAACCTTCCCAGACTTTGCAATGCGTGAAATAAAGCGTTTGAGTTCCAGTCAATCTCATTCGCCAATGGTGCCACCTCTTCAAGCAAGAAAGATCGGGCTACCTTTAAAAGAGAATTAGTATTGTCTTGTTCAACACTATCCATTGCCAGCTTGTTCGAGCGTGAGATCCTTTTTTTCTGTTATTTCTTCAGTAGGTTGGGTTGAGGAACGAAACCCAACGAGCGCTCTTCATTAATGTTTGCTTTATAAATCATCTCTAAAGAACCCCTCCAACTCCCAGACATAGTAGGTTTTGGAGGGTTCAAATGTTGCAGCAAAAAGTGAATTATTAATAAGTTAACAGTTTAAAAGTAAATTTTAAATTAAAAAACAGTTAATTTTTGGTAAAGTTATTCTTTAGAATACATTACAATTATAAAAATTTTACAAAATATATGTAATTAATTTTACATTTTTCTTA
>NZ_WJFC01000182.1 GCF_009725235.1 Scytonema sp. UIC 10036
TCTCCATTCAATGAATTTTTAGAATGTTTGCCTTCAAATATTAGAATCCTAGATTAAAGTTAAAATTACTTTTTCTTTTGATTAAGATTGGGTTAAATTAGGAAAAAAATCAGTAATTTTTCTGATGTACTTGATAGATTTATCGTGACATGAATTGTTTGTTCATAGATAAAGATAGTCCGCGATCGATTTATAGAAGTAGAAAGGTAGACACCTATTCCAAATCTAGATTAACCGCAGACCAAGTATTGTATGATTCCATATATTTTACATAAAGAGCGGGCGAGACAAAGGTTGATATCGAGCATTTTTCATCAGGAATTCAGATGTAGGAGAAATTGAACCTTTGCCATTATCAATTGCTAGTACTTTCAGTTTATTTTGGTTAGATTCAAACCAAGTAGATATAGCGGTTTTCAATTGGGTGCAATACATCAAATAATTAAAGAAGCGCCGCTGTCGCAGATGAACGCAGATAAATGTGTACTTCATTCAAGTGAGAACTGCTATAACTGGTAAACTAAGCAAAAAGACGAACAAGCACAAATGGGCAAAAATATAGCTTTTTTGGGTGCCATCTTTCAAAAACGCCTTTCTCGCTTGGCTTTTACCTATGCCATACCAATTGGTGTGGTAGGAGGTTTAATTGGTTTGGGTGGTGCTGAGTTTCGTTTGCCAGTACTTGCAGGTGTTTTAGGATACGAAGCACGACAAGCAGTCCCTCTTAACCTTGCTGTTAGTTTGGTAACTATTGCAGCATCTCTGGCAATACGCACTAAGACAATTAGCTTAACTGCGGTGATGCCATTTTTACCTCTAGTTTCCTCACAAGTTCCTCAAGTTTTTGCTTTATAAAGAGAGTTAAAAAGAGTTTCTTGCCTTCAACCTAATTTCTAAGCAGTCACTGACGTGAAAAATGGAGGTACAACATTATGCACATAACTCCATATCCCAATAGCATCATTTATATACTGGTCAAAATCTGTGTTCTCTTGCTTGTTCTCTTCCTGTGTCTCACAGTCCTTAGCACTCCGGTTGCAATCGCATAATGGGGTACAAGATAGCGATCGCGGTTCTTGCAGCCAACTAAGAACCGCTACATACGTGTTAGTTCTTAACTACGTAAATTCATTGATACCCGATTTCCAATGACCTGAGTGTCAGAACTGTATTCTTTGGTGAAGTAGTAGCTATAGCGTTCATTGTTGGAAGTTACGCCATTCACCACCTGTCCCAAAACATTCTGTCCTGATTTTTCCAAAAGTTCTTTAGCAAAGATGGCATTGGTAGCATCAACAACCCCAGGTCGAACCACAAATAAAACACCATCAGCCATTTGACCTAATGCGATCGCATCCGCAGCAACAGTTAAGGATGGAGCATCAATGATGACAAAGTCGTACTGTGATGCAAAAATGTCAATCAAACTAGCCATGCGTTTTGAATCAAGGAGAGATGCTGGAGAAGGAGGTACAACTCCAGAAGTGAGAACATATAAATTATCCATAACTTTTGCGATCGCTGTCTTAATATCAGCCTGTCCCACAATCACATTGCTTAGCCCTTTGCTATTAGGTAACCCCCAAATTTGCTGCTGAACCGGACGGTGTAAATCTCCATCTATAAGTAAAACTTTTCGTTCCATTTGAGCCATAGCTATGGCTAAATTAGCAGCCACTGTTGATTTCCCTTCTTTAGGTATAGAGCTAGTCACAACTATGACTTTAATTTCTTTATCAGCACTTACAAATTTTAAATTTGCCCGCAACATTCGGAAAGCCTCACTAAGATATGAGCGAGGAATATCCCTAACTACAAGTTGGTGTGTTTGTAATTCTAACTCTTGATAACTGCGAGGCAATGTTTTCGACTTATAAAACGAAGGAATAACCCCCAATAAAGTTAATCCCAATAACTGCTTTGCTTCATCAACGGTTTTAATCGATTTATCTGTTGCTTCCAAGAGATAAATCGTCGCTAGAGAAGCTATGCTAGCCACTAAAGCAGCACTCACATAGACAAGAGTTCTAGAAGACACAGGTTCGTCTGGAATTTCTGCTGCAGACGCCATCCTAGCATTACCTATGTTTTGATTTTCAGCAATTCTACTCTCTTGCAGCTTTTGTTGAAGAAGTAAATAAGTCGATTGCGCGACTTGTAAGTTACGTTCTGCTTCGCGTTGTTGCTGTTCTAGTTGAGGTAAATTTTTGAGCCGTTCTCTGTAAATTGTTTCTAACTTGTTTAAAGCTGATAATTTCTGACTCAACCCTTGATAATTTGACTCTAATTCTGCTAATTTAGCAGAGAGTTGTTGCTGCAATACTCCTACTTGAAGATTATCATTTTGATTTATTGGTGTTCTTCCTGCAACTTGTTTTGTTCGCCTCTGCAGTATTTGTTGTAAGACAGCTAACTTGTTTTCTAAATTTTGGATTTCGGGATGTTCTTCTTGAAGAACAGTTCGCCTCACTGCAAGTTGAGACTCGGTTTGCTGAACTTCTTTGAGAATATCCTGTACCCCAGGAGACTGGCTGAGAGAAGTCGTAGTCACTGCCTTTTTCAGATTCATGCTTAACTGTTGGCGAATTGTTTCAGCCTGAGAATCAAGATTGGCAATTTCAGATTCAGTATTTCCGCGTTGTTTGTGCAACTCAGCAATCACTTCTACTGCTTTAGTAGCTTCTTCTCCTAGAGCAACAACTTTGTTTTTTTCTTTGAACTCACGCAGTTCAGCTTCTGCTCTCTGGACAATTAATTCTGCATTGGGAACCTGTTTTTCCAAAAACTTACGAGCAACTGCTGCTTGAGTTCTATGAGCAAAAATATTCTGATCTAAGTAATTCTCCATCAAAGCATTAACAACTCGTGCAGCCCTTACAGGATTAGTATCCATGTAGGACACCTTGAGTATATCGGTTCTTTGAATATCATTTACAGTCAAATTTTTCAAAAAATCCTTATATTTTAGAGGTTGCCCGTTCTTCCCTTGTAAGTTCAGTTGATTAATAACTTTTTTAACAATAGGGATAGAACGTATAATTTCTGCCTCTGTACTGAGAGGGTTGCTTTTCTCCTGAACTACTGACTCTAACTTTCCTATTTCTGCGCCTACTCCTGTAAGAGAAGAAATAGTATTTGTTCTTTCAAAAATTAGCTTTCCTTCAGCTTCATAAAATGGCTTTTTGAGCAACAACGAAGCAGATGTAAATATGATAAAAACTGGAATAAATACTGTTAAAATATTTAGCCAATGGCGTTTGGTTATATGCCAATATTTATCAAGTATAAAAGAAGATTCTTGTAATTCCATAACTTAATCTCTACTTTCAATCAAGTAATTAGTGCCCAGATCCCCCACCTCGTTCCCAGGCTCCGTCCCCACCTCGTTCCCAGGCTCAGCCTGGGAATGCCTTACGCGAGGCTCTGCCTCGTGATTTACCCCACACGCTCGGCGGAGCCTGCTCTGCTGCATTTCCAGATAGAACCTGGGAACGAGAGAGTACTTTTAAGATACCCCACCTCGTTCCCAGGCTCCGCGTGAGAACGAGAGACACGGGATTGACAGTTATGTACAGACTCGATCGCAGAAATTACTCTCTCCAAGTCCTCTATTGTAAGATTAGATCCAGAAGGCAAGCACAAACCGCGTGTAAATAAATATTCAGCAATCACACCGTCAATACATTTACTTTTAGCAAATACAGGTTGTAGATGCAGGGGCTTCCATACAGGACGAGTTTCTATCTGCTGTTTGGCAAGTGCCAATCGAACCTGTTCCCGATCTGCACCAAATGCTTCTGGATCAATAGTTAAACACGTTAACCATCGCGTGGCACGTCCAAAATCAGCTTCCGGCATGAATTCGATTCCTGGTAAATTTTCCAACGCAGCAGCGTAAATCTCATAGTTCCGCCGTCTGGCTGCTATTCGGTCATTTAAAACACGCAATTGACCCCGACCAATTCCCGCTAATATATTACTGAGGCGATAATTATATCCTATTTCCGAGTGTTGGTAATGAGGAGCTAAATCTCGTGCTTGGGTTGCAAGAAAACGGGCTTTGGCTATAAGTTTTTCGTCGTCAGAAACTAACATTCCACCACCAGAAGTAGTAATAATTTTATTCCCGTTGAACGAGTATATGCCAATGCGCCCAAAAGTCCCCGTTGCTCGACCTTTGTAAGTTGCTCCTAAGGATTCAGCCGCATCTTCTATTAAAGGAATTTCGTAATGAGAGCAAATTTCCAGAATGGGATCGATATCTGCACTTTGACCGTAGAGATGCACTAGAATGACTGCTTTGGGTAATTTACCCCGTCTCGAACGGCGTTCCAATGATTCCCATAATAAATCGGGATTCATGTTCCAAGTCATAAGATCGCTATCGATGAAGACTGGTTTTGCTCCTAAATACGTTATTGGGTTAGCAGTCGCAATAAATGTGAGCGTCGAACAAAAAACTTCATCGCCACGTTCAACGCCGACTAATCTTAACGCTAAATGAAGTGCTGCTGTTCCAGAACTGACAGCAGCTGCATGACGCGCACCAGTCGCTTGACAAAATTCGTGCTCGAAAGCATCTATATGGGGTCCTACGGGAGCAATCCAGTTTGTTTCAAACGCCTCTTTTACAAATTCTAGTTCGCGATCGCCCATGTGGGGTGTTGAAAGTAAAATAGGTTTTATCATCTCTATGTCCCTCGTAACTAATTGATAGCTGTGCAACGATATGCAGGGAAAAAACCATTAACGAGTAGTTTTTCCGGTTCTGTATCTAGTATTTTTGCTTGGAAATTAACTAGAGCCAGATATTTTTTGTCATTCACAATCAGGCGCATGGTTAAAAAATTGTGTCTTTGTTTGGAAAAACCTGATTTAAACTCATAAAGGCTATCTTGAGAACTTCCTACTCCACCTCCCAAGTGGAAAACTTTATTGCCTCGTTCTTTAGCCCAAAATCTCACATAATCTAACATGAGTTTGCTTGGTGCTTGTTTCAAAAACCGATTTCTTGTTCCTGAAAGATGGTATTGTACAATACCACAGCATTCTGTAAACAACCCCGCACAAGTGACTTCTCCTTCCCATTCCACAATACATAAATGAATTTTTTTACCCAAAATTGCCAAATTTAAATAATAGCTATAATCAAAGTAATAGGAGCTTTTAGCCTCCACGCGATGCATGGTTTCTTCATAAATTTCAATAAACTCATCAATGTAATCCATAAATGGAACCATTTTAGCCACCATACCTGCACGTTTGCACTTACTAATTCTCGTGCGATCGCTATTGCGCGTTTGTTGCCATATTTCTACTTCAGAAAGCTCTAAATTTATAGAAATAGTTTCACCATGAACTTTGCAAATATGAACAGGCAAAAGCTTGTCTAAACCTTGATTGAGAATTGGGTGAATTCGCAAAAATACCGAGCATACATTTTTATAAAAAAATACATTCTTTAACTCTTCAAGTGCTTGATTTAAAAACTGGGGTGAATGCATTGCTGCTTCATTTAACAAAATTCCGGGATATCCATAAGGAGAGACGACATCAAAAAGTTCTTGTTCCTCTGGAGAGCAATAGCGTAGTAAATAAGGCAAAAAGAATATCTTATCATCTTGAGTTATTAAAATAGCTTCTGGTATTGTGTTAGTTCTAATAGCATCGACATATATATATTCCGGTTCGTGATAAATATCATGTGGGAGTGTTTTCAGGATTTCCATCCATAAGTCACTGGATAAATTAATAATTTTACTTTCCATAGCTTTCTTCCTAACTTCATTGAGTAGATACTTCAAAAACAAAATTTCTGGACAAGCAATCAAGAAGGATAGGTGATATTCCAATACTTGTCGGTTAAGCGTAAAAATATGAAAGCACGTAGGTTGGGTTGAGGAACGAAACCCAACATTTACAGACATTTGTTCGGTTCCCCCACGAGTTTGCCCAAAAAAAATTCTTATACGAGCAGTATTGGGTGATATTCTTGGTAATCAACTCAGTTTTATAGAAAGAGGGTTTATCGTTATCTTGAATTGTATATGTATACACGTTGTGATTTCCTAACTCTGCATTTTTAGATGATAAAAGTGAAACTTTGATAGTTTCATTTTTTTCAATTTTTCTATCATTTCTAATATCAATAGAAAAATACTTATACTTTTCTCCAGGTAAAAAGGTGAGAGTTCCAGAAAGTAACTTATAATCTTCATTGCTTGTAGCTGTTCCACCTGTAACAGAATAATTAACTGTTATAGGTTTTGCTGAAAGATGGCTGAGCGATACTAACGGATAATCAGCTTTAAGAAATTCACTACCGATATTTCTACTAAGATAAAATTCTACAGATGGTTGTTTATCTGTAATACTATAAAAAGTTGTAGAAACAAAACTTTCCTGTAAATTTGAGCCAAAAGCTTTAGCTTTCAATACTGTACTTTTAGTGAGTTTAATAGGAGCGGTATAGAGTAGAGATTTTTGACTGGGTTCACTACCATCAAGAGTGTATCGAATAGATGCATCTGGTGTTGTTGTGCTGATGTTAACAAAAACTGAATCAGCCACAGTTGTTGCTCTGATTGGATAAAATAAAGGTTTTGCAGTTCGATTTCCAGTAGTGAAAAGAACATACTTTGCTTCTTTATCTTTAATAGAGATATTTTTGATAGAATTTCCATTTTCATCAAAGTATTCCTGACTTGGTTTTAAATTTATCATCTGAGTTCTTCCTGTTAAATTAAAAAAGGCAATTCCTCCCTCAAAAAATCTCCAATAAAGACGATATCCTTCACTTTTACCTAGTTCTTGTTTGTCTTGTGGTGGAGTTACAGAATTGCCTAGTAAATTCTTGATTTTCGCATAACGTTTTGGATCGATTTCCAGACTGTGACCATCATCTCCACTGTAAAAACGGTTCTCCCCAGCAAAAATTAAATAAGCAACATACATATTGCGAATAAGTTCATCTTTGTTCCGCGTGTTAGGTTGATATATCTGTACTTTGTTAGCTGAAAAATTTTTCATTCGCCTGTAAGAATGATAAGTTCTTAACCTTGTTAAATCGCTATCAGAATCATAAATTTCGCCAAGAAAATTTTCGAGTAGTACTCCATCAGTATGAGCAAAGATTTCTGGATACTGGTTCTCGTCAGAGATGCTTCCTTCATTACAAATCGTTTTAATATCTGGTGCAAGTTCTTTTAAACGTTTAAAAAAGTATTGAACGGCTTGTACAAATTCTCTATCATTTTGAGGGAATGGCTTATCCCATTTTATTTTGTTAGTATAATTATTTTTGTCATCAAAGACTCCATAAAGATTGTAGATAAAAGCACAATTGTCTAATCCCACCCACAAATTTTGATATGAGCCTTTTTGAAGTCTGTTACGGACATAGTTTTTAATAAAAAAATCAATGTAGCGTCGATCGCCAATATTAACTGCTTGTGCTTTTTCTTTTGACTGCCATTCAAAAATAACAGGTTTTTTCTTTCCTTGATAAGTTGCTGTTATCCAAAGAGGAGGACGGCGTTGGGCTAACTCATCTAGCTCATATCTTTTTAACTCAGCATATGGAAAGTAAACATAGTCATCTTCATCCAAAGAATGGAAGTGTTGAAAACGCCCATGAATACCTTTAATAGCTTCAGGATTCATGGCAGAGAAAATATCATTATAATGAGGTAAACCTATGTAAGCACCAACTTTTGTCCAGTCTTTATCGTGGGGAAATACGTAGTACAATCCTCTTTCATTGTCTATAACTGTTCTTATCGGTTTTGATGATACGGTTGGTAGTATACTACTGAGCCATAAAACTGTAGTTATTACTAGATATGTGATAAATGTGGTAAAGTTTTGCATAAATATTGTCGTCTCCAGTAAAGTTGCACTCGTCGCGAAGAAGAAAATTTGGTAGTATTATTTCTCTTTTCTCTGTGTCCTCTGCATCTTCTGCAGTTCAATAAATTTTTTTAACCACAAAGGTGCAGAGTCCGTAAAGAGGGGGGCGATCGCTTAACTCTATTTACTGATTGTGGAATTTAACTGACCTCGAAATTCTGCTGATGAAATGTAGCCTTGTTGGTTGATTCCTTCTTGCTGCAAAACTTTAAAGACTGTTAGATAAAGAATTTTTAAGTCCAGCCATAAACTCCAATTATCTACGTACCAAACATCAAGTTTAAATTTTTCTTCCCAACTGATAGCATTACGACCTTTAATTTGTGCTAACCCTGTGATACCTGGTTTGACTTCATGGCGGCGTGCTTGTTCGGGTGTATAGCGGTCTAAGTATCTTACTAATAACGGGCGGGGACCGACAAAACTCATGTCTCCTTTGAGGACATTCCATAGTTGAGGAAGTTCGTCTAGACTGCTTTTCCGGAGAAATTGCCCAAATGCTGTTAGGCGTTTTTCATCAGGAAGAAGATTGCCTTTTTCATCACGATGGTTTGTCATTGTCCGAAATTTATAGAAGGTAAAAATACGAGCATTTTTACCTGGACGGGGTTGGGCAAAGAAAATTGGGTGACCTATCTGAATGTAGATGGCGATTGCTAATATCAACATCAGTGGTGAGAGAATTAGTAATGCAATCGCTGCAACAACTTTGTCGAGTAAAGACTTAATAATTTTGCTATTTGTGGAGAAATAAGTACCTGATAAATATTTGGTAGTCATCGATCTATCCTCTGTTTCCTAAAAAAGTTTGGAATGAAGCAGTATCATCTCTTCTTCGATACCTGGTACAGAATCGGGAGGTAAAAGTTTTAAATACTGTTGGTATAGGCCTTCCCAAATGGGTTCTTGACGGAATTCTTGTAAAATGCGATCGCGCCCTGCGTTTCCATGTTGATAGCGTAATTTAGGATTTTGTATATATTTCCGAATTTGCCCTGCTAATGCCTCAATATCATAAGGCGGTACCAGCAGTCCCGTGTAGCCATTTTCTACAGCATCCACACAGCCTGGAATATCAGTGGCAACTATAGGTAATTTCATTGCTGATGCTTCTAGAAGAACTTCACCTAATCCTTCTCGATAAGTTGGTAAAATCAAGATGTCCATTGCAGCATAGAATGGTGGGATATAACTCATCCTTCCTGTCATATGGATGCGCGGATCGCTTGCGAGTCGCTTTTTCACCTCTGTAGATATTGGATCTTGGGGTTCAAAATAGCCAACAACAAGTAAATGCAGGTTGGGAAATTCTTCTCGCAAGATTTGCCATGCCCCTGCTAATTCTTCTACGCCTTTATCACGGGTCAGGCGACCAACAAACCCAACAACGACAGCATCTTCTGGAATACCGTAATTTTTACGTGTTTCTTGACGGGTATTGGGAGGTAAATTTGCAGGGTTAAAGGAACCTAACATATCTACACCGTTGTAGCTACCCTTTAATAAAACTGTTATTTTTTCTGGTGGACAAAGACCTTCGGTGACGGCGACTTTACTAATTGAGTGACTAACGCTAATGATTTGGTGTGCTAGCAAACAAGAAATTTTTTCACTCCAGGTCAGTAATAAGCGCTTGTAACCTTTAGCAGTCATCATTGGCAAACCATGAATATGGTAAACACGAACAGGTACTCCTGCAAACCAAGCAGCGATTGTTCCTAACAAACCACCTTTAGGAGTGTGAGTATGAACTATATGAGGACCGATGCGTTGTATGTGCTGCCAAATTTGAAATATAGATTGAATATCTTTTAATGGGGTAATGCGTCGTTGCATTGCGACTCCATATGTAAGTACTTGCTCGCGCTTGCCGAACTCTGTTAAAAGGTCTCCAGGAGAAGATAGGGCGTGAATTTCAACTCCTCGTGCCTTCATATAGCCTATTTGTCCTTTAAAAAAGTTGAATGATTCAGGTACGGTAGTAATGTGGAGTAGTTTAATGTTTTTGGACATTGTTTTTGCTCTTGTTTAAATATAAACCGCAGATGAACGCGGATAAACGCAGATGAAGAAGAATTAGAGGAGGGTGATTTCAGGTTGAGGGTAAGATCGATAGCTCAGCCATTCTTGTGTCCGATCGCGTACATACTGATAAAATTTAATACGACGCTGGCGTAGGATATCATCTCTGTAACTTTGGGCTTTTTCTAAATTGCGGGCTGACATAATAGCCATGCGTTGTGGGTCTGCTAAAATTTCCGAAATTTTGCCTGCTAGACGGGCTACATCATTGGGAGGTACCATTTCCTCTGGAAGTAGTAGTTCGCGGAAGCCCCCTATAGAGGAACCAATGCAAGGTACACCTCGCGCCATCGCCTCAATTGTGGCTCTGGGTAAGCCTTCTTGTCGAGATGGCAAAACGAAAAGATCGGCTTGGT
This sequence comes from Scytonema sp. UIC 10036, assembly GCF_009725235.1. The sequence goes on from NZ_WJFC01000182.1 coordinate 10,347, forward strand.
CTAACTGCTTAATAACTTCATCTCTACTGTGCAATTGACCGCAAAAACTGACTCGCTTGCTTAAGCCTCTCATTTGAGTTCTTGCTTCGAGTTCTTGCTTGTATTTGCCATCTCCTACCCAAACCAATCGCATGTCTAATCCTTGTTGAACGCAAATTGCGATCGCATCAATAAGTATATCTGGAGCTTTATAGAGTTGAGCTAATGTACCTACGGATACGAGAGTGTACGCTTTTGTTTGACGAGGTAGTCGTGGTGTAGTGACAAAGTCTGAAGTTGGCAAATGAATACTGGAAAAATGAGTAGAAAATGCCTTAGCATTAGGAGGATATCGACGTTGCAGGGCTTCTTGTGTAACATAAGCAGCAGCTGTGGCTTGTTTGCATTGATGTTGCAATTGTCTCGTAAACCACCAACGAAAAACTGGACGCAAGGGATGTTTATAAGCACCAGATGCAAAAACATCATATGGATCGCCTATCACCTCCACACCATAAGGTCTTGAACGTTCTAGAGAATTTCTAACCATTCCACCAATTTCACAAGGTACTCGCAAATGTACGGCTTCTGCATTGGCTATAGCTTCATTGACAATCTGTTGGATGCAATGATAATTTTTGGCATACTGCCACACACCGCGATAATCCGGTAGCGGTACTGGCTCAATTCCAGGTCCCGATGCCATTTTCCATCCTAGCTGTGGTACGTCATGTGCTGTTGCACGTACTAGCAGATGAACTTTATCATATACGTCTAGATATCGAGACCAAAACTGGTAAGACACAGATGGATCGGAAGTCCATATTGTTCCATCATTAATAATGGCAAAACGAGCACTGCTGGTAACTAATACACGCATATACTATTTAGATTTTGGATTTTAGATTTTGGATTGGGGATTGGGGATTGAAAAAGCTTTACCGGAACTGAGTTGCACTCTACTATCTTTATTCACAATTTTTGTAGAACTCAAAAGCAGGACTAAAAAAGGAACTGCACCCACTGTGACTAGAAAAAAGATGATATTATCTAAGTCTCCAACAAGAACAACAAAGTTAAAATTGGCAAGCATTGGTAACATGAGCCAACGTGTATCTAAAGTAGATAAAGTCTGAAACCAACGTTCAATATTTCCAACAACAATCCCAAATAATATAAAAGCAAACGGAATAGCAAAAGGTCCAAAGTTTAGCATAGTTTCTCCAGCCAACCCGTAAACTTTAGAGGATACAAAGTCTTCAGGTGCATAAGAACCCATTCCATATTGTAAATCTGTTCCTTCTTGAGACTTGTTATATGGCTTTTCAGGCAAAGGCCATAGGGGTTTGGGTATTAGGATGCTGAATGCAGCAAAATATGTTCTCCCCCACGCCAACTGATAGTCACTATCATGGCGCATAATTCTGTAGAGCATAAAAGCGTGTAAATCGCTTCTGCTTAAATCTCCTAATATGAGATTATCCCAAGTTCGACCTTTGTCTTCTATATACTCTTGTCGTGCTTCCTGTCCTTGAAAAGCGACTTGAAGTCCTTCAAGTCCTCCTGATTTTAAAAAACCATAAAAGAACATGAAAAATAACACAAAGACAAGAACAACACCAATTTGCTTTTTATTAATGGGTCGAATCCAGAAATGAATCATACCCACAGCCCATAACAGCGCCCAAACTGTATTACTCCGACTCCCTCGCAACCCGCCAAAAAGTAATTTTAATCCAAAAAATACAATCAAAATGATGAGTAGTACGCGCCAATTTTTCAAATATTTCTTATTGCGTGCATAGACTGTAAACCCCATCATTGCTATAATTGGGAAACTTTCACAAATCATCAGTAGCCAGCCCTGACCTACCCCAGCCTGACTTTCTCGATCGGCGAAAGCATTAATATATCCTGCAAGCCCTCCATATTGTTTGTAAACCAGTAACTGCAAGACACCACAAAGAGTGAGAGCAAAACCAAGAACAAAAGCAAAATGCTGCTTATTTATTATCCAAATCGTCTGTGTTAGCTGTCGCTTAGCAGGCTTTAAATAAATCTCCCTAGAGAAGCGATACATTAACAAACCCAAAAAATTAAGAATTGCCATTCCGCCCAACCAAGGTCGCCAATCGTTAGGAGGTGTAATACCATCAAACCATTTATCCCAACCAACATGAAGTAAAGGCGCTAAAAAGAAAAAATGAAAACCCAATAAACCCAGGATACCGATAGGAGAAAAAATATCTAATCGACCCCGGAACCATTCAATAGCATCAATAGAAATTAAGATTCCACATAACGTCACCGGAATAACAAACCAATGTAAGAATTGCTCGGAAGTCTGAAAGAAAAAGACCAAAGTTAGAAGACAAATAAAGATAGCAAAAATAACACTATCATTACGCGATCGCGCCTGAAGATTTTGTTCGTTCATATCATGCTTTCTTCCCTATATAAAAATCCATTCTTCTCTTTCTCTTTCTTTGTGTTCTTTGCGCCTTTGCGGTTTAAAAAGAAAATTCATAATTCAAATTAGTTTGTAGTTACGATGCATGCGAAGACAGCGCAACTACAAACCAATTAATTGGCTTAAATAGATATTCTCTAACTGTTTTACTGCTGTCTTAATATTGAATTGACTATTTGCCATTTGTGCTAATGCATCTGACGGACTGACTCTAGAAACCGCATCTCTGTGCAGCAAAAGCGCCTCAGCCCATGCAAAAGCAGGCAAAGATAAAGAAACTCTTTTCACCAAAGGTAGAACAACATCTCCTTGTTCTGGTACAACATCAGAAATAACACTGGGAAGCCCCGCTGCCTGTGCTTCAAGTCGGACATTTCCCAATCCTTCGTACAAGGAAGGAAAGAGAAAAACATCCATAGCACCACGCATGAGTCGTGGTATATCAGACCTTAAACCCGCAAAAATCACACGATCGCCTAAACCCAATTGCACGGCTTTTTGCTCCATATTTGGGCGCAGCAACCCATCACCCACAAGCAAGAGGTACATTTTTGGTTCTTGTTGAATAACCTCCGCAGCAATATCCAAAATAAACGTATGATTTTTCACCGCTAAAAAGCGACCAACATGACCGATAACAAAAGCATCAGCTGGTATACCCAACTCAGCACGCACCAGATCGCGATCGATCCGCCCTTGAAATGGACTCAAATCCAATCCATAATTAACTACCTGCCAACGCGGATCGCAATTGCAATCCGAATCAAACAATGCTGCTAGCGCCTGATAACTACTCCCCAAACCAACTGTTGCAAAGCGATTAATCGAAGACTTCATGAAATGGAAATACAGACGTCGATAAAACCCTCCCCTCTGTTCGCTAGAAACAGTATCTGTATGAGTGTGAGCAATCCGAATCGGTACGCCAGCATACTTTGCAAGACGAAGAACATAACCACTAAAGTGATGGACGTGACTGTGAACAATGTCATAAGGCCCAAACTCACGTAGAATACGTTGAAAATTCAAGGCATAAGCCCAAGGGCGAGACGGATAAAGACAAGGAACAATCCGACTGCCAAAACTAAGAACCTCCTCATCATAAGCACCAGGTTCCGTTTTATGAACTACAAAATCCATCAGGTAGCGATCGCGATCGATATGCCTTAAAATCTCCATAAGCCAAGTTTCAACACCACCCCTATCCATCCCTCCAAGAACATGAAGGATACGAATTTTGTCAGTACCCAGTGACCGATGACTAGTAATCAATAATTGTCTGCGTTCATCAGCGTTCATCTGCGGTTTCATATCCACCCCCATAACAACCTTTACAAAGTCCGTTTTTGTTTCTTTCGCTCAATAGAAAAAAGAATAAAAATTGTCATAGCACAGCTAAAGAAAGCAGATGCACAAGCAGCCCAAGCCGCCCCGACAAGAGAATATCTCGGTATAAGCAACCACGAAAACCCTGCAGTCATGATAGTTGCAACCAAAAAAGGAATAGGAAATTGGTCAAATTGTCTTGTTGCAGTCACTCCACTCCCCAAAAAAGAACTGACATATCCTATGCCCGCAGCCAGCATCAACCAAACAAAAACATCTGCTTGCAAAGCATACTCAGACTGGTAGAGGAGTGTTAGGATTTCCCGACCCATAACAACAGCTACTACAACACCAGATACACCAAGTAAAAAACCGATCGCGACTAACTTAAGAAGGAGTTTCCAAAAAGCTGCACCATCTTCATCTGCATAATATTTTGCCAATCGTGCGCTAGCTGATTCACCAAGTGCATTGACCACCATACCCCCCACCACTGTCAGATAAGCCATAGCAGCAAACACGCCCAGTTCCCGTTCACCCAAATATTGCTCAATAATGTAACGAGGGATGTTTGTGTTTAGAGAAATCAGCATCATCACAAAACCGAGTGGTAGGGCAAGCCAAACTAACTGTAATAATGTTGTAAACCTCCAACGCGGTTGCAATGCCACGGAATTATTCAGAATCAAAACAGCATTGCGGATGTCGTAAACAACCAAAACTACAGCCCACCCAACAGCCAAACCTACCGCCCCCCACATTACACTCCCAGTAAGGTATACACCAGCACTTAACAATATCAGTGACAGCAAACCTCTCAGCATCAAAGAAATAGCAATATAATCCATCCGTTCGTTTTGCTGAATAAGTCCGTAAATCACATCGCTAAAAGACTCCAACCCCTTAGCCAAACCAATCACCAAGATAATAATAGATGTCTCCCAACGATATCCGGCAATTAAAGTTACTAACACCACCGTCACAAGCGCCAAAGTTGTAGTTAGCAACCTTAGTCCCAAGTAGTCGCTGAAAAGATACTGGTGTTTGGCATCTGTCACCTGAACCGCCCGCAACTGTAAATTTGCAAACAGTAGGATTGGTGCAGTCACCGCCAGCCCCAAGGTAAACTGCCCCACCATTTCTGGCGTGCCAAGTTTTGCCAATGCCACCAAAATGCACCACTGGCAAGCTGCATAGACAAGATTACCTGCAAAAGTCCAAGAGAAATTTCGACCTAGTGTGAGTGGCTTGTGGTGTTGCATTTTATAACTTATAACCCCTTCATTTTTCGTGCGAGTAAATATAACTTGCCTTTCATCGTAGTGGCATAACTCTGGTTGAAATTCTTCACGATGTCACCACCAAATTCTTCTTTGAATTTATTGATATTTAGCCTTTCTTGGTCTGTGTTTCCTGCATACCATCCTCCTAAATCATAAGCAGTCATTCCCAAATTTTGAAAGTTCAAAATATCTTGCCAGTGAAGATAGCGATTTGCACGTCCGATGATTTGAGGCGACACCTCACTGTTTTTCTTAAGCGATGCAGAATGCAAAAGACGAACTCGGTTTTTCCCCCGATAATAAACGTGCCAAACTAATGGACGATTATCGGGTAATTTGACTGCGGAAATATTTAAAATGCTAGCCTCTGCATATTGCAGTAGCCGAGTTCTTTTGAGTTTGCTTAGACCTTTTTCTAAAGCAAAACTGTCGTAGGTATCTGAAAACTCATTCACTAGTTTAGCATCCACGCGATCGCAATCCCAAAACTGATAAATAACTTTATCCTTTTGAGATGCCTGTCTAATCTTATATCTATTATTACGCTCGATCTTTTTCCAAAGCTCATCCTCACTTTTGGTTAAATCAATTAAAATTGTATAAAATTCCTGACATTCAAATGTCTCTATAGGATTTGTTCTTTGAAGATAGTAAACCAAATCTACACAACTCGTATCTTGAAGTTCTTCATCAAACCAAACTTCTGCTATTGAGATAATTTCTTGTCTCAGAAGAGCCATTGTTTTCCTACCTAATATCTCCAAATAAAGTTATAACGATTGCCAAACCCAAAAACAAAAACTATACGATATCCATCCACACAAGCTAGCCATTGACCGTTTTCAGTTTGATGGGGATCAATGTTGTGCATTCCAATTTTATTCCAACCATGACCGCTAGCTTTAAGGATGGAATTGTGTGTAACTGCAACTTCCTGATAACTTTTTGTAGTCAGTTCAGTAATTTCAAAAACTCGAACTTGATTGCCGTAAAAACCCTCAACATCTTGAGTATATCGAAAAATTCTTCCATCAGAGATAACAACTCTACCCCCCGGTCTAGCGATATTAAAATTTTCTTGAATAACAGGACTACGAGGATGTGCAATCCAATTACCCATTAACTCACTAGCATAGTAAAGACACAAGATATTCCCCTTAAACGAAGTAGTAAACAGCCACCACATATCGTTGTAATAAAAAATAGAAGAATCTACATAATCAGAACCATCCAGTAAAGTTTTCACAAAAGACCATTGAGTCGGAAAATTTACCGCCTTATACAACCGAACAGAATTTGCCTCATAACTTTCCGGAATCATATAGTAATCCGTATCCACTTTAAAAACATACGGATAAGACAAATGAAAAGGTTCATCAAGGACAATTTGCCGATAATGCCACTTAAAACCATCATCACTCGTCGCTAAACCTATATCCCCCTGATTATCCCGACCATTTAACACCTCAAAAAACATATACCAAGTATTGCGATCGCAAACCATAAAAGGGTCAGCAACAAAGAGGGCTGGTACATCCGTAACATCCTTTGCAGTCAAAACCGGATTACTCATCCCATTAGGCGAACCAAAATCAAACAGAGATTCACCCACATAAATCCCAATACACCACTCACATCTTCTTCTAATAAAAGACCTCGCTAACTTCTTAAAATAAGAAATATTCTTCCCATCCCCCACAGACAGAGAATCAAACCTTTGAAAAATATTATGCAACCCCAACTCAACACTCATCATTCCTCCCTTTGTAACGAAAACCTGCACTCTCTTTTTCCTCTGCGTCCTCTGCGTCCTCTGCGGTTCAAAAAGAAAAATTCATAATTCAAATAAGTTTGTAGTTGCGATGCAAGCGCTCAAGCGCAACTACGAACCATTTTTCTTATCAACTGAGTTAGAGCGGTTTTAAACTTCCTAACCCATGAAAACTTTCTGGAACCGTAACACCCCACTTATTACCCAAAGGCGTATAACTCCTCAAAGAATTCGAGCCATATCCAGGAACAAGTTCTTCAAGCAACAATTTGATAGTATGACAATCATTCTGATAAGCAGCTTGACACAAAGCATTTATGAGACAATTCAAATTCTTAGAAATAATGCGACTAGCATTCTTCACAACAAATAAATTTTCGTGTTCCGTATTCTCATACTCCTCTCCAGGAACAAACAACTCTTCAAACAACTTTTCTCCCGGACGCAAACCTGTAAACACAATATCAATATCCTTATTCACCTCATATCCAGAAAGACGAATCAATTCCTTTGCCAAGTCCACAATTTTCACAGGTTCGCCCATATTCAGCATTAACACCTCACCTCCATGACCAAGAATTGCAGCCTGTAAAACAAGTTGAACAGCCTCTGGGATAGTCATAAAATAACGACAGATATCAGGATGAGTCACCGTAACCGGACCACCCGCAGCAATTTGCTTTTTAAACGTTGGTACAACACTTCCACGACTACCCAAAACATTACCAAAACGCACTGCAACAAAAGGTTTGCCACTTTCTCTGGCAGCTTGCAAGACTAGCATTTCAGCAACTCGCTTACTTGCCCCCATAATATTGGTTGGATTGACTGCCTTATCCGTAGAAATCATCACAAAGTGTTTCACGTCATACTGCAAAGCCAGATCCAGCAAATTTTTTGTTCCAAGTACGTTGTTAGTAATTGCTTCTGGTGAATTTAATTCCATGAGAGGAACGTGTTTGTGTGCAGCCGCATGAAAAATCACATCAGGTTGGAATTGCTCAAAAGCGTATTTCAGCCTATCTCGAAAGCGGATATCAGCAATAAAGGTAGAAACACAGGGAATTTCTATTTGAGAGACACAATTTTTTTTCAAACCTTGAACAAACTGTTCGAGTTCTTGCTGAATATTGAATACAGAATTTTCTCCGTGTCCTATCAGTATGATTTCAGCAGGACGGCATCTAAAGATTTGACGGCACAATTCACTGCCAATCGATCCACCCGCCCCTGTAATCAGCACTTTCTTGTCTCTAAGAAATCGTGAAACTTCTACAATATCCGTTTCTATGGGATCGCGTCTGAGCAAATCCTCAATTCGCACATCCCGAATGCTATCGACTCGCACGCGCCCGTTGAGAATTTCATGTATCCCTGGTAGAGTACTCGGTTGTATTTCACTGGCTTTGCAAATGTCTACAATTTCTCGAATGACTTGTCCTGAAACTGTAGGCATGGCTATGATAACTTTATCAATATTGTGAGATTTTACAACATCAGCAATGCGATGGCGATCGCCAACAACAGGAATACCGCGAATTCGTGCATGAAATTTTCGAGGATTATCGTCAATGAAAGCCACAGGATGAAAACCCAGTTGAGGATTTCTTTGCATTTCTTGAACTAAAGAAACCCCCGCACTACCCGCACCAATAACCAACACTCGTTTTTCTGAGTTAAATGTACGTGAGTTAACACTTTCCAACGCCCTCATACTAAAACGCAAAGCCCCTATAAAGAGACATGAAAGCAATCCATCTAGAAATGGCAGCGAATGTGGCAGATTGTCTACAGTATGATGATATATATAGTAGACAACGTAAAAAATTAAAGTTTGTATGATTACTGCAGCTGCCATCAACATGGCTAGAAAAGAGAGTTCTTCAACACTCGCATAGCGCCAGTAACGTCGGTAAAAACCACAGTTCCAAAATACACCTAGTTTCACTGTTAAAAATAGTATTGTGACTGCTGCTAAATCTGAAGCATATGGTTCTAAAGCAAGATTGCCATCTAAACGCAAAATTAATCCCAGTATTGGGGTGATGGAGAAAATAACAAGATCGCAAATAAACAAATGACGGTTTCTCAGATTGAGCAAGCTGCTCACTAGAGCGTTCATCGATTTTTGACCGAGCCATTGAGAAGTCATAAATAAATATGTTTGAGATGTGTTGAAGAGACAAAATTTCAGATTGTCACCCGTCAGAAACGAGTGATATTTGTCAAGCAAGAAGCATTAGCCTTGAATTTTTAGTCTGAAATTTTTAGTCTGAAAGTCGCTTGTTACAAAATGAGACATTTGATGGTTGACATAAAGCCATTCCACGGCAACAGCTTCTTGTAAATGAGAAGCTGAAAATACTCTTGAAGACGCAGAAAACTATGCGTTACAGCTATACAGATCGAAAGCCGCAATATTTGATGGTGTAGATATTAGAATCTCTTTAATTTCCAACATAAACGTAAAATTTGGGACACTTGTGAGGAAAATATTAAGAAAATATTAAAGACCTTCTTACGGATACGAGATCTTCACTTGTGAATTGTTTGTAAGCGAGATATTGCAAGATTTCTAAGTTCTTAAAGAAGTCGAGAATCGCAACTTAACATATTGTAATTTTATCTTTATAAAATTATTATATTTCTTTCTTATTCCTCCAAAGATAGAATACTAGCAATACTCTGATACGGAGTTGTCAGTAATTTGACTGTATACGTGAATCTTAGATAAGTTTGAAAAGGTTGCTTGATATCACTTAAGTCACTTGTTCTTACTTTAAAGATGTTCATTCTCCTCAAGTATAAAATTTTCAATAATATTGTAGTTATATCTACGGCTATTGAGGCTCCTGAATATTTTTGTATTCATCAAATCTTTACACCTAAAGTTTAAATTAAAGTTGCCGTCAAGAGACTTCTATATTAAACTGCAGTCTAGGTGTTATGGTTTCCTGTAGAAAAACGCAGCCAAAGTTTGTCATAACTTGGGCTAAGAAGTGATGTAGATTCAGCTAATTTTACTGAATCCAACAAAGTTTTTTGCCATTTTATTGTGTTTGAAGCTTAGCTTCAATCCCGATTTTGACTGGAACACAGCCAGTCAAAGAATTGTTAAAAATTCTTAGTACAGATAACAACAGAAATTTAGTGGGGATGAGTAATCATGAGGGTTCTCATTGTAGAGGATAATGAATCAATCGTGAAATCACTCACTGCGCTCCTTCATTATCAAAGTTATGCAGTTGAAGTGGCAGGAAATGGTCAAGCGGCTTGGGACTTAGTACGAGCCTTTAACTACGATTTGATACTGCTTGATATCATGTTACCGGGACTTGATGGGATTAGTTTGTGTCGCCAGTTGCGATCGCACGGTTTTACAGTTCCCATCCTTTTGTTAACAGGTCGAGATAGCGGTCATGATAAAGCAATGGGGTTAGACGCAGGAGCAGATGATTATGTGGTAAAACCTTTTGACTGCAAAGAACTCATCGCTCGTATCCGTGCTTTATTGCGTCGAAATAGCTCAACTCAATCACCTGTATTAGAGTGGGGTAAATTGCGCCTCGATCCCAGCAATCTTGAAGTGTGCTATGAAGCACAACCCATACAGCTAACACCTAAAGAGTATGCTCTTTTAGAGTTGCTGATGCGTTATCCTAAAAGGGTCTTTAGTTGTAATGCAATTCTCGAACATATTTGGTCGTTTGAAAACACACCAACAGAAGAAGCAGTTAGAACTCAAATCAAAGGATTGCGACAGAAACTAAAGGCTGTGGGAGCCGCCGCCGATTTGATTGAAACTGTTTATGGCATTGGGTATCGTCTCAAAGCCTTACCAACAAAACAAAGAAGTCACATCTCTCTTAAGGGAGAAAGTCAACAGCAACAGCAGACATCACCAGCATTGGCTGAAGTTCAGCATCGGTTTAAAGAAAGAATTAACCAGCACATAACTGTACTCGAACAGGCTGCTACAGCTTACTTGCAAGAAACACAGACTGAAGAACTACGTACTTTTGCCGAACGAGAAGCTCAGACACTCATAGCTTCATTATGTCATTATGGTTTGAACAAAGGCGCACAGTTAGCTCGTACAATCAAACATCACCTGCAACTCAGCCAACCTTCAACTAAAGAAACCAAATACTTACATAAGTTAGTGATGGCTTTGCGTAAAGAAATTGAGTCTTCATCCCCAGGATCGGTGTCAAAGTTGGCAAATTCCAAAGACGGACGCCCTAAACTATTAATAGTTGATAGCGATCGCCAACTCGCTCGTGAATTAGCCATCAGATCTAAAGCTCAAGGAATCATTGCAGAAGTAGCAACAACCATTACTGAAGTTAGGGATAAAATTGATTGTGTCCGCCCTGATGCCGTTTTACTTGACCCCATTGTCGGAAATACAACTGAAGAGAGTTTTGCCCTGCTAGCAGAACTTTTGTTACAAACGCCACCAGTACCTGTTGTGGTCTTTACAACCCATAGCAATTTGAATACTCGTTTGGAAGTGGCTCGATTGGGGGGACGCACTTTTTTACAAAAGCCAATGCCTGCGAATGAAGTGATACAAGTTGTTACGCATATCTTGCAACCAACTAACATTGGATCGGAAGCAGTAGTAATGGTTGCAGACAACAATCCCCAAACCCCAGCCACTTTACAAACTCTCCTAGAACCTTGGGGACTGAAAGCCATAGTCGAGAACAATCCCCAACAGTTTTGGGAAACTCTAGAAGCATCTACACCGGATTTGCTGATTGTGAACCTCGATATGCCCAACTTAAACGGAATTGAACTGTGTCAAGTGGTACGAAACGATATCCGTTGGGGTGGATTGCCAATTTTATGTCTTGCCAATAATATAGATGCCACAACTATTCATCAAATTTTTGCAGCTGGTGCAGATGATTTTGTCAGCATCCCTATTGTAGGTCCAGAACTAGTCACCCGCATCCTTCATCGCTTGGAAAGAACTAAATTGCAACGGAGTTTAGCGGAAATTGACCCACTGACTAGAGTGTACAACCGTCATCGCGCCACTCAAGATTTGAACAAGCTACTGCGCTTGAGTTTGAGGCACAACCAACCCATGTGTTTGGCTATTCTAGAATTAGATAAGTTCAAGCAAATTAATAGTGATTTTGGTCATGCAGCCGGTGATGCAGTGCTGCGTCAACTCGGACAACTTCTACAGCGATCGTTTCGTGGAGAAGATGTTGTATCTCGTTGGGGTGGAGAGGAATTTGTAGTTGGTCTGTATGGCATGACTCGAAGCCAGGGACTCCAAAGAGTTGTTCAAATTCTGGAAACACTACAGGAGCAAAAGTTTACTGCCAGCAACAATAGCAAGTTTCAGGTAACTGCCAGTGCGGGTATAGCCCAATACTCTGAAGATGGGGACGATTTGCAGTCTTTATACAAATCTGCCAGTATTGCTCTCAGTCGTGCTCGATCAACCGGATGCAACTCCGCGTTACCAGCAATTACACAAAATTGACTTGATAATTCTTAAGAATTGTTACGTTGCAGCATCCCATTCAATTGACCTTCTATCCACTGTACAAACATCTGCTGTAATATTTCTTGACGTACTGTAGCGCTTAGTTCAGATGGAATATACTCTTCAACCATGAATAAATGACTCCCTCTCTCCGTGTTTACTGGTCCTATTAATTCTCCTATACTTGCATTAAAAACAACATCGGCAATTTCTGGTTTTAACTTGTATCGGTAAATTTTACCTTCACAACCACAGCAATCGCGCCGTCTCTCATCAATATCATATAGATGTGCCGCTTCATAAAAAGTAATTTCTTGCTCCGAAATCTGATAGAACAGCTCGTTCGCTAGCTGTTCGTAAGGCACAATCAATTGATAAAGCAATACTCGCTCGAAATCTGGCTGATGTTGGATGAAATATATTTCCGTGTGTTGAGAGAATAAGACCTCAGCCAATTTTTGTTGCAATAGGCGATCGCGAATACTTGCTTTCCAATCATCTGCTGTCAGTAAGTGCGCCTCCAGCCACACGAAAAGATCGCTATCTGTTGCCAACCGCTGCTCCCTCTGCAAGTGGTTTATCTCAGATTGAATTTCTTCAGGAGTCACTATTAAACCTTGTTCCAAAGCAGCCTTGTGAATAATTCTTTGATAGATAATTTTTTGACAAATTTCCTTCAACTGTAGAGTTTTTCGCAGATAAGTAATAATTTCTCTGTCGTTGATAGATAATCCCAAAAAATTCACAGTGTAGGATTTGTCGTTATACATAACAACTTTTTTCCTCGTCTTATAAATTTTGTAGTCTACATATGACTATAATTTTATTTCTCTAATATAGGTAGGGTGGGCTGTGCAGGGAGAAAAATTTACTAGCCAACTTTAACCAAGCAGTATTAGAAAGAGAATTGCCACTACATTTTCAGTTTAAAAAAAAAAATTGAGGAAATTGTGAGCAAGCAGTCGTGATGAATGGGTTTGTCTTAAATCTTAACTAATAGGTAGAATTACGAAGACCTACGTAAGCAACCTTGATGAAGGGAGTATTTTTAACGGAGTTAACACGTAATTTGGTTTGTGATTTTGCTACCTCATCTTCACAAGATTCTCACATTGTTAACCTAGCATGAAAATATTCCGGTAAAAACAACACGTCCTGAAAACCGCGAACACATCAAGTTTAAGAGTTAATGCTTAATCACAGCCACTCTCTACCCAAGTTTTAATATCAACTACTTTATCAATCGTTTATTACTCCACCTGCAACCGGAGGTAAAAAATATTATGAATTCCTGCCCTTGCTGCACCGACCAGTTATTGCGCCACGTCCGCTCTCAAGGAGTCTATTGGTTCTGCCCATCCTGTCGCCAAGAGATGCCAAGTTTTACCAAAGAAGTTAAAAAAATTAACTGGCTAGAAATAAATATTAAAACTCCTCGTCCATTTGCCGAGTTTAATCTCAACAGGTCAACAAAAGCTGAAAAAGTTTTTGCATAAGAACAATCCTCACCTCGTTCCCAGGCGGAGCTTCACCTCATTCACCTCGTTCACCTCGTTCCCAGGCTCTGCCTGGGAATGCCTTAAGGGAGGCTCCGCCTCCAGGATCTGAGTAATTTAGCAACCACCGTCACAACACTCTGCTGTGGCGGTGGTTTTTCCGTACATAGCTGGCATCTACCGTCTTCAAATTACTTCACGATCGAGTAGATTTCTTGATTTTTGTAATATTACAATTTATACCTTGATTTTAGGTTATAAAAGAGGGTAAATTTTTTAGATTATACAAATCCTCTTGTGAACAAACACTTCTTAATTAAAAGTTTATAAATTAAATCAGTAAAATTACGCAATCACCCATGAATTTTGTGAAGGGCATTCTATGATTATCCAGAATATGGAATTATCTCCAGCTAATTATGAATTCAGTGAAAACACTTGTATAGCGAAGAAAGTTAATATTCTTCTGGTAGATAATTGCAATAAAAGTTTGCTTGCTTTAGAAGCTACTCTGGATTGCCTCAAACAAAATTTGGTAAAAGCAAACTCTGGTTATGAAGCCTTAAGATTTCTTCTAAATCGGGAATTTGCCGTGATTTTACTGAATCCTCAAATGACGGAAATGGACGGGTTTGAGACAGCAAAACTTATTCGACAACGACAGAAAACCGAACAAACGCCAATTATTTTCATTCTCCCGGCATCCAGTCAATTTGAAGATGTTATCTTGAAAGATTATGGCTTAGGTTTAGTCGATTATATCTTTCAACCTATTTCCGCAGAAATACTGATAGCTAAGGTTAAAGCGTTTGTAGATTTGTTTAACATGACGGTGAAGTTAAAACAACAAGCAATGTACTTCAAAAATATTCATAAAGAACTTCAAACTCAAATTGCCGCTCGCCAAACTATAGAATCGGAGCTACGAAAATCCCTGAAAAACTTATCAGATATTCAATTTGCTTTAGATAGCTCTGCTATTGTAGGAATTACTGATGCCAAGGGAGTTATCACCTATGTCAATGATAAGTTCTGTGAAATTTCCAAATACTTAAGAGAAGAACTGATTGGGAAAACCCATCAACTTGTTAATTCTAATTATCATTCCAAGGAATTTTTTCAAAACCTTTGGTTAACTATTTGCCAAGGAAAAGTTTGGCAAGGAGAAATTAAGAATAAAGCCAAAGACGGAACATATTATTGGGTTGATACTGTTATCGTTCCATTTCTCGATAGCAAGGGAAAACCGTTTCAATATTTAGCGATTCGCTTTGACATCACTTCACGCAAACAAGCACAGGAAAAATTACAGCACCAAGTCTTTTATGATGCCCTTACAGGTTTACCCAACCGAGTGAAGTTTTTAGATTGCTTAAGTGAATGTATCAAGCAGGCTCAAACCAACTATGACTATCATTTTGCTGTCTTGTATATTAGCCTGAACCGCTACCAACTGATTAAATACAGCCTTGGTCACTGCCAAGGCGAACAACTGCTAATTGAAGTAGCTTGTCGTTTGTTAACATATTTATGTCCAGTAGATATACTCGCACGAGTGGGAGAAGAAGAGTTTGCCATCTTACTGGCATATACTCCCAATGCACGGGATGCAGAGTTTGCCGCAACACGTATCCATCAAGCCATGAAATTACCTTTTAAACTTAAGGAATCTGTGGAATCTTGTACTGCTAGCATTGGTATCGTTTGTAACAAAATTGGTTACAGCCAAGCTGAAGACTTTCTACAGGCAGCAGATGCGGCAATGCATTATGCCAAAAAGCAAGAAACATCCAACACGGCGGTGTTTAATCGGAATATGCAGTTGCAAGTTGTTGCCAGACTGCAAATGGAAGCAGATCTTGCTCAAGCAATTCAACTCCAGAGGTTACATCTCAACTACCAGCCTATAGTATCACTTATAACTGGAGAAATCACTGCTTTTGAAGCGTTGGTGCGATGGCAGCACTCCAAACAAGGGCTGATTTCCCCAAATGATTTTATTCCGCTTGCAGAAGAAACAGGGTTAATTATTCCTCTCGGTCAATGGGTTTTAATGGAAGCTTGCCGTCAATTACGTCACTGGCAAGAGAAATTACCCAAACGCTTGCCTGTTTCCATCAGTGTGAATTTATCTGGGATTCAACTGATTCAACCGGATTTGGTGGAACAAATTGACCAAATTTTACAAGCTGTAGATTTGAATAGCTCCTTTTTAAAGATAGAAATTACTGAAAGTGTTTTGATGAATAATGCCGATAAAGCCGCTGCCGTCTTAAAGCAACTGCAAGAAAGACAAATTCAACTGTTGCTTGATGATTTTGGTACTGGCTATTCTTCTCTATCGTACCTACATTGTCTTCCCATCAATGCTTTGAAGATTGACCGTTCCTTCATCCGTCAAATAGCTTTTGAGAGTAAAAATTCAGATATAGTCAGGACAATTGTGAATTTAGCTCACAGTTTAGAGTTAGATGTCATTGCAGAAGGAGTTGAAACAGAAGAGCAGTTCATGCATTTGCGATCGCTGGGATGTGAATATGGGCAAGGATACTTTTTCTCCAAAGCACTTGATAGCGAAGCAGCTACCGCCTTAATAGCAGCAACAGATTGAATCTTTCCCTTATACGTTCGTAGTTGCGCTTGAGCGCATGCATCGTAAATGCAAATCAACTAATTTATAAACACTGTAGCTGGGGCGATGCTGCATAAAAACTTTATATGATAGGCAATGCCCCTACGTATATTTCAAAAATACAATCATCAGAGGTCATTTATAAAGTAAATCTTAAATCGCCAAATGTATTGTGTAGGTTGGGGATAACGAAGTGACACCCAATAATTCGATTAAATGTTGGGTATTGTGTAGGTTGAGGATAACGAAGTGACACCCAATAATTCGATTAAATGTTGGGTTTCGTTCCTCAACCCAACCTACTGCTTATATTAT
>NZ_WJFC01000183.1 GCF_009725235.1 Scytonema sp. UIC 10036
TGTCTCTATATTAACTTTGCATTACAGTCACTTAGACTTTGAATTTCTCAGTGAAAGTTTTAGATTTTTAACATCAGGAAAACGCCTATATTTTTACAAAAATTTAAATATAAATTTGTATTTTTATTGGTAATTTTTCCACTCATATAACAATTCTGTTTAATTTTTGAACTGTCTGTAGGGTGACTCACCAAAAGCATGAGTTGGTGGGCTTTAGCCCTACCTACGGTATAATTTGATAATTCCTCACTCATAAAGTTAAGAATTATATACTACTGTCCTGAATTCATTTCATCAATATGAATAGTAGAGTACTTACGTATCTTGCTAATAGACCGTTAGGCTTGACATAAGTTATTAATCTTATACCCCGTTCCTCATAGTGTTTTAACGGTGGTAAAATATGAAACAAGTGATATCAAATAAAACTTTGCTAAATATTTTGGCGATCGATGACCACGAATCAGTTTTAAGCGGAACTATAGATATATTACAAAAACAATATCCAGAGGCTAGATTTAGTACCGCTCTAACTTCTAAAAATGCTCTCGATCAAGTGACAAGATTAAACCCAGATGTTGTCGTTATGGATTTATCTATTCCTGATAGCCCAGGGATGTTACCACGTCCTGAGGCAAGTGTTCAACTTCTAAAAACTTTAATGAAAGGATTCCCTACCCTAAATCTCGTTGTCCAAAGTGCTCATGGCTCATTCAGAAAAAATTGGAAATTATTGGCTTCCGTTCGTAATAGCGTTTTAGCGCATATATTGCAATTACAAACTACCAACAGCATAAACTTATGCAGCTAGAATTTTGGAAAAGAATCAAAGAAGAAATTACTATTTGGCGTGTTGGTGCATTACCAGGTATTCTAGCGATCGCGCTGGTCATGGCTACCCGTATCACAGGTTCTATGCAATCTCTAGAATGGTTGGTTTTTGATAGCTTTCTTCGTCTGCGTCCTCAAGAATCTATTGATGAACGCATTATTATCATAGGTATTAACGAAGAAGATATCAGTCGTATAAATACTTATCCCATCCCAGATAAAGAACTTGCTATTTTATTAAGAAAGCTATATTCTCTTAGCCCTCGAGAGATTGGTCTTGATATCTTTAGGAATCTCCCCGTCGAACCAGGTCATAGCGAACTAGTCACAGCATTTCAAAATTTTAAAAATGTTATTGCTATAGAAAAAGTTTTACCAGAACAAGTTCCTCCACCACTAGGATTACCTACAGAAAAAGTTGGTTTTGTCGATCAAATTATTGATACTGATGGTAAATTAAGACGCAGTTTGCTAGCAACACCCACAACTAAAGGCTATAAGTTCTCGTTGTCTTTGAAATTGGCAACAGCTTATTTAAAGCAAGAAGGCTTTCATTTAGAAAATGGGATTCATGATGAAAATACTGTAAGATTTGGGAAAACTGAGTTTCCCAGGTTTTTATCTAACTCTGGAAGCTACGTTCAAGCTGATGATGGTGGGGTGCAAGTATTACTAAATTTCCGGATTGGTGAAGAACGATTTAGAACTTTAACGCTTCACGATATTAAAACAGGAAATTTTCAGCCAGAATGGATACGCGATCGCATTGTCATTATTGGTGTCGTTGCTTCTAGCGTAAAAGATTGGATAACAACTTCCACTATTTCATCTACTAAACCTGCACCAGGACGAGTTTATGGAGTAGAGGTTCTTGCACATACTACTTCTCAAATTATCAGTTCCGTGCTAGACAAAAGAGTGCTTTTACAAACATGGTCTGAAGGGTGGGAATATCTGTGGATTCTGTCTTGGGGTTTGTTAGGAATTGTTTTTGCTAGACTGACAAAATCGCCTTTCATCAATCTTCTAGCTGTTGTCTTTGCAAGTATTAATCTTGTGTTTGCTAGTTATATATTTCTTATAGTGTGGGGTTTGTGGGTTCCAATAGTACCGACAATACTTGTTTTGGTTTTGAATGGTTTTGGTATGACAGCCCTATACCAGTATGACCAAGCTCTACGTTCTAGAATGAATGCTCATCTAGCTCTGATAGAACGGACATTTGAAACAATTCATAACGGACCATTACAAACTTTAGCAAAAACTTTAAAGTGTATTAAAGACAGAGATTTACCACCCAACGAATTAGTTCCTCAATTAGAAACAGAACTGGAAAAGTTAAATTACGAGTTGAGGGGAATTTATGAATTTTTACAACAAGAACCTATAACTCAAGGTAGTTGTCTTTATTTAAGAAAAGGATTACTACTGAATTTGAAAGCTCCCATTCACGAAGTTTTGTATCAAGTTTATAATTCTACTTTAGAGCGAGATTTTCCCTGTTTTAAAACACTTAGAGTGAAAATTCGGACTTTTGACCCTGTGAGCGATCGCTACTTGAGTGTAGAGCAAAAGCTAGGGCTTTGTCGCTTCTTAGAAGAAGCTTTATGCAATGTAGGGAAACACGCTAAAGGTGTCACCCGTCTTGAGGTGACTTGCACTAGCTATGAGGGTTGGTGTACCTTAAGTATTGTAGATAATGGCTTGGGAATTAACTCATCTAAAGAGGGTCGGGGAACACAGCAGTTTAGAAACTTAGCTAAACAATTGAAAGGGAAATATAGGCGTTCTCCTCGTTTTCCAAAAGGTACTCTCTGTGAGTTATCTTGGCCTTTAACAAGGTTTTGCTACTGCTAGTAAATATAGATATAGCCTTTCTCAGTCTCATGAGGTACACCCCCCTTTCATCCCCCCTTGGTAAGGGGGGACAGAGGGGGGTAATTTTTGTACCTCACCAGGTTAAAATTTGCTGTAAAAATTATAGTTAAGAATATCAGTCAGCGCTCTAATATCAGTATTAAAATGAGTATATATATCAAACAACTTTTTAAAAAATTACCTTTCCTCATTGGAATGCCGGGGAGGATGTGAATATGGCTCATAGTAAATGGTTTTTTCACAAACTGTTTAATACTCGATTGTTAACAACTGGTATTTTGACAGTTGTGCTCTTGTTAACTCAGGTTATACAAACTGAATACCGACCACCAGGCAATCAAAAACCACCAAGAACCAATACAGACTCATCAGGTACGAGATTTTCTGACCAATTTCCAAATCTGTTGATTTATACTTCAACTCCTTCTATCCTCTGATTCCAGCAGTGCATCTAACCTAACGAGATTCAAAGCACAAGCTATCTTACTAAGGAAACTTGCGCGTTTAAGCGGCTAACGTGTCGTATTGATATGCTTTCAATGATGCCAAGTTTTATAATTTCATCCGCTAGTTCTCTTGGTGTCCAATGACTTATTGGTCGTCCGTAATCGGATGGTGGTGAACAAGCTTTTCGCAAATAATTCAACTACTTGTTCCATACTAAATTTTACTGGTGCGCCAGCACGCTCAGAATCCTGTAATCTTTGAATAGTCAATAATTCTTTTCCGTCAGTCTCCAACCATCGGTTTCGCCATAAACTAACTGTATGCCTGTTAATATCCAAATCTCTGGCGATTTCCCGATTATTTTGACAAGTTTTATCGATTTGTGAGCCTTAGACATATAGATTTTCTGCCTCACAATTTCCTCAAGTTCTTATTTTATTATTAATCAGTAGTGGGAAATGCTATGAGCCTGTCCACTGCTAATTATTAGTTCATCACGGCTCCGTGCTTAAGCGTTAGGAGAGGTTATATGAGAACAATTCAGTTTATGCACGAATGGGGTCTCATTCAACCACAAATTTCACTGTATGCGCGAATTAAGGAGTCTGAAACTCCTGTAAATTCGTTCTCAAAATTTCACTTTATGCGCGAACCTACACTCTACTTTCACTTCAGACCTAATGTACGAGTTTTATGACAATGACAAATTAATGTGCAAAATCTTTACATTAAAGGAGTTTTCAGCATGGCACCTTAGTAAAGCTCAAATTACAAAATATTAACAACTTGCAGAAAACAGATGGTAAGAGCTGAATCTATAGCAGAGGCTAACATAGCTCTCAATGGTATTCCTAAGTATTATAAATGAGAGAAGTTAACAACTTTATACAATTCCCAAACTTAATGATGATTTGAGCAATGTATTTAGGTATTAAAAAATTTACATTTTCCAGAGTAATTTTATGAACAAGAAATTTTTAACTCACTTAATTGTTTCTCTACTTGTAGGAACGGGATTGCAACCAGTAGGAATACCTGTAGAAGCTGAAACGATAGTAAAAAAGCAACACTCAGTCAGTCAATTCATTCCCCTAACTCCGAACGAGCGCTCCCACTTAGAGTTGTTGAGTTTAGGAGCTTACCCCAGAAAAGAATTACGTTTTCAACCTACAGTCAATACCAAACAAACAGTAAGAATTACAATACAAGAAAATATTGTTATGCCTATAAGTGAGAGATCTGGATATACATGGACACCACCAAAAATAGCAGTTGTTATCGAGCTACTAGTGACGCAGGTAGATGCTAATGGCGACATTCACTGCCACTTTACTTTTAAAAGTGTGGAGGCGAGCGAAAAACGTATAAAATACGAAAAGATAAAAAATTTTGAAGGGTCTGCTACTTTCAATAATCGCGGACAAATTATAAAAACGAGTTTAGAACAGTCACAAAATCTCGAAAAATTTTTAACATACTTATTACAAAAAATGACAGTGTTTATAGAACAATTTCCTTTTCCTTTTCCCGCTCAAGCAGTAGGTGAAGGTGCTCAGTGGCGCGTGACATCTCTTGTGAATGTTGATAAAATTGCTCTAACTCAGATAGCTACTTACAAACTCTTAGATTTCAAAAACAACGTTGCTACTGTTAGCATTAACTTGCAACAATTACCACAACAAGCTATACCATCCGAAGAAACGAGAAATTCATCACAATCTCAAGATTCTCTCTTCAGCGATCAATATCAAACTAGTGGTTCGGGAAAAGCTATTATTGAATTGAACAAGTTAGTACCAAAAAAATTCAATACTTCTACACATAACGATACATATTTCAGTAAAAAAGTAGTTAATAGTCCCGAACATCAAAAAATATTTAATAATCCCGAAAATCAATCGGTAATTATCTTGAGGGAACTTTCTTTGCAATCGAAATAATAGTAGGTTTGACTTACCTCTCATAACTGTAGAACTGATAAATTCAGCTAAATTTCAGACTCAATATAATGCACTTTAAAAGTTATTGTCTCTCCACCAAAGCGTGCGGTGTTCATCATTTATCGCTGGCATTGTGAACATACTCCATCAGATAGTTGCCAGGGGAAGAACTCTTGACTACAGCAGGTACATTTTACTTTTCTTAACGAGGGTGTTATGCATTGGCATTTGGGACACATCCCATTAGTCAATTGGGACTCAAAAAACCATTCACCACAATGAGCACATTTTTCTTGTGAGCGAATTTGACAATTTGGACACACCCTATTAGTCAATTGGGACTCAAAAAACCATTTACCACAGTGTTTACATTTTTCTCTATTTAAGTATATTTTTAGTTGTTGGCAGTCTGGACACAACCCATTTGACAGTTCTGCTTTTGCAAACTCTTGATTGCATCTAGTACACTTTTGCTTGTGTCGCCCGAAAAAACTAATCATCTCCGCCTCCTACAGGATGCAGTTTTAATTGATTTCAAATCGTTCAGAAATTCAACCGGATTCCTATATTAAGTAAAAATTGTGTTTGCGTTAGACATAAGTATGTATTTTTCTGCTCTAAACTATCAGTGAGCCAGTGCTGCAGGAGGGTTTTCCTTCGTAGGCGACTGGCGAACCCGAAGGGTAACCATATCAAACCCTGATTTCTATGTTAAAACAGAATCTGCAAGGACTGGTCTCAAATCCTTGTGAGTATTAGCTTGCAAGTTTTAGAACGGGTCTAATCAGCGTTAGTCCAGAGTTAGATAATATGGAAGAACTTTGAGAAAGTTGTGAGGGCAACTTCAACTGTAACTAAACTCTCAGATTGGGCAAAGCTTAAGATGAAAAACTGCACAAGAAAAGCCATTCATCAAATAAGAGATTATTCCCTAAGAACTTTAGTAACATCTGTATTTGTGGCTTGAAAAAATTCCTTCTTCTTAAACCCAAAAGTATTAGCGACGATTGAGTTGGGAACGCTCTGAATTTCTTGGTTATAAAGTTGCACTGCTTGGTTGTAGCGCATTCGTTCTACAGCTAGGCGATTTTCAGTACCCGTTAACTCATACTGAAGATTGATAAACAATCGGCTAGATTGCAATTGAGGATTGGCGAGTGCATAATTACGAAAGCGGTCAATTGCTTGATTGATTTGTACCGTAGCAGCAGCTTTTTCATTTGGAGTGGCTGCTTGCAGATAAGCCTGACGCGATCGCACTAATAAAGAGACTAACTCTTTTTCTTGTTTAGCATAAGCTTGCGTCACGCTCACAAGATTTGGAATCAAATCAGCACGTCGCTGGAGTTGATTTTCTACTTGTGCCCAAGCTGCTTCAACTCTGGCGTTACTTCTCTGTAAAGAGTTGTAAGCCCAGCCAATCCCGATAATTAATACAGCTACTATACTTGCACCAATGATTAGCATCCTTTGGCGAAGATGCGTTAACCGCTTTTGTTTCTCTTGCTGTTGCTCGTGCCTTGCTTGCACATCTCGGATTGCTTGCTCAATAAACTCGGCAGGAATATCAGCTTCTTTGCCTGCTATTACCAACTCAGAAGCCGAGTAACTTTGGGTATGATTAGCATAGTAGCGCGAGGCTAGCTGTAGCACCTCTGGGGCAATATCTTCGGGAATTCTCTTCTGTGGATTATTCATAGGATTCATAATTTTCAACTCCCAGCTAATTACCAATCACCGCCAGCACCTCCACCGCCGCTACTGCCTCCGCCAAAGCTGCTACCACCACCACCGCCACTGCTACTACTATCACTACCCCAAGAACTGCTAAAAGATGGAGGCAAGCGAGGAATGACTTTCTCTTGCTCGTGATGATAAGAACAACAAAGGCACTCATCGGTAATGAGTTGGCATCCAGAAGTATATTCCGTAGCTGGTGTAATAGTCTTCTCAGTACGCCTGACAGTCAATTCTTGGCAGTGCGGACATTTCCTAAATCGAGATGAATGGGACTCTTGGGCGACAATGTGGTATCCACTGTTAGTAAGCTTTTGGCTGCAATTAGGACATTTCCATCCCTCAAATCTGACACTACCTAGATTTTGTCCTGTTTTTTCCGAGTTGCTCAAATGTGACGCGAGTGTGGTTTCGTCTACTTTTTCCATTAACTGTTGGCAATCAGCACACAAAAAAATGTAATTGCCCTGACTTATACGCGTATGCCCTTCCGGTTTAATGGAAATTTTACGAGGACGTGCTAGATAAACAGTACCGCCTATTAGTACTATAGATATTCCACCTATGACAAGCACTGCCCAGGAGACAAGGCTATTTGAAGTCGCTTGGGCATTTGAAGAAGTTTCTTGGGTTGGAGTTATGACTTTGTTTACAGACGATGTCCCCTCAGACTCTAAAATAACTACCAGTGCTTTTGTTCCTGCGAGCGTCCCACCTTCAAAATCTCCTTTTTTAAATCTTGAGATGATTTGAGCCTTAATAATGTTGCCCACTTTGGCATCAGGCAAAATCGCTTCTACGCCGTAACCCGTCTCTATTTCCACACGGCGATCGCCTACTGAAATCAAAAACAATACGCCATTATCTTGTCCTTTCTTGCCAATTCCCCAATAATTAAACAGTTCAATTGCAAATTTTTTTGGAGAAGCCGCAGGGACAGTTTCGCTGACAGTGACAACCGCCATTTCTGTACCATTTTTCGCCTCTAATTGAGAAATCATCTGATTAATTTGAGTTTCTGTCTCATTGCTGAGGATTCCTGCCATATCAGTTACCCAACCACCATACTCCTGTCGGGGATTCGGCACTTCTTGAACAGTCAAAGCCAGACTAGAAAGGGGAAAAAGAAACATGGCAGAGGAAAACAAACCCACCCAAAAAACGCGTTTTGGTTTGAGGAAATTTAATTTCATTGCTTTAGCCTCCAGCAGATAACTGTTATGGTATTGGTCATAGCCAAACTTCCAAAACTTGTGGAGTCATTCTTTAATTTTTGTTAAAAAAATACTGCTTTAACGAATAAATTCTTATCAAAGAGATTTTTGAGTTCTTTTTTTAACTTAGATAAGGTCTGGTATAAGGTACGCTTAATTACAAGTTGGATGAGGTTGAAACCTGCTTGTAAATAAAAACTGGCAATTTGCGTTCTTATTCCTCTCCTACCTTCATTAATTTATAGGCGAAAACTTTGAGGAAGTTGTGAGGAGAAAATTTGTAATTACAGCATATTTCAGGTAAATGAAGTACACGAGTAGGGGCTCTCGGCCATACGCCCTTACAACAGTCCCATCCCGTGATATCTGTTGGTCTAGTGAACAAACAACTATAATTACAAATGACCATTGACTAGTGACAAAGGACGGCGACGGGGGCGGCTATCTCCCATCCCTAGAAGTGATGGGCGCGTATAGTCGCCATTTTGTGAAAAAGTTATAAATTTTCAAAGATGTCAGGGACGAGAATTCCCTCAATGCTTTGGCAGAGTTGACAAAAGCTCAATTGAATTGGATTGAAGCTCATGCCCGAGAACACTGGCTCTCAGGTCAATCTGCAATAAAACGTAATGGTATCAATTTGTATCAATCCCTTATCAAGCAGAGCAACACAACTATACTGTTCGTACAACGGCAAAACTCCTACAAAGAACTTCATAGTTCATGAACAGTATCTGCAAACAGACTAAGCAACAGTTGGGGTTTGGAGATGGAAAAATTACGACGCGACACTACAGAAATAGTTAGTCAGCAATTGGCAGAACTGGAAACTATCTACGCCACTGCTCCCGTTGGTTTATGCTTTGTGGACACAAATTTGCGATTTGTCCGCATCAACGAACACCTAGCAGCAATTAACGGTTTGTCTGTGTCAGATCATATTGGGCGTACTATAGGGGAAGTGCTTCCCGATCTGAAATCAGAATTAGAGCCGCTTTATCAACAAGTTATCCAGTCAGGAATGCCGATTGTCAATCACAAAGTTCACGGTAGAACTCCCGCACAACCGGGCATTGAACGTGTTTGGTTGGTAAGTTATCACCCTTTGAAAGAGTCTGGTCAAAGAGTATCGGGTGTGAATGTGATGGTACAAGAAATTACTGAGAATCAAAAAGCACTAGAAGCATTACGAGAGAGTGAGTTGCAATATCGCAACCTTGCTAAAAACCTTCCTGCTCTTGTTTACAGAGTTTTTCCCAGAGAAAATAACCGTATGTTTTTCTTCAACGATACAGTGGAGACCATAACGGGATACAAGCTTGAGGGCTTAACTCCTGGTGAAGTTTGTAAAATTGACTCTCTGATTTTACCAGAAGATCGCACACGGGTAATCGCAACGGTCAAGGATGCGGTTGCTAGAAATCAGCCCTTCCAATTTGAATACCGCATTCGCGACAAAGCAGGCAATATCCGTTACCTTTGGGAACAGGGTAGACCCGTTTACACTTTTAATGGTCAACAGTTGCAAATTGATGGCGTTATTTTTGATATCACTTCTAGCAAACAGACGGAACAAAAAATTCGCGAACAAGCTGCCTTATTAGATGTAGCTACGGATGCCATTTTTGTCAGAGATTTAGAACACCGCATCTTATTTTGGAACGCCGGTGCTGAGCGCCTGTACGGCTGGACGGCATCAGAAGTGATTGGATCTGAGGCAACTGACATTCTTTCCAAAGAAATCATACCAAAAATTGAAGAAGTGACTTTGACTGTTATTAATCAAGGGACATGGCAAGGTGAGTTGCAGATGGTCACAAAAAGTGGCTTGAACATTATTGTTGAAAGCCACTGGACTTTAGTACGTGATGAAACAGGACAACCAAAATCAATTCTTGTTGTTAACACTGACATTACGGAAAAAAAACAACTAGAAGAGCAGTTTCTCCGCACTCAACGCCTGGAAAGTCTTGGTGTTTTAGCCAGTGGGATTGCTCATGACTTCAATAATATACTTACTCCTATGCTAATCGTTGCCCAACTGCTTTCATTTAAATTTGCCAATCTTGATGGACAAGATCGGCAACTGCTGAGCATACTAGAAGAAAACGCTAAACGCGGAGCTGAGTTGGTCAAGCAAATTCTGTTATTTGGAAAAGGTGTAGAAGGAAAGCGCATATCCCTACAAGTAAAACACATACTTCAGGAAATTGAGCAGATTACCAAAAATACATTTCCAAAATCTATTGAAATCTATACTAATATACCAACACAAAATTTGTGGTTAATCTCGGCAAATCCTACTCAACTCAATCAGGTTTTGCTGAACTTGTGCGTCAATGCTCGTGATGCCATGCCGAATGGGGGTCTTCTAAGTTTGGAAGCCGAAAATTGCTGCATTGATGATAACTACGCGACGATGAATCCAGAAGCCAAAGCAGGTTCTTATGTAGTCATTACTGTGTCAGATACGGGATGTGGTATGCCTCAAGAGCAATTGAAAAGAATTTTTGAACCTTTTTTCACAACAAAAGAAGTGGGGAAAGGTACAGGATTGGGACTATCAACTGTGAAGGGGATCGTTAAAAACCACGGTGGTTTTGTAGAAGTCTACAGTGAAGTTGGTCAAGGCAGTCAATTTAAAGTATATTTCCCAGCTACTGATGGGGAAGTCATAGAAGACATTTCTGATGCTGGAATATCCAGAGGGAATGGTGAATTGATTTTGATAGCCGATGACGAAGTATCTGTTCTTGAGACTACCAAAAAATTGGTAGAGCAATACAATTATAACATCCTGATGGCTCATAATGGTATTGAGGCGATATCACTCTATGCTCAACATGGAGATGAAATTAGTTTGGTGCTGATGGATCTACAGATGCCGTTAATGGATGGGTTCAATGCCATGCGCGTTTTGCAAACAATGAATCCCTCTATTAAAATAATTGCTAATAGTGGGGTTCTATCTGAATTGCAGCTTTTAGAAGTAGGTGATATTGGGATAAAAGCATTTTTACCAAAACCTTATACCGTTATGCAATTACTTAAGACTATTAAGAATGTTTTAAGTACATAGGTCGGCAACTATAACTGCATTACTATCTGGTTAGATAGTGTCACAAAAAGTCCCGAAAAGAGCGTGGGAATAGAGAGTCGTTTGATGCTGGCACTTTATCCCCAACCCGTCTGCAAGTATTGCTGGTTATGGTTAATGAGTGAAGGCTTGGGGGTGGGTGTACTGACTGGGTTAGTTGGTGTTGGTGGTGGGTTTGCGATCGTTCCTGCTTTAGTACTGTTGGGAAATGTACCTATGAAACAGGCTATTGGAACATCATTATTAATTATTGTATTTAATTCAGTTGCCAGCTTTCTGGGCTACTGGGGATATGTTTCTTTAAATTGGAACTTGATGTTATCCTTCATTGTGGCTGCTAGTGCAGGAACAATTTTCGGTGCCTACTTAGCTCAGTTTGTTCCGGCTCAAAAACTTCAGAAAATTTTTGGTTATTTTTTGCTTGCGATCGCGGCTTTAGTTTTGGCACAGAATCGTCTCAAATTTTACTCAGATCAGGATGGTAGTGCAGCCTAAACCATCCTCTAAGATATCAAGCCGTTCGGGAGGCGGAGCCTCCAAAGACGGCATTCCCAGGCGGAGCCTGGGAACGAGGTGATAGCCTATCAAAATCATTGTGGTGGACCACTAGAGCGTGTACATAGTTTAGTTAAACCACAAACAATTGAACAATTGTAAAATAGATCAACAAACTTAACACATCTTGAATGATTGTGGCGACAGGCCCTGAGCCAAAGGCTGGATCTTTGCCAGCACGGTAAAGAAGCCAGGGAAATAATAAACCAATACTTGCTGCAATTCCCCCTGCAACGACAATTGTGAACGCTACAGCAAAAGCCAACTGAACATTAGCAAACACTACCAACACTAAAGGAAAACTGAGACTGCCTAAGCAAAGCCCAATAAACAGCCCTGTCCAGAGCTCACCAACAACCAACTTCTGAAACGAACCGTGGTTCAGAGACAACCCGCGCACAACGATTGCTTCCGTTTGCGTCCCAACTGCATCTGCTAAGTATACAATTCCTGGTACGAAGAAGGAAACAAAAACAAGACTTTCGAGAGTTTTTTCAAAACGTGAGACAACGAATGTTGCTAATACACTACCTGCAAGTCCAACAAGGAGCCAAGGTATGCGATCGCACACTCGTTGTATAGGAGGAGCTTCAAGAGCATGGCGTGCGCGTGCATCCTCATGATGAATACCTGCTAACCGATGTATGTCTTCTATATGCTCGCGTCTTAAAATAGCAAGCAATGCCTCTGCAGGTACGACTCCCAGGAAACATCCTTGGCTATCAATGACAGGGACTTCTGAAATATTAAACTGTACTGCTAATCCTGCAACCTTTTCTTGGTCTTCGTGAGGATGCACTGTCGGGAGTTGACTTATCATGGCATCAGCCAGTTTTTGATCTGGCGGCATAGTCAGGACATCAACTGAACGAACTGCACCGAGCAGATGACCTTGCTCATTAGTGATATAGATTGTGGCAATAGAGTCAAATTTATGACCTGAAAGACGGGTAAAAAGCATACCAGCGCTTTCTTGGGGATTAGCAACAGGAACTTGTGGAACCAAATGCTGAGCAGCAGTTTCAAACATAGGTAGCGTCATGTTTAGCATTGACTAATCTTGTTATGTACTCGTAGGAAAATATACAAATAACTAGAACATCTGCTGAATATTACAATTGGCAAAAGCTGCTCTTGAATCTAAGATAATATTTTGAAGAAATTGTGAGTATACAAATGTTTATATCGAATTTTAACAAAAAATTTGTAGAAATATAGCAATCCTAAACCATTTGCAAACAGTTAGAACCCCTACTTCTCAAAGAAGTCGGGGAACAGAACTCCTCTGTTCCCCTCTTTGTAACTGACGATATTGTATAGTCCATAAGACGCAAAATATGAATTTTTAGCCTGTGTAGACAAGCTTTGTTTGTATAGCCTCACCCTTCTAGGGTGTAGGTGCAAGATATCAGTCAACTGACTCTAAAAGCCTCACCACTGGTCAAGGTCAGGCTAACCGTGGATGATTTCATACGTAATCGCTCACAGCTGGTTCTATGCCGCGTATATTGTCTACCCAAGTCTAGACCACAATTAAATCTAGAATTGAACTTTCCAATTTAGAGTATTTCTTCACAAGTTCCTCACATTTGTTTTTTACTCTAAAAACATCATTCATTGCAAATTCATTGCTAATTAAACATTGGTAATGGTTGTTAGTCGCTAAAAGTTTATTTAGAGGAGATTAACTATTATGACTCCTAATCTACAACAACCAGCATCTAGGTGGTTAAATCAGCTTGGGCAGAAATTAAAAAATGTAAAAGATGAAAGTGCTGTCATGATATTAGTAGGAGTGGCAGTCGGAGCTTTTGGAGCAGGTATAGGTGCATACCAATTAGGCTTAGAAGTTTCTAATTCAGAGCCGATAAACAAAGACTATAAAGAAGAGTTGAAAGAAAAGGTAAAATTATATGAATTAGAAAATACAAACTTAAAATTAGAAATCGAAAAGCTAAAATCAGAATTAGGGAAAAACGCAAGTGCAAAAATTCAAATACCATTTGACGGTTCAAAAATTAAGCCCAATAATAACATCCTTGTAGTAAAAGGAGAAGCTTACAAAGGTAAATCTCCAAATCAACATTTTTGGCTAGTTATTCGTCCTATTAATTCAGGAGATTGGTATCCTAACGACGAAATTGTTTTAAAGAGTGATGGAAGCTGGGAACAAGAAATTTATTTAGCAGACCAAGGTCAATTTGAAATTAATGTGATTTTGACAGATCGGATTGCTCATAATGAATTAAGTAAGTATAGGGATACTAATAAAAAAACTAATGAATATCGACCAATATCTCTTCCAAGTAATGTGTCTATTTTAGATAAAGCAATTATTACTACGTATTAAGAACCTAAAATTATCGCAATATTTAACTGAAAATGACATTTACTCATTCTCTGTAATTAGATAATTTGTTAGACCTTGCGATCGCTGTTGAATTTTTCTCTAATAATCAGGTAGTAGCTAGCACCTTAATATGATGTTTGATCGTGAATTATTCCGGCTTGTTTAATAAACAGTTTGAAATTAAACATTATTAAAGTACACTTCATATTATGACAATGATAGAACCACATGAAAAACGTAAAAATCTAGAACTGGCAAAGGATTCAATAGATAAAAAGATTGAATACATAAACGTAAAAATGTGGAATATATTTTCATGGTCAAGTAGCTTACTTATTGGCAGTATTGCAGGGGCAGTAGTGCTAAAAAGGGAAAATCTTGGGGTTTTAAATCGTATACTTTTATGTATAGCAGTCATTGCCCTTGCAGCCAATGCTTTTGCATGGTTGAAGTCAACTTATCATATACTCAATGCTGCAAGAAAGTTATTACAAGCTGTTGATGATGAACTTGGAATTTACAAGCAAATTCAAATAATCAAGGATGATAAACCTCTAAAAACATTTGTTTTATATGAACTAGGGGCGTTTACTTCATATCATCTTACCTTGGTACTCCTAGCATTTGTATCCATTCTGATGATCCTTTTACCTATTATCTAGCGCTATGGAATTTTCTAGAACAGAAGAAATAAATTCACTACCAAAGTTCTTACTTTTTGGATAGTTGCAAAGGTCAACCTCTATAGGGTTTTTGTCGTTTACACCTTTCATTTTTAGTAATGCTTTACCGCTACTGGTAGCCTCACCATTCAATCCAGCTTAAGTAGCTTTTTCTTCCTTTATCAAGAAAGGCAGAGGGCAGGAGGCAGGCAAGCAAGGGGAATACTGCCTCCTCCCTCTGCCCCGTACCGGGATGTTCAAGCGGTTTAAACCGCCACCGTCACTTGCGGTGCTTACAATTGGTTGGGGAAGACGAAGATCCAATTGTACATAGCTGCCCTCTGCCCTCAGCATAGCTGCCTTCTTCAAGGTTTAGTCCCAGTCCCGAAATTCCATATTCCTCGTAGGCTTGTTTCCAGCTTGTTATCGAACCAAGTGACACATCTAAAATTGTTTGAATTTCCTCATACTTGTAGCCTTGATAAACCAATTTCACCGCCAAAGCTTTTCTCACTTCACGGGCATCTGGGCGTTTATCTATAAATTCTTGTAGTTCTGCGATAGGGCTTTAGCCCTTAGCGCTTACGCTATCGCAGCTTGTAGATGCTGGTTTCTTATTGTTCGCTGTTAGACAGAGATATCACTACGTATTATCTCGTAGTTTTTTTCAGAAATCAAATATGATTCCTATAGCCTTGTTTATACCGATGTTGTACTCGTCTTTTTGTAAAATTTAATGGCTATTGTGCATTCTTCAACTTTTCAAAAACCACGATGTATGAACTTTTTAGAATCTGATTCTGGAGAACAGTTAACCTCCTCAAGCTAATTCTATAAATCCCTATAATAATAGAAGTCAATTAGTTAAATATCTTTGTAATTCTTTGACTTATGCAATTACAGCAAAGGAATTCTTGGAATTGCTTAGCGCGTAAATTTCCTAGAGTGCGATCGGCACTTGCCACGACTACAGATCGCTCTGAGTCGCAGCAAGTATATTATTAGTAGCCAAAATCACCACCCATTCCATTACCATTGACAGCAGCTTTGGTCTTCTCTAGCTTGTCAACAATAATGCATTCGGTAGTTAATACCATACCTGCAATTGAAGCGGCGTTTTGCAGAGCAGAACGGGTCACTTTTGCAGGATCTACAATGCCCGCTTCAAACATATCAGTAAATTCACCCGTTGAGGCATCATAGCCAACATCAAAAGGTTTCTCCCTAACCCACTCAGCAATCACAGCGCCATTTTGCCCAGCATTATCAACAATCCTCTTGAGAGGAGCGGAAAGCGCACGAGCTACGATCGCTGCACCAAGAAACTCGTCACCAATTAGGTTTTCTGTTGCCCAATCGTTGAGTTGTGGAGCTAGGTGTAGTAAAGTCGTACCACCTCCAGCAATAATACCTTCTTCTACAGCTGCTTTAGTCGCATTAATAGCATCTTCCAGACGTAATTTTTTATCTTTCATTTCGGTTTCAGTAGCAGCACCCACCTTTAAAACCGCAACGCCACTTGTCAGCTTGGCTAAACGTTCTTGCAATTTCTCTTTATCAAAAGAAGACTCTATTTCTTTGATTTGGCGGCGAATTTGTTCGCAACGCGCTTTGACGGCTTTTTCGTTACCTTCAGCAACAATTGTGGTGTTATCTTTAGTAATAGTCACGCGACGAGGTTTGCCCAACATTTCTATTTGGGTGTTTTCTAAGTTTAAACCAGCTTCTTCGCTAATGACTCGACCACCACTGAGGATGGCAATGTCTTCTAGCATGGCTTTGCGGCGATCTCCAAAACCAGGAGCCTTAACTGCTGCGACATTCAATACACCCCGCAGTCGATTAAGTACTAAAGTGGCTAAGGCTTCTTTCTCAATATCTTCAGCAATGATAAGTAATGGCTTACCAGAACGAGACACTTGTTCTAGTACCGATACCAAATCTTGTACAAAAGTTATTTTCTTATCCGTCAGCAGAATGTAAGGCTCTTCCATAACTGCTTCCATCCGCTCTGGATCGGTTACAAAATAAGGCGAGATATAGCCTTTGTCAAAACGCATTCCTTCAGTAATTTCTAGTTCGGTGGTCATAGATTTCCCTTCTTCTAGAGAAATGACACCTTCCTGACCCACCTTTTCCATCGTATTGGCGACCATTTCACCGACTTCATTGTCGTTACCTGCCGAAATTGCTGCAACTTGGGCAATAGCTTTAGAATCGTGTACGGGACGAGCATATTCGGCAATTTTCTCAACCAAAAAGTGGGTAGCTTTATCAATTCCCTTCCTTAAGGCTATAGCGTTTGCACCTGCTATGACATTCCGCATTCCTTCTCGGACGATCGCACTTGCGAGAACAACGGCTGTTGTCGTACCATCACCCGCGACGTCATTGGTCTTAGCGGCTGCTTGACGAATGAGTGAAACACCAGTGTTTTCTACATGGTCTTCCAATTCTATTTCTTTAGCAATAGTGATGCCATCATTGACTATTTGAGGAGCACCAAATTTTTTTTCTAAAACTACATTTCGACCTTTAGGACCGAGGGTAATAGCTACTGCTTCAGTCAAAATGTCCATTCCCTTTTCTAAAGCACGACGTGCTTTTTCGTCATATATAATTTGCTTTGCCATAATATTCCTCTAGTTTTTCAAGCTACTACTAAGTGACTGCGTTGCCTCCGTACTTCTGCTTTCAGGTACGGTCACTATAAATTCCTTTTTATCCTCATGACAAATTTGCTGTATAATGTTGCGTCCTGACATTGCCACAATAGGCACGCTACCACCCGGTTCAACCCACTGCCCAATCATGTAAAAATTATCGAGACCTGGTAATGTCTTCTCAAGACCAGCAACCATCATAAACATTGTCTCTTTCGCCAACAACCAGCCGCAATTGGAGCCTTGCCAATTACCAGTATAACGTTCGTAACTTAGCGGTGTCGCTACATCGATAAATTCAATATCGGCTTTAATACCAGGATAAAATTCCTCTAATTGGTCGATGAGAATTTGTGATTCCTGGATTTGCTCGGCATCATAAAGCGGTCGTCCATAAATGCGTTGCCAATAATCATAAGGTGTACTCAACATAATAATCATCACTGATTTCCCCGCCGGAGCAAGAGAAGGATCGAAGCAGTAGTGTTTTACACTTATTTCATAACGTTCTTCCCCTGCAATAATTATTGGTTTATGAAGTATGTAAGTCACCCAATGAGGCTCTTTGGATAAATCGCGATTTAAGCCAAGGGATACCTGAAGTTGGGAGTATAAAGGGAGATGACCGTCGTATAATTTTTGAATTTTTTTGTTGAGGAATTGCCCACCTAACATATCAAAAATTGTTCCACGCCCGTCACAAGCAGAAATAACACGGCGAGCGCGATCTTCTTGATTGTTATATAGTCGCACACCTACAGCACGGTTATTTTCAATGAGAATTCGTTCAACTTGGGAAGAGTAATGAATTTTTCCACCTAATTCTATATAACGCTTTTCAATCGACTGAGCAAATGACGTTCGAGTCGGTTAGGGTCGGTATAAACAATTAGAGTTTTGCCATCCGGCGCTACAATCCGCATGAATTCATCATGATGGACAAAATGCCGACCTTGAACTGCTCCGAGTTCTTCCCACATTTGATAAAACGGTTGGTTTTTCCCGGAGCCAAACAGATAATGAATGCAGCCATCGAATACATAACCTTTGCGCTGCCATGCGGTGCATAAACCACCAGGCAAGTTGTGCATTTCAAAAATTTGGGTACGGTAGCCATTCATTTGGGCATAGCAACCTGCTGCTAGTCCAGCGATACCTGCACCAATAATAATGATATCGGTTGAGGAGCTTTTCATGAGTGGTCATAGCCTCTATGTAATTTGAAGGTAGTTGAAAATGTTGAGGATGTTGTGAGGAAACAAATTGAAGTTTAGTTTTCCTCACAAGTTCCTCAATCTTTTTTCATAATCTAAAAATATTATCTTGCTCCTTTATCCGTCACCCCTTATAGTCAGGAGGCGATCAAAAATGCCAATTGACACCAAGACCAATCGCCGCGAACCATCACCACAGCAAAATTACTTGAGTAAAATTCTTACCTTTTTGTTTTGGTTACTGATCCTGGTGAATTTGGTTTTATTTGGAGAACCGCAACACCCACAAGTACCCTACAGTCAATTTATGGCTCAGGTAGAAGCTGACAAAGTTTCTCGTGTTGTCATTAGCAGCAATCAAATTCAGTACGAACTGCGCTCGGAGGTAATCGCTCAAGTACCAAACAAGCAATCTCCAGCACAGCCAAAACAAATTTTTGTCACCATACCAGTGGCGATGGATTTAGAGTTACCAAAGCTTCTACGCGAACATAAAGTAGAATTTTCAGTTTCACCACCCAGTAACTTGAATTGGCTGGCAGTCTTACTCAGTTGGATCATGCCACCCTTAATTTTCTTAAGCATTTGGGGCTGGCTAATTGGTCGCAATCAACTAAACGGTCCAGCCGCTTTAACACTTGGTAAAACTAAAGCTCGAATTTATTCAGAAGGTAGTACGGGCATCAAGTTTAATGATGTAGCTGGAGTCGATGAAGCCAAAACAGAACTGCAAGAGATTATAGATTTTCTTAAATATGCTGACAAATATACTCGTCTTGGAGCTAAAATTCCGAAAGGAGTATTGTTAGTAGGACCACCAGGAACAGGAAAGACTTTGCTAGCAAGAGCGATCGCGGGAGAGGCAGGTGTACCATTCTTCAGTATTTCTGGCTCAGCATTTATTGAGTTATTCGTGGGTTTAGGTGCAGCACGAGTGCGAGATCTATTTGAACAAGCAAAACAACAAGCTCCTTGCATTGTATTTATTGATGAACTAGATGCTCTAGGCAGATCGCGAGTTAGTTCTGGTTCAATTGCAGGTAGCAATGATGAGCGAGAACAAACCCTCAATCAATTGCTCTCTGAGTTAGATGGCTTTGAACCTAACACTGGAGTCATTCTCTTAGCTGCAACCAACCGTCCTGAAGTTCTCGACCCTGCATTGCTACGTCCTGGTCGATTCGATCGACAAATTGTGGTAGATCGTCCCGATAAAATTGGTCGCGAAGCCATTCTGAGAGTGCATGCAAGGAACGTGTCTCTAGCACAAGATGTCGATCTTAGCAAGTTAGCATCTCGTACCCCTGGCTTTGCAGGAGCGGATTTAGCTAACCTTGTGAACGAAGCAGCTCTACTAGCAGCACGTAAAAGCCATACAACCGTAACAATGACTGACTTTAATGAAGCGATTGAGCGAATTTTAACGGGATTGGAGAAAAAGTCTCGCGTGTTGAATGAAACTGAGAAAAAAACTGTTGCTTATCACGAAGTTGGTCATGCCCTGATTGGTGCCTTAATTCCCGGTACGGGGACAGTGGAGAAAATATCTGTTGTACCCAGAGGTGTAGCAGCTTTAGGCTATACATTACAACTTCCAGAAGAAGATCGTTTTTTAGTGACAGAAAGTGAAATTCGCGGTCGAATTGCTGCTCTATTAGGTGGACGAGCTGCAGAAGAGTTAATTTTTCATGAGGTTTCTACTGGTGCTAGCGACGACATTCAAAAAGCCACCGATTTAGCCGAACGCTTTGTTACTCTATATGGTATGAGCCAAGCTTTAGGACCAATTGCCTTTGAGAAAGCTCAACACCGGTTTCTTGAAGGTTTGAGCAATCCGCAACGTCAGGTAAGCCCCACAATTGCTGAAACCATCGATCGAGAGGTGAAAGACCTCGTTGATAGCGCCCACGAGATGGCTCTGACAATTTTAGGGAAAAATCAGCAACTACTAGAAGACACCGCACAAAAGTTATTGGCAAAAGAAGTCTTAGAGGGAGAAGAGCTTCGACATTGTTTACACCAGGTTCAAGCTCCAGCAGAGGTAGATATATGGTTGCATACTGGTAAACTTCTCAAATCAGCCTTAACTGCCCAGTCTAAAGCATAACAGAGCATATTGCAGAGGCAGAGTTCGGAGAACAAGTTCTAGAGATATGTCAGCAGCAATGCCCAGACTGAATCCACGAGCTTCAAGCTTGTGGTGTGGCTCAATTCACCTGCTATCTACTTCAACCCGAACTTTATCACGGGGACAACGCCAAGGTATTTCTGTGCCAACATAACTACAACCTTGTGCTTGCATGGCATCATCCGAGACATCATGAGGCTTATAAAATCGCCAACGCCCTTGGTCATCCGGCCCTGATGCTGCCCGCAGGGTACGTTTTTCTTCTCTACCTCTGTCATATCGGTCATCATAGCGATCGCTAGAACTCTGTGCCGAAACTTCGACGCGAATTTTGTCACGGGGACAACGCCAAGGTATTTGTGTACCAACATGGGTACAACCCTGTGCTTCCATCGCATCCCATGAGACATCGTTAGGCTTGTAAAACCGCCAACGCCCTTGGTCATCCGGCCCTGATGCTGCCCGCAGAGTACGTTTTTCCCCTCCTCTTTGAGATAAGAGTACAGGTGAATAGAGAGATTTCACTTCTTGGGCTGAGACAGCTTGTTCATGTGTTTTAATAGACGCTGCTGGCAGAAGCAATCCTATAGTTAAAGCAAAAATTTGTTTGAAATACATTTTATTCTCGATCTCCAGAACTTAAATATAGCCAAGACACTTTTGGCGAAACATTGCTTAACAATTTTGGCAAGTAATATTACACGAGAATTCTGGTTTACTTTGACAGATAAAGCATTCAGGGATCGGTTTTTTGAAAGCCAGAACACGACCGTGCCTTACAAATTACCTTCGTTCACGTCGGTATATTGATAGTTGTAGAATTCTGTTCCAGTTGCTTCGTTGATAATTACCACCCGTCCAGTACTGCGATCGTACATGACTCGTACTCGTCCATCGGAACCAATAAAGTTATTACCCGATGTGCGCTTCAAAACACCGGAGAAATTGAACTCTCCTTCTGTAATCTGCACCGCAATCTGATTGGCATTACGGGGAGTCATTTGTGTAACTGGAGTCCCCGAGGGTTGGCTGGGTGAAGGTTGACTGGACTGATTAGAAGAATCGGTACTCCAGTAGATATAGATCGACTCATTGGCGAGGCGATAAATTTGTCCTTTGTCGCCCAGCCCAGACTGCCGATAGGCAGGACGACCATTTCGATCGCGGTAGTTGCCAGGTTTATTACCCACAGGACGCAAGTCATAGCGTTTGCCATTTTGCAATTGAATACCAACCGCACCCTGCCGTTGGGAAAAAGTACAGGGGCCAGAGGATGTAGCGCGATCTTCCCCTTTTGGATACACATCGCAGCGAGCCTTAACAGTATCTGCTTTCACTGGAAAGGAAATAGCAATTGATGCTAAAGATAAAACAGTAGCACACAGTGATGTCTGAAGTTTCATATGTTTAGGTAAAGTCAACGTTCCATACCTTGCATTTTCTAACCATGTCCTGATATATCTTTCCTCCCCAGTATTTGGCAAAGGAACACAAACTCTAAATTTTTTCGACAGTATTAAATTTCCCATGTTTATCTTATTCACCTCAAGTGCAGATAAATCAGTTAACTTGCAGGCAAGCTAACTGAAAACACTCTCATTATTAGAATTATTGCAAAATCAGGCTTTAACTCTTACTGTATAAGGATTTGATGCTCATTATGTAATAATTATTTGATACCGATCGCAGAGAAATCTCAAGATTTTCTTAATATGGTTTTTAATATTATTTAAAACAAACAGCAATTTTCTTTGTTGCACTTTAAAAATATTACTTAAATCACTTAATAGATAAATCACATCAATCAAAACATCATATATGTCAGTTAAGTAGGTGCGAATATCTCTCTTTTTCAGATCTTCCAACATAGATGTTGATTAGTTAAGATAACCAGAAATAATTTAGCTTGACTTTGCTCTATTTTGTGGTATATTATGCGGTTGATAATGCTTAGATGTAGATCTCATCAAGCAGGCATATGAACCTGGCAAAACTTTATGTATTTGTTTATTTCTACAATTGAACTCTTATGAGAGAATAATTATGGATTATGTTTTTTTGATACCTTCCTAGAAAAATCGAAATTCAATTTATCTAAGCATATAAAATCTATTAGTCTTAAGAAAATGGAAACAAGACATCAAATTCAATCTAAGTATGATAATAATTCAAAAAATTGAATTAAATTAATATGCAGGATTGATGGGTGATAAAGGCTAGAAGCTAGAGTGTTGTACCACATCCCAATCAAAAGTACTGTATATCATTGAGAATAAACATGAAAAACAATCAGCAATTTTGCCTCTCTTGGTGGTTAACTAGCAGTATCCTGCTGGTGCTAGGAATTTGTACCACATCCAATACTACTGTTTTTGGTAATAATTCCCATAGTAAGGCTGAACAAGTTTCTCAGACTAACTTTCCTCTGGGTTTCTCAGTGAACAAAATAGATACCACGGTAGATCCTAAACAGGACTTCCATCGATTTGCCGCAGGCAAATGGCTAGATGCTGCTAACATTCCTCCTGACCAATTGAGCATCTCCGCGATCGATCTACTGACAATTCAGGTTTCCCAGCAATTAGAGCAGATAACACAACAGACTGTCGCCCAAAGTACCAAAGCAGCAAAAGGCAGCCCACTGCAACAAGTGGGTGATTTATATGCTTCGGGAATGGATGTGAAGCAGCTAGAAAGTTTAGGAGTCTCCCCCCTGAAGTCACTATTTGACCGTGTTCAGGCGATCGATTCGCCGCAACAGTTAACGAAAACTCTTGCCCAGCTGCAAATAAAACTTAGTAGGCCACTTATTGTGCAGGTGGGCATAAGTCCCGATCCTCAAAATAACAAAATCAATACCATCGTCCTAGTTGGTAGTAGTTTGGGCTTACCATCTCAAGAGGATTATTTGAGCCCCAACAGAGATGTTATCCGCAAAGCCTATTTGGATTATGTGGCAGATGCCCTGACAATTGCTGGTAGCTCTTTAGCAGAAGCGACATCCGCAGCTAAGAAAATTTTAGAAATTGAGACTCGCATTGCCAGCAAACAACTTACCCCTGCCGAGCGGAGAAATCCCAACCGCAAGTTTAAAAAGATATCCTTTGCCCAGCTTCAGTCTTTGTTGTCAAATTTAGACATGAAGCTATATTTTCAGGAGTTAAAATTACCTATTAAAGGAAATGTCGTTGTTGTCGATGTTGGCTCATTGGTAGAGCTAAACCAGATACTGAAAGAATATCCTATCAATGACATCAAGACTTATTTACGTTGGGGTTTGTTAAACCAAAACATCGCTTACTTAACTCCGGCATTTGACAAGCCTTCACTCGCTCTGAACAAGGCATATTATGGTAAGGACTTTAAATTTCAATCGCGTAACAAACGTGTGACTGATATCATCTCCGAAAAATACGGTCATCCCTTGTCTCAACTCTATGTCAAAAAACATTTTTCTCCCGAAGCTAAAAAACAGGTAGAGGGAATAATCCAGCAAATCAAAACTTTGTTCAGGGAGCGACTGGAAGCAAATAAATGGCTGACTGATGCTACCCGCAAGTCAGCACTGGAGAAAATAGACCGCATGGCGATCAAAGTAGGGTATCCAGAGAAATGGATCGATTATTCCAGTGTTGATATTCGCCGAGATGACTTTTTTGGTAACGCGATCCGAACTAATGAATTTCTCAATCGCCGAGAGATGTCCCAGTTTGGCAAACCCGTTACCCGCGACGAATTTGACGTTCCGAGATTTACATTACCTATTATTGTTAATGCAGCTTACAATCCCAGCATAAAC
The DNA here is from genome assembly GCF_009725235.1 of Scytonema sp. UIC 10036. Next base: position 24,516 of record NZ_WJFC01000183.1, read on the forward strand.
GGATTTGAGATTCCTGCAGCTTTCCTACAACCACCATTTTTCGATCCCAAAGCTGATGCAGCCGTGAACTTTTGTTCGATGGGAGCTGTGATTGGACATGAAATGACTCACGGCTTTGATAGTCAAGGGCGGCTCTACAATGCTCAAGGTAATCTGCAAAATTGGTGGACCGATCGAGATTCTGCCAAATTCCTAGCCCAGACCGACAAACTGGTGAAGCAGGCTGATAATTTTGAAGTTCTACCGGGGGTGAGATTGAACGGAAAACTTACTGTCGGGGAAAATCTGGCTGATATTGGTGGTGTCAGCCTAGCTTATCAAGCACTAGAGCAGTATTTGCAGAAAAATCCTCAAGCCAATCAAAAGATTAATGGCTATACACCCCAACAGCGTTGCTTCATTGCTTGGTCGCAGTTATGGGCAATGAAAGTTAATGAAGGCGCTCTCCGCCAAAATACAGCAACAGATCCCCATCCCATAGGAGCTTATCGTGGCATTGCTCCTTTACAACATGAGGACGGTTTTTTCAAAGCCTTTGACATCAAACCGGGTGATCCAATGTGGCGCGATGAAAAAGATCGCGTGACGATTTGGTAAGGAGACAAGAACAAATTTTTAACCTCTATTTTTGACATCTGGTGAGAAATCTAGGTTAATATCCCAAATTTTAGGTAATTTATTTTTTGGAGTAATTGAACAATGTCACTAATTAAGCGTTGTATAGCCGAATTTGTCGGAACTTTTTGGCTAGTTTTTGGCGGTTGTGGTAGTGCAGTATTGGCAGCAACTTTTACAGCCGATGGGGCAAAGCTTGGGGAAAATACAGCATTCCCTTTAGGTATTGGGTTGGTTGGTGTTTCTTTGGCTTTTGGTCTGACGGTATTGACGATGGCTTATGCGATCGGTCACATTTCCGGTTGTCATCTTAACCCAGCTGTTTCTTTTGGTTTGTGGGCAGCCAAGCGATTTCCTGCCTCTGAACTATTTGTCTACATTGGTTCTCAGGTATTTGGAGCGATCGCAGGTGCAGGGGTGTTGGCTTTGATTGCTACTGGTAAACCTGGATTTGACCTAGTTAAAAGTAATTTTGCAGCCAACGGCTTTGACACACACTCTCCCGGTGGTTATTCTCTAGTAGCTTGTTTTGTTGCTGAGTTAGCACTGACCTTTGTCTTTTTGATAATTATCTTGGGTGCAACCGATAGCCGTGCGCCTCAAGGTTTTGCCCCAGTTGCGATTGGTTTAGGTTTAACACTAATTCACTTGATTAGTATTCCGGTAACTAATACATCAGTTAATCCTGCGCGTAGCTTAGGTCCAGCAATTTTTGTTGGTGGCTGGGCATTACAACAATTATGGCTATTCTGGATTGCACCAATTCTCGGAGGAGTATTAGCTGGCTTGTTATACTCTAAGGTAATGGAAGTACCAAAAACAGAAAAGCAATTGTCAGAGGTTATTTAAGGTGCTATGTGTTTCCAACTTTCTCTTTAACCTAGTTCACAAACTCGGTTGAATCAAAGGGTACAGGGAAACGCTCTTTGCCCACAATGGGCAAGGCTTTCAACCTTCCCGCAGGTGTGCCTTTAACTGAGGCACACCTGCGGGAAGAGCGTACAGTAAATCAAAATGATGCCTGCGATCGGGCAACCTTAGTCACCAGCATTAGCGAAATTTTCCGGGAAAATTTCAGAAGTTCCCTAAATCAGACCCTACAAACTGTGTCATACCCAGAAATTTGTCACATTTATGAAGCCTTGGCTGACTTTCACTGAAAGCGCTCCTTCATTGGTGTTAGAGAAATAGTAGTTGTAAAACTCAGTTCCTATCTTTTTGTTAATTATGACAACTAAAAGAATCGGAATATGCGGATTTATCACATAAGTGTATCATAATTTTGATTTTTTAATTAGATAATATTGAAAGGCTTTTAATACAAGTAAATTGCTCCGGTTTCTTGTATGTCTAAAGCACGATGACTTTCATTTGAATTGTCAGCTTCTTCAACAGTAACCTCAACAATTTGACCTTTTAATCTAACAGTATATTGCAAGAAATAATTGGCACTGCCTGCAATATTGTAATCAGGATAGATAACTAACTGTAGAGGATATTTAAGATTTTTGAGAGTTACGTTTTGTTTTGGTCTAATTAAAGACTGTTTAACTTTCGCATCGGTTATCCCATAATCTATAGAAAAATCTGCTTTATTGATTATAAGAATAGTAATAGGAATCTTGCTATTTAATCTTGCCACTGGTTGCCAAAAACCATCTTTATATGTATTAGCTGGTGGCTCTTGCGCTGTAACAGTTATGCAAGAAAATATATTTAAACTAGCGGTAGCGATAAGTAAAGAAGAAATAATTACAGATTTAAACATATTTAAAAATAATTCCTTGAGCTTAAAAATAACTGGTAAATATTATAT
>NZ_WJFC01000184.1 GCF_009725235.1 Scytonema sp. UIC 10036
TGCTAGCGGGTAGGGGGTAGGGAGTAGGGGAGTGAGGGGAAATTTTTTAACAACTAACAACCAACAACTAACAACCAACCACTAACAACCAACAACTAACAACCAACCACTAACTCAACCTGCTTGAGATAAGAATGTTTGCAACGGAGCCATGAGTAGGGGCGCGGTGACCTTGCGCCCCTCAAAATCTATGTGTCTTAATGTTTTTTCAAAAATATTGTTAATTGGACACAGTCAGTAAGTCAGAGGTCTTTTGTTCTTGCAGCACCAGATCCAAATTATATTTAGCTTCTGCCAAGTCTGGATTCATAGAGATGGACTGCTGATAGTAGGCGATCGCAGTCTTAAAATCTCCTAGATGTTTACACTTGTTGCCTAAATCATTGTTCAGCACGGCATAATGAGCTTGTTTGTCTGGGGAAAGCTTTTTCTGAGCATGAAGTGCATTCGCTTTGTTAACCTCGGCTTCAATGCAGTCAGGCTCTAGTTCTAGCGCTTTTTGATAGCAGGCGATCGCTTCTTCCCATTGACCTAGTTGTTGTAGAGCGTAGCCCTTGTTATTATATGCGGCGATCGCATCCGGCTGTAGAGCTATGACTTGATTGTAAGTTTCTATCGCTTCGGATAACTGACCTTGAGTTTGATATAAGTTCCCCAAACTAAATAAAGCCTTGAGAGAATTTGGCTGAACCTGAAGCAGGTTTTTAAACAGATTCTCGGCAATTTGGTATTCACCTTTTTGCCTCATCAAGACTCCGAGTCCATAAAGTGCTTCTAGGTGATTTGACTCAACTTCCAGAATCTGACGGTATCCCTGCTCGGCTTTGGTGAGTTGATTTGCTCGATGAGCCTGAACAGTGAGTTGAAAGGCTAAAGGAAGAACCCTGATATCCAATTTTTTCTTCTGACAATTTTTGTATTTGACTATGATATGCTGAATGCGGCGCTCTTTAACTCCAAAAGAATATTTATATTCCTCATTCCCCCTTAAAAAGTCATAAACTTTAAATCCATTTTGGATAGCATATCGGATCGCATCAGCATGGAGAATAAGTCCAGGGGGGGGATTGTTAAAGGTTTGATCGCGACCTGCAATGAGAAATAACATGGTTTTTTGCTGAGCATCAACAAAGTTCGCGATCGCTCCTAAAGGTCTGTCCCCTTGCCATAGAACTGGAAAATACAGACAGTTATGTTCAAAAGCATGACGTAAATTAGCGCGAATGACACTCATGATTATGTCACACGTATTCCCTTTTTTTTCTCCCCATGTGGACTTCCAGAACTTAAGTAGTATATCAATATGAGACTCCAGATTGTCTGCGTTCACATGGGCAATCGAAAACTCTGACGAGTTGTCTATTTTCCTTAAAAAGCGCCTGATTTTTTGGCGCGTATTGGCACTGAGGTAGTTTTGCAAATATTGTTCCCAGTCATCTGTTAATGAAATATAAGGGGCAATATAATTATCAGTATCATCTCCCTTATTTTGAATGCGGTGTTGAGTAAACTCAAAACTCTCTCCAGGGAAACTCCTCAAAAACGGATACATCCGTGTATCTGTTTCGAGAATGTTTTGTACATTGAAACTAGACCATTCTAACTGCTGCTGGATGTAAGCTGCAAAAGCAGGAATCACCTCTTCTTCATAACCGGGCTGGCAAATCATTCCCGTGTAATCTGCCACGCTATTTCCTGCCATGTAGAGTTCAGTGTAAAAGCCACCGCCATCCTGCTGTTCTAGTACAATTTTCAGAGGGAAAAATGCAATATAGGATGAATCGTGGGTATCTGGTTTCGCAGCTAATATAAACCACTGCTCGCGCACCCTCAGCAACCACCCAGATAGCCATACCCAGGATAAGAAGAATTGAGCCTGAGGATCGGCAGCATACACAGAATCCCAATTTTCTCTGATTTTCTTAAATGTTTCAAAATCGTCAATTACATCAATCTGCATATTATTTTTGTCTCAGCAATCATCCATCATTTTAGAAATTTGATACGTACAATTTTTTTTGTCAAGATGTCTTCACCAAAAATTCAATCTTTATACTAAATTTTCTATAAAATTTTATAGAATTAAGCTTTGGGAATGAAATCGTAAGTATCGGGGCAAAATTTAATGTTATCTTCATATCGCAGTTGGGATGCTCCCCTCAAAAAAGCATTCTTTAACGTAAGTTGACAATTCAATTAAAATCTCGTTATTTAATTTTTGTACAACCTTGACGGTGTCACATAAAAAATTTATACGCTCGTAGATTTAAGCACAGTAGTATAGTTACGTAAGTTCAAATCCACCCGTAAAGGTACGTATTTAAAGCAATCTTTTACTAGACAGAAGATTGGCATAAGTATTCTTCCTTAGTCGAAGAACTTTTTGGCAACACGCTGGAATGAGCTAGGAATTTTCCTTGGCTTACAAGTTGAGGTTGTCAACTTTTAGATTAATTCAAAATACCCATTGGAAAAAAGAATAAGACAGATTGTTGGGTGAAAAGAAATCCAAACAAAGTTTTCCCAATCCAAAATCTAAAATCTAAAATCCAAAACGGTAACACCTAACAACATACAAACGCTCCTTATAAAAGTATTGAGGAGGATTACATGAAGAAGACATATTTACAAAATGTAAAGCGCTTTTTGCTGCTTGCTATGCCTGCGCTCGCCAGCTCTCTATTAGCAGCATCACCTAGTGAAGCAGCTACCTTTGCAAGGTCTCAAGGCGAGTCAGTCTATCTCAACTTTAACCACACACCCTTTTTAACTGAGACTGAAGCTAAAACGGACACCCTCACCCTTTCCAAAGAGGGTTCTGTACTTGCTTTTGCTGACGCACAGGCAACTTTTATAGTGGAACCACCATTTGCATCTAGTTCATCTTTAAGTGAAGCCTTAGGTGACACTGTAAATTATTTGGGACTAGCAGAAAGTACGACTACAGTTCGTGGGTTCTTCAATGTCAAGGCAAACACAACTTTCTCTTTTGACTTTGCAGCCGATCTATATCTTGAAACAGAAATAGAATCTCCTCCTGGAGAAAATGCAAGAGCATCTGGAGATGTATTGTTTACCTTGGTTGACACAACTCAAAAGCGTGTCTTGGATTTTTTCAGCATTATGGGAAATTTAAACTCTTTTGGAAAGAGTGATTTCATTGCAGTTGATTACAGTGAAAATGTTGCCTACATGGATTTGGAAACTCACTATAGGGCTAAATTACAAGGCAAGAAAAAAACTGCTTCAGCTTTTATTACAGGTTTTCTAGAACGCTATATAACTCAAGATTCAGTTTTAGCGGTAGTAGAAATTAAGAGAAATCAGGCTAGAGTTACAGCACCGGAACCTTCGAGTATTCTGGCTTTACTTGCCTCAGGTGTTGTTATTATCTTTGTATTAAAAGGTAGATGCAAAGAAAAACCTTTAGAATCCTCTATAGAATTAAAAACATCTACTGAGGCTTGATACCCTGTTCAGACAATGTCAGTGCGATAAGCTGGGTACAGCTTGCGCTTCGCGAACGCACAGTTTTTTGATAGTCAGGAAACGCCAGCAATCGCATTGGCAATACGTTCAAATAGCCACTCTGAAAATTTGCGCTCTACACCTTGTTAAGATATGACATAATAACGTGCATTTCTCTAAAGAATAGAGATTGCTATTGCCACACCAACACTTCCAGCGTAAGCCCCATAACCTGTCTTAACGGAATAATTTCTACCTTTAACAATCTCGATATCTCCGTCAGCATCTCCAGAAACATCAGTGAAGGCACTCGCATTATCTCCATATCCTCTAGCGTTAGCGTAACCGACTGCGACTGCTAGAGAACCCCCGCGACCGAAGTTCACAGTATAAGCTCTAGTTACAGCTTGGGTTGCAGTATCGTTACCAGAAGCAATAGCTGAAGCACCAATTAAAGCTCCAGCACTTCCGAGAATGACATCGTCTTCAGATACGCTATCTAAATAGCTTAAATCAGAGATAACCATAGTAGAAATAGTCCTCTAAAATTTTCAGGTTTTGTTACTTATTTATTTTTACATAATTTTGATAATTATTCTATCAAACTTTAAAGAATTTATATCTAAAGCCCTCATTTATGAAAATTTTACATTCAGTGAGATTTAGAGGCGAAACACCTACAACGCAAGGCAAGAATTATTTGAAATTCTTAGAATTCCTATGAATTTGTTCTGTTTTATCTAAGGCTTGCTTTGCTTTAAAAAGTTCTTTCAAATAGGTTAATTGCCTATTCCAAGCTGAACGAGGAAGCAGGGGAATTTTCTTTAATTCATCTTGGGATGAATCAACGTCAGTTTTTTTCTCTTGAATTTTGGTATTTTCTGAATTTTCTGCCACGAGCTATTCCTTCGCTAATGAGTAAGAAACTTCGGGTTTGTTCTGCCAACTTTCAGACCACTGAATGCGATCGGCACTAAATTTTAGTGGATCGTTTTCTGGTAAGGGAGTATTTATAGGCTCCACAATTAGCTCAAAGGTACCATTATCAAAGGGTAGTCCTTGCGCCCTCACTTTGGGAATAACACGCTCTCTTAAACCTCGTTCTTCATGAACAAGAGCGCGATGATGACAGTAAGGATTGTTACCTCTGCGGTCAAAGAAAACATGGGCAGTCCAACTGCAACCGCCACGGCAAAGCTCAGCGTATTCACAAGTTCTGCAGAAACCCCAGAGATGTTTTGTGCCTTCAGGCGTTCCTGCTCCCAAATTTAAACGCAATTGTTCTGAGTTCTCAATAATATCATACAAAGAACGCTCTCGAATATGACCACCTGTGTAGGCTGTAGTAGGTAACGAGGGACAACCTTTGATTGCTCCGTCGGCTTCAATTCCCAAAGTGGAAAGCCCAGCACCGCAACCTTGCCAAAATGAGAATTCATGCTCGCGTCCCCGTCCCCGTAACAGCCGTTCGTAAGGACCGTAGTAACCGATGTTATTTCCCGCCTGGAGTTGAACTCCTTCTTGGTAGGCGCGACGGGCGACACGGGCTAGCATGGGGTAGATATCCAGTAGTTCATGGGGTTGGAGGAGGATGTCCGCATTATCAGCTGCATGACCCATCGGGACGGTGAGTTGAATTTGCCACGCACGAGCACCAGCATCACGAATGCACTCATAGATACACGGAAACTCAGGCGCTGACAAACGGTTTATTTGGGTGTTGCAACCAAAAGCAATACCAACTTCTCGTAAATGACTCATGGTTTTAAAAGCGTATTTCCAAGAGCCTTTTCTTCCCCGCAGGCGATCGTGTGTTTCTTCTAAGCCGTCAATGGAAACAGAAACAGTGCGAATTCCTGCTGCCTTCATTTTACCCGCAGTTTCCAATGAAATCCCATAGCCGCCAGTAGTCATACCACATAACATACCTGCCTCGTTAATCGCTTTGGCAATTTCCAGCCAATCTGGACGCAAAAATGCTTCACCACCGATGAGGGTAACTTCTTTAATCCCAACTTCTGCCATTTGCCTGACAAGATCCAAAGCTTCCTCGGTGGAAAGTTCTTCAGAGCGTGCATTTCCAGCGCGGGAACCACAATGGCTACAAGCTAGATTGCACTTTAAAGTAATTTCCCAAACTGCATAACTTTTGCGATGATATGTCATAATAAATATTTGTCATTTGTCATTTGTCGTTTGTCATTAGTCGTTTGTCATTAGTCGTTTGTCGTTTGTCATTAGATTTATTAAGGACAATTGACCAATGACCAATGAAAATTGACCAATGACAATTAACCAAGCCTATTCTAGTTCTAATGGCTCAACGACTCCATACATTGGTTGTAAAACTGGATCGATTACTATGCCATACATTGGTTGTGGGTCAATCGGTATTGGTTTCGGATAGCCTTTGGGAGGCCAGTAAATAACGCCGTACATTGGCTGAATAACGCTATCTTTGATGCGTGAAATACCACCAAAAGCTCCTACTAATTCTTCTTCACTAAGTTCGTGAAACTCACCTAATTCTTTTAACTCTAGTATTGTAATGGCGGCTGTTTCAAATTCTTGTTGAGAAAAGTTATAGCCACCACTTTCTAAAGCTTTTTTAACTTCTTCCGCTTTCTCACTCATAAGTTGGGTGCGGAAACCTTCGTCTTTCACTAGTTTGATAAGGAAGTCTTTGACTTTTTCAAAGATTTCTATTGACATGATGATGACTACCTCCTTAAATGGTACTTTCTGAAAGAGTGCAGTTGAATGAGGTTTCAAGACTACGTAGGTTTTGCTAAAAACTCAAATCGAACGTAGGTTGGGTTGAGGAACGAAACCCAACATTTATCAGCATTTGTTGGGTAACACTTATGCGCTCTACCCAACCTACAATTTCATCCGAGCAGTATTGAATGAGGTTTTACTCCAATACATCAAGTTTGGAAATAAACAGAAGGATCTGCTGCTTGACGTAACTGTTCGGATGAAGAATAGTTATCTGTGACAATTTGCGGACATCGCATACAAGCTGCCTTGCCTTCTTGCTGCCACCAGCGACAATTTCGGCGGATAGAACAGGCTGGTAGTTCTTCTACTACAGCAGGCAATTTTTCGACAATTCGCATTGATAAACGACAGTCTTTGCCATCAAAATGCTGACAACCTGATTCCACGCACGATGCTGCAGTCCGAAAAATTTCAGCAGGTGTAACTGAGCCAGCCTTTGCCATTAGTTCGTTTGTAACGGGCAGGGGTTGTTTGAGATAGGCTACACGGGGTGCCGTCGCCGTTCCACCGACTATGCCAAAGACAGCACCATCCGCCGATTCAGGTCTAGCACTAGGACAAAGGGTTGTTTGTTTGGGAACAGTGTCTTCCATTAATTTAGCCTCTGTTGAAGGAGCATCTTTAACACTTGAAGGCTAAATATTAAGCAATTTGATCGTAATCCTGTGCAATCAGTCCAACAACTATCACGGGTGGTGGGCAAATAATTGGCTTAAACCCTGCTACTGTAACTTCTGGATTCTTTTTATCTAAAGCTTCTATATCTCTGCTAACTTTTAAACCACCTACAATTTTTCCAGCTTCGTCATCAGATAAACTTAAACAACCTTCTTCGACTAACCCTCTTCGTATCGCTGCATTAGTAATGGCAAGATCGATTAGGTCGTTAATTTCCATTTGATGGTCAGATTTTTTGTTGCTTTCCATGTGTCTATACTGGTTGATTTAATTACGTCAATTTTTTGGTATTATCAAACATCTTCTAAAAGAATGTTTGCTTTTTATTTCAGGCTAACATAATCCCGTGATAAATCTGACGTTAATTCATCAAGATGTTTAATAAATTTTGTGTAGTAGGGAAGCCAGTTTTATTTTCAAAATGAATAAACATTGGACTGGGATTTGCTTCTAAAAAAATATATTCATTATTTGCCTTAACACGTCAATTAATAGCAGTTCAATCTAGCAGAAATGCTTTTGCTATTGCCAAACATTATTTTTCAATTAATTCTGGTAACTGTATAGGAATTAATTCAGCATCTAAGTCTTCTCGAAAATCCACGGCATGAGTGCGAATTTCGGCAGAATAGACTGATTCTCCATACTCTTTTTTGGAGATGTCTAATTTGTAATCGTAGTGATGCACCCAACACGACAGGCATACTCTGTATCGGAATTGAGTTTCTAGTTTGGAGAAGGGGGGGTAATGGCGTGTACAATAATATGACCGAAGGCTATAGCATCAGAACCACTGTCAACAGAACGGGTATGACTCTTGATGACAGTTTTTGTAGCTTCGGCTTCCCCAGAAACATTAACTGTAGCTGTAGCATCAACTGGATCGGAAGCTACTACCACAATAAAACTCCGACTATGAGCTATAAAACCATCGTGAGGTAATTCTTTAATAGAGGCTGTAGTGCTTGCACTAACGTCAGTTGATTCACCCTCAGCCGTTCCTTCGACAGTGACTAGGAGTCCAGTACCACCCATAATGGCAGTATCTTCAAAAATGGTGTTCAGATGACTTAAATCAGAAATAATCATAGTGGATATAAAACCGTGAAACATCATTTGATTGAAATGTACTCTAAAGTTCAATTAGTGGTTGAACTTCTGAGTCTTTTTGCTTTTACTTTCCTCTAGTGTTATGCTTGGGTTGGCACAACCAGCTAAGAGTCAAGATAAAATCTTAGCTTGCTTGTTGGCGAGAAAAATAGTTATTAAGGCTTGGCACCCTGTCTTCAATCGGTAAATGCGATCGCATAGTATGGGCGGAAGAAAGCAGAACTTCTGCAATTGCCTGAGAAATAGGCAAGTTAGAGTAGCATTCTAGCCAAAAGAATTCGCCAACAGGATTAACTTCCAGGAAGACATGGCGACCGTCTGGTGTCAAAATAATATCAATTGCTCCGTAGTTTAAGCCAAAATAAGCCATAAGTTGGAGAAGTTTTCTCTCGATATCTTGTGGCAAATTGTAAGCTTTCCAAGCATTGATTAAAGCAACACCTTGCCGTCGCCAATCGTATGTAGCCTTTGGATTGCATTGCGAGTCAACTGCAGCTGTAAATACACGTTGCCCTACAATTGTTGTCCGCAATTCCAATGCCTTAGGCAATTTTTCCTGAAATGTCATGGGACAGAAACGCAACCCATCTAGATTTTCTAGATCGGCATCTTTCACTGGGTTTGTAAAAACAACTTGTTCCTGCCCTTCCTTGTCGTAGATGGCAAAGGAAGAAAGCATTTTCGCAATTATGCCTTGTTCGCATTCAGAGGCAAATTGCTTGACAGCTTTTGGATTGTTGGTTATTAAAGTCCGTGGGGTATCTAAACCTAACTCTCGCGCTACTTGTAACTGCAGTTGCTTGTTTTCAGCAAACCGAATATTGGGTAAGAAATCGAGGTGGAATCCTTTAATGCTGGCAATCATCCCCATAATTGTTGCGCGGGATTCCTGAATAGAAGCTTGTCTAAGTTGTGGCTCCATTTTACCAGGAATTCTTGACCCAATAGCAATGCGTCGATACCAAACAGCAGAGATTTCGCTCAAGTCTAGCTTTTGTGAGTCAGTAGTGAGAATGAGTTTTTCGCATCCTTTACTGTAATATACATCTAGCTGTACTTCCGTGGGAAATTTGTCTGTATCAAAACGAAAAGCTTTTCCTCCTTTGTCTGTAATGGCATTCATGACCAGAGGAATACTTTCATTGTCTTGACTGTGAGTAATGATTAAAACTGACATTTTAAATTTGTTTGTAATATTAATAACTCGTAGGGGCGCAAGGCATTGCGCCCCTACAAAGGGCATGATTCATTTAGGTCAAAACTGCTAGAATTATCAACTAAAGCATCAGCGATCGCACTGGAAATGGGGTAATTCAAATCCCGCTCCAGCATTCCCCACTCTCCTGTAGGATTCACCTCTAAAAATACGTATTCTCCTGATGGAGTTTGAATAAAATCAAAGGCTCCAAACACAAGACCAAAGTGAGTCATGAAGGCTTTGATGCGATGGGTTACTTCATCAGGGAGTTCGTGAGGTTGCCATACACAAGCTTCTGAATTAGCACATCGCCAATCAAGGGTAGAGTCTGCGTAAACAGATGCATCTAGTGCTCCTACAAATATATTGCCATTTACATAAACAACCCGTAGTTCTTTGTACTTGGGAATTTTTTCTTGAAAAACCATCGGGCAATAACGTAATGTTTCGGCATCCAGTAAATCTTGTTCTTGAACTGCACTAGTATACATGAAGAAAGGAGAGCCTTTCATACTTATGGATAAAGGAGTTAATAACTTGGTTATGATTTTCCCTTCCAACTTGTAAAAAAACTCTCGTACTTCCTCAGCATTATTTGAAACAAGAGTTTCAGGAATGGCCAAGCCGACTTCACTTGCAACTTTCAATTGTCGCAATTTGTTTTCTGCAAAGTTAATCCGCTCTAAATTATCTACCCAACGAGCTTCTCTGAGACTATCCAAAAAGCCATCTAAGGCAGCTAGTGATTCTTTTACACAAGCTGCTTGGAACTGTGGAGCTATTCCTTTGTCAATCTGAGGTTGCCATATGCGACGCATCCAAACTGCATGCACCTGCTTTGTGCTAATGGAGCGGTTGTTGTATTCCAACCTGTGATAGCTCCCAAAGTTGTTTAACTGAGCTTTAAGTTGTACGAACATTGGAAACTTATCAGTGTCTAGGCGAACTGGTTGTGCGCCCTTCTTGGATAGCGCTTCCCCTACTCTATCCACTGTGAAAAAATCACCACTGTGGGTAATTAATAGAACAATGTCACATGACAGGTGCATAAGCAATTTTATTCTATGGTAGGAGTATCTACAGCCTCTACAGCCTCTACGGCGAGAATTTCATCGTCGCCATCAGATGGATACTTTAATGTAACAGCATATTCGTCTGTATCCGATGGATATTTTTTAGTGACAAAATCACCGCCCTCTTCATTATCCGAGGGATACTTTAAAGTCGTAAATATTTCATCTTTTTTCGGACGGGTGGGGTGTGCTAACCGATAACCACCATGAACGGCATCCATTTCCTCTTCAGACAAGTCTTCACAGAATTGTCCTTCCAAATAACGGGCAAAGAAAGGTAAAATTTGTTCGTTGTTAGACATGATATTGCCTCCTTTTAGACAGATATAACCTTTCTATAAATTAAATAATTCAATCTAAAAAAATCGCTATTTAATGATTTATTTTAAATTGAACTTTCAGAATTTTCATAGATTATTTAATATTTAATTACAATATTCTGTTTCTGTAAAAATCAATTTTCAGATTTGGGCTTTAAAAAAATTAATATGGTAGGACCCTGATACAACTTCTTGATTAATATGGTAGGTCCCAAGACAAGTTCTTTATAGAGAAGAGCTATTCTTAAAAGATTCGACTACACCAGTCTTTATACACCTCTAGCTAGGAGTGGGACCAATAAACGTTCCTGCTGCAAAGGGTTGTTGCAACCCAACCACCCTGGCAATAACCTCCAAGCCGCCAGTAACTTGTACCGTCAGAAATGTATCTGTGCCGGATCTGAATGAACCTATACCACTTGGGTTATTTACTTGGATTTTATCGCTGCCATTCTGGAATGTGAAAATATCGGCGCGATCGTTAAGGCCTAATATGACGTTACCTCCGATAGTAACGGGAGTACCGACACCACCAGCATAGAAATTACCATTTGCACTTCCTAGCACGAAGGTATCTGGATTACCGTCGGTACCATAGCTCTCTGCCTTACCGTCGCCATTTTGATCGACGAAGAGACCGCCGACTAATATATCGAATGAACCTGCTTGACCGCCACCATTCAGGATGTCGTTACCTCGACCTCCAACAAGGGTATCATTACCGTCGCCTCCTGAGATATTGTCATTTCCACCAAGGTCTCTGAGTGCAAGGCTCAAAATAATATCACCGCCATCAAGGTAGTCATTGCCCGCACCCCCTGTGATGACATCGGAGCCACCGCCTGCATAAACAATGTCATCGCCAGGACCTGCACTGATAGTGTCATTGCCATCAGCTCCGCCTCCGGTATCCCGGTCTCCGTAAATTGTATCGTTCCCAAGGTCGCCATCAAGATTATCATTGCCGCTCTCTCCGGCGAGGAGGTCATTATCTAGCCCACCGGCAAGCTGGTCATCTCCAGTGGCTCCGTAGAGTAGATCGTTACCACCGCCTCCATTAAGAGTGTCATTGCCCGTACCACCATCAAGTATGTCTTCACCAAAACCGCTGTCTAGGTAGTCATTTCCTGCTCCCCCAAGGAGCAGGTTACCGCCGAAGGGGTCTAGTAGGGTATCATCTCCATTTCCTCCATCTAAGAGATCGTCCCCATTACCACCGTTGAGAAGGTCATTTCCCGATCCTCCGTACAGGTCATCAATCCCATTATCACCATTCAGGATGTCGTCGCCACCACCACCTGCGATTAGGTCGTTGCCATCACCCCCAGAGAGGATGTCAGCACCATCACTAGAGCTTTCGGAGGTGCTGTTAGGGTTAGTAAGATTGACTGCACTGTCACCAGAGATTCTGTCGTTGCCTTCGTCTCCTCGGATTAGGTCAGCTCCGCCCAATCCAGTTAAGATGTCATTACCCTTACGACCAAATATTTCATCCGCTTCAGCTGTACCAACTATGTTGTCAGCTTGGTCTGTTCCTCTTCTAAAAACCATTTGAATTTTCTCCTCATATCTAAACTATTAAAGACACTGCAATTACATAAAGATGAATCGCGAGCGATCGACAATGTCTTAAGACACAGAAGCACTGGAAACAGCAGTAGCGGAAGAGACGGTGTTATTGCCAGATGCTGCTGAACTAACTACAGTGCTACTGGTTGCATAAGAACCTTGATTTCCACTGTATGCAAAAAGGTTAGTAACAGCGCTTGTCTGTGTGTTCTGACCAACAGCCAATGCCGAAAATTGAGTCCATGCATTAGCGGCGCGACGACCACCACTCACATTTTCAGACAATGTTTCAGACACGGTTTCTAAATAATCTAGATCGGAAATTATCATAGTCTCTCTTCCTTGTACTAATTGTGTGCATCTCAACGCGTAACTTCTTCACACTCCCCACTCTTAACTTATAGGGTAATTTACACAAAAAGTTGGCTCCTCGTGCCTAAACACAAAAAGCCAACTTTTCATGAATGCCTTAATGAATATTACCCTAGGCATCTAGGTTTCTAGAAGTTACCCCAAACTATATCATTTGGGGTAACTCTCAGGGTTGTGCTATTAGTCAGCAGCAACAACTACGGAACCAGCCAAGCTGGACAGCTTACCTTCAACAGCCAGAGCGGAGATAACAACTTCAGAGTCGGTGTCAGATCCGATAGCTTCAGCGTCGAATACGAAAGTAGCTGAGTTACCGTCGAGGTCTACATCAGACTTGATATTGGTGTACTTATCGAACTTGATGTCGGTGTTGCTGTCGAAGTCGAGGTCAACATTGGAATCTACTTTGATGTCTAGGTCTTTCTTGTAATCGAATCTTCCACCACCAACAACAGCAACTTCGTTAGCAGCTTGGATGAATTGTAGATCGGAAATAATCATTGGTTTTCTCCTGGGAATTAAATGTTTTGTGTTTGGGAATTTGTTTTTGTGAGCGGTTTGTTTTTGCTCACATTTCTACTATACAAGATTCAATTTAAAACGCAATATGTTTTGGCTTATTTTTCGATAAAATTTGCTTATATATCAATCAATTAAAAGCTTATTTTTTTAATACATTATTTACTTATTTAAGCAATATTAATTAACACGAGAATACGGTCAATATAAGCATTTTTATATTGACCGAGAAATAATATTTTTATGTTTTAGCTAGGGAGAAATTGTCACAAAGACACTTCGCTATTCTTTATTTAATAAAAATTAGTAATATAGGACTCCTATTTGATTTTTCAACCACACTTAGGAAGGGAAATGCTGACCACATAAAGCTTTAGGTGGGCATAACCCACCCTACAAACGTAAAATTTTTGACAAATCATTCATTTATGATTCCTATAGAAGAGCAACGGTTAGCAATCAAATATCTGAAAAAATGACTTTTAGTTCAATCATTCTTGGCAAAAACAATTTTTCTCCTTTTGGAGAGTTTTTGTATTTAGTAAAAAACGGCGTTAAGCCTGCTTCCGTAGCTCTTCAGACCGTTCAGGACTGGTATCAATTAGCTGAGGCACCAGTTCCATGGTTTCAATTTGTTGTTTTAACCAAAGAGAAAACAATTCTTGCCGGATCTTTTCGTGTAGGTTCTCATCTAATTCGGGTTGAATAATTTCCTCTACCCAAATTAAATATACTCCTTTAGAAGTCACAATTGGCTTGATCGTTTGTGGAGGCTTGGCAGCAAATACAGCAGCAGCAATTTCCGGTCGTAAATCTTTACGGGTTTGAATTCCTTTATATCCGCCAGCGCAACGGAGTTCTGGATCTTGAATGTACTGGCGTGCGATTTCTTGAAAAGTAATTTCACCTTCTTGCAAGGCATAAAACAGTTCCAGGGCTAAATCACGATCGTCAAGAATGACTTCATAAATGGCAGTCGTAACGTAATCCAAGTAGTGCTCATAAAAGTACTTTTCAACTTGTTTGCCAAACAAATGAGCCGCCAATTTCCTTGAAAGAACGTTATTACGGGCTATTGCTTCAAAATCGTGTAAAGTCAGATGATGTTTTTTTAACCATGTCCAAGTGTCTTTAGCTGTGACGAGTTTTTTTTCTAGTCGCAGATTATCTCCTTCTTGCTGTAATTCTTCTTCCGAAACTGTTATGCCTGCTTCAGAAGCAGTCTGTGCAATAATTTGTTGTTTGGCTATAGCTTCCAAAACTTCTGGGATTTCGCAAGAAAGTTGAATGTTGCGAATTATGTCCTCAGCAGAAATATTGAGAGTGTTTAACATTAGGTAGTCCCTTCTAAAATATTAGATTGGAGGATGTTAGTTGCTAGTTGTTAAAAAATATACAATTTATTATTTGCTAACCACTAACCACTAACCACTAACCACTAACTTTGATAGTTGATTAAAAATCTAAGCCGCCCTTTTGCAGTTGCTTAAATGGATCTAGAACCAAGTCAATAACCCGCCGTTGGCGAAGAACGATTTCAGCATTTGCTGTTTGACCGGGAGATAATAAAATACGTTTATCCCTATTTTGGACATAAGACTTCTCCAGAGAGACTTCTAACTCAAAGCTTTCTATATTGCCTTGTGGTGTTTCAGTCACTTTTGAATCTGGAGATATCCAACTTAGTTTTCCTGACACGATGCCATACTCTTGGAAAGGAAAGGCGTCAAACTTGACTTTCACAGGCATCCCAAGTTTCAACAAACCGCTCTCCTGGATAGGTATACTTGCTTTAAGGACTAAGCCAGCATCCTTGGGAGCAATCTGAGCAATTCTTTGACCGGGTTGCACCACGGCTCCTGGTTTCGTAATTGGCAGATCGAAAATGACACCATTGATTGGCGATCGCACCTGTCTTTGGCGCATTTGAATTTTTAAAGATGTAATCTGGGTCTTAGTTTGAGCGATTTCCGATTGGAGAGTATTAATTTGTGTTTGTAACTCTTTAAGTTGCTCCTCAGTCTTGAGATTTGCCAGTTTTCCTGTATGGATAAGGCTTTCATAACTGCGTTGTTCTTGCTGTAAGCGAAGTTCCGCTTGCTGAATATCAGACTTAGCTTGATGAAGAGTTTTTTGATAACTGCTTTGTTCTTCTTTAAGGCTCTCCTGTGCTTGGTTAATTGCTGTTTCAGCTTGTATCAAACGTTCGTAATTTTCCTTCGCTGCTTGTTCGACCTCGTTAAAGCGGTCTTGTGCCAAAACCCCTTCTTCAAAGGCTTTTTTATAGCGTGGGACTTTTTCTTGAGAAGCTTGGAGACGAACTCGTGCTAACTTACGATCTGCAATACTTGAATTTAAAGCTTGCTGTGTTTGATTGACTTGCGCTAATTTTTCTTCTTTCTGGATGTTATAAGCAGTTTTTAGGGCATTCAAGTTTTGCTTAGCCTGCTCGATTTGAGAAAGCTTTGCCAATTCTTGTGCTTGATTTTGTTGCTGCTGGGTGCGGACAGAGAGCTTTAATTGATTCCGAAGGATATCAAGATTCGCCTTTTGATTTTGTAGCCCTTGCAATTTCTCTTGAACCTGATCCAGTTCAGTTTTCAAGACCTCTGAGTCCAACTCCAACAAAACCTGTCCGATTGTGACGTTCTCACCTTCTTTGACCCTAACAAAATTAACAGTACCCTGTGCTGGACTATCCAATTTTTGTGTTGAACCCTTTGGTTCTAAACGTCCTCTGGCACTACCTGTTTCGTCAATTTTTGAAACCATTGACCAAGGCACGACAGCGATACAAAACCCCAGCAACACGTACAGTAAAGAACGCGTCCAGGGGCGTGGTAGGGCATCTAGTAACTCTTCAGTGCCGTAATGCCAATCTTCTAGTTCATTCTTTGCGTCTGCTTGATGATTTAAGTCAGTCGGTTCGGGGTCTTTTTGCGGAGCGAGGTAGTTTTTATACTCCTCCGCTTCTTGCTTGGGAACTGCAGAAGATGAATTGTGAGATGAAATAGGCATAGTGTTATCTCCAAATAGGGAGATGAGAAGATGGGGGATGGGAGAAATGAATCACCCTGCTTGTGATAGCTGTTGTTGATTGAGGTAGTAATAATGTCCTTGTTTGGCGATCAACTCGTCGTGAGTACCGCTTTCAACTAAGACACCATGGTCGAGTACCAAAATTAGGTCTGCCTTGCGTACAGTGGAAAGGCGATGGGCAATCACCAAGCTAGTACGCCCTTTGAGTATTGTCTTGAGGTTGTTCTGAATAATGCGTTCGGATTCAGCATCCAGGTTACTGGTAGCTTCATCAAAAACCAACAATCGTGGATTGCCAAGCAAAGCACGGGCGATGGCAACACGCTGACGTTGTCCTCCCGACAACAAACCGCCACCCTCACCAATCTCTGTTTCGTAACCCAATGGTAATCGCTGAATAAATTCATCTGCACCAGCCAGACGTGCTGCTTCCGTGACTTCCTCTATAGAGGCATCTGGATGAGCAATACTAATATTTTCGCGAATAGTACCGCCAAACAAGAAATTACTCTGGTCTACAATCCCAACTTGGGAACGAAGCGATCGCAAAGAAATACTACTGATGTCATGACCATCAATCAACACTTTACCGCTTGTCGCAGGATAAAGACCCAAAATCAACTTTGACAGGGTTGTTTTCCCAGAACCGCTACGCCCTACGACTGCCACCATTTGCTCGGGTTTAATTTCAAAACTAAGATTTTCCAGAACATTAATATCGCTTTCTGGGTGGTAGCGGAAAGTGACGTTGTCAAAGCGAATGTTACCTTTAAGTTTCCGTATGGGCTTGCGGGGTGAGGAGAGCAAATCTTCTTCTGGTGCCGTTTTTAAGACATCATTAAGCCTTTCTACAGAAATAAAAATTTCTTGCAGTTGGTTCCAAACTAAGGAGAGTCGTTTGAAGGGGCTAATGACATGACCTTTCAACATATTAAAGGCAATTAACTGTCCAATGGTAAGTTCTTGGTTAATGACCAACCAAGCTCCGTACCATAGCAACATGGTGCTTGTTAAGGTGTCGATACCGCCACCAATAACTTGCAACCGAATGCCAATTACCTGTGCTGTAAAGCCTTTTTTCACCACATTATTTAAAAGTTCTTCCCAACGCCAGCGCACCGTCTGCTCAACTGCCATTGAGCGGATAGAACGAATTCCTGTCAGGGATTGAATTAGGTAACTGCTGCTTTCAGCCCCTGCATTAAAAATCTCTCTGGACATCCGGCGCAATATGCCCGTACTTCCAAATGCCAGGATAAAAAATGGTGGTATAACTAACAGCACGACTAATGTCAGGCTCCAGCTATAAGAGAGCATGACTCCTAGGTAAATAAATAATGTCAGTAAATCTAAAACGATCGACAGTGTCTCACCAGTGAGGAAACGCTGTATTTTCTGGTTTTCCTGAATCCGAGATGTGATATCTCCAACGTAACGCGACTCAAAGAAGCCTAGGGGCAAGCGGAAGGTATGTTTGAGAAAACCCACCAGTAGCGCAACACTAATGCGGTTGGCAGTATGAGACAGTAAATATTGCCGCACGGCGTTAATCAGGATGCCGAATATACTAAAAATGACCATTCCGAAACAGACAGCGTTTAAAGTGACAACACTGCCTTGTATAATCACTTTGTCAAAAAGTAGCTGAGAAAATATTGGCGTTACGAGTCCAAATAGCTGAATTAGGAGCGAGGCGAAAAATACCTCAAGCAGAACTCGCCAATGGGGTTTGACCAGTTCAAAAAACTCCTCCAAAGAGTGAGTTGCTTCTTCAGCATTTTTCAAGTCTACTGTAGGTTGTAGTAGCAACGCATAGCCGGTCCATCCCTCTTTAAACTCTGCGTGGGTGAAGGCACGTTGACCGACCGCAGGATCGCCTACAATCACCTGTTTTTTGGTAATTTTATAGATGACAATGTAATGGTAGCCTTCCCAATGAGCCACTGCTGGTAAGGGTTGTTCTGCCAGTTTGTCAAAACTGGCTTTTACCGGACGAGTCGCAAAGCCAACGCTTTCTGCTGTAGCTGCTAGAGCACGTAAAGATGCACCTTCACGGCTGGCGTTACTGAGTTCGCGCAGACGATTGACGCTAAAGTTCTTGCCCCAATAGCGACCAATCATGACTAGACAAGCAGCGCCACAGTCAGAAGCGCTGTGTTGGGCATAAAATGGGTAGTTCTTGGTGAGGTTTCCCCACCATTGCCCTGTCTTTACCTTGGGGCTGGGATAGTATGCACGTACTTTCTGTTGCTGTTGCTGTTGCTTTTGCTTTGGCGCTCCATCTTGTTGGGGAAAGGGAATAACGTTGTTAGATGAAGTGATTCGCTCTGATTTTGAGGTCTTAGGACGCTCCTTTTTGGTCTTGACAGAGCCTTTCTGTTCTTGAGAATGAACAAACTCTACCAATTGCGGCCAATGTTCTAGTGCAGGCAACCAATTTGCATCCCTCATGATATAAGCAATTGTTGGCGGCGCGATCTGCCAACTGTCTTGTTCTGAGGCTGGATATATTTTACCCGGAGTTAAAAGTTGTCCTTTAGAATGCCGCAGTTCCCCTCTCTGCAACACCAAACACTTACAATCTTTTGGTAGAGTCGCTTTTTCATGGTCACCTAGATCGTGCCGCTCAAACAACGATAAGGCTTTGAGCATTCCTGGCGCATCTGATATGTTGCCCATCTCTTGCCAGTTTTGATGGCACAACATGACCACATCCCACAGTTCTGCGCGTTTCATGAGGCGATCGCGAATACTGGGGTAACGGTCCATTAAAGCAAGCAATACCTCTTGCTTGAGATAACAAAGCTTAAGATTAGTTGAAGCTCTAGCCGCGTAAGGCTGAAACTCCTCTAAAAACAGGCTTGCTTCTCCAAAACAAGATCCCGAACTTAGGGTTGAGATCAAATTTTCATCACTATCCAACAATCTGACTTTTCCTACCAGAACAATATATATTCCTGGGTTAGCCGATCCTGTTTGCCAGAACTGCTTAGCTGTTGGTGGCTCAACGATTTCTACCAATGCCAAGCATCTTGCCATGTCTTGCTCTGAAATTGTCTCACCCAAAGTATGAGTGATATGTTCACCCAACAGGTGTTCGGAAAAAACTGATAGCATTACCTCACCTCGGTGTAAAAGTACTTAGTTTTGCTCCGGACTACAAATGAACACAAGAATCAAGCGTCCAACAAAAACTAGACCTTATACCGGAAATGGTCCGATCGTATTGCTTGCGTCGCTACCAAATAGATGGTTATCAGTAACGGTTATCAAAAACTTGCTACGACTTGTCGTAGTTTTGCTTTTGACAAATTTACTACTACTGAAGTCTTGTTGTTGACTGGAATGGTGTGACATAATTGTAGCCAGTTGCCATCATGTACGAAAAGTGGGCAAAGTAAGTTAGCTGCTGCTATCATCCGGATGTAGTGGATTAGCCGCTGCACAATTAATTAGCCCTGGGAAGCTAATTAGTTGTTTATGTGATGTGCATTAACCTTGGACAATCTCCCTAGTACCTGGGAATCTGGGGAGACATTCCTTGGTTATTCTATTCTTCATAAATCCATCTCCGCAGTTACTGGGAATTAACTCTGGAGAACATGGCAGATGGAGAATAGCTGCCACGCAGTATAAATTACAACTTGTAAAGATTTGTTCATTTTAAAGTAGAAAGCATCCTTTTTAAGGAATATGACTCCTGCGTCCATAGATAAGATAGGGTTTTTTTTATGTTGCGGTGTTGCTCAAGGGAATGCTCCTTGTCAACTCATAATTCTCAGAGCGTGCTCTTGAGTCTACATAAACAAGGCAAAGCTACCAGCAAATGACTTGACCTTGGAACCGACAAAGACCGAAACTATACCAAGTCTGGCGATCAACCATTCGCTCTAGCAGTTTATAGGAGCAAGAGGAACTCACCTAAGAGATTATAGATCTCAAAATACTTAATTCTTGGTAAATTCACTTATAAATAGTTTGCTGCTCTATCGCCTAATAGCTCAGTGCAAGGGTAAGCGGGTGTGGTTGCTATCTTCTCCCTTGTTTACCTTACTACCATCCTTACTTTCGTCACGATCTCACTATAAACCAACTCCTACCTTGTAAGCAATCTTGAAAACAAAGTTAAACACTCCTCTGTTTACTCGTACAACTTTTTATTAGTAAATTTACTAACATCTTGTCAATAGTTTTGCCCTAAAATCTCTATTTTTTCAAAAAATCCCTTCAAGTTTCTTGAAAAATTTAAAATCTATCCTGCTATTATGTGCTTAGTTTTTCCCAACTTCATATGTTCTCTATAAAATCTATTTCTTAACTTTATTGTTTTAATCAACCAACGCTATTTACAGTCATAACCATATAATCAATATAATATTTAGTGAATTTAAAATTCGATAAGAAATGTTACAATTTGTGGTTCAAATTATTTGATAAGACATTTTTATAGATTATTGCTCGCGAATATGAAAAAATGATGCTAGGTTTTCCACGCTTACACACATTTATCAAAAGTAGTAAGATAGAACTAGTCACACGGTAGAAATTATGCTCAAAATTGCCAGTTAGCTCAATTCAAGAAACCCAGACACTCTAGTTTTCTCAAACGGTAAAAAATTTATTTTCGCTCCAAGTAACAAAAATTCTTAAATCTCCGTAGTAAGTCTAGACCTAGCAGATGTGGTAGCACCAATATTCATCGTTAAGGGAATATTAAATTTTTATATGAATTTTGTCAATCCCTTAAGGTGATATTTCAGAAGAACCAACCAGACAATTAACTTCAGCCAAGAGCCATCGCTGAAACATGCTATTCAAAATCTCTTCATATCTTTGGGTTGTGAGTTCAGCCGGGAGCAAATCCTCCACCATCAGAAGATGGTATCCCTGTTCAGTCTTAAAAGGACCTATTAACTCCTTTGTTGGTTTACTGAAGACGATAGCAGCTATGTCAGTAGGAATTGCCCCACGGGCGATCTTTCCTTCATAGCCACATCGTCGCTTGCGATTATCATCAATATCATAGAGGTGAGCAGCGTAATAGAAACTAATTTCACCTTCTTCAATTTGATAATAAAGTTCTTGAGCAAGTTTTTCATTGCTTACGACTAATTGGTAGAGAATAACTTGCTCGAACCCCAAACTGTTTTGCGAGAAAAATTTCTCGACTTCCTTAGAAAATAGAGCAACAGCTAGCTTTTGTGCTAACAATCGGTTCCGGATTCCAATTTCCCAGTCATCAAAGCTTATCAGCTCATCGGCTAACCATGCGAGTGTGTCCGAGGCTTTTTCCAAACGCTTCTGGCGACGTTGGCGCTCAGCTTCAACTTCAATTTCTTCTGTTGTAACAGCGATCCCTCTCTCTCTCGCTACACGATCGATGACTCTCTGAAATAAAATATTCTGACAGACTTCCTTATAATTTGTTTCGCTTTTTAAAAAGCTAACAATTTCTTCTGGTGCGATCGCGGTTTTTGAGACATCGTCCATGGATACTTACTGCAACAGTATCAAGTGCTACTGGTATCTTGAACGTAGCAGACAACTGTTGATTTTAACTACTTTTTTGTAAATACTTTATATATTTTTATCTGAAAGCAATAAAATATAAATTGTTGATAATACGGAAAATTTTTTGAGAAGTGTGGTATCTTACGTTGTAAGCTTTACTGAAATTGGTTAGTGGTTAGTGGTTAGTGGCTAGTGGTTCTACCATTAACGACTAACCACTAACCACTAACAATTCTTTACTTAAATCCGCAGATTTTAAAGGACAAATCTTGAGAGCTTTCTGCTTCAGGTTCGGATTTCATAGATTGATATTTTTCAACTTGTGCAGTCAACCACTGCTGACTGCCACCACGGACTTCAGTTTTGCGCTTGCCAACAACTTCAAGATAAGCCAAGTCTTTAATTTTACTCAAGCAGCTTGTTGGCGTAACAGGAGTGGTAGCTCTTTTCTCCGAAGGTAGCTTAGCAATTTTCAGATTTTCGTTAGATTGTGTATTTGTTCTGGAAACGTGAGAATTCTCTTTAAGCAAACGGTTGTAAGTACGATAGGGAATGTAATGTAGGGGATTGTAGCCAGCAAAACGCAACATGAGAACGCAAGCCCAAGAGTACTTACCTGCAAGAATAGCTTCTACAACCTGGTCAAATTGTTCGGGATTGATAGTCTTATCTAAATTGTTACTGCCAGAAATACTGTGGTTCATAGTGTTTGTTGTTTTGATAGAAATAAACGAATCTGTCTTCTTTGGTGGTTTGTAGTTCAATGGGTGTCTATATAATTGCTCTTGCCTTTAAAGCACAAGCAAGATTTGATAGAGCAACATTATCAATTCAGTAATAGGCAATAGATGCCAAGAAGTTTTTGCACTGGCTGTTGAATCAGCTTTTAATTTGATACTTCGATTGTTATCTGTAATATTAGGTTACAGCCAATGCAAGTCTAACTTCGATAGAACTGACCTAAGTTTTTGGTAGATTTTGCACTCGAAGCAGCAGATACAATTTTCTTTGAAACGCTCCAGTGATTCTGCCGTAGGTCGATAATATCTGTTGGTTTGTTATTAACGACACTTGTTTGAGAAGTCCGAGTCGCTAGCGTCTCTAGTACTTTAATTGCAGTACGAGTGTGAGCTAGCAAACGAGAGCTGTTTATTAAACCATGCACGCGATCCGATTGCGTTTGGTGATTGACTAACTGTTGCTGTGAGCCTTCAACTTCAGCAGGCGAGAATTCCCCATTTAATTCCGCAACGATTTCGATTGGTTTCCACTCCCCGGCTGAAGTCACAACAGTGTTATCGATTGTGTCCAAACGGTGCGGCAGAATTTGAGATTGCTCTCCCAATGCTACAACTTTACCTCGGACTTGACTGACTTGTTCAATCCTTCCCGTCCATGACCAAACAACAACTGCTGTAAAAAAAGCTATGCTCCTAACGGTAGCTAGAAGAGAAAAAGTTTTAGGTGTTTTATCAAGAAAGAGCCGATAGGGCAGGAGGCAAGAGGCATTCGAGAATACTGGCTTTTGCCTTCTAACAAATTCACTTTCCGTATTCTTAAGTGATGTTTCAGAGCTTTTAACCGTAGTGGTATGAGTCTTTGTCAGTGCTTTCAGTGTAACACCTGTTTCTACAAAAGCTATATTTTTGTCATGGATGAGTGCCATTCCAGATACTAAATCGGTCTCAATAGGAGCGAGATCGCAATACTTCTGTGAGACATCTGATTGGCTTGAAATATAAGATGCATTTAACTCGATGATTCTGTTCATGCGCTGTCCTGATGATCGGAAACCTGACTTTTTCTTCAAGTCTTTTTACTGCTAAGCCGGAATTTGTTAATTACCCCTGAAATTTAGCGATTGGTGTGTAAAAAAAGTAGCATCTGCACAAAAGATACTATGTGAAAAGGTAGTAGCTCCCGCAACTTTTCTTTGAATACCCATACACTGATATTGGCTTTTCGAGTGTGTTTTTGGCTTAGCAGTGCCACAGGCAATTCTTTCCTTTTTCTCATGTCATATAAAAGGCATGAAAAGTTTCCATTCGATTCTAGTAGATGCATTTTTGTCCTCTTCAAATTTCGCTAACTCCTGATTCTATTTCTTTCCCTGATAAGTCTATGCACTTATTTTATACCAAAGAATTAGGAGATAAGTAAAATCGCATACTTTTTAGGGGTGTAGAGAAAAAATATTCATCCCTAAGCGTTAAGAGTAACATTTGTATTTATACTATTTTTTTGCACAAATGTCATCTCTTCTTATGGCATTTTATCAATTATTTTTACTCTTTCCATTTTTCTCTTGATTTTCTATACTTTCACCTACTTTTTGTTTATTATTTGTTAGTTATTGGGGGGTGAGACCCCTCATTCAACATCGCTTTAGAGCTTTGGTTGAATATCTTGTTTTCCCATTAACTATGGTTCCTAACCTTATAAAAATATAACAGCACGAGTAGCATTTAGACAATCTTTACTACTGCAAGCCACAATAGCGATTTTTACCAATTCTGCAAAATCTCCTACTGCCGTTATTATGTTTATTTTTTGTTGAAAGAAAATTCTGTAGTAGAACATACGATTGGCACTTTAGAACCAAATACTTGTCATAACTTCATCTGTTAGTAAAGATATGAAGTTGTAACCTGACCATCTTATGGTATAATTTGTTAGCTTTGCGTGGCAGATAGTTCACAAGCAGCAAAAGACCGCAAAAAGCCCTGTTTTGAGAATTTCTAGCGTGCATCTTTGTCCCTTGCAAAGTCAGAATATTTATCTTGCTTGAGATATCTCTAATCACAAATATGTGCGTTGATTTACGAATTCAGCGAACAGTGACCGAGGACTAGTGACAAATGACAAATGACACGCTTACCAATGATTGATGGAAGTTTACAAATGGAATTGCTGCTGAACTAAGTTGTGATAAATACCACAAATTGACATTAATTCATCATGAGTACCTTGTTCCACAAGACAACCTCGGTCTAAAACAAGGATACTGTCAGCGTGTCGAATGGTAAAAAGACGATGGGTAACGATCAAAGTCGTGCGATCGCCCTTGGCGCAAGCCGTACCCGGCTTATCGCAACCGCTAGAAGCATTACTGGCGCAACTGTACCGAGTTAAATTCTCTAAAAATCGCTGTTCGGATTCAGCATCGAGGGAACTAGTCGCTTCATCTAACACTAAGATACGAGGATTTCTCAAAAAAGCTCTAGCAATAGCTACTTTTTGTCGCTGTCCGCTAGAAAGCATCATTCCTCCTTCTCCAACTTGTGAGTTGTACCCAAGCGGCAGAGTTTGAATAAAAGAGTCGGCGTCAGCCATCTTTGCCGCTGTAATGACTTGGTCTAAAGTCCAATCCGAACTGTACAGGGTAATATTCTCTAAAATAGTCCCTGCAAATAAAAAACATTCTTGAGAAACTATCCCGAGTTGGCTTCTTAACGATTGTGAAGAAACAGCAGCCGTATCGTGTCCATCAATCAAAATACGTCCCATATAAGGACGGTATAAACCTGCAAGCAGGTGAACTAGAGTGCTTTTCCCCGAACCACTGCAACCCACAATAGCGATTGTTTGTCCTGCTTGGACTCTAAAGGACACATTTTGTAAGGCGTTGCGTTCTTCATAGGGATTAAAACGGAAAGTCACATTCTCAAAATGGACATCACCCCGAATAGGAGGCAATACCAACAGAGGTTTGTGAGAATTCTCTTCCGGCTGAGTTGTTAAAACATCATTAAGACGCTCAACGGAAACAATAACCTCTTGAAATTCATCCCACAGTTTTGCTATTGCAGTCACTGGCTTGACAGCATTATCAATGAGCATATTAAAGGCTACAAATTGACCGAGTGTCATAGAACCACCAATGACCAAGGCACCTCCACACCACAATACATACGTGCTACAAAAAAGAGCGATCGCATTATTTGCCAATTGCAACACGTTGACTAGTTTCTGACCGCGCAACCGAGCTTTTAACGCATCTGTAAAGCGTTCGTGCCAGCGCAGATGTAATTTCTGCTCGGATAGTGTCGTTTTGACAGTAGCAACACCAGTGATGATTTCTACTAACAGAGAGCTTTGAGAAGACCACTTCTTAAGAAATTCACGGGAAACGATCTTCAGAAACGGGCTAGCCCCTAACGTGACGATCGCAACAGGTAGGATTGAACCTAGCACCACGAGAGTCAGTTGCCAGTTGTAATATGCCATCAATCCCAAGTAAACAACTGCCATCAAAGTATCGGAGGCAGTAGTCAAGATTTTACGAGTAAGAAACACTTGGACGTTTTGGTTTTCTCGAACGCGAGAGATGATATCCCCTACTTGACGGGACGCAAAAAATTGCAATGGCAATCGCAGGGTGTGGTTAATAAAATGACCAGTCAAAGTACCATCTATCAGATTGGAAAAATAATCCAGCAGATGTTGACGGACTGCACTTAGAACAATTCGCCCCATACCCAACACAAATAAACCAGCGGCAATAGCATTTACACTCGTTAGGTTTTTTCCGGGGATCGCGTAGTCAAGAGCTATCTGAGCAAAAATAGGCGTCAAAACTCCAATCGCTGAGAGCAACGCTGCTGTGAGGAAAATTTGCTTTAACAGCTTGCGATGAGGCGATAAAGCAAGCTTTATCCCACTAAAAGAGATTTTCTCGTCTTGGGCTGCATTTAGACGGTCTGTAGGTGATAAAAGGAGAGCATATTCCGTCCAACTTTCTTCAAACTTTTGACGAGAGAGCCATTGCTTTCCCATAGCAGGATCGGCAATCAGTACGCGATCGCCTTTAACTTCCCAAACGACCACATAATGAATCCCCCCTTGCCAGTGAGCGATCCAAGGAAGGGGATGCAACTCTAACTTGCTTAAAGAAGCTCGTACAGGGAGAGCATCATAGCCCAAATTTTGCGCTGCATCTGATAAAGCCACTAAAGATGCACCTGTACGGTTTGTTTGAGCTAAATTACGTAACGTATTAAGACTGAAACGTTTGCCCCAATATCGACTAATCATAGCCAAGCAGGTTGCACCACAATCAGACGAACTTTGTTGTTCGATAAAAGGATAACGACGCCAAAGGCGGTGAGGGAGTAGGGAGTGGGGGGTAGGGAGTAGATAATTTCTAACCACTAACCAC
>NZ_WJFC01000185.1 GCF_009725235.1 Scytonema sp. UIC 10036
ACCCTAACCCTCCCCGATGGATTGGGGAGGGAAGCGAATTTTTCTTATTTACCCCCTTGTAAAGGGGGGACTAAGAGGGGTAATAATGTGTTAAAATCACAACAAACCACTTTTCAAACAACCTCTTAGACGTAGGTGGGGTTAAAGCCCACCATTCCTGTTTGTAGATATGAAAAAAGGTGATTTGCTGTTCGTAAATACAAAAAAAGGTGGGCTTTAGCCCCACCTACAATTACAGTATCTATTTATTGACTGTTTCCTTGTCTTTGACGGAATCTTTGTCTTTAAATCTGTCTGCTGCTGCTAATAATAAATCTCTCAAAATTTGTCTGACTTGTCGCTCTTTTCTGGCTAGTGCAGTACCAGCTTCTCCTAGCTTTTCGTCAAATTGAGAGTGCTTTTCTTGTACCTGTGCAACTACGACTTCTGCTTGTGGACGAGCTTTGTTAAACCAGTTCTTAGCCTCGTCTAGATAGCTTTGAACCTCTTGGGAACGTCCCCCATAACGTGCAGTTATATTAGCTCGGACAATGGCTAACTGTCCTTGCAGTTGAGCATAGCGTTTTTTGAGCAAAGCAACTTCCTCACTGTCTTGGATACCCTGAATAGCAGAATCTACCGCAGTTTTGGTGGCAGAAGATTTCTCTTTACCTGTTTGTTTGATTTCTGCTAGTATACCTTCTACTTCTTGTTGGATTTTATCTTCTTGTTCGTCCAATTTAGCCTGTAGCTGCTGAACCTCTACTTGAGTTTTTGCGATCGCTTCGTGTCTTTTACTATTTACTGCTTCTAGCGCTCCTTCAATGGAAGCTGTCACCTCTTCCTTGATTTCGCTACCTTTGTCTTGCAAGTTTTCAATGACTGTAGAGATAGCGTCTTTGACAAGAGCACGAATTTCGGTTGAACCTTCTTTAAACTCAGAAGCTACTTGAGAAACCGCCGCTTTGACAATTTCTCGAATGCGATCGCTTCTTAGCTGTCCGGTTTGTTTTGCTTGTTGAAGATCGGATTGAATTTGCTCTTTGATATTATTAGGCATTTTTTTCTACCAACTAGAGATTTAATCACTTATGTGGATAAATGTAGGTGTTGTATAATTTCTGATTCATTTACTATGAGCTAATTAGTGAAAAATTACTCCAACAAATCCAAATTTTTGAATATACAACACCAAAATGTATAAGGTTATAATCCTACAATGATATTGTGACGCAGTATTTTCTAGGCAGGTACATCCTTTAGATAGAAAAACTAACTAGCCAGAGGAAAAGCGGCTGCTAGCATCCAACCGAACAAGAGCGCACTGCCAATGGCATAACTCCAACTTTCTTTAAATATATTGGCGCTAAAAGAGAAAATTGCCATAATTAAAGGAAACAGTGGAAGCAGAAGAGCAATAAATCCTAGTTCAGGCAACAGGTAAAGTACTAAAATAAAACCTCCTACCAAAACCATACTCTGCCCCAGCCACCACAAAGCACGTTTTTCAATTCCAATGCTTTGTTGCGCCACCCCTGATGCTAAAAACCAAGGAAGGCAAGTTAGTGATAGTAGGGGAAATAACTTTAAACGTGCAGGAATTAACCACCACTGCAACCAAACGAACTGCGCGATCGCACCAAATGCAATCCACAGCACTGCAAACAATGCAACTCCTATTCCTACAGCTTGTAAAGTGGGACGGGGTAGGCGAAATATAACCAGTAGCCACACTAAGCCAGCGACACCAAACCAAATACTAACTGCACCACCTACCAGCAAACCACCTAAACTGCCAATATCGCCATTACGACTTAGTAACGTCAATACACCACTGGCTACAAACGGTGCTATGAGTACACCGCTCCAACTTCTCAACTGATTTACCTTAAGTTTAGATATGTTGGGAGACAAATACTCGAATCCTAATTTCTCCTGACTCACCCTCAACAGAAGAGGAACAACAGCACCCACTAACACCAGCCATCCCAGCAAGTGCAAGCCATACCAAATCATTCGGCGGTCAACATAGTCACTGCTGCGTTGTACTCCAAAAGTAGAATCAAGCCAGTTTTTAGCAGCTTGATGGCTGGGATCGCGAAATAAGATCGTGATATGTTCGGCATTGGGAATGATCGCCACAGATCGCCCCCTTCCATCTGCCAAATTTTGATTTTCTCCTCCGGCTGCTTTCAGCAACCGCCGTGCATTAGCAACAAAACGACCTTCCCAACTTCCTGCTTGCAGTTGTAAATTGCGTGGAGCAGAAAGTGTGACATTTGCGCCTGTGGGTGAAACAGCGATCGTTGCAGCAAAGCGATTAACATCCCGGATACCAGCTGACATCACTGCACCACTTCCCATAGAATGACCGAGCAATGCTAAGCGTGATGCATCTACCTCCGGTTGTTTTACAAGAGTTGCATAAGCAGTGTTAAGATTTTGTTGAAGAGAATCACGTTTTAATGGGTTGGCATTAGCTCCATGACTGTTAAAATCCCATAGCATAGCAGCATAACCTGCGTGTGCCAAAACATGAGCATACGCTAACATCAACTGTTTCGAGCCAGCATAACCATGTGCAACTAACACACCTGGTATCTTGTTTGCATTGCGTGGCGCAACATATACCATAGGTACGCCCTCAAGCTCAAAGTGACGGATCGCCAATCCAGATTGCGCTGCTAGCACACCCCACCAAGATAAGATAATCAGCAAAAGCGCGGCGACGATCGGGAATAAACGTTTGCGAGTCATGTTAGTTTTCATTTGGCAGAGCAAAAATCGAGTTTATTTGTAGAGACGCACTGTTTGAAGCATATCTACAAACAAACTGGGTTGCGTGAGATTTATGTAGCGACGCTCTAGTACTAAGAAATTACCATGGCTTAGCTACAAGTAAAAATCATCCATGGTAACCTTCTGGGGAGTATGGTTGGGCGGATATAAGATCGTGTTCTATTTCAGTTTGATGATTGGAAGCTTTGAAACTAATGACGAATTCCTTTGTGGCAATACTATACGAGTTCCTTGTAGATAAACTTAAGCTGCTGACTTCACCAGCAATTACTTTAAATTCCGCGTGGCTAAGAGTGCGTTGACCAATCGCAGGGTCTGCTACAATGAAGTGCTTCCGGGTGATTTCATAGACAACGATACAGGGTTTTGGTCGAGTAGATAACCCCATTTGTTTGAGCAGTCGCTTGATATGGCGATCGCTCACCTCAATGCCAATCTTTTTGGAAAGGTTTCATAACATTTGTAGGGGCGCGGCGCAAGAGCGCTCCTACGACTTTGGCAATTTTTGAACAGTCAGATTTTAAACCATTTTTGGTATAGATTTCGACTTGTGACACTCACCGTACTTGCGTTCCTCGCGCTGGAACGTTAAACTAAGCTCTCAAGTTTTCGAGTCAAAACAGGATATGCTTTGGAGCGAGTAAAATTTTGTAGCTGCAATGCCTGGTAGTTGCAACCTTAATAACTGAAGGGATGTTAAAAGTACACAACAAACAAATTTTTGAGCTTTGACTTTTGACTGGTGCCGACGTGCATCACTTTAATTCTGTTTTCGCTTGCAGCATTGATTGCTACGAACGATGTTTGAAAAAACTGTGGTAGCACATCCCACTACCGTACTTTTCAAAAGTGAGTTGTTAGCTTAGGCTTGAGTAAGACCTAAACCGCTAATTAAACTAGAACCAAGACCACTCAGTAATCCGCCGAGACTTGCTGCTAGATTGTTTTGAGATAAGATCGGCAGTACATTTACAGTCACATTCACATTGTTAGCGCCATCTACATCGTTATTAGAGCCACCATAGGCATTACTACGACCTCCCATGATGGTAACACATTCCTCATCATTCAACTCTGTTATAATTACGGATTCCGCTTGTTCTGTGGTTTGTGAAGTCATTGTCTCAATTGCAATACGTGACATAAGAATTCCTTCCTTGTAAAAAGTGATTTCTGGTTAGCAACACTATTTTAATTAGTCCACTTCTTGCTTCGTAGTCGAATGCTTGCTACTCAAAGCTTTTCTAAGAGTGGAGATTGCTAATCATATACTTACATAAACTGAAGTATGAATACAAGACTATTAGTAATATCTCTTACTTTTCACTAAAAAACTGACTTTTCCTACTTAGTTTTTTCTAATTTTTTTTATTTAGAGATTATCTAAAAATCATAAACTATTTATGAAAACTTATAAACATACTGCTTCGAGGTGTGTTTCGGTATTGCGTTAACAGACTCTGCGATCGCCGATAGTTTTTATATTGAAATTTATATAGAAGTCCGCGCAAGCGGATTGAGTTTGTATAGACATGATTACGGCATCGCCTAGTTTTTTCTCAATTGCTTTATTTCCCCCTTTTTAGGGGGGCTAGGGGGGATCAAGTCTTATTTGAACAGTATTGAGAGGAGTTATATATTTTTTCCTGAATTAATATTTTAAAAAATATCTGCTGGATCTGCTGAACGAAGTTTGTTCATAGCTAAGGTTCCAGAGACCATACACATAAAGTTTGTTGTAATTAATATAATTAACATATTATTAATACTCATGGTTATTGGTAATTGAGTAGAAACCATCGCAAAATTATATATACATAAAGAAATAGCAAATCCAGGTATATAACCAAAAAATGCTAAAATAATAGATTGTTCAAATACAACTTTCAAAAAATAATCATTTGAATAACCTATAGCTTTTAAAGTCGCATATGCTGTTATTTGAGTCGATATGTTACTATAAAGAATTTGATAGACAATAACCACTCCAACAACAAAACCCATCACTAACATAAGATTAAGTATAAAACCAATGGGTGTTCTAGTAGCCCAATACTTTTTCTCAAAATTAATAAATTCTTCTCTTGTAAAAATTTTGACATCTTTAGGTAAAGAAACTTGGATATTTTCTAAAATTTTTTGCTTTTCTACTCCAGGATTTAGTGACACTGCACCAATATCTATCATTTCATAATTACGTGTATTTAAAAATATTCTTAAAAAAGTTGATTCACTAACAATTAAATTACCATCCACTCCAAAAGAAGGACCTAAACTGAATAATCCAACCACTCTTACTCTATAACCTTTAATTGCATTAAAGGGAGATATTTCAACTATCTGCTCAGTTTGCTTTGACTCAAAATTTTCAGCAACTGGCCCAAATTCAGGACGAGACTTGCGATCGAAGAGTACGAAGTCAGGAATTTTTATTTTATCTAAGTTTTGTGCAACTTCTGATAAATTTATAGGATTCTTGTCTGGCTCAATACCAATGACATATATGGAGTATTTTTCATCATTTTCGGGATTTTTAAATTTAGCAAATCCCAAATGCATGGGACTGACTGACGCTACACCATTAAAACCTAAAACTTGATATAAACTAGTTCGAGAAAAGCTTTGATTTGAAGTTAAAGACTTATACTGAGAACTAATTAAAAATAAATCTCCTTGAAGACTATGATGTAAACGGGTAGCACTTAAATAGAGAGCATCTTGGAACCCTAGTTGTGTAAACATTAAAATGACAACAAAAGTAATACCAGCTATAGCTACTAGAAAACGAAATTTTTGATAAGTTAACTGTAGCCAAGCCAAGGAAATTTTGCCAATCATTATACTTGAATAGCTATATACACCTGTAAGTTGGTTAAATCTGCCACCTGTTGACTATCCTCTGAACGATCTATTCGTATTTTTACCTTAATCACTCTGCGATTTGTGTCTACTCCTGGATTAAGACTTAAGATACTCTGTTTGCTAACTTGTAAACCAATCTTGCTGACTGTTCCCGATATTCTTTTACTAAATGCAGGGCTTGTAATAGTAGCTTTTTGACCAAGGCGAACTTTCTTAATATCTGTTTGATAAACTTCTGCTACTACATACATTTGAGATGTGTTACCTATCTCAACAATTCCTGAATTGCCAATGACTTCTCCTGTTTTGGTATGAACTTTCAAAATCTTTCCATTTATAGGAGATGTCACATAACTTAAATCTCGTTCTGCTCTTGCTTGCATGACTGCAGTCATAGCACTTTTAAGTTCCGCCTGCGCCACCTGGATATCTACGCTACGCACTTGGTTAAGACCTACGAGTTTGGCTTTTGCCTCCTCTATTTGAGCAGTCAGAGTGCTCACACTCTTGTTCAAATTTGCTTCAGCTTCTGCAAGTTGCTGTTTGAGTGTCTGGAATTCCAGGCTTTTACTATCTGCAATAGAAGCTGAAATAGCACCTTCTGTGTATAAATTCTGATACCGCTCGTTCTCTGTTTGAGCATTGTTTAATTGAGCTTGTAAACGAGCAATTGTCGCTCGTTGAGTAGCAACTTCTCCTTTTAATTGAGTATCTAAACGTGTCAATACTGCCTTTTGAGCCTTAATATCTGCCGGCTTTGCTCCGGCTTTTACCTGGGCTAATTGAGCTCGAGCAACTTCCACTTTCGATTGTGCCTGATTTAATGCGGCTGTTGCCTGAACATAACCTTGAAGGAACGCTACTATTTGCCCTGCTCGAACTGTGTCTCCTTCTTTGACCAACAGTTTTTCTATTTGGTTACCTGTCAGTGAACTCGGAGCAGATAACTGAGTCACTCCGCCTTGAGGCTCTAAACGTCCCAATGCAGTAATTGCCACTCTAGAAGCAATGACCCTACGGGGTTTTGGCAACACAGTTTGATTGCTGTACCATAATCGTGAAAAAACGGGTATGGATATTATCAGTATGGCTAATACAATCGAAGGTGCCAATATGATTCGCCACCCATTTGATGGTTTTTCAAGGAATCGGCTTTCTTTATCTTCTGCCATATTTCTAGGGTCAAGTGACTGGGGCTGGGGACGGTAAGCTTTAGAGGATGTTTGAAAAGTCATGATTGATGTATCAAATATTTATTACCCCACCCTAACCCTCCCCTTGGCAAGGGGAGGGAACTGAATTTTTCTTGTTTCCCCCCAATACATCGGGGGGATTAAGGGGGGTAATAATGTGATAAAAATCACAGCCAACCACTTTTCAAACATCCTCTTTAAATACGCACGCGTAAATGTCCAATGCTATAACCACTAGCAGCCCCAAAGAGCATGACTTCTTGTCCCGTTCCCCTGGTTAACAATCCTTGCTCAATAGCTGTGTGCAAAGCTAAAGGAATCGCAGTGCTAGCTGTATTCCCGAAATACTCGACTGTCAGCATCGACTTATGTGGAGGAATTTCCAAAGCCTGACGAACATCCTCAATAAAACGTTTAGAAATTTGATGTCCCACCACTAAAGTTAAATGTTTATGAAAAGAACTTTCTTGAAATTCTTGCTGACGGTAATAGTTATATTCCTGAAAATAAGGAATGGTGTACTTGTGTATTAATTTAGCCAACTCAGGCAAATCTAGATAAAATTTATAAAGTAATATTTTTTCAGAACAATGACGCCAATCTGGATCTTCGGGAATGTGACACAAGTGCCAATATTCACCCATACTCATTAAGTTTAATTCCAGCAATCCCAATTTCCCGTCTGATGGCTCAACAACGATCGCAGCCCCACCATCTCCTAAGGTTAATCCGCCAAGTTTGGTACGAAGTTCCTCTTTACTAGAAATTTTACGATTAACAGTATAACTCCCAACTTCACCACTGACAATCAAAACTCGATGTGCAGCACCATTCGCAATTAGGCTATTGGCAATATTTAGAGCTTGTAAAACACTATTACAAGCATTTTTAACATCAAAAGCGTTAATTCTTGAAATTCCCATCTTTGCCTGCACAATGTTAGCAGTAGCAGGTTCTATAATATCCGTATCCGTAGCTGCAAATATGAGGGTATCAATATCATTGATGCTTAAGTTGGCTGTATCGAGAGCTCGCCAAGCCGCTTGTACTGCTAGTTCAGATGGGGATGTCCCTTCTTTGACATAGTGCCGAGTTTTGATACCAGTGAGTCGTTCTATCAGTTTGGGTAAATTGTTTTTGAGTGCGATCGGGCCATCAATCATCGCAGCCAGTTCTTCATTGTCAACGATGCGTTCGGGAAGATAAACTCCCAATGACTGAATTTGAGAAACAGGAGTTTTGTAAACCTGCATTCTTTCTAGAAAAGAATAAGTGCTTAAATTCTTACTTAAGGAAGGAACTAATAACTGCATTTTTGTTTTTTCTGTACCTAATTCTATTGACTAGCTTTTTTTATGACTTAGGATTCTGGCAATACCTAACGCCTTGTTAACAACATTTTCATACCGTGTTTAGGACGTAGCGTTAAGGATGGGAGAATCTCAACTGAATACCCTGGTACTAGCTTTAACTGAAAATTCTGGAAGATTGTCGCTATGAGAAGAACGAGTTCCATCATGCCAAAATCCTTGCCAATACAAGTTCGCCCTCCCAGACTAAAGGGGAAATAGGCTCCTAAAGGTAGCCGTTTTGCCAAGCCATCCTCCCATCGGTTGGGATGGAATTTTTCCGGATCGGGAAAAAAGTCAGGGTTGCGGTGTACAGACCACTGACTGGCATAAACCCAAGTACCTTTTGGCACTGGATATCCAGCAATTTCCGTATTCTCTAAAGCCACACGCTCTGAGAACCAGACTGGGGGATAAAGCCGTAAAGCCTCTAAGGCTATTGCTTCGGTGTAGCGTAATTGAGGTAAGTCTGCCACAGTGGGGTTTCTTCCATTCAGAACAGCCCGTAATTCCTCGATTAATTTTGCTTCTACTAATGGATTCTGTGAGAGGAGAAAGGATATCCAAGCTAACGCGATCGCTGTAGTTTCATGACCTGCAAGAAAAATATTGATTATTTCATCCCGTAATTGTTGTAGTGTTATATTGTTGTCTTTTTTTTGTTGAGCATATAGTAGTAAGTCAAGAAAGCTTCCTCTGTCTTGTTTACTGGTATAGCGTTGATGAATAATGTCATAAATAATTTCATCTAACTGCTTAACTGCTCTGCAAAATCGCAGATGACTGGGAGTGGGCAGCCAATTAGGCACCAAAAACAGAGCATTTCTGCGCTTTACCAGACGATTCATCGTCGCATCTAGGGCAGCAGTAACTTTGCTTGCAGCCACAGCATCTAATTCAGTATCCAACATACATTTGGCGACGATCGACATGGTGATACCAACAAACTCTTGGTAAACATCGCGCTCTTGCCCATCTTGCCAAGTAGCAATGACGCGGTTGGTCTCTGCAACCATCACTTCACCGTAGGAAGCAATCATCTGTCTGTGGAAAGCAGGTTGAGCCAATTTGCGCTGATGGTGATAGAACTGCCCTTCGCTAAGAAACAAACCATTACCTAAAAGTAACTTAGAGTTATTACGCAAGAAATGACCTTTCCTCATAAACACTCTGTTTTGGTGACAAAAAACCTCTTCAATGTATTTTGGATTATTAAGTACTAAAACTGGTGTCCAACCTAAACGAAAGGGAAGAATATCACCATATTCCCTTGCTTCATTGAAGAAATTTAAAGGGTTTTTTATAGCGTATAATATCTGTCCCAAATGCAAATTTTTTGTAGAATAACGTGTATCATTTATTAATGAAGTCATAGCCATACATCATAATTTCTAACCACTGTAGTTCTAAATTACAGTCAAGTAAGATTTTTTCTTAAAAAGATAAATCAAATACTTACAATCCTCTTTCCCCACTACGAATTCAATTTGCGTTAAAAAAAAAAATGACAAGTTACGATTCGATTTGGTTAGTTAGTGCGAGATTTGAAAGAGCTAAAGCCTAGTTTGTGGATTGACAGTTGACTTCACGCATCAACTTAATCTGTTCCACATCTAACTTGCAATAATGGCATTACCCCGATACACAATATCTTTGCGGCATTTAATAATTAAATTGCCTTGGTTTAACAAGCTATTTAGTGATGCTTCTAGCTCTGAAACCGAACTAAATCACAGTTTATAGCTTCTCAGCAGGATAATCAAGGGTTTCGCAAAACATCCTACTAAACCTGCTTTTCCCAAAAAGTTTCTGTTAAACCTACTTTTCTAAAATAAAGTAAAAAGAGATGTCCGTGCAGTCAAAAAAATTTTAAAAATAAAAAAATAACTCTTGTAAAACGGGCAAAATATCCCATTTGACAAGAGAATCAAAAGTCCGAGCGCTTTTTAATTAACGAAGTTTATTAGGATTCAAGCGAGTACCACCACTAGGTTTAGATGGTGAGTTAGGAAGCTTAACGCCATTGCTGAGTTTAGCCCCAGTACCACCATCAGCAGGAGATAGGAAAGGTTTCAGATTGATAGGTGCTTTTGATGAAGATGGTTTTTTAGTACCAAAAATTTGACTTATATTGCCCAGACTACCACCACGACCTGTGAAGGTATTGACAGCAGTGGTTTGGTCGCCGTTATCAGCAGTCACTAGGTTTTGGAAAATGCCATTGCGTACAACATCGGGATCTTGACCGCGAGGAACTGTCAGCACAATTCGACAGGCAGGTCTAGCATCAGTGGTTACACAAACTGTGTTTTCTCCGTTTTCTACAGCTGACTTAAGTTCTACCAAGCCATCAGGACGGTAAGATTCCAAACGTCTGGCAATTTCGTAACAACGCTGTTCTGCACTCCAACCGCCACCTAAAGTTCTGGGAGTTGCCCAAGGAAAGTATTCACCAGGAAAAGCTTCTGGATTGTACATAACGGTATAATTACCGTTATGGTAGCGACAGCTAAAACGCACACCGCGATCGCTAGTTGTTGATGTACTTGTCGTTGAACTGTCTGTTCCCGTGCTTGGTCTAACAGAACCATTACCCGGTTCTATTGGTACAACTACATCACCACTACGGGGTTGAGCAAATGCGGTTGAAGGGTTTAAAAGCAAAGATAAACCAAGACCGCTCAAAAATAAAAACTTTAGAGATTGGGATATCATATTACGACGGTTCAGAGTAGGGAGTTGATATTTCTAGTGACGATCAAGTTTGTCATTTTGATTCATCAACTCTGTCTTTTTTTTTCCGGAGACGTTCTTTTTTTTCTTTTTGCTCTTTAAGTATCTGTTTTGCCTTTTGTTGAATGTCCATATGACGCGCTACCCCCTCATAGCTGTAGCGATTGTATTGGTTTTGTGAAATGAGATTCTCTAAATAGCGGACTCGCTCGTTACCGCCCGGATGAGAAGATAACCATTGAGGAGGTCTGTATTTTTGCTCTTTATCCAGTGTGACCATCAAATTCCGCAAACCATCAGCAGCATATCCTGATGCAACAATGAGACGTGTCCCCAGAGTATCTGCTTGACGTTCCATATCCCGACTGTAACTCATGGCAAATAATTGCCCAATAGTACCGCCATAGGGAATATATTGAGTTAAGTTACCAATTAGGTTTCCTTGAGTGACAAGTTGAAAACCGTGGGAAAGAACGACGTGAGATAGTTCGTGACCGATTAATCCAGCTAATTCAGCTTCTGATTTAGTTTTTGCGATCGCACCTGCATGAACAAATATTTTGCCACCAGGGAGTGCAAAAGCGTTTAAACTTTCTTCAGGAATGACAAAAAACTCATATTTAAAGTCATTACGTCCAGAAACCTTAGCAAGTTTCTGACCAATTTCATCCACATATTTTAAAGTTGCTTCATCTTTAACCAAATCCAGTTGCTTTCGCGCCTGTTTTGCCACTGACTCACCAACAGCTTTTTCTCCCCGCATGAGCATGATGGTAGAGTCAAGAGCAGTAAACGGACCGAGAAGACTACCCGTTACGGCATAACCCAAGACACCAGTCACAATGTTAGCAATTGTATTTCCTCTAACTTTTGCCCTAATATGTGATTTGTAACGCTTGAGATGTTTCTCTGCCAGTTCTGCAAACTCAGGCGCTTGAGGACTGTTCGGGTTAAGCAGAGCAAATTGACGTGCTGCTAAAGAAGCTTCCATCCATTTTTTAGCTTCTGCGAGTGCAGCGACTCTTGTTCTAATTAAATCTGGTTGATTGGGATACAGCGTCGCCGCACGTTCCAAGACATCCAATGCTTTTTTTTCTTGGTTGTCCCGTTTGAGGACTTCAGCATATTTGATATGACCGGGAATAAATTCGGGGTATTGCTGAACTAAAAGCTCTAGCGGTACCATAGTTCTCGTGTACAACTGGCTGGCAATTCCCGCTTCTGCTTCCCGCCAGTAAACTTTACCTCCAGGAGACAATTGTGTAGGGTCAACAATTGCTTCTTTGCGTTGTTGAGACTCTGAGGATGTGGCAAAAGGTTCTTTTGCTTCACGATACAGCTTTTCCGCAGAAGCAATTTGTCCTGATTGGTAAAGCTTATCCGCTTCTATCAATTTTTGCTGACGTGCAATTTCTTCAGGAGTGGGTGCAGGTTCTGCAGCTGACTCAGACTTTTTCTCCTCTGAAGTTGTTGGTTCCTTGGAATCCGTTGGCTTCTTTGGGTCAGTTGCTTCTGGTGAGGGCGTTGGTTGTGTTGACTCAGTTGGCTTCTTCGTCTCCGTCGCTGTTGGAACAACGACAGGTGTGTTTGTCTCCGTCGCTTCTGGAACCACGACTGGGGACTTATTTGGAGTAGAGGTCTTGGTAATTTCAGTCGTAGACGCTGCAGGTTCTTTTGCTGGTGATACTAGGGGATGGGTGAGAATAATGATAATAGATGTCCCAATGGAAAGTAGTACCCAACTAGCTGATAGTAGCAGCGACTTCCATCTCCGTTTCATGGCCGATCCAACCTATGCAAAAAGCTCTTTATTAACTGTATGAGCAATTGCTTAAATAAGCACAGGGTAATAGACTTTCTTTTTCAAGGTTTATGGGCGATGCCTAATTTTTTAATTAATCTTTATAATAAGGTATTCCATCAGTGGCGAATCATGGTAATTTTCAAATAGGAAGTTGAATGACAAATTCTGTCCCTTGACCGAGAGTTGAAAAACATTCCAGCTTACCACGATGTTTTTCAATGATAATTTGGTAGCTGATGGACATTCCCATACCTGTCCCCTTGCCAATTGGCTTGGTGGTAAAGAAGGGATTAAAAATTTGCTGTTTAACCTGTTCGGTCATTCCCAAGCCGTTATCAGCAATTGCAATTTGCACCCAGCCTGCATCGAGCGCTGAAGTGCGAATGACGATTTGGCTTCTGTGTTCCTTAATTTTTGGAAAGGTTCGTTTGGAGTGATACTCTTCAAGCGCATCGATGGCGTTTGCGAGGATGTTCATCACCACTTGATTGAGTTGTCCCGGATAGCACGGGATCAACGGCAAATTGCCATACTCTTTCACAATTTCAATTTTGGGGCACTCAGCATTCTCTTGTAGGCGATGTTGCAAAATCAACAAAGTATTGTCGATGCCTTCATGAATGTTTACGGCTTTGAATTCAGCTTCATCTAGCCGCGAGAAGTTACGAAGCGACAGCACAATCTGGCAAATGCGATCGGTTCCAAGTTTCATGGAGTTTAGTATTTTGGGTAAATCTTCCTGCACATACCCCAGATCGATTTCCTGGGCTGCGATTTGAATCTCATTGGTTGGGTTGGGATAATGCTTTTGGTAGAGTTGCATCATGTTCATCAGATGATGAGCGTACTCCTGCACATACTTGAGATTGCCGTTAATAAAGTTGACCGGATTATTGATTTCATGAGCGATCCCTGCAACTAACTGCCCCAAGCTCGACATTTTTTCAGCTTGAATCAGTTGCGATTGGGTTGTTGTGAGACGATGCAGCGTTTCCCGTAAAGTTTGGGTGCGCTCTTCCACTTTTTCTTCTAGCGTGTCACGGGCAAGTTCCAAGTTTGTAATCAGATCTGCAAGTTGTCGATCGATGGGTTGAGCAATCCTCCAGCTTAATTCCCACGCCAAAACTCCTACAATTATTGGCACTACGATCAGCACTAGGATAGCTACGTTTTGAGCCTGTTGCGCCTCGCGGGCAGAAGCCTGCTGAATTTGAGCAGCAAATTCCTCATTGTTCCATAGTAATGCCAGCAAAGAGTTATTTGACTGCCTGAATAACGATCGTTTCTGAAAATTGGCTTCGAGCATCTTGTTGCGGGCTACAATTGCTTCTTGCACTCGTTTCATCTCAGGGGAGTTGCTTTGTCCTTGTAGGAGCAGTTCTAGGCGCTTTTGTTCGGGATCGGGGATACCAAGTTGATAAAACTGCTCCTCTCGATCTAGAAAGATTTCATGAGCATGCTTCCAAATCTTCCAGTCTTGTCGAAACTGTGCTTCTAATTGCTTTTCCTGTTCATCATTTGGTGGAATATTGAGTGCTTGTTCAAATCCGTCATTAATCTGAACCCAAGCCTTTTCGATCTTGCCCTGAGCAAGCGATCGCTCGGTAGAGGATAGAGGCCGTTGTAACAACAGGTTTTCTGCACTATCAACTTGAGTTTGACCTTCGTCGATCTTCCACAAGCCATCTATGCTGGGTAAGTTATTTCTACTCAGTTGAGTGTTATAACTACTCAAGCGATTTGCTATGTAAATTCCATTTAAGACGGCGATTAAGGCGACCGAACTAGGTACGAGAAAAGCCAGAAACAACCTTGTTTGTAAATTGATTCTCCTCATTGCTTGGTTAATGTGTTAGCAAATTTCAGCCCTCATTCTGCATATTATGGATAGTAAATTAAATCACAGTTCTAATATACATTCTGTGGAGATTTTC
Organism: Scytonema sp. UIC 10036; assembly: GCF_009725235.1. The sequence continues at coordinate 14,654 of NZ_WJFC01000185.1, forward strand.
TCTAAACTTTCACATAGTTTTATCAGATTTTCACAAGGATATAAATTTTATAAAAATCAAAATCTAAAGTAGGAAAAGTATAAGAAGTAGGAAAAGATTGTTGAACTCGTCAACTTCAACCCTACTAATCTTTATTACAGCGGTTTTCACTTATTTAAACCACACTCTTAATCCTTTTGCGCCTTTGCGCCTTTGCGTGAGATAAAAAAGATGTGGTTCATTTACCTGAAAATAGCTGTAAGAAAAACTTGTCAACTTCAAAAAAGAAATGAAAAAATACTACTCTCAAACTAATATTGCAAGGGCTGAGGCAATTGTTGGTTGGGCTTTCCCCTTGGAGAAACCCAACAAATGTCTGTCAATGTTGGGTTTCGTTCCTCAACCCAACCTACTTGTTTTCGTATTTTTAGGCTTAACCGACAAGTATTGGGTGGGGTATAACTCTTACGCCTTCAATACAGCATCCAACAACTTAGCAGCACCAAAACGAACTGGATCTGTACAGGGAAGATGAGTTTCTGCCTCCACGGATGCGATCGCATCTTTAGCCGCCGACTCATCCAAATGCCTGGTATTGAGAGCAATAGCCGCGACAGGTACGGTTGCAAAAGCACCTCCAGCACGGGCGACTGCTTCATAAAGCTGAACAACTTCTGATAGGGGTGGAATAAACACACCACCACTAGATACTTCCGTTTGTCCGGCACAATGGACTAGTATCATTTGCGTTGGTTGCGAACCGCGTATTAACGGCAGAGTTGCTGTAGAACCGGGGTGCAGCAGCGAACCCTGTCCTTCAATGTGTAAAATGTCGTAATTTTTACCATAACGCAAAACCATTTGTTCCACTGCACCAGCAGCATAGTCCACCCTTACTGCATCTAGTGCTACCCCATCACCTTCCAACATTAAACCAGTTTGCCCTGTGGCCAAAAATTTAGAACGCAATCCTCGCAGTCGTGACGCCCAGTTTAACTCCAAACTTGTTGACATCTTACCCACTGCCATATCGGTTCCTACAGTCAACACCCGGCGACAGGGTAAAGTTCGTGCCATCCCAGAAGCTACGCCCAGATTCGGTGGTTCTTTCCGTACATCCCAGATGACTTGTCCTGGTTTTAGCAATGCTTTTAACTCTGTCATTGTTGACAGTGGTGTGTGCAAACCGTTCACTATTGACATCCCAGCCATAACAGCATCTTTGATTTCATGCCAATAATCATCCGGTACAGTACCTCCTTTAGGGGCGATACCGATAACCAAAACTTGCGGTTTGTACTCCAGCGATTCGGCTACCGATGAGACTATCGGTACATCACGCTTTATACCCGTTAGCTCCAACAGAGATTTACCCGCACATTCGCGGTCGATCGCTGCTACTATCGAGGCTTCACTATAGCGTAAAAGTGCAAGCCCCGTTTTACCTTGCCGTCCTTGGATTCCTTCGTGCAATAGAATTGCAACTCTTTGATTAAGCGCCAGACGCACTGCGTTGTACCCCCACCCCTGGTAAATCGTTTGGTAACACTCGCCCCTCGTGCAATATTGCACCTGTAAAGGGGTCATCTAGAAGATTGAGATGGCTATCTAAGTCCAGATAGTCAGCTAATGGGGCAAGCTGTAACGCTGCTGTATTAGCTAGCGTACTGTCGGAATAGCAACCAAACATCACTTGCAACCCATGCGCCCGTGCTGTGTGTACCATCCGCATTGCTTCTGTCAAGCCCCCAGATTTCATCAATTTGATATTAATTCCATCTACATAGTTTGCTAATTTGGGAATATCCGAGCTAGTGAAGCAACTTTCATCAACAAAGATAGGTAGAGAAGTTTGCTTCTTTAAATTGCCTAACCTTTCTTCCTGCCCTTTTTGCAGTGGTTGCTCTACATACTTTATACCCATTTCTGCCAGCCAATTGCACATTTGTACCGCATCTTCCAAACTCCAACCCCCATTCGCATCAACGTACAATTCTCGATCTGGTGCTTCCTCTCGCACTGCTAATAACATCTTCCGATCTGCCGCAATACCATCCGGACTCCCCAACTTGACCTTAAAAACACGGACATCAGTAAATTGCAACCAATCTCGCGCCCTAGCCCTTGCTCCTTCAGGAGAGTTAATACCAATAGTCACTGATGTAGGTACAATAGAATTTCGTTCTAGTCCCCATAATTGCCATAGAGGTAGCCCCACATATTTTCCCAACCAATCATGCAAGGCTACATCTAAGCCTGCTTTGGCAGAGGAAGGAATGCGCGATTTATTCAAAACAACCTCAATTGCCTGCTTTTGCAACGGACTGAATTTTTGAAGAGAAGGCAAGACTTGCAGTAAAGCATTTTTAATTATCTCTGTTGACTGTGGAGAAGTCCCTACGCCAAAAGGCGATGCTTCTCCCCACCCTTCTATACCATCGTGCGAAATCTTTACCCATATATTTGTTGTCTTTGCCGTTGTACCGCGACTGATGGTCAAAGGAAAGCGCTTGTTTACAGTGAATGTCTCTACTTCTATTTGCATAATGTTTGTTTCAAGGATGAAGGATAAAGTATAAAATATTTCATGCTTTCTTCTTCATCCTTTACCCTTATATCCATGACCAAGTTACAAAAATGGCAGATTTTGCACTCAACAATGGTTTTAGACCATTACTGGTGTAAAGTCAGGCGAGATAAACTATACTTACCTAACGGTAAAATTATAGACGATTATTTTGTTAATTTGAAACCGGAAGTTGCCCTGATATTACCCATTACCAGCAACCGGGAAATTATTTTTGTCCGTCAATACAGACACGCGGTGGGTGAGTTTTTCATTGAACTTCCCGCAGGAAGTTTTGACTCAGCACAAGAAAGCGCTGAAACAGCAGCCATCAGAGAACTGCAAGAAGAAACGGGTTATCTTGCCCAACAAGTCACCAAAATATCAACACTTTATGACAAACCAAGCAAAGATACCAATCAAATACACTTATTCCTAGCAGAAAATGTCACCAAAGTGGGAGAACAAAATTTAGATATTACAGAAGAAATTGAAGTTCTTTTAATTCCTGTGGAATCAGTCAGGGAAAAAATTTTTCAAGGAGAAATTTGTGTTGCAGGAACTGTTGCGGCTTTGTGCTTGGGATTAAATTTTTTGAAATAGCAAGGCAATTGCAATACTGCGTAGGTTTTGCATAAAAATACGAAATTACGTAGGTTGGGTTGAGGCACGAAACCCAACATTTATCAGCATTTCTTGGGTTTCGCGCTTCGCTCAACCCAACCTACTATTTCCCAAAACCTACGTAGTATTGAAGGCAATTGGGGATTGACGATTGGGGACTTTGGTATTAATTTCTCAGTTCCCAATCCCAACTCCCCTATACAGAATTTGCACAATCAATCCAAAATCCAAAATCTAAAATCTAAAATTCATCTTGCCCACTGTTGCAAAATATAAGAGTAAAAAGCCTCTTTATCGACTTTATCCATGGCGTAAATCTTACGACCTCCAGGAACTATCTTAGTACGTCCCTGGCTGAGACCGACTGTGACAATTTCTGTTTCCCACTCCCGCAGTTCGTAAAATTCTGGATGAGCCAGGTAAGCTGTTGCTAGCACATCCCAAAAATAGTAATCTTGGGGAATGACGAGTGCATAACATTGTCCCGCTAGATCGGATATGGGGTATTGTCTTTGTTTCCCCATCTTGTATACTATGTCTGATGTTACAGGTACGTTGTTGGTTAAATCTAAGGGACACATGATAATTTCGATCTGCGATCGCCACACTCTTGCAACAGAAATCGGGTCCCAGTAAGCATTCCATTCTGCGGAACCATCTTGTCCCGGTTCCCAATTTTTTTCCACATTCCCAGAGACATTAAGCGCACCTCCCATCCAGACAATGCGTTGGATTTTCGCCTCCACCTCTGGTGCTGTATCGAGTGCATGAGCTACATTAGTTAAAGGACCAGTAACCATTAGAGTGACTGGTTCTGGTGACTCTCGCAACACCCGGATCGTAAAATCTTGACCGGGTTCTGCTAGTAAGGGTGTAAGAATACTTTCATTTTGATTGAGAATCGGGAAATGGTCAACAATAAATGAATCGCGGCGATAGAGACGGGGGAAAGGGTTGATACCGCGTACAGTACTTTCAGCAACGGGAACATGAGAGCATCCCATGAGATCTAGAATTTTACGTGTAGCACTGACAGCTGGTTCCGCGTAGCAATCGGCTGGAGTAACGACAATGCCAAGAGGCTGCACGTTATCCATTGTCATAAGCAGCATAGTTGCTAAATAATCATCTACACCACCATCGTGATCCATTAATACGAACATAATGCTAATGGCTAATTGCTAATGGCTAATTGCTAATTGTATTAACTATTAGCCATTAGCCATTAGCTATGAGCCATTAAAAAACCATCAAATGTGATCTTATCGGGAAGAGAAGGCTGTGCGCCCGGTTTTGTTGCAGCTATTGCACCTGCGGCTGCACCCCAAACCACTGCTTGATGTAATGAAAGTCCTTCGTGAAGTGCTGCAGCTAAACCACCATTAAATGCATCCCCTGCAGCAGTTGTGTCAACAGTACGAACTGGAAATGCAGGTACGAAAAAGGTTTCTTCTGCTGTTGCACAAACAACGCCTTTAGCACCGAGTTTTACAATGGCATTTTTGACTCCCCATTGTCGCAAAACTGTAGCTGCTTTTCTTGCTGAGTCTTCCCCATCCACGGGAAAACCCACGAGTTGTCCTGCTTCAACTTCATTGGGTGTAATGATATCCACTAATGGGTAAAGTTCTTTTGGTACATCCTTGTTCGCAGGCGCTGGATCGAGTATCACTGTCACTCCCGCCACTTGTGCTGCTTGGGCAGCCAGAACAACGGTAGGTATAGGAATTTCAAATTGTAAAAGCAGTGCTGTAGCTTCCGGTAACAAGTGCGATAACCGTTTTATATCTTCCTCATTAACGTGTCCGTTAGCACCAGGAATAACAATAATTTGATTTTCACCCCTCACATCTACAGCAATGATAGCAACCCCAGAACTTACCGTTTCATCAACGAATATATTCTCAGTTCGCACTCCAGATTCTTGCAAACTATTAACAAGTTCCTCACCAAAACTATCTCCACCTACACGCCCTACCATATGAGTAGGAATTCCCAATCTTGCTAATGCGACTGCTTGATTTGCGCCTTTACCACCTGATGCCTTAAAAAAATCCTGTCCCAACAGCGTTTCTCCGGCAACTGGCAACCGAGGTGTTGTTGCGACTAAGTCTATATTGATGCTGCCAAGTACGATAATGCTCATAATTTGATGACACCTTTATTTTAAAATCGCGCTGAGAGCAGAAAGGAGAATAATTTATGCTCTTGAGTACCAAGTCAGTCAGTGGAAGTGAACCGAACTAGGTTGTGGATGCAATAGCTTTTGCTAAGTCTTAGCCAGAATTGGTAAGGTAATGATAAATTCAGTTCCCCGACCAACTGTAGAATTCACACAGAGCGAACCGTGGTGTTTTTCGACGACGATTTGATGAGCGATCGCCAATCCCAATCCCGTCCCTTTACCAACAGCTTTCGTTGTAAATAAGCGGTCAAAAACTTTGGCTTGAACTTGTTCATTCATGCCATTGCCATTATCAGCAATAGCAATGTTCACATGGTTATCTTGAACAAAAGTGGTAATTTGAATGCGATTTGAATTGGCTTTTATCTCCTCAAAAGTGCGTCCATTATTTGACTCTTCTAATGCATCAATGGCATTGGCGAGAATATTCATAAACACCTGATTTAACTGACCTGGAAAACACTCGATTTGGGGTAAATTTTCATACTTAGTTATCACCTCAATTGCTGGACGTGTTTCATTGGCTTTGAGGCGGTGTTTAAGAATGAGTATTGTACTGTCAATGCCTTCGTGGATATTAAATAGCACTGGATAATCTTTGTCAGCACGGGAGAAAGTACGGAGACTGGTGCTGATATTTGTCAGGCGAATGCACGCTAGACTCATGGAATCGATCATCTTGGGGAGGTCTTCTAAGCTATAATCCAAATCGATTTCTACTGCATGGTCTTTGATTTGCTCGCTCGCATTGGGCAGGCTTTGTTGATAGAGTTTTAAGTGTGCTACAAGATCGGCAATAGTGAGTTGAGCTTGTTTGAGACTGGCAGCAATAAAACCGAGGGGATTATTCATTTCATGAGCCACACCAGCGACTAAATTGCCCAGTGCTGACATTTTTTCACTCTGCACAATTTGTAATTGAGCGTTTTGCAAATCGTTTAATGCTTGTTGCAGATCGAGTGATTTTTTCTGTTCTCGAGCATAGAGGCGGGCGTTTTCTAAAGAGATTGCAACTTGAGCGCAAAGTAAGTTCAGCAGTTCGACGCGAGCGCTTGTAAATGCTGCAGTTGCTAAATTGTTTTCTAAGTACAATACACCAAACAACTTACCCTGATGCAAAATCGGGCTGCACAAGAGACTCTTGGGCTGCTGTCGCTGAACATAGGGGTCGTTGATTAATTGGGGATGCAACCGGGCATCAGTAATCACAACAGGTTTTAAGCTGCGTTTGACGGTATTAATTAAGCCAACGGGTACATCTTGAGAGCGTTCAACAGGCTCTGGGTTGAGCAACATTGGGTAAAAATTGACGCAGTCCATTCCCTCATGCTGTAGAGATCTGACACCAACGGAAAGCTCTGCTATTGCTTGAATCAGCAAACTACCTGACTCCAACAGCATGAACGCGCACTTATCGGCTCCGGCATTTTCAATAACGATATGCAGCAATGCAAAGAGCAGTTTTTCGAGTTCGATTTCCCCAGAAAGAGTTTGGGAAGCTTTGAAAATGGTCACTAAATCTAAAGCACCAGAGACACTGCTACTGCTGGAAGTGACAGAACTGGTGGAGGTAACACTCCCCAATGTGAAGATAGTTTCGTGAGTGGAGAGAGGAGAACGGGTTTGCTGTAATATGGGAGCGAGGAATTGGGGATAGCGTCGTTCCAAGTCAGCGACTTTGGCCTTAGCGCCCCAACGCGCATAGCCATAGTAGGCTTGAGTGATATATGACTGAGCAACGGGCTGTTTGCCCCAATTGAGGTAAAATTGAGCCGCTAGTTCATTAGCCAGTGCTTCTTCTTGGATGTAGCCGTGTTTTTGAGCCAGCGCAATTGCAAGATCGTAAAATTCTAAAGCTTCTGATTTGTGCCCTAAAACTCGGTGTAGCTCGGCTTCAACTAAATAAAATTTGTGCAGGTAGTTTTCCAAAGCACAGTCAGCCCACTTTTTCATTTTTTCCTGGTGTTTCGCCACTCGTTGAAGAATGTGTTGCTGTTGTGCTTCGCCAACCTGAGAATAGATTGCCAGGTGGGCTAGAGAATCATAGGTGTAGCAAATCGCAACGATGAATAAGCCTGTCACGCCACCTATATAATTTTCGGCGGTGAGTGCGGCTTCCACGGCCAGATCGAACTTGCCAAACAGATAACACAGACTCAGTTGGCTGGCATAGAAATAGTACAGTGCAGTTAGATCCCCCGAATGGTGGAGGGCTGGCACAATTTCCTCTCGATTAAAGGCATTTCCATTCAACTGCCAAGGTTCAGCGCAATCGCCAATTGTATTCAAAATAGCTTGCTGAAAAACTGTCAGATGGCTGGTTAGACCTTCTTGGTTGAGGTGAGCGAGTTGCTCTCGAAAAGCAGCGCTCTCGCGGCTGAGATCGTTTAATTCTTTGCCCATAAACCAACGGTATGAGATGTAAATGAATCCGCAAATGGCAGCAGATTCTAAATCTCCCGTTTCGAGTCCAACTTGGTAGCCTTCGCGGAGATACGGTAAGGAGTTCTTGAGCGGCTCTTTCCAATGCCACACGCAACAGTAAATTCCGACATAGACTCTGGATTTGAGTTCTTTGGCATTGAAATGTTCGAGCAACAAAAGTGCCAGTTGAGCGCACTCATATCCACAGTACATCTCGCCTGCCATTGCACAAAGTATCATTCCATAGTAGGCATAACCAATTGCAGAAAATGAGGTATTGCCATATTGAACGGATAAATTGACTTGTTCGAGGACAATAAACGGTAACAGCGTTGGAGTCGCAACAAAGGCAGCAGCAGTGACAGCAGCCAGAATTCTTACAACTGCTAACTTATTAGGGTCTGTCATCTGCGGCAGACTTATTAAGTGTAGCGGTTGCCTTCCAGCCAGTAGCGCTTGAGTCGCCTCAAATGCCCGTGCAATATCTGATTGACTCGGCTGCTCTGGAAAACTCGTTCCCAAACGTTCTACAATCTTGAGAGCTATCTGTACTGCCTCTGTAAATTGATGTTGGGCTTGAGCCGCTTGAATTTGAACTTCATAGACTTTAACCGTATCCAACAGATTTCTAGATTTTTCTGCAATGACTGCCGCCAATTGTTTCATCTGCTCAAAGTTGCCGCTCAGGTAAGCGGCTTCAGTAGCCCCTTCGTACAGGGCTAAGGTTAATTCATACTGCGTTTGCCACATATCTTCAGCTAACAAGGCTATGCCTGTGGTACAATACTGCAATGCGGCTGTATAGGCAGTTGCGGCTCTAGCCTTTTGTCCGGCTTTAAGATTGAGTTGGGCGATTTCTATTTGCTCCGATAAATCGATAATGAGGGATCTGCCGATATTCAGTTGATTGACAATTTCAAACAACTTTTCGTCAAGTTTGGCAACAGGTGTATGAGCGAGTAATAGCTGCCCAATTTTTAAGTGAGCCAACTGTTTTTGTGCCTTTGGAATCAGGAAATAAGCCGCTTGCTGGACGCGATCGTGCAAGAATTTGTAACCACACGACTCAGGAGCGAGCAGCCACAGCTCCGGAGAATGTCTTGGCTGAAATGAATTCTCAATTGTCAATTCTGATTCCTGATAAAACTTGTAAATCTCATTGATAGGAATGATAAATCCTTCTTGCAATGCTTTCCACAAGTCGGCAGCGGTTTCTATCTGCGATTTTTCCGACACGATCGCCAATGTTCCCAAATCAAACTGATTGCCAATACAGGCAGCCAGTTTTAATATCTCTTGAGTGTTGGGAGGCAATTTCTGAAGTTGTTGTGCCATAAATTCCACCACATCATCGGTGAGCGCAAGCGCTCTCACTTGCGCCACATTACACTGCCAGCAACCTGCCTCCCAATCAAAGGTTATCAGCCCATCCTCATGCAGGGCTTTAAGAAACTGCGTCGTGAAAAAGGGATTGCCTTTGGCTTTTTGATAAACCAACTCTGTCAATGGCAGTGCCTGTTGTGTGGTACAACTTAGGGAATCGGCAATTAAATGATTGACATCTGCTTGACTTAAAGCTGCTAGGCTCAGAGTATTGACACGGACGGATGCCTTTTCAATTTCATCAAGGGTCAATATAAGTGGATGAGCCGCAAACACCTCGTTATCGCGGTATGCGCCAATTATGAACAGATAACCCCCTCCCTTGTCGCCGTGAGCATCGCTTGTCGCCATCAACAGCTTGAGCAAATTGAGCGATGCCGAATCCGCCCATTGCAAGTCATCAAGAAAGATCGTCAACGGATGCTCTGCTGTTGTAAAGACTTGAATGAACTTTTGGAACAGTAGATAGAAAAGGTTCTGTGCAGCACTCGCCGATAGTTCGGGGTTTTGGGGCTGTTTGCCGACGATCTGCTCGAGTTCGGGAATCACCTCAAGCAGGAGATGCCCGTTCTCGCCAACGGCGTCTAATATCTTGTTCCGCCATTGCTGTAGTTGGGTATCGCTTTCACTGAGCAACTGTCGTATCAAATCGCGAAAGGCTTGCACAAAAGCAGATAGAGGAATATTGCGGTTGAACTGGTCGAACTTGCCCTTGATGAAGTAGCCGTTCCACCGGACGATGGGTTTATGTACTTCATTGATGACTGCGGTTTTGCCAATGCCAGAGAAACCTGCTACCAGCATCAGTTCGCAGCTACCATTGGCAACATGACCAAATGCCTCCAGTAACGCCTTCACTTCCAATTCCCGTCCGTAGAGTTTTTCTCTGATGAGAAAGCGATCGCTCAGATCGCGCTGTCCTAGCTCAAACCAATGGTGTTTGCCTGTATCTCGCCACTGTTCCACACACTTGACTAAGTCATGTTTGAGCCCGATAGCACTCTGGTAGCGATCTTCGGCATTCTTCGCCATTAACTTGCAGACGATCTCTCCCAGCATCAAGGGGATTTGAGGATTGATGTTACAGATAGAGGTAGGCTTTTTGGCGATATGGCAATGAACCAACTCCATCGGTTCGCGGGACTCAAAGGGTAGTTGTCCGCTCAGCAGTTCAAAAAAAGTCACGCCTAAGGAATAGAAGTCGCTGCGGTAGTCAATGCCTCGGTTCATCCGTCCGGTTTGCTCTGGCGACAAATACGCTAGAGTTCCCTCAAGCCCATTGAGGCAATGGATTTCCTGGGTTTCTCGTGGGAGCAGCGAGGCAATACTGAAGTCAATGAGCCTAACTTCTCCAGTTTGAGAATGAATCAAAATATTAGCAGGCTTAATATCTTTGTGTATAACACGCTGTTGATGCAGTTGGTGTAAAGTGTCTGTGACTTGCAGCGCAATGGGAAGGAACTGCTCCAAACTCAGTGGTTGTCTTTTGCTAAATTCCCGCAAGGAAATGCCACCAAAGTCCTCCATGACTAGGGCATAGCCATTTTGGTAGGTTTCTAGGCTGTAGGGTTTGATGATACCGGGAATATCTAGGTTTTTGGCAAGCGTATATTGGTTGCGAAACTGTACTAGTTCGCTGAAGGTTGGATATTCTCGTTTTAAGAGCTTGATGACAACTGGTTGGCAAAGAGATTCTCTGATAGCTCGATATACTTGAGTCCGCGAGCCTGAGTATATTTGCTCTATGATTTGGTACCCAGCGATTTTTACAGTTCCATCAACTTTTGCGCTCATAACATTTTACGACAACTACTTACAGTTAAAATTCCCAGCACATCATCTTGTCTAACAAAAGCATTGAGCCTATGGCATTGTCTGAGCGTGCAAGTCATCTGGAAAAGCATATCTTATCTGGCTTTCAGATATTCTTTAAAAATTGTGTACTTATCATTCATAAATTTACAATTTTTCAAAGAAAACTTGCTTTTCTAGTAAGGTGTACAAATGCATTTCTCTTAGATGTATTTCCATTTAAAAACATTAATTGAATTTTTATTTCAAATTATAACTGCCGGATGACCCTACAGGGATTGCCAACAGCAACAACATTGGCAGGTATATCTTTTGTCACTACACTCCCCGCACCAATAGTAGTATTATCACCAACAGTCACACCGGGACAAATAATGGCATTACCTCCAATCCACACATTGTTACCAATTCTAATTGGAGATGCCAGTTCTTTACCTGAAAGCCGAATGTCTGGTTCTACTGGATGATGGGCTGTATAAATCTGAACATATGGAGCGAACAAAACGTTGTTGCCTATATGAACTGTGTTGCAGTCTAAAATGACACAACCAAAATTCATGTATAGTTCGTCGCCAGCATAAATGTTTTTACCATAGTCGCAGTAAAATGGCGGTGTGATATATGTTCCTTGCCCTATTTCTCCAAATAATTCTTGCAAGATTTGCGATCGCTCTTCCTTTTGTTCTTCCGTTGTTGAGTTATACGTTCTGAGCAGGCGACTTGCTATTTTTCTCTCGTTCAGCAGTTCTGTGTCTGTAGCAAGATATAGTTCGCCTGAAAGCATTTTTTGTTTTTCGGTTTTTGCCATATTAGATGTAAATTTTTGCTCGTTCGATTAGATGTTTAGTTTATTTAAATAAACTAAGATTATCTGGATTTTTTATACATTGCTAGAAATATAGCAATCCTATTTGAGATCCAAACAAGGGAGACAAGGAAGACAAGGAGGACAAGGAAGACAAGGAAGAGGTGTTTGTAAATCATTTAGGACTGC
>NZ_WJFC01000186.1 GCF_009725235.1 Scytonema sp. UIC 10036
ATTAAAATTATTGAATTTGATAAAATCCAAGGAAATCGCACAGAAAAGTTGTATTTTGCTTGTCTGGCAAAAGAACTGACAAGTATAGCTATTCAAATTGATAAGGATGAAAACCAAACATCTCTTTACCATTTTAATAACAGTACACCAAAAATCTTCCTGGGTTTTCCACTAATTGGAACGGAAGATTTCAATTTTCCAGTTGTTATCAACAATCCTTTTATAGAGCCTACAGAGCCAAGAGATGGTGTGTTTCTCACAATGAAAAATGAAGAAAACATTATCAATAATAAAAAGATAGTCCAAGACTCTGTTGAGTTATACTTTATTCTTTTACAGTATGCGATCGCTAACGAGTGGCAAAACTTGTACCTATTGGCGAAAACGGATTTACCAAATCAGAAGGATTGGGTTTCCACAGATTGGTACAGACAACATATTCAAAAAGTCTTAAGAGCTAGATTAATGCAATCTAGTATTGTTTATACGGATAATTGCCAGTTTCCGAAAATTAAACTTGAAGAAGCTTTGTTCCCCTATGCTAAGTCAAAATCCAAGTTATCAGAAATTTGGAATTTTGCCAATGCATTTTTAAGCGATCTCCTGCCAAAAAAAGAACATATTCAATCTTGGTACGAGATTATAGACAATAATTGGGGGAAGGATTTACGCTATAGTTTAAAGCGGCTGGTTGCTGATGTTGCTAAGTTTTTCAATGTAGCTCAACTGGCTGATAAGACCAATCAATCTGAGCAAGAAGCATTAAATTGGTTGGATAAACTGGTTGGTTTTGTGTTATTGGAAGAGCGAGATTTATTAAGTGAGTTTGCAATTGTTCCAAATCAGTATGGGAAGTTTAGGAAGAAAGAAAACCTTTGGACGGATAAAGATATTCCAGAAGAGCTTAAGGATATCTTAAAGATTTTACAAGAAGACTGGCGAGAAAATCTAAAACACAATGAGATTACAAGTTGTGAGTTAGCGATCGCCAAATCCATTCAAGATATTGTCGATTGTATCAATAAAATTATCAAAGGCAATACCAATCCCAAGATTAAAGATGCTGTTTTGGGATTGATTGCTTGTTTTCCTGCAGATAGCACTTTATCTAAGAATGGCGATGAAGTTTTGAGGTTTGCTCAAGACTTCTACCCAACTCCAGACAAAAAAATATTAGCCAATTGGGTACCTGGGATTTGGCAGGAGTGCCAAGAGTGGTTCGTCAATCAAATCTGTCATGATATTGCCCATCAAACAAATGTTTCCAATCTCACAAGCTATCTCCATCAAGATGCTTTAAAGTGGTTGAGCGATTTTGTGACATTCACTGTCAAGTGTAACTTTGATGGTTATTTCAATAAGCACGCAATTTTACCAAATCAGAAGGGGGAGTTTGTTCACAAAAAGGAATTGTATGTAGACTTGGGAATTGATGAAATTTTAAAAGATATTCTAGAGGAATTGGGTGATGATTGCCGCAGTAGATTGTTAGCTATTGAAATCCAACTCGATCTGGATGGGAAAACCCTCACGTCAAAAGACATTGCCCATGAAATTACTGAAAGAGTACAGTTAATTCTAAAAAATGAAGGTTTGGATAAAAGACAAGAAAAAGACAAAAAAGTTTTCGCAAAACTCTTGCTGTGGTTTCACGAGAATGAATCTTTGGCAAGGGATATTTTTGGGGATTTATATGACAAGCGTTATCGGTTAAGAAGCGATGAGGAAATCATTGAGGATATTAAATTTAGACAAGCTATTCTCAATAATAAAAATGGCTACACCGAGCCAGAGATTTTAGAACTGATAAACACCCCAAAAGAAGAGCTATTTCGGATTTCTCTAGAAGATTATCAGAAATTTGAACAGTGGAAGCAAACTCAAAACCAAGTGGCTCAACAAGTGACTCAAGAAGAGGATAAAGATTTGGTCACTCCTCAAGAATTGTTAATGCGGTTGTGCGTTTATTCTCCCGAAACACTGGAACTGGCAAAGAGAAGATATAGAGGAACGAGAATTTATGAAGTTATTCGTTATATCCCTAATGATTTCTCAGATGTTTATCATTACGTGCGTACAATTATTGAACGTGCTAAGAAGAACATCAGAGCTTATTTGAGCCAGAGAGATGATTATAACTGCGATAACTGGTACGAACTAAATACGACTGTCATTGCAGGAATCACGAAAAATAATAGACCGATAAGAATTGTCGTAAGACCTTCAGATGGGGGACAAGTTATTATCTTCTATGAATTTGAGTTTGATGCTCTGGAATATCCCGAAACCGAACTGTGGGTGGATAACGATATCAAGCAAGAAATTATTACTCTTGGTAGAGTTTTGAAAAATACGGGTATAAATCGCATACCTTTGTAAAGATTGTTAGGAGTCGTGGGGTGCGATAAGCCGGGTACGGCTTACGCTCCCGATCGCAGCTGAATGAAGTTATCGCACTCTCTTGCTTAACTCGCAACTCAAAGATTTTAGAAATTGATATCATATTTTGCAAAAGAATTAAGAATAAGCGTTATTTTGATGATAATTATTATGACATTTCTGCCAAGCACTTAAGTAGATTTTTACGATAATTGATATAAGCAACAGATTTCAGGGATTTTTTCCCTTCAGAATTTAGGTAAATGCACTCCTCTTTCAAAGATAATTCATCAAAAATCTTTAAGTTTGTCAATGCTTTTACCTGGATACCAAGAAGTTCGACAACCCTTGTATAATGCAAGTTAGCATCGGAATTTTCTTCCAAATGGGTAAAAAATTCCCAATCAATAATAAGAAATTCAAATTTATAAGAATTCCAGTTATATGCTGCTATCCATGCTGGACTGTAAACTTGCTCATTCTTACCGCAATAATTTCTGTTATAAGTCCAAGCTTTCTTGATTTCATTTGCATACCGCTTTCTCATTGATTTTTCTAAAATTTCATGGTCGTTAATATTTATCAAAATCACTATGCAATCTCTTCCCTCATTATCTTCATACTTACCAGCCACGATGGAGCGAATGAGAGGAAAAAGAAGTGTTGGTTTGTTGATAACCTTCAGCAATCGCTTAATCTCGCGTTCCACTTGGGGCTGTTTCGGTAGATACTTTTTCACTTTACAACCGTTCAGTTCGGGCTGAAATAATTCCACATAATACCGTTCTTGTTCGTCCAAACAATCAACAGAAACTTGTTTCCAATAAATTATATGGCACAACTTGCGGTTTGACCGGATCAACTGTGGATACCGATGATGGCTTCTACCAGCCCATCTGTTTTTTAAATTGGCAGCTTGACCTACATACCACACATATTGATTAGCATCCGCGATTACGTATATTCCAGAACAAGATGGTAAAAGATGCCTTTCATTAAATCTGACATTTGACCAATATGTCCATTCCATAATTTCTACACAACAACTTAGCATGGGGGTGACTATTCTAGAATGCCCAATACCAACTCAAACAAAATCACTTTTACCTAGAAACTGATGGAATTTTCTTACTATCAACATTATTAGTTTATATCATGATATATCTTATACCATCTGTGTATGAAAATGCATCTAATTACTTCGCGCAGGCGGGCTTTGTTTGTATAACCCCACATTTCCATGAGGACGTTTCAAGCGCAATCTCATACAGAATTGGTATTAGCGCTCTTACAAGTACAATTGTTTACCTAGTCCTAAGCTAGGGTTTTTGTTTAGGTTCCACAACAATTGCGATCGCGCAATACTGCCAGCCACTCATTGAATTAAATTGTTGGGTTATTTGGGTTCCCAGTAGTCGTCTTTTGGACTGTTGTCATACTGTTCCATTGCAGCTTTTACATCTAGGATATGACGGTATGCCCACTCTCCTAAGACTGCTAATGGTTCAACTAACGATTTTCCCAACGGTGTGAGGGAATACTCTACTCTTGGAGGAACCGTAGGATAAATTTCTCGCTCAATTAATCCATATCGCTCCAAGTTACGAAGATTTTGAATGAGCATCTTAGGTGATATCCCAACAATCTGTTGCTTGAGTTCACTGTAGCGCTTTTTCCCTTGTGTAAGGGCATACACAATCAGCACTGTCCACTTGTTGGCAATATGTTCGAGCATCGGTAAAGTGGTGCTGCAACGGTAAAGGGATCTTGCTAACACGAGCAAAGTTTGCCGGGTTTTTTGTTTGTTGTCTCAAGAGAAAGAGCGCTCTAGTAACCACGAGCGCCCCGCCTGATGTTAAGTTCACTCACAATACACCAGAACCCACCTTTGTTTTTTACTCGTCTTCATCCTCTTCTCTAATTGCGTACTCTCTCCAATTAATCTTTGTTACAAAGGCATCGGAGAAACCGCCCAACGTGTTGTCGAAGGCATTCTTGGTAGGAAAGTCAGTAGAGGTGGTATTCCCAGTCACATAAATATTTCTGAGAAAATCCACAGCAATTCCAGAGCCATTATCAAAGTTGCTGCCTCCGAGGTAGGAGGAGAAAAGTAAGCGATCGCCTCTTGCATTCAATGTAGTGACAAAAGTATCGTTGAGACCACTGAGAGTGCTATCGAAGGCATTCTTCATTGGGAAGTCAGTTGAGCTGGTAGATCCAACTATATAAGCATTCCCTTTTAAGTCCACTGTAATTCCAAAGCCCTCATCACTATTACTATAATTAGAAACACTGCCACCGAGGTAGGTAGAGTAAACCAAAGAATTAGAACCAGATACAGATGGGTTCACTTTAGTGACGAAGGCATCTTGAGAACCTCCAAACGTACTGTCGAAAGCATTCTTAATGGGGAAGTCAGTAGACTCGGTTCCCCCTGTCACGTAGGCATTGCCGCGTAAGTCTACAGCAATGTCCCTGCCAAACTCCGCACTGCTGCCCCCAAGGTATGTTGAGTAGAGGAGGGAGGATTCTCCAGAAGCATTTGGGTTGAGCTTTGTCACAAAAGCTTCGGAATCATTAACAACACCGATAAAAGTGTTATCGAAAGCATTCTTTGTAGGAAAGTCATTTGAGTAAGTTAGTCCTGTCACATAAGCATTGCCTTGCAAATCTACCCCAATTCCAAAGCCAGCATCAAAGCGATTACCCCCAAGGTATGTGGAGTAAAGGAGAGAGGCTTCTCCAAATGCGTTCGGGTTTAACTTCGTTACAAAAATATCATTGGCACCACCACGAAACTCACTAGTGAAGGCATTTTTGGTTGGAAAGTCAGATGAGTAAGTTTCTCCTGTCACATAGATATTACCTCGCAAGTCTACTGCAATTGCACGACCAAAATCAGCACTAGAACCTGTGCTGCTACTAGCAGTGCTACCGCCTAGATAAGTGGAGTAAAGTAGGCGATCGCCTGTAGCATTTAACTTAGTCACAAAGGCATCAGAGAAGCCACTTAAAGTACGAGAAAAGGCATTCTCAGTAGTTGGAAAGTTACTAGAATAACTTATCCCTGTAACGTAGACATTGGCAAAAAAGTCTACAGCAATTCCATTCCCGACTTCCCCATTACTTTGTGCGTTGTCGTTACCCCCTAGGTAAGTGGAGTAAACTAGGGAGGTGTCACCGGATGCATTGGGGTTTAACTTCGCTACAAACGCCACAAAATTATTGTTGTTGAACGAACTACTCAAGGCATTCTTCGTTGGAAAATCAAGTGAGGCAGTTTGTCCTGTCACATAAGCATTGCCTCGCGAGTCTACTGCTATATCCAAGCCTCCATCATTACCGTTGCCGATGCTACCTCCTAGGTAAGTGGAATAACTTAGGACCGGGTCAATTACCAGCGTTTTGCTCTGGTCGTAGTCTGCGATCGCAAACCCAACTTCTTGCTTGCCCAACAGCACATACTTACCCGCCACAGCCTTTTGCTGACCGTTTATTTGCTGGTAGATGCGAGGTCGATGCTGCCGCACTTCTGCACTCTTGAGATGCAGCACCAAATCGCCACGCTTGTCCACCGACAGTCGGTCTGCTCCTGTAATCTTTAACCTAATGAGTCGGGGATCGGCACCAGCCGCCACAACCCAGTCGTACTCCAACTGCCGTTGGTTACCGTAAAACACTAGGTCAATGCCGGGATAGACTGAGCGATACTGTACCTTAGCATAAGTTGGGATGTTTGTATGCCAGTTTTTCGGGTCTTTACCGATAAAATAATTGCTCTTCCCAGATAGAGGATTTAGACCCAAGACTTGCGATGTCTGATTTGCACCTACCCATTCCATTCGTAGCACTGTACCCTCAACCTGCTTAGCTGCTACCTGTTGTTTTACCGTTTTTGTAGGCACAATCAAAGTCAGTACGACTTGTTTGGCAGTGAAAAACAGACTGTAACCGTTGCCTCGCGACAGAAATTCCACCTGCTTGTCTGTCTGTCCTTCATTAGGCTCAAAATTCAAAGGCAAAAGGTCGTAGATTGCACTAACGCGATCGCGCTTCATGGAATCGGTTACTGCTACAGGATTGGAAGCTGCAACCGAATTCAGAGGGGCAACTAGTTTACTTAGCGCCATAAATGACAACGAGAATATTAAGGCGCAAGTGCTGTATTGGAAACGTGTATTTGACTTCATACAAATTCCTCAAATAACATTCCTCTTCATGAATAAACATTCATGACTACTCCCTTTCCGGCATAAGATTACCGAGCTTCTCCTCTTTCCTCTGTGTCCTCTGCGCCTAGTAAGGTTTATTTTATTATGTAATCTTCGAGCGGGATAGGAGTAGTTCTCGGTCTAATACCAATACTGCTCGGATAAGACCCGTAATCTCTGTAGAGACGCGCTGTTTGAAGCGTCTCTACATATCTAAAAAATTACAGGATTTTTTTAGCAAGAGCAAACGAAAAATCTAGAATTGAATTGTCAATTCAATTCTTTTTAATTAACTAAACACTGAAAACTTTTGATTTAATTTTTAATTTGATAAATGTCTTTTGTGCATAATCCTAACATACTTAAATTTTCAATTAAATCCTATAGATAAAAAAATTCATAATAGCATTTTCATTAATATATCTTTATAAAAAAGAAGGCATTTACTCATTTAGGAAAAACTTTTAGGCGCAGCTGACAGAGTTACTATGGGCTGGGCAGAACTCAACGATCCCAATAATTCGATGAAATGTTGGGTTTCGTTCCTCAAACGCCACTTCACTCAACTCTGGGAACCAGAGCACGTGAGTGGCTCCCCAACCTACGATGTCTTAATGTTTACTTTATAAATCATCTCTAACGGCAGTCTTTATTTAACTGTATGTCAAATATATTAGTGTATAGATTGTAACTATGACATCGGTTCAACCAGTAGACTTTCGTTAATTTCGTAATGGAAAAGTTTATCAAAAAAAATTAAAATTGAAAAACTCAAATTTACGCGTCATATGGATAATATTCCGGTCATTGATTTTTCACTCTTTACCAGTAATGATGCAATAGCTAGGCAAATTGTAGTTGAGCAAATCTATATAGCTTGCCATGAAATTGGGTTCATGTATTTACAAAATTTCGGCATATCTCAAAACCTAGTTGAGCAAGTATTCATACAAAGCAAATACTTCTTCAATTTACCTTTGTCGGTGAAGCAGCAGCTTGCTTGGAGTGATGAATTTAGTAATAGAGGTTATGTTGGTATAGAGAGAGAACGCCTTGACCCTAACAATCCGGGCGATTTGAAAGAAGCTTTTAATGTAGACGAAGAATTTACTGCTATCAACAAAATTCCCAGTTCTGAGGAATTTTGTGCTTGCATTCTCACCTTTCAAGAGGCTTGTACAAAACTTGCTAATCAGGTACTGCAAGCCTTTAGTTTAGCTTTGCAATTACCATTCGATTTTTTCACCACAAATCACGATCGGCACAATCATACCCTACGACTGCTGCACTATCCCCCATTGTCGCAACCACCATTACCAGGACAAGTTCGTGCGGGTACACATTCGGACTATGGCAGTATTACCTTGCTGTTTCAGGATGAAGTCGGAGGTTTAGAAGTTCAGACAGCAACTGGTGAATGGATTGCAGCGCCGACGATTCCTGGTACCGTTATAGTTAATACTGGGGATTTAATGGCACGGTGGACAAATCATGTGTTTTGTTCTACCAAGCATCGGGTGATGGTTCCTAATGATGGTCGGGTGAAGCAGTCGAGGTACTCAATAGCGTTTTTCTGCCATCCAAACGACGATACAGAAATTGCTTGTTTAGAGAGCTGTCGAAGGGAATCGTTGCCTATTTATCCCCCAATTCTTGCAGGGGAATACCTTTTGAGCCGTTTACAAGCAACATATTAAGCATTTACCAAAGAACACGCTTGGGTAGTTTATCCTTACCACGCCCAAAAATATCAATTAATTACTATTTCTTGAAAAAATTCCCGATTGATGCTGATGTAATCATAGGTGATGCATTAAAAAACTTGCCAATCTTTAAAAGATAAATAGCAATGGATGAAAAAAATAATTTTCAAAAAACACGTGAGTTTCTTCAAGAAACAGGTGTTAAATTCGTGCGATTTCTTTGGTGTGATAATGCCAACATTATCCGTGGCAAAGCTGTACATATAAATATGCTATCTCACTACTACGAACATGGGGTGGGGATTTCCGTAGGTCAACAGGGAGTTCCTGTAATGTATGATGCAGTTGTCCCAGAAACTGATTTAGGTCCGGTAGGTGAAATTCGCTTAATCCCAGATTGGTCTAGCCTGAAGCCCTTGCCTTATGCCCCCGGTCATGCTCGTGCTATGGGCAACATGGTACTTAATGGTTCTGCTTGGGCGTTATGCCCGCGAAATTTCTTAAAGCGGATGATTGTCGCAGCCAAATCTCAAGGTTTGGAAGTGCGGGCAGCTTTTGAAAATGAGTTTTATTTGGTGCGGCAAACACCTGATGGTATTATTCCTGCTGATTCCACAGTATTCGCCTCAACTCAGGCAATGGATCTCAATTATGAAGTTATTAACGCGATCGCGGATGCACTCATCGCCCAAGGTATACCTGTAGAACAGTATTACCCAGAATCTGGTCCCGGTCAGCATGAAATTTCCATGCGCTACACCGATGCTTTGCAAGCGGCTGACTGGCAGATTGCTTTTCGAGAAACTGTCAAAGCGATCGCCTACCGCCACAACCTCACCGCTTCCTTCTTACCCAAAATCTTTCCTGATGCGGCTGGTAGTGGTTGTCACATCCATTTTAGCCTTTGGTATGATGAGAAAAACCTCTTAGGCGATCCACAAGGTATCTGTGGTCTATCTCCGATAGCATTGCAATTTATTGCTGGTATCCTGCACCATCTTCCGGCACTAATGGCACTAACGACTCCAAGTACTAATTCTTATCGCCGCATTCGTCCTCATAGTTGGAGTGGCGCTTTTCGCTGTTGGGGATTAGATAATCGAGAAGCATCTGTGAGAGTTCCCAGTGACCCCAGCTTGAACTGTCCCAGTCACTTAGAATTGAAAACTGTGGATGCCTCAGCTAATCCTTACTTAGCATTAGGTGCAGTCATTGCTGCCGGACTTGATGGTGTGCAGCGCGGTTTGACACCAGGAAAGCCAGTGAATCAAGACCCCGGATATTTATCAATGGAAGAACGTAATGATCGTGGAATAGATTCATTACCAGATAATCTCGGACAAGCGATCGCTCACCTCCAGCAAAACGATATCTTCTTAACAGCTTTAAATCCTCAATTAGCGCAAGCTTTCTTAGCAGTGCGTCAAGCAGAGTGGCAAGCTATGAAAGATTGGGAATTAAAGACAGAAGTCAACACATTATTAGAGAAATACTAACGATATTTCACCAAAGCATGAATTTAGCTGATATTCCTTTAATTGACCAACACGCCCATAACATATTAAAACCAGAAGTAGCTGCCCAATATCCTTATGCAGCTGCTTTCACGGAAAGCTATCATCCAGACATTATCAACTACCATGCCCGCTACACGTTCTTTTATCGACGTAGCTTGCGGGAGGTTGCTGCTTTGTTGGACTGTGAAGCTCAAGAAACAGCAATTTTGGCACGGCGGGAAAGTTTAGGCTTAGAAGAACTCATACAGATTTATTTTCACGCTGCCAATCTAGAGGGAATTTATTTGGATGATGGTTTAAAACCAGAAACTATGCTACCTCTGTCGTGGCATGAAAAGTTTGTTTCTGTGCGACGAATTCTGAGATTAGAAATGTTAGCAGAACAACTCATTCCACAATCACCGGATTTTACCACTTTCCTAGCCAGATTCAACAGCGAACTCGATCCACCACCACCAGGGGTAGTTGCTTTTAAAAGTATTGCCTGTTATCGGACTGGTTTGGATATTCAACCTGTAGCTGAAGAGGTGGCTGTAGCTCATTTTAACAACCTCAAGCAAAAATTTCCAACTCAACCAGTCCGGCTCACAGATAAACCCCTGATTGATTTTTTGTTGCAACAGGCATTATTGATAGCGGCAAAATATCACCTTCCAGTGCAATTACATACTGGCTACGGCGATCCCGACTTGGATTTACGATTGGCTAATCCCCTATATTTACGACATTTACTAGAGTCACCACAGTACATCCATGTACCAATAGTCTTGCTACACGCATCCTATCCCTACATGCAGGAGGCTGGTTATTTGGCTTCTGTATATCCTCAAGTTTATTTAGATTTTGGTTTGGCAGTACCGTTTTTAAGTGTATCTGGGATGCGAGAAACCATCAGACAGTTATTAGAATTAGCTCCCACTACCAAACTCATGTATGCTTCTGATGCTCACTCAATTCCAGAATTGTATTACTTGGGTGCAAAATGGGGTCGCCAACTGTTAGGAGAAGTTCTGTGGCAAGCAGTTGACGATTCTGACATTACTGTTGCTGAAGCTGAGGCGATCGCTGTTGCAATTTTACGTGAAAATGCTTTATCTCTTTATCCATCAGCTCAGTAGGTTGGGTTGAGGAACGAAACCCAACATTTACAGCCATTTGTTGGGTTTCACACACGGGTTTACCCCTACTACAAAAATTCTCAGCCCTTGCAGTATTGGGTTGGAGTCCATTGGTTACCGATATCCTGTAGTATCAGGAGGTTTACCAACCTCCTGCACCTCTCGAATGTAACGCAAAGCATCAGGTTGAGAGCCATCCAGATCCGTAAAGCCATAGATTTGTGCCAGTTGACCGCTTGAAAGAGACTGACCATTCCATCGAGCTACCGACCGATCGCCAGCTAGATGGGCGACAGCACGTCCGACGTAATGTGGCGTTTCGGAGATAACGAAGTGGGGTTCTTTTGCGATCGCATCCCGCCAGTTGGCTTCACTCACTCCAAAATGCTCTAGCATAATCTCCGAGCGCATCCAACCTGGCGTCAGAGCAACAGCAGTACAGCCATGGGGTTGAAGCTCTTGCGCTAGCGCCCATGCCATACGTATCACAGAAGTTTTGGCAAGGTCATAGAACAGTGATAGTCGATAGTGAGTGTCGTTGTATTCAGCCGTACCATCCGTCATTTCCACCAATAAGGAGCCTGGATTTTTGATTAAAAGCGGCAGTGCAAAGTGGCTGGTGATAATGTGAGTGTCAATTGCCAACCTTAACATCCGCAATCCGTTGTCGAGAGAGTGTTTCCACACAGGAGTGTTCCACTCTGCCAGGTATTCCGCCCCCCAAATATCGTTAACTAGAACATCCAAACGACCTTGCTCGCGTTCGATTCGAGCTACCAGTGCTTGCACTTGCACGGGATCTAAATGATCGACTTGAATAGCGATTCCCTGTCCGCCCGCTTGGTTCACTAGGTTTGCTGTCTCTTCTATGGTTTCGGGACGGTTGTACTCCGAGCGTTGAGCACGTGTGGTGCGTCCGGTGACATAAACTGTTGCTCCCGCCGCACCCAGTTCAACTGCAATGCCGCGCCCTGCTCCACGAGTCGCTCCGGCAACGAGCACAATCTTATCCTTCAATGGCTGCATAATTGACCTGCTCCATAATCTTCATCTTTTTGCAGCATAAATGCCATTTCCTGACACCCTTTGTCATATTTAAGGAGTAAAGTTAAAAAAGAGTACTCCTTTCCCCATCCCTTGCTATGCGTGCCGATCGCGAAGCGCAAGCTGTACCCAGCTTATCGCCTCCTCTCCATCCTGATGCTGTTGCAGGTTCATGAACGTCTGACGGCACGGGATTTGGCAGAACGATTAGAAGTTTCCGAACGCACCATTTACCGAGATATGGAAGCACTCAGTAGTGCTGGGGTGCCAGTGGTGGCAGAACGGGGTATTGGAGGTGGTTGGAGTTTACTCGACAACTACCAGACTACGCTGACTGGATTTAACCTCGGAGAGATTCAAGCGCTGTTTTTGCCCAAGCCCGCTCACTTGTTAGCCGATTTAGGCTGGAGTCAGGCATTTGAGGCAGCCCTGCTCAAGCTTTTGGCAGCTCTACCCTCTGCCAATCGTCAGCAGGCAGAAGCAGTCAGCCAACGCATTCATCTCGATCCAACGGGCTGGCATCGGTGGGAAGAAGAAATGTCAGCGTTTCCAATTCTTCAAACAGCAATCTGGCAGGAGCGGCAACTACACCTAAGCTACGAGTGCAGCGATCGCCTTCCATACCAGTTCCTCAAATTATGTTTAGGTACGGTTGTATTCGCAGTCCACGCAATTGTGAAGGTAGATGCTGCTCTCAAAAAACACAGGGTGTAGGGTGTGGGGGAGACAGTACGTTGCTCTAAGAAAGGTTGCTAAGTAACGAAATGACATGGGTTTGTGAAAAAGCGATTGCCACTCCACTACCAACAACCTATTACAATTTTTACAGAACTTAATCCTAACGATGAAGTGCAATGGAAAAAGCGACATTTGGGGCTGGCTGTTTTTGGGGCTTGGAGGCGGCATTTCGTAAAGTTAAAGGAGTCATTTCAACCTCTGTTGGCTACATGGGAGGGCATTTTCCCAACCCCTCCTATTTAGATGTACTGTCAAGAATCACGGGTCATGCCGAGGTCGTGCAGGTAGAATACGATCCGCAACAAGTGAGTTACAATGAGCTGCTAGATGTTTTTTGGAATATCCACGACCCCACAACGTTAAATCGCCAAGGACCCGATCGCGGCGAGCAGTACAGGTCAGTTATCTTTTTCCACAACCAAAAGCAAGAAGTTGCTGCAAAGCAGTCCAAGGAAAAGCAACAGAGATCTGGCTCTTTTGATAAAGATATCGTGACCCAAATTGAACCAGCAAGTGAATATTACTTAGCGACAGAAGACCACCAACAGTATTTTGAGAAGAAGGGACGACGTTAGTTATGGTAGAATACAACCTACAACAAGTGAGTTACGATGAACGTTATACAGCTAGAGCAGTCAATCTTCCGGTTTTAATCCTTATTGTTCCTTTGATTTCGTTTAGAAATCACCTCAAGATAATCTTGTCCCCGTTCTGTAATTTTTACGTAGTCTCTTAAATTTCCTTCACGTGGCATTGAGCCAATATGTTTATTAAGGTAACTTTCAATAAGTCCTAATGTCCGCAAACGACGTAGCTCCTGTTTGAAACTGTCTCGTTTTACATATTTAAGGTATGGTTCGGAACTGGCTAACCTTTGGAGATGTTTTAGCTCGTAATCGTTAATTATAGTTGTATAAATCTCTTTTTCCTGACGATTATTTACAACTTGTTCTATTGCTGCTAGACGATTATTTACAATCTGTTCTATTTCTGCCAAACGCTTTATCAATTCTGTATTGACTTCAATTTGTTGTTTTTGGGCTTCTAATTTTGCTTGAAGTGCTGCCCAAGCCTGAACCACTGCCGCTCCAGCCGCCACTACTCCAGTTACTACTGTCCCAATTGCAATCCAATCCGCCATAGGCTTTGTACTTTTGATTTAATACCGACAGTGTAAACATACCATCTAATACTTAAGTAAATTATATGGAGACAGTTGGTGAAGCAAGGAAGTTTAAAACCTTTAATGGAATGGCTTTAACACTTCTTTTGCGTACATCCCAATCTTTATGCGATCGCTTCTGTGTTCCTTCTCTGTTCGGGGACGATAGATAAGAGTCTTTAGTTGTCGCTCAATCTTAACAAAGAATGCTGGCAATGGTACGACTAACTGTTTGGCTAGTCAAAAATTACATATTGGTGTATTTTACAGAAAAACGTTTCAGCATTTTCCACTATAATTCAGGTGAATTATTGTCCCTAATTTCCGGAATGCTGTAACTGGGTTTTGTAGTTACAGTCAACAAAAACAAATTTTATTTACTAATTTTAAAGCTTATATCTAAACCCAAACCACGCTGTTAATTGCAGTGTGGTTTTATACATTATAAAGCGCGATCGCAAGAAGTATTAGCCTTCCACACAAGTTCCTCAAATTGTTGTCTTATAAACATAAGTGAAAGCGATCGGCAAGAACGCAAATACAGAGTCACAAGTAGCTAAAAGCTTGAGCAAAACAGTTTGGAGGCAAACTCATATGTTTAACAAAATACTGGTTGCATTAGACACATCTACCAGCAGTCGGAGTGTTTTTGAGGAAGCATTTGCCTTAGCGAAGGCTTTACAAGCTAACCTGATGTTGTTGCACGTACTATCGCCAGAAGAAGAGGGAAGCCCAGATATTTCTTTACTATCCAGCCCTGAGTACTATGTGGGGCTGGGGATGAGCACCGAAATTTTGAAAATACAGCACTCTTCCTGGGAAGAGTTTGTTAATCGGGGACTAGAGATGTTGCGATCGTTTGCAGATGAAGCAACTGCTGCTGGTGTCAGTTCCGAATTTACTCAAAACCCTGGTAGTCCAGGGCAGACTATCTGCGAATTTGCCCGTAATGGCGAATTTGACTTAATTGTTATCGGACGTAGGGGTCGTTCTGGTCTCTCTGAGTTGTTGTTAGGTAGTGTTAGCAATTACGTCCTACACCATGCCTCTTGTTCTGTCTTGACTGTACAGCATCCTGTGACTGCAACTAAAACTGAAGTTGCACAGGCAGAAGTGTGAAATAGCTAGTTTTCAAATAAGACATCAACACTTCTTGTGCTTGCGTCGTTGTACTTTATTACAGCAGTCACTACTATTTTTCTTCTTATTAGCAGAACAATTAGTGTCTATAAGATGTTCATCGAATGGAGTTCCGTAAATACGATTTGGTTCCAAGTTTAAACTATTCAGCCAGTTTAAAAA
Organism: Scytonema sp. UIC 10036; assembly: GCF_009725235.1. Next base: position 15,175 of record NZ_WJFC01000186.1, read on the forward strand.
GTGCTCAACATAATTCTTGTTTAAGCGCGATTGATGTCCCCGTGGTTGCGGAACAATTTTTTTCAGGTCATTTGGTAGTAGTGGAGCTTTGTTACCAAGGTAGAAAAAATGATTGGACAGTAAAGCGTACTCCCCGTTTAAGTCCCTCTCCCTATCGCTCTCACTATGTACGCTTTTTTGTAGCTGAGGATGCTGTGGATTGTCAGAAAAATCATAAATTGAATCGCCTACCTTTTGGCGGCGATCTTTATTGTACCAGTCAGGAATCTTTTCTGGCAGATGTTCTTTAGTAAAAGAGCTATATTGTTGCATTGTCATTTTTGCAGTGACTTTCATTGCATATATGACAGATCCTTTCAAATCGCCAATTGGAGAGTGAGCCACTTTCATTCCGACAACCCAGTCTCCTTCTTGAGCTGTTCTACGGATACTAGGCTTACATATAACCAGCGTACAGGTTCCCCAATATGGATTGGGTGCAGACACAAGCCTTCACATACAATCAATAAACTGATTGCCATCTTCACTGATTGAGAAAGAGACTTTAGCATTGATAGGACAAATCTCAACTCCACTGCTCCTTCTGATTTCTATTGCTTCAGAAAGAACGCAACCACTAAAAGTACCCTTCTCCGTAAAATAAATGGGCTGTCCTTCCTTACAAAAGAAGCGACTGTTGTTGACTCGTATTTCAGTATTTCTGCTTAAAACACATCCGGCAAGCGAGTTATTGGAATGATTTGTTGCCGTACCTGACAGACAAGCAACTGATGCTAAGGCTGGAAATGTATAATTTATACCTAAATACAATAATCCTGTAACTGGCACAATCATTGCCAAACTTCTTATAAAAGCTTTCATTTTTTGCTAAACCTGATATTACTTTATATAACATGACACAAAGCTATCTTTTAAAATACAGTATGATTACTGTTTTTATAAAAATGGGAGATCTAAATCGCCCTTGGTCACAGCAAGCACAATTTCAAGGACTGCCGTATCGCATACCTTGTAAACTTTAACAACTAACAACCTTATCTAAAGACTATTGAAGGTTGCTTTTTCTTTCAACAGCCTTTCTGCACATAAAGTATGCGAAATTTAAACAGACAGAGCGAGGTTCAAGAAAAATTTATATTTTGTCCAGAAAATATACGCATGAGAAAAGGGATGGTTATTAATTATAATGATGATGGAATAAAAAACTGTTTCTTTGAATTGTGAATAGACATCGCTGGTTGGAAATAACAGAATACGCCTCGCTAGTGAGATCGGTAGTTGGTTCATTTGCTGCTATGAGTCAAGTTTAATGGCTGAAATATTCATACAGATAGCGATCGCGATTTGTCTTGTATCAAAAAGAATATCTCAATAGATACAAATGCGGTCTAGCCATTTAGAATTGAGAGTTCATAAAATGAGTGTATGCATTTCATAAATAAAGCACTGTTAGCTAAAGAATTCTTCTTTGTGTAGAAAGTGGCAATTTGAACTGTTTTGTTTCGTTGATAAGGGAGAGGTACAGATTTATCTGCGTCCGTCTGCGTTCATCTGCGGTTAATTATTTCTTCGATGTACCTTAATAATCTGGGAATTACTATATTTATCTAGTAGGAATTATGCAACCTCAACAGTAGTTATAATAATAACTAAAATTTTCATATATTTTGATTCTTAAGAGGTCATTTATAAAGTAAATCTTAAATGGTCAAATGTATTGTGTAGAAGTAACACCCAACAATTTCATTAAATGTTGGGTTTCGTTCCTCAACCCAACCTACATGGCTTCTCTGAGGGGGTAAGCTTGTCGTGTATTAGTGGCGGGCAACAATCTCGCACCACAAGATATTATGGTTGGAAACCTATCACTCGTACTCGGCACCAGGAATGATCGAAGTTGAAAAATTAACTAAAAGATACGGTTCTACCCCAGCTATCTCTGATGTTACGTTTAATGTGGAACCAGGAGAGATTTTGGGCTTTCTCGGTCCGAATGGCGCTGGCAAAACAACAACTATGCGAATTTTAGCTGGCTATTTACCAGCAACGAGTGGAACTGCCCGGATTGCTGGCTTTGATGTCCACGATAACTCTCTGGCTGTCCGCCAACGCATTGGTTATCTCCCTGAGACTCCCCCTTTGTACCCGGAAATGACGGTTGAGGGATTTTTATATTTTGTCTCGCGGATTAAAGGAATTCCCGCAGGTGATCGCACTGCAAAAGTCAAAGCAGCGTTAGAAAAGTGTAACCTAGAAGATAAGCGCCATACCATCATTCGCAAACTCTCCAAAGGATACCGCCAAAGAGTAGGCATAGCCCAAGCCATTGTCCACGATCCACCAGCCATTATTTTGGACGAACCCACTGTTGGACTTGACCCCAGGCAAATTATTGAAGTCCGAAATTTAATTAAGAGCTTAGCAGGTAGCCATACAATTATTCTTTCGACCCACATTTTGCCAGAAGTGAATATGACCTGCAGCCGCGTAGCGATTATCAATCGAGGTAATATTGTAGCAACTAATACTATAGAAAATTTAATGTCACAGTTGACGAGAGGCTCTGGCTATGAAATAGAAATAAAGGGAGAAGCCAGCCTCGCCAAACAAATGTTACAAAACATACCGGGTGTGGGTTTGGTAGAATCAGTTCCTACAGTGGCTATGCAAAATCATAACGATTTAAAAGATAACCGAACTCACCTGCGAGTGCTATCACAACCGGGAACCGAACCGGGTGAGGAGATTGCAGTCGCGTTAGTGCGTGCGGGATTTAGTTTATGCGAAATGCGACGTGTTAGCGCTACTCTGGAAGATGTCTTTTTACAATTGACAACAGCAGAAAACAGTTTGGAGATGGAGACAGAAACAGCAGAAGCCAAGGAAGGAGAAGCCGCTTAGATGGGTGTCGTACTGGGTAATATTATTGCCATTTATCGCCGAGAGCTGCAAAGCTATTTTGTATCGCCTCTAGCTTATGCTGTCGCAAGCGTATTTTGGTTTTTATCTGGATTGTTCTTTGTGCTCATTTTGATGGGACCGGAGGGGATTTTACCAACAGTTGCTGCCTACGATTTACGAGGACAAGAACTAGGAGTACCAGTTCCACCCATAGATGTTCCTTACGAATTTGTACGTGCTTTTTTAGACAGAATGGGATGGCTGTTGTTATTTGTGCTGCCCATTCTTTCCATGGGTCTTTATGCTGAAGAACGCAAGCGCGGCACTTTGGAACTTTTATCCACATCCCCCATTACAAACTGGGCAGTCGCTGTCGGGAAATTACTGGGAGTGCTGACATTTTTTACAACAATGGTCATGCCCATACTAGTGTTGGAAGCGATCGCCTTAAGTGCATCCAATCCGCCCATACCAGCAACAATTCCCCTCCTCGGTCATTTAGCGCTCATTTTACTAGCAGCAGCCATTTTATCCTTAGGAATGTTTATTTCCTCTCTAACAGACAGCACAATTTTATCTGCAGTCCTCACATTCGCATTAATTTTATTACTCTTATTCCTAGATTTAATTGCCAAAAACATTGGTGGTTCTCTAGGAGAAGCAATAGGGCATCTATCATTGCTGAAACATTACAATACACTGGTACAAGGTATTTTTGATACCAGCAGCTTGCTTTTGTTCTCCAGTTACATTATTCTGGGAGTTTTTCTCACAGCACAATCAATTGATACATTGCGATTTCAACGTTCATAGTCATTAGTCAAAGTTAGTGGTTAGTGGTTAGTGGTTAGTGGTTAGTAGCTGGTAAAAAAACTAACAACTAACAACTAACAACTAACAACTAACAACTGACAACTGACAACTGACAACTGACAAAAAAATGAAGACTATTGCTAAAAAGAAAATTTGGAAATATTTAGTTTGGTTAGGTCCGTTTCTCTTAACGGCGGGTGTAACTGTCGGTTTGGTATCAGAAAATTGGGGACTCTTACCATTAGTACTTATAATTGCAGGTACTATTGTTATTGGATTGTGGCTGATATGGCAAAACCAACAAAATAATTGGTGGGGAAGACGTTCCACTCAAGCTAGTACAAATGCCCTATTTGCAACTTTGGCAGTTTTGGCAATTCTGGGATTAGTTAATTTTTTAGGAACTCGCTACAACTGGCGAACTGACTTGACAGAAACCAAATTGTTTACCCTTTCTCCCCAGTCACGGGAATTGGTACGTTCTCTAGAAACTCCTGTAAAGGTGTGGGTGTTTGATGCCAATCAAAATCCCCTAGACCGGGATTTGTTAGAAGATTACCGACGCCAAAGCCCAAAATTTAAATTTGAGTACGTCGATCCACGCAACAGACCGGGATTAACACGTAAGTTTGGCGTTAAAGAAGATGGAGAAGTTTACTTGGAATCTGGAGATAAAAGACAGTTAGTACAGGTAGTCAGTCCGCAAGAACCTTTATCTGAAATAAAGGTAACCAACAGCTTGCAACAAGTGATTAACTTGAATTCGGCTAAAGTTTACTTCCTTCAAGGTCACGGCGAACACCAAATTTCAGGCAATGAAGAAGGACTTTCCCAAGCCATCAAAGCATTAAGTGACAAAGCTTACACTACAGTACCACTCAATTTAGCAGAAAAATCTAGCGTTCCTCAAGATGCTACTGTTGTTGTCATAGCAGGTCCTAAACGAGCACTGTTTGAAAGCGAAGTCAATGCTTTGCGGCAATTCCTCAATCGAGGTGGCAATTTACTGTTAATGATTGACCCCAGTATCGACCCAAAACTCAACAGTTTATTTGCTGAATGGGGTATTAAGTTAGATAATCGTTTGGCTGTGGATGTTTCTGGAAGTGTAGGGCTTGGTCCTGCGGCACCTTTGGTGAGAGAATACGGAAAACACCCCATCACTAAGGACTTTGGTAACGGCATTTCTTTTTATCCGCTATCACGACCGATTGATACAGTACCAGTAGCGGGTGTAGAAGCTACTCCCCTTCTACTGACCAAGCCATACCCCGATAGCTGGGGAGAAAGCGATCTAGAAAGTGAGGATTTGAAGTTTAATCCAGAAAGCGATCGCAAAGGACCTTTGACATTAGGTGTTGCATTAAGGAGGAAACTGACAGCTACACCTCCAACTCAACCCAGTCCCATCTCTACACCCACAGCATCCCCAACCCCAGCAACTCAAGCTAGCCCTGCGGCTACCACTAAACCTACTTCTGGGCCCACTCCCTCACCAACCACTCAAGCCAAAGCTAGCCCCACTCCCGGCCCAAAACCTACTCCCACAGCAACTGCATCACCAACACCAGCCACTCCGGCTAGCCCCACTCCCACAGCAACTGCATCACCAACACCAGCAACTCAGACTAGCCCCACTCCTACTACTTCTCCCACCGCTACCGAATCGCGGATGGTCGTGATAGGAAATTCAGGCTTTGCTGTGAATAACTTATTTGAACAGCAGCTTAATAAAGATGTCTTTTTGAACTCAGTCACATGGCTCAGTCAACAAGATAGCCAACCTCTTTCCATTAGCCCCAAAGAAATTAGAAACCGTCGCATTAACTTAACAACAGCCCAAGCCAATCTTTTAGAGATATCGTCTCTGTTTGTTTTACCACTGATAGGGTTATTAGCAGCAGCTCTTCTCTGGTGGGTAAGAAGGTAATTTTTAGTTAGTGGTTAGTGGTTAGTTGTGAGGAGGAGCGGAATACTGAGGTTAACATCACACCTATGGCGATGCCGCATCTTAAACTAATTGTATCTGTTGCAATTGAAATCAAAATTTGGTATGACGAATAACCAACAACCACTAACAACTAACAACTAACCACCAACCACTAACAACTAACCAATCTATGAAACTCCAACGAACAACTTTAATTTTGTTACTGATAGCATTAGGTTTAGGAGGCTTTGTTTACTTCCATGAAATTAGAGGTTCATCTCAACGAGAGGAAGTCAAGGATAACAAGCAGCCAATTTTCTCTTTTAAGGAAGATGATGTGCAGTCTTTAACGATTAAAACTCAAAATGAAACTATAAGTTTAGAACGCAGTGGTAAGTCAGAAGGAACTAAGTGGTTGATGAAATCTCCTTCTGTTGTCCCAGCAAGTGACCCAATTGTTGGTTATTTGATGAATTTGTTAGTGGAAGGAAAAAGCGATCGCACTATATCCATTTCAACCAATCAACTTTCAGAATTTGGCTTAGATCGACCTCAAGCAACTATTGATATAAAACTTAAAAATCAACAAAATCATCAGTTGATTTTGGGACAACCTGATTTTAACCGCCGTTTCCTCTACGCTCAAGCAGATCCTTCGACTCAACCAAAAGGAAATCTTAATGTGCTGTTAGTCTCTACAGATTTTGAAAATGCTGTCAAGCGAGATCTTTCAGAGTGGAAACAAGAGGCAGAGAATACTAACAAACAGCCAACACCCAGCGTTCAGCCCAGCCCGACAAAAAGTCCTTCATAGCGACTGATTTATGGCATTTATAGTTTCATACTAGTTAGATCGAGTTCCCATGAGCACGTAGTGTGTTTACCACAATCAGAAACACGTATCACTATTTTTTAGTGTTACCATAGTGTGCTCTCGCAGTTAAGCTATCTCTATGAATAATAAAAAATAATTATATTTAAATGGCATTGTCATTTCTTAGGTTTATAAATATAGTTTTTTACAGAAGCATATAAAAATTCATCAAACACACTACAACATATTAAGTTGCACGCGGAGGCTCTTATGGTAGCACTGACCGAGCGAGTTCAGCGCAGGCTGACGATGCATTCTATGGAAATTGCCCCCAATACAACTGCAATCCGTTGCTTGGATTGGGATCGCGATCGCTTCGATATTGAGTTTGGTCTCCAAAATGGCACAACTTACAATTCGTTTTTAATCCAAAGTGAAAAAGTCGCTTTGGTTGATACCTCTCATGAGAAGTTTCGCCAACTCTACCTAGATGCTTTAGATGGGCTGGTTAACCTAAATGCACTCGACTATTTGATTGTCAGTCATACTGAACCAGATCATAGTGGATTGGTCAAAGACATCTTAGCGTTAGCTCCTCAAGTCACTGTTGTAGGTTCAAAAGTTGCAATTCAGTTTTTGGAAAATTGGCTGCATCAGCCATTTAAACAACAAATTGTGAAAAATGGCGCTCGCTTGGATTTGGGTAATGGACATATTTTGGAATTTGTCATTGCACCAAATCTGCATTGGCCCGACACAATATTCACTTACGATGTGAAAACACAAATTTTGTATACTTGTGATGCCTTTGGTATGCACTATTGTGATGACCACACGTTTGATGAAGACTTAGCTCTCATTGAAGAAGATTTCCAGTACTACTACGACTGTCTGATGCGACCAAATGCTCGCTCAGTGTTATCTGCTCTCAAACGGATGGGTGAGTTACCATCATTGACTACCATTGCTACAGGTCACGGTCCCCTACTCCATTACAACTTAACCGATCTTGTCAATCGCTATCGGCAGTGGAGCCAAGAACAAGCCAAGGCAGAAACAACTGTTGCTGTCTTTTATGTCTCTGATTATGGGTTTAGCGATCGCCTTTCACAAGCCATTGCTCACGGCATCACAAAGACTGGCGTAGCAGTAGAAATGATGGATTTAAAATCAGCTGACCCCCAAGATGTCAAAGAATTAGTCAGCCTTGCTAGCGGATTAGTCATTGGAACTCCACCCATTTCAGGTTCTTCTACAGCTTCTGCTCAAACTGCCCTCAGCACTATTCTGGCTGTAGCTAAACCCAAACAATCTATAGGTGTCTTTGAATCTGGAGGTCAAGACGGTGAATCTGTCTATTTACTGCTCAACAAGTTTCAAGATTTAGGCTTAAATCCAGCTTTTTCGCCAATTGTTCTTAAAGAGACACCAACAGAAACGACATATCACTTATGTGAAGAAGCAGGAACAGATATGGGACAGTCGTTGTCTCGCGATCGCAGCATCAAACAACTCAAATCCTTAAATTCCGATTTAGAAAAAGCCTTGGGACGGCTCAGTAATGGGTTATATATTCTCACTGCTCAAAAAGGAAATATTAGCAGTGCGATGTTAGCTTCTTGGGTTGCACAAGCTAGTTTCAAACCTTTGGGAATAACAGTTATGGTAGCTAAAGACCGTGCTATTGAGTCTTTGCTACACGTAGGCGATCGCTTTGTTCTCAACATTTTAGAAGAAAACAATTATCAGAAATTAATGAAGCATTTTTTGCAACGCTTCCATCCAGGTGCCGATCGCTTTGCAGGTATCAAAACTTATCCTGCAAACAATAACTGTCCGATTTTAGCGGATGCCCTTGCTTATATAGAGTGCGAAGTTAAAAGCCGCCTGGATTGCGGTGACCATTGGGCTGTCTACAGCACTGTCTCTGTCGGTCGTGTTTCAAAACCTGATGCCCTCACTGCAGTTCACCATCGCAAGATTGGAAATCATTACTAATAAGTTAGTGGTTAGTAGTTAGTTGTTAGTTGTTACTAGCACTAACTACCAACCACCAACCACTAACCACCAACCACTAACCACTAACCAATATGAAATTACGTGATGTTCAAGTTGCTTCGATAGGCGATGGCACTACCGTGTTGCGATCGCGCACATGGGATAGACTGAAGTTTGAAGTTGAATACTCGTTACAGAAAGGTACAACTGCAAATTCCTATCTCATCCAAGCTGGCAAAACTGCGCTTTTAGACCCTCCAGGAAAATCATTTACAGAGATTTATCTACAGCAGTTACAGCAGCAGCTAGATTTCAAACAACTGGATTATGTAATTTTGGGTCATGTCAATCCCAATCGCTGTGTAACCTTAAAGGAGTTGTTAGAACTAGCCCCTCAAATCACATTTGTCTGTGCGAAAGCAGGCGCAGTTGCTTTGCGTGCAGCTTTTCCAGAAAAGGAGTTAAAAATTAGCGTTGTTAGGGAGGAAGAAGTTTTAGATTTAGGATCGGGTCACAAATTGCAATTTATTCCCGTCCCTACTTCACGCTGGCCCGACGAGCTTTATACTTACGATTCTCTGACTCGCATTCTCTTTACTGATAAACTGTTTGGCGCTCATGTTTGTGGTGATGAAATTTTTGATGAAGGTTGGAAACTTCTAGACGAAGACCGGCGGCACTACTATGATTGTCTTCATGCTGCTCAGTCTCGGCAGGTGGAAATAGCACTCACTAAATTTACTTCTTTATCAGTCAGTTTCTACGCCCCCGGTCACGGTCCTCTTGTACGTTATAGCAAAAGCCGACTCAATCACGACTATCGGCTGTGGAGCCAACAGCAAAAGGAACGAGACTTGACAGTTGCTCTACTTTATGCATCTGCTTATGGGAATACAGGCACCATAGCACAAGCGATCGCCAAGGGTATTACAAAAGCAGGTGTGGCTGTAGAATCCATAAACTGTGAGTTAGCAGAGCCGTCTGAAATTCATGCCCTCATAGAAAAATGTGATGGATTTATCATCGGTTCCCCTACATTAGGAGGACATATGCCCACGCAAGTACAAACTGCTTTGGGTATCGTACTTTCTGTTGCTGCCAAAAACAAGTTAGCAGGTGTATTTGGCTCTTATGGTTGGAGTGGAGAAGCTGTTGATGAGATTGAAAGCAAATTACAAGATGCAGGTTATCATTTTGGCTTTGACACCATTCGAGTAAAGTTCAAGCCCAGCGATACCATTCTTCAGCAGTGTAAAGAAGCTGGTACTGATTTTGCTCAAGCTTTAAAAAAGGCAAAAAAAATTCGTACTCCCCGCCAACCAATAAGCGATTCTCAAATTAACAGAACCGAGCAAGCTGTAGGACGAATTGTTGGCTCTTTATGTGTAGTATCTACCAAGCGAGGAGATGCAAAAAGTGCAATGCTAGCTTCTTGGGTGACTCAGGCTAGTTTCAATCCCCCAGGTTTAACAATTGCAGTCGCTAAAGACCGAGCTATTGAATCTATGGTGCATACAGGAGACAAATTTGTCCTCAACATCCTTAAAGAAGGTATGAACTTAAGGCGGCACTTCCTTCAAGCCTTTGGTCCAGGCGAAGATCGTTTTGTTGGTTTAAACACCCAAGCCACTGAAGATGGTTGTCCCATCCTCAGTGATGCCCTTAGCTATTTGGAATGTAGCGTTCACAGCCGTATGGATTGTGGAGATCACTGGCTTGTTTATGCGATCGTTAACAATGGTCAAATGCTACAACCTACAGGAATGACTGCAATACACCATCGTAAATCGGGTAGTCAGTATTGAATGGTTAGTTGTTAGTTGATAGTTGTTAGTTGTTAGTTGTAAAGATTAACAATCAACCACTAACCACTAACCACTAACCACTAACCACTAACCACTAACCACTAACAATTTAGGAGAAACAAATGCAAGGATTGTTAAAGAAACCATTTATGACAAAATATGAATGGTTAAACAGAACTCTGATTGTACGTTGTCTTGAAACTGTACAAGATTTAATTGTCATTTCTTTGTGCATTGGTTTATTTAGCTTGATGGCAATTCAGCTGCGAGCTATGTTCTATTCTTTGCTGCCTCCCCTGAATTTTCAAGCAGTCACTTCAGATATTTTATTTCTATTAATTTTAGTCGAGTTATTTCGACTGCTAATTATTTACTTACAAGAACAACGAGTTTCTATTGGTGTAGCAGTAGAAGTCTCGATAGTATCTGTTTTACGAGAAGTTATTGTCAGGGGAGTATTAGAGGCAGAATGGAACCAAATTTTAGCAGCTTGCGCTTTTCTACTTGTTATGGCGGTATTACTTATAGTTCGAGTGTGGTTACCACCAACTTTTGATGGAATCGATCCAGAAAGACGAGTTGCTTTGAGAAATCAACTGCTAACATCAGAGAAAAGAAGTGTAGATTAAAATTATATGTCTGACTTCTCAGCTTGTGCCCGAAGGAAGCTTGGTGGGCTGCTGTTGAGCAACGCTACTGAGTACTGGAGGCGGAGCCTCCGGTGTAGGCATTCCCCGGCGGAGCCGCGGAACGAGAACTCTCCCTACCCCCTATCCCCTACCC
>NZ_WJFC01000187.1 GCF_009725235.1 Scytonema sp. UIC 10036
GGAGGGAACTCAATTTCTCTTATTTCCCCCCTTGATAAGGGGGGACTAAGGGGGGTAATCATGTGATTAAAATGACAGCTAACCACTTTTCAAACATCCTCTAAGCTGAAATTTAATTTTTTTTGCGGTCTAGGTGTAGCTACTAGACTAATACTGAAGGGTGAATTATCAGAATGACTAATAGTAATTCTCTGCTTGAAATTTACTGCACTCGTCCAAGCTGTGATGACCGTATCAACTATATTCCTCAAGATAAAATAACTTCTAGTTCTCAACGATATTGCTCTAATTGCAATATGCCTTTGATTTTGCTCGAACATTTTTTACCATTGAAATTGTTAGTACCAGATGAAAAACGAGTTGAACATGGATGTGGATTTGGAAGAACGTTTTTAGCAAAAGATTTACGTTATCCAAACAAAATTTGTGTTATAAAACAGTTGCATCCTCTTCAAGAGTCGGCTCTTGAAAAAATAGAATCATTATTTCAACAGGAAGCAGAAGTTTTAAAAAAACTTAGCCATGACCAAATTCCAGAAGCATTATCTTTCGGACTCGTAACAGTTCCTGCTTATACACAAAAAAAATCCGATCCTCTCTCAAAGAGTCAGCAAAAATTTTTCTATTTATCACAGGAATTTATCGAAGGTAAAAGCTTAGCTGAGGAGCTAGAAGAGAGAGGAAAATTTTCAGAAGAAGAAGTTATCGATTTCTTATTACAAATCTTGAACATATTAGATTATATTCATAATAAACGCATATTAAATCATGTTGGGATTATTCATAGGGATATTAAACCTCACAATATTATCCGCCGTAATAGCGATAAAAAATTCTGTCTTATAGACTTTGGTTCTGTTAAACAGGTCGTTGCTGGAGTACCTACCAAGTCATCATGTATACTTGGAACTAAAGATTATGCAGCACCAGAACAATGGGCTGGTAAAGAGGTATTTTATTCATCAGATTTATACTCTTTAGCTGCAACTTGTGTTTGTTTGCTAACATATAAAAAACCGGAAGAGCTTCGTCATGGCAATAAGTGGGTTTGGAAAGAATATGCCAACCTACAAAACAAGCGACTAGAAGATATTCTAGACCTGATGTTATCTCCAGAACCAGAAGTTAGACCTCAATCTGCTCAAGAGGTAATACAAGCTCTTCCTCATCCTCAATCACAAATCGAGCCAAACTCTACAGAGGTAATAGAGAGAAGACCAAAACCAGATCCACCCTTACATCTAAAAACCATTTGGGTAAAATATTGGTTCGTTCCTGTTGTGTTGTTAGTTGTGGCTAGCATTTTTGGTATTTTTGTATGGTGGTTAAAGCGTCCTCTTTGTATACCTGATGGCAATTTCAGTTGTGGAGAAAAAGAACAACGACTTATTCCATTGGAAAGCACAGAGCAAGAATCACAAGATTTTAACAATGGGCTAGAAGCTTTTAAATTAAGAAATTATTCTCAGGCTATTAATGATTTCGAAAAACACCTGATTCGTTATAAAAATGACCCAGAAGCAAGAGTTTATTATAATAACGCAAAGGCAGCTAACAGTGGGAAATTTGTCAAAATAGCAGTGTGTCTCCCAATTACTGGCGATCCAAATAATAAAAACTATTCAGATGGTATTGCTGAAGAAATTTTACGTGGAGTAGCTCTTGTTCAAAATAATATTAATAGCACTCCAAACCAACAAAATCTTATTCAAGGCGATAAAATGTTATTTATACAACTTTGTGACGATGATAATAATACACAACAAGCCAGAAAAGTGGCAAATATCATAGTTAAGGATTCAAGTATCAAAGGTGTGATTGGTCATTATTCTAGTCCGACTACATTGGCAGCAGGAGAAATTTACGACGGAAAAATTCCTGCGGTTTCTCCTATGAGCACAGCTGTGAGAGACAATAACAATTTCCCCTTAAGTAAATATGTTTTTCGTGTCTCTCCAGATGACTCCTATAGTGTAAAAAAATTAGTCGATTACATAAGACATAAAAATTTAAATAGAGTAGCGATACTGCATGATTCTCAAAATGAATTCACTCGATCTCTGAGCGCTCAATTTAGACAGCAAGTTAAGTCACAGAAGATTGTTTATGATTGTGATATAAAAGATAAAACAAAAATATTAACCTGTATACAAGAAGCGAGAAAGCAAATGCCAGAGGTCATGCTTTTAGCTATCACCAATAAAGTTGTAGAGCAAAATACACACATATCTAACCTATTTAGCAACCCTGGAAATACAATATTGATTGGTAGTAGTTCTTTATATACAGGTAGATTACGTACTATAAATCTCCAGAATAAGCTGATAATGGCACTTCAATGGCACAGAGGTGGTGAAAATTCAGAACTAAAGGAACGTTCATTTCAACTTTGGGAGACTCAAAATATTAATGTCCGTACAGCTATGGGATATGAAGCGGCTCAAGCAATGGCTCAAGCTTTAAGAAAGATTCAGGATGATATAACGCCTCAAAAGTTGTATCAAGCGTTAAAAGATTTAAAAGCGACAGACGAGTTTCCCGCAAAAGGCGCAATCGTAAATGTGGAATTTAATGAGCACGGCGATCGCAACGTCGATGCTACCAATGAAGACAAGTTAATGTTCATAGTTACTCCTCAGTATAACCTCACAATCAAAGAGGATGACTTTTTGCCACCAGATAATACGAATCTCATCAATGCTAGAAAAGTACCAGTTAGTTTAATGCACAGTACTCACTAATAATCTTCCATACAATTCGTCACGTCGAGCTTAATACACTCAACTTCAAATATATGAATATAAGGCATCGTGCAACTCTAAAAGCCTCCGAACGAGGAAAAAATCTGATTCAACAAGCAAGAAAAGACAAGGGTTGGATAATAGAAGATGAGAGATGGCTAAAAGAAGCAAGTAAGATTTTAGAACCACAAAAAAATTGGTTTACTATTTGGGAAACCCAGGTTAAAGCTAATTCGATAGCACTCACCTATGCAGAAGGTATTTCACTATCGACTTGGAAACGTTTTTTGCAAGCGAAATATCGCATTGATGCAAAAACTTTTAAGGAAGCTTTTTGCCCAGTATTGGGGTTGAATTGGGAAGATGTAGTGGAAAATGAAGTAGAGCGTCGTAAAGATTTGGGAAAAGTTCCTTTACTTTCTAAATTTTATGGTCGTACTCAGGAATTAACAAAACTTGAGCAATGGTTGCAACAAGAAACTTATCGTTTAATCGTCATCTATGGCGTAGGAGGAATTGGAAAAAGCTCCTTGGTTCGTCAGGTGTTAAACAATCAAATTATTGTCAATAAATATGATTATATTTTCTGGCGTTCCCTAGATTTTGCACCATTATTACCAGAACTGTTGACATTCATTCAAATCCTATCTGAAGAGCAGGAAAGTAAAGCTGATATCTCGCAACTGATGCGGTATTTACGTCAGAGTAAATGTTTACTTATATTAGATGCATGGGAAGAAATTATAGGTAGAAGTGGCGAACAATATAGAGATTATACTGAGTTGATGGAGCGAGTTGCTAAAGAAGCTCATCAAAGTTGTGTATTATTACTTAGTCGAGAAAAGCCTTCATTCATTGAAACATTAGATGACAAATTAGTTCATTCCTTAAAATTAGGGGGTTTAGACTCTAAAGATGTGAAAGATTTTCTGAAAACAGAAGGTATTTACGGTACAGAAAAAGAACTAGATAATTTTAGTCTTACATATAATAATCCATGGGTTATGAAAAGAGTTGCTAAGAAACTTAAAAAAGTATGTGGAGGGAAAATAACAGGCGTTTTTGGGGAAATATCAGTTGTTGTTGATGATGCGATCGCAAGTTTTTTAAATGAACAATTTCACAGACTATCAAAACTAGAAACCAATCTTCTTTATTGGATAGCTCTTAGGCGAAACTCAGCTTCATTAACACAGCTTAGGAAAGATACCATTAAAAGTAAGTCACCTCTATCTGCCTCTGAACTGTTGAATGCTTTAGACTCTTTAATAGATAAATTTTCTTTGATTGAAAAAAGTAAGAATGAAGAAAATGATTTAGATGTCTATACATTAGATTTAGTAATTCTTAAGTATATAACTAATCAGTTTGTTGCACAAAATTGTCAAGAAATTCTTACAATATTACAAAATCAGAGGATAGAGGGCAATGAACTTTTTGTAAGTCATTGTTTTATCACCGATAATCCTGAAGATGAAGAACTCACACAACAGCAAATGAGACGAATTGTGAAAGCAATTCAAGATAAACTATTAGCTGAGTTACTTAGTCAACAGCAACTTGAGGATGAACTGAAAAAAATTTTGTCTCTACTGCAAGATAAAGAATTGTCCCCAGGTTACACATATCAAAATATCTCGTACTTAATTGCGAGTTGTAAATCAGCTTAGCTAGGAAGGTTTAAGAAAAAGGCGAATGCTCAAAAACTGAAAATGTTGAAGATGTTGAACTTAAGAGTTGAATATACATCTGAAATTTTCGCTACAAAATGAACGACACTTATGATACTTTATGAAAAAAGTACCAGATCGTCTCATCTACAAGCTATTGCATATTATATGCAAAAAAAACATAGAAATGTTTTGGTAAAAATATTTTTTAGGAGAAAAATGTTGAATTATATCAAAGCTTTTATGGGCTTAGTTTATGCTGTCTTGATTTTGATTGTGGTACTAACGCCGATAAGGATTAAGGCTGAAGATTTGAAATCGAGTCAGAACTCACTGGGACTTTCGACAACTGACCAAAGCACTAATTCCCTTCAGCAAGTTAGTCAATATGTTCAATTGAATTCTGCACCAGTCACTTCAGTTTCTCAACTTTCTGATGTACGACCGACTGATTGGGCATTTCAAGCATTACAGTCTCTAGTTGAGCGTTATGGCTGTATTGTTGGATACCCTAATGGTGCTTTTAAAGGAAATCGTGCCATGACTCGCTTTGAGTTTGCTGCTGCATTAGACACCTGCTTCGATAGGATTAACCAACTAATTGCTACCTATCCCACAGAGATGCTTACCAAAGAAGATTTGGCGACTGTGCAAAAGCTGCAAGAGGAATTCACAACAGAAGTTGCTACCTTGAAGGATAGAATTAGTACTTTGGAAGCACGTACTGAAAAGCTAGAGAAACAAGAGTGTTCTAAAACTCCAAAGCTCGATGGTCAGTTAATATTTGCTGCTGTAGATGCTTTTGGAGATACTAGCAGTAGTGGAAATGGGGATAATAGCAACCCGACACTTTCTAATCGATTGCGCCTCAATATAAAAACCTGCTTTTTTGGGAAGGATGAGCTACTTGTACGAATTCAAGCAAGTAATGTTAATAATCCGTCTACACCTGGAAATGAAAGTCGCTTAAGTTTCCAATCTGGTAGAGATACAACCAATGATGCTTTACTGAGTAAGCTGCAATATCGTTTTCCTCTAAACAAGCAAGTAACGGTTCTAGTTGCTACAGGCTTTAATACTGCTTTTGATGATTGGGATGTTGTTAACCCATTAAAGAATGATGCAAAGGCTACAATTTCTCGCTTTGGTCGATACAACCCGATCTACCGCCTGGGCGGAGATACGGGCGTAGGTGTAACTTTTAAGCCGAACGATAGTATTAAAGCAGAGGTGATTTATCTTGCAAGAAATGCCAACAACCCTACTAATGGTTTATTTGGTGGTAACTATGGCGCATTGGGGCAAATTATATTTTATCCAAATAAAAAAGATACAGATAAAGACACCAAGATAGCCTTTACATACGTCCATGCACGCAATATTGATGGTTTAGCACACAATACAGGCAGTTTAGCATCCAACTTGGGAGGCAGAACAGTTTCTTCTAATTCCTTTGGTATTGAAACGAATGTAAAGATAAGCGATCGCTTTCTACTTGGTGGCTGGGTAGGCTATACCAATGCACGAGCACTGACTGGAGAAGTTAAAGGTCAGGCTGATGTTTGGAACTGGGCTATCACCCTAGCCTTCCCAGATTTAGGTAAAAAGGGGAATTTGGGTGGGATTATCATTGGGATGCAGCCTAAATTGACTGGTACTTCAGCACCTTTATCAGGCTTACCTCGTCGCGATCCAGATACTGGATTTCACATAGAAGGGTTTTATCGGTATCAAATCAACGAAAAAATCAGTATTACACCTGGTTTTGTTTGGCTAACAGCACCAAATCACAACAATCAGAATGGTGACATTTTTTTAGGAGTGGTAAGGACTACATTCGATATCTAAACAAAGGCTTAGAGTATAAGTCATTAGACATCTCTAGGAATTAATTATGCATTACCCGATTGGTAGGGGCGCAACGCAAAAGCGCCCTTACATCTTTTCCACCAGATGTCTAGTACCTTATGCAGGTATATAATATTGCTCATTGTAAAAAAGTTACCTTAAAGATATTGCAAAAATAATGACTTTATCTGAGAATAATTACGGACATAATAATTCTCAGGAAAAAAATGTAAAATCACAAACAATCTAAGTATTGGGTAGTTAATTTTTGACATTGCAACGGTACATGGGGCTGAAACAGGATAGTTTGAGCCTATGTTTCTATATAATTATGTCAGCTTACGGAGTGAGAAAGAAATGTAAGAAGATTATGTGCAAGTAGGGGAAAACCTAACCCCTTCTTGGGGTTATATGTGGTGCAAAGAAATGTCTATAGAAAAAGTATAGTCCCACTTATAATTTTTGGTTCTTCAGTGTGTAGCTAAAAAGTAATACAAAAGGTTAATAAATGGTTAATAGTTCCCCTCAAACCCAAGTTTACTGTACTCGTCCAAGCTGCGACAGTCCTACAAATATTGTTCCTGAAGAATTCCTTGCTCCCGGTTCTCGAAGGTTTTGCTCTTGTTGCGGAATGCCGTTGATTTTGGGGGAACGTTTTGTAACATTACGGCTATTAGTTCCGCATGAAGAACAGGGCGGATTTGGCAGGACTTTTTTAGGACAGGATTTGAGTTTTCCCCATCGTCCACCGCGTGTAATCAAACAGTTGTATCCTCAAATTCCTCATGGACGCTTAAGGCATATACCATCAGACCTCGAGCATATTCAAGAATTGTTTAAACGCGAGGCTAGGATTTTATCAGAATTTAAGCATCCACAAATTCCTAGAGCGTGGGCATATTTTGTGGCGGAAGTTCCACCAGATTTACGAAATCTATCTGCTCAAACAAGTAATCATCAAAGTTTTTTTTACTTAGTGCAGGACTACATCGAAGGTCAAAATTTAGCTCAGGAGCTACAACAGCATGGCAACTTTTCTGGTAGAGATGTTATTAACCTGCTGCAACAAATTTTACCTGTACTGGATTACATTCATAACTTCCGAACTAAAGACTTTGAGGGAGTTTTACATAGAGATATCAAGCCGTCCAATATCATGCGATCTCATCAAGAAAATAATGATGGCAGGAACTTATACCTGATAGATTTTGGTGCAGTGAAGCAAGTCGTTGTTAAAGGAGTACCTGTCGATTCATCATGTGTACTTGGAACTCCTCATTTTGCATCACCCGAGCAAGTTGCTGGGAGACAGATATCTGCTGCATCTGATTTATATTCTCTAGCAGCAAGCTGTGTTTGTTTACTCACAGGGAAAAATCCGGCTGCGCTTCGTAGTGAGGATAGCTGGGATTGGAGACAACACGCCAGCGTCAATGAAAATCTTGCAGATATTTTAGACAAGATGCTGTTGTGGGAGCAAAGAGAACGCTATCAGTCAGCAAGAGAAGTTCTTGAGGCTCTGTCTGCAATATCAGCATTATCTGTAACTCCTGTTGTACCTTCTTTTCCAACCCTTCCACCAACTAAACGAACACTACCCCCACCACCACCACCTTCCATTTGGCAAAAGCTGAGACCAATTCCTAAACGATGGTCTTGGTTAAGTTTCAGCTTTTTGGCTTTGTTAGCGATCGCAAGCACTATTATCGTATTTCTAACACGTAAACCAGGACAAATACCACTAGGATCTGTAAATAAATTATCACTTAAAGCTGAAAACTTTAGTAGGGGAGAAAATGCTTTAATCGCCGACGCACAAGGATTTTCTGCCTCAGAATGCAAAACAGCTTATGATTCCAAGCAAAAAGGAATGGAAGCCTTTGCAAATGCTAGTTCTCCAGAAGCTTTCAGAATATCTGAAGAGGCTTTTAAAGCAGCTATAGAGCTATTTAAAAAAGTCGCTGTTAGAAATAGGTGTGAAGTCGATCCAGAGACATGGATTTATTATTACAACTCCAAAGCGGCTCAAACTACATCTGCCAGTAGAATCCCAACAATAGCAGTCGTTATTCCAAGTGCTTCAGAAGATCGTGGCATTGCTCGAGAAATACTGCGTGGTGTTGCTCAAGTTCAACACGAACAATATCACAGAGGTGCATCAACATTACAAATTCTAATTGCGAAGGAAGACAGTAACAACATAAAGGAAGTTAAACAAGTAGCCAAGCAAATTTCTGAGAATAATATTCCAGGAGAACTCAAATACTTTAAAGGTAGTGATATATTAGGGGTTATTGGTCGCTATACAAGCAGAAATATTTGGGAAGCAGGAAAAATTTATGGGGACAAACAACTTGTTCTGATTGCACCTACAAGCACTGCTATCAGAAACCCTAATATCTTTGGTGAAGGAGCTTTGAATCCACACGTTTTTCGTACAGCTTCTAATGACTCGACTGCTGCTAGTGATTTGGCTGATTATATGTGGAAATCTAATGCTAGGAAATCACTGATTGTTTTTGAAGATGGAGATCCTTATAGCAAATCTCTGAAAAAAAAATTTGAAGACAACCTGATATCTAAAGGGACAAAGTTGCAAGATATTCTAAATTGTGATTTGACAAGTTACAAACCAGAAATTTGCATCCAATTGGCACGGAACGAAAATGTGCATGCATTGATGTTAGCTCCTGGACCAAGAACTTTAAAACAAGCACTAGAGATTGCTAAGCTAAATTCTAAATTAGGAAATCAAAAGGTGCAACTCTTAGCAGGAGATGTTCTCTATAACAAACAGACGTTAGACGACCTTGGTCAAACTGCTGATGGTATAGTAGTTGCCGTGTCTTCCCATATCAGCCTTGTTGGGGCTAACACTCATTTTCATCAAAGCGCTAAAGAGCTTTGGGCAACACAGAAAGTGAGCTGGAGAACTCTTACTGCGTATGATGCAGCCCAAGCATTTGTTGCAGCTTTAACTAAGGTTAGGCTTCAAGGAAAGAATAATCCGAGCCGTCAAGACATATACGAAAGATTAAAAGATCCTACTTTTTCAGCACCAAGCTCTACTACGGTGAACGTAGAATTCAATCGCGAACACGATCGCAAAATAGTCAAAGGAATTGGTGTTTTAGTGCAAGCTAAAAATTCTCCTAAACCTAACCCTAATGCTAATAATAACTCAAGTGATGAATATGGCTTTACTCTTTTGGAAATCCCAGAGCGAAATAATCCAAAATAGGAATTTAGAATAATAAAATTCCGAAACTAAAAATGTAAAAACTGATTTTGTAACAACATATTTTTTGATAAACACAAATTTAATTTATGCATAAAAAACAACGTTTAACTCTTAAAGTTTCCGAAAGAGGAAAACTGTTAATCAAGAGAGCTAGGATTGAAAAAATTGAGCAAGTTAAAAAGGACATC
Source organism: Scytonema sp. UIC 10036 (assembly GCF_009725235.1). Next base: position 9,689 of record NZ_WJFC01000187.1, read on the forward strand.
ATTCAACCCAAAACAAAGGTAAGAAGGGGTTGGAATAGGGATGAGATATTTCTTAAAGAAGCGAGTTATATTTTAGAACCAGATAAAAACTGGGATAATGTTCTAGAAGATCAATACGCTGTATCATTTATGACTTGGCGGCGTTTTCGGGAAGCAAGTCAACCTATTGATGCTGTTACTTTCATGGCTTTTTGCCAAGTGTTGAACTTACCGTGGGAAGACGTAGCAGAAAATGATGCAGATCGCCGTAGAAACCTAAGCGAAGCACCTCCTCTGTCTAGTTTTTATGGTCGTACCCAAGAGTTAGCCGAACTTCAGCAATGGCTCGTTCAAGAACGCTGTCGGTTAGTTTTTGTTTACGGAATAGGGGGAATTGGAAAAAGCTCGTTAGCTCGTCAGTTAGTAAACAAAATTGCTGAGAAATATGATTGCTTAATCTGGCTTTCTTTAGAATTGGCACCTCCATTTCAACAAATACTGAGAAAATTGTTGCAATGTTTATCTAAGGATGAAAAAGAAGAAGGAGGAATTTCTCAAGTCATGCAGTATTTACATGAGCAAAAATGTTTAATAATACTGGATAATTGGGAAGAAATAACAGGTGATGATTGCGAAGATTATACAAGTTATAGCATCTTTGTAGAAAGAGTTGCTAAAGAAGCCCATAAAAGTAGTTTTTTGCTGCTGAGTAAAAAAAGAACTCAAAATATTGAAATATTAGAAGGAAAATTAGTTCGTTTAAAAAGATTGGGAACTTTAACCTATGAAGAAGCAAAAGAAATATTGATAGCAGAAGGTTTGTCTGGTACAGATAAAGAACTAGAAGAATTTAGCAGGCGTTATAGCAACCCGTGGATACTTAAGAGAATTGCACAGAACATTCAGACAGTATTTCAGGGTGATGTATCAGAATTTATGGATTTATCAATTTTTGTTGATGATGTAATGACTGAATTTTTAGATAAGCAATTTCACGAACTCTCAAAAGATGAAATAAATGTTATCTATTGGGTAGCTCTCAGACGCAATTCGGCTTCATGGCATCAATTAGTACAAGATAGTCATCAAGTTTTATCGTATAATCATTTATTCCAAATATTAAATGATTTAATAGGAAGACGTTCCTTACTTACTAAAAATACAGAAGAGATGCCAATACTCTATACACTAGACCCTGTGATTTTAAAGTATACTACTAATCGCTTTGTTAAAAAAAATTGCCAAGAAATTATCCAGGTCATTAAACTTGAAAATATTAAGGGTTCTGAACTGTTTATTACTCATAGTTTTATCACAGAACAACCAGAAGATGAAGAACTCAACCAAGAACAAGTTAGGCGAATCGTTAAACCTATTCAAAAAATGCTACTAGGAGAGTTACGCAGTCAGCAAAAACTTGAAGATAAACTGATGCATATTCTCTCCCTATTAAATGATACAGGATTGCCCCCAGGATACGCACACCAGAATATCTTGCAGCTGACTCGACTTGTAAATTAATATTTTAAAGTCACGATTTTTGCTTTTAGTTTCCGTTCAACTTCTTCAGGAATAAGACTTATCATTGGCAAGGCAACAGTTGTCAATTCTAAATCTAATTTTTCTGATACAAATGGTAAAACCATTGCTGTTCTTTCCAAGCACGAAGACTCTTTCCAAAACCAGAACCCACTTTCTCACCTAATCCCAACATTTGAAACATTTTTTGTAAATTGGGAGCATCCCAAAGAGTGCCAAAGCCTGCAAGAATAGAATTCTGGGACTATACAAACAAAGTCAACCTGCGTGGACTTAATTAAGAAGTTTCAGCGTGAAGCAAGTATTTTGGCAGAACTGAGTCATCAACAAATTCCCAGAGCTTGGGCATTTTTTGGTATAGAAATTGAAGACCAAACAGGTATTTTGCAAAGATTCTTTTACTTGGTGCAAGACTACATTGAAGGTCATAATTTATCTCAAGAACTAAGGCGAAAAGGAAAATTTCCAGAGGATGAAGTAGTCAAGGTTTTAAAGGAAATTCTAAAAATATTACATTACATTCACAATTATAATGATACGCAAGGAGCTATACACAGAGATATTAAACCTTCTAATATCATGCGTCGTTCTAAAGATGGATTGCTATTCTTGATAGACTTTGGAGCAGTTAAGCAAGTGTTGCATACAGGATTACCTGCTGATGAATCATCTAGAGTGCTAACTCCAGATTTTGCACCACCCGAGCAATTTGAAGGTGCAAGAGTGTCTCCTGCTTCAGATTTATACGCTCTAGCCACAACCTGTGTGTGTTTGCTGACAGGTCGAAATCCTAGAGAACTTCTCTCAAATTCAAGTTGGCGAGAACACGTTAATGTGCGCGACCAAAGTTTTGGCAAAGCTTTAGACTGGATGCTCAAATACGACCAACAAAGACGCCCCCAGTCTGCTCAACAAGTTCTGGATTTTCTTTCTTCTGAACAACAAACTCCTTTACATGACCAGTTCCATCTCTGGCTGAGAGAGTTTAAAAGAATTTTTAGACGGTGGCGTTGGATAATTTTAGCTGGTTTAGCTTTGTTAGTTATAGCGATCGCTATCATTATACATCTGTCGCGTCCACAGCCAATAGTTCAACCACCTCCAACCACAGAACCGTCACCGTCATCTGTAACACTGACAGCTGATTATTTTAGCAGGGGAGAAAATGCTGTAATCGCTGACGGACAAGAATTTTCCAAGATTCCCAAATGTCAAATAGCTTATGATTTTAAGAAACAAGGAATGAGCGCTTTTGCAAAGGCAAATTCTCCAGAAACCTTCAAAACAGCTGAAATAGCCTTTCAAAAAGCTATAGAGCAATTTATAAAAGTCGATGTTCAAAATAAGTGTGAAGTCGATCCAGAGACATGGATTTACTATTACAACTCTAAAGCTGCTCAAACTACATCTGGTAGTACAGTCCCAACAATAGCGGTTGTTGTTCCAAGTAACTCCGAGTATCGTGGCATTGCTCAAGAAATACTACGTGGTGTTGCCCAAGCTCAAAAAGATGTACCTGGTTTACAAGTTCTAATTGCTAAAGAGAATAGTAATAAAATAGAGGAAGTTCAACAAGTAGCTAGGATTATCTCTGAGAATCAGATTCCAGATGAACTCCCATACTTTAAAGGAAATAAGGTATTAGGAGTTATTGGTGGCTTTACAAGTACAAATACTTGGGAAGCGGGAAAAATTTATGGAGACAAAACACTTGTTCTAATTTCATCGACAAGTACTGCTATCAGGCAACCTAATCCCTACTCCAAAAGACCAAAATTGAATTCATATGTTTTTCGTACAGCCTCTAATGACTCTATTGCAGCTGGAGATTTAGCTAAGTATATGTGGGATGTTCTTAAAAAGAGGAAAGTACTAATTGCTTTTGAAAGTAATAATACATATAGTGAATCTCTAAGAGGAGAATTTAGACAAAAGCTAATAAATGAAGGTGCAAACGATCGAGATATTCTAGTTTGTGATTTAACGAATGACAGTTCAAAAACTTGTATAAATATTGCACGTAATGCAGGTGTGGAAGTGTTGATGTTAGCTCCTAGCCCTACAACTTTAAAGCCAGCATTAGAGATTGCTCAGCATAATGCTCTACCAGAAAATTCAAAGTTGCAACTTCTAGCAGGAGATGTTTTATACGATAAAAAGACGTTAAATCTAGGAGATGCTGTGAATAATATGGTGATTGCCGTGCCTTCCCACGTAAGTCTTGGAAACTCTAGTTTTATTGAAAAAACTAGAGAACACTGGGGAACACAAAATGTAAGTTGGAGAACTCTTACTTCATATGACGCCACCCAGGTGTTTATTGCAGTTTTGACTGAGCTTAGAGATCAAGGAAAAAATAATCCAAGTTCTCAAGATATATATGAAAAGTTAAGAGAACCTTCTTTTTCAGTACCAAGTGCTACCGCAGTAAAAGTAGAATTCGATCCCGAACACGATCGCAAAATAGTTAAAGGAATTGGTGTGTTAGTACAAGCTAAAAATTCTCCTACAACTAACCCTAGTGCTAATAATACCTCAAGAGATGAATATGGCTTTACTCTTCTACTAACACCAAACAGAGATAATTGATTTGGAAGAGTTTTTACACTCGGTCGAAGAGAATTCGCTGTTCTCGACAAGTGCGATCGTAAGTTGCCTTTAAATCAACAGGTAAGCAAAATCCGCCGCGCAACCAAAGCAAATCAATTTCAATTTTTATTCTCCTGCTTGTTGTTTAAGAAACTGAATTAAATCATCAGATAGCCATAAACCAGCATCTCGTATGGCTTGAATGGGTTCTGAAATCTCTGGAATTAAACCTTTTTGCTTCGCTAGGATAAGCATTCCCAGAGTACCCATAAATGGAATATTTAAGGTTTTAGCTACCCGTCTAGCAGCAGCATCATCAATAATTGCCCTATAACTGAGATTTTCTAGAGCAAAGTTCAGAACTTCAGATTCTCCACGATCCAATCCCCAAGCTAGAATTAAAGATGAGATACTAGGGGAAGGAATTCGCTTTGCCCAAGAAGCATTCGGTAATTGTTGTGATGCTGTATCAGTTTTTCCTGTTTTAACAATTTCATCCCAAACACCTGATGGAATAATAATTTCAGTAAATAATTGTGGTAGCAAGTAGGCAAGTTGACTTTTAAATAAGACAATTAAGGGAGAAGTATTGATAACAACTTTATTCATCGAAAGAAGCAATCTCTTCAGCTAATTCTTGAGAAGTATATTGAAAAGGAGAAACTTTATATAAAAGGAGAATGTTTATAAAATCCGCCCTATTTAAACCAGCAATTTCTGCTGCTTTTCCTTGAGAAATTTCCCCAAGTTCATACCATTTGACAGCAGCAGCTATTCTCATTTGTTGAGCAAATTCATTGGGGTCTTTTCTGAGAGCAGAAAAAACGCTTTCTGGAAATTCCATAGATACAGTTTTCATACTAATAGAATATTGCCTGTTACTAAAGAGTCGTATTCCATTATATCATCAAATAGAATATCAAATACAGCTTCTCCTAGCAATCTTGACTGGTTAGAGTCATTGAAATGTCGATCGCAAACCATTTGGAGGAGTTTTTACACTCGATCGAAGAGAATTCGCTGTTCTCGACAAGTGCGATCGTAAGTTGCATTTAAATCAACAGGTAAACACAAACCGCCACGCAACCAAAGTGGTAAAGTTGGTAGCGAATCTCCAATATTCAAACTTTCGTACCAAATATCTAGGCTTGATTCCTCAGAACGTTCCACCACTCTATAAGCAACAGCATACAAGGGGGAGTTACGGAAAGAACTTGTAATTTCACTTGAATCTTGAGGAGAGAGCGAACGTAATTGAGTTATCAATGCATCATGTAAATTGGCATTTCTAGGGCTCGTTTATTGCAGGGTTTAAAATGGCTGTGACAAAACAGATCAATATATTTCGTGAAACACCAGGTACGCCTGTATGGCAACGCAACTACTACGAGCACATCATTCGTAATGAAATATCCCTACAGAAAATTCGTGATTACGTTCACACCAATCCCTTATCATGGAACACGGATCAATTACATCCCGATATTCCTTCTAAATGGTAAAGTGCAATAGGGATGTAGGGGCGCAAGGTGTAGAGGAATAATTCGATTGAACAATTTCAGCGTCTACAACCCTCATTTTTCCGTTAGAAACTTTTATAAATGGTTGAACAATTTGTCTTTGCTTTCTGGATTGGCTTAACATAACTTTACTATTGGGAAATAAAACGGTTGAACAATTTCTGCAAAGCCTTTGTTAGTAAGGCTTTCGACGATAGTTAAAAATTTAAAATTTCCTCCAAAAATACTGACTACCAATATACTGCTTTTTACAAAAAACTATTTGGTAGCGATCGCTCTGTTTGTAATGAATTTGCCGTTAACAGTAAAATATTTAGTCGCAGCCAATAGTCTCAAAGGCGATCGCCTCATAGAACTTTCCTGAAAATAATTGCAATATTCCTTAAAAAACTTAAGCCAGCCTACTGTAAAAGTGGCTGACCAAAAAAATCTCCTCAATATTGGCTGAGCAAGTTAAGCGATCGCCCATCTTCCGTTAATGATGGGCGCTCGTCTTGCCACATAGAATAAGTACTTAGAGAGCTTTTGTTATTTTTACAGAATTATCGGGAACTCTAGAACTGTAACCCTTTTAATCCCGTCGTTTGGGTGAACAGGTAGAATGACCGTTATTGATGTTGGAACAATGTTGCTCAATACCCGGAACCGATTGAAGGAACTTGGTGAAGCTGTAGAAAATTTAGTTAGCAACTTTCCTGATGTTTTTAATGATACGGGAATTCAGGAACGGCTTGAAGCTTTTCGTCAGGTACACCGAGAAGCTGTCAATCGCTTAGAGACTCCAAATTTATCTATTGCAACAATTGGTACAACATCTTCTGGTAAGTCAACAATTGTCAACGCCCTGATTGGTTGCAAAATTGCTCCTATCGAAGCAGGAGAAATGAGTGGAGGAGTTTTAACACTTCAGCATTCACAAGAACGCAAACTAGTGATTGAGGAAACACAAGGGGCGACTTGGGAAACTGGTGTTTGGTCAGGGCTAAGTGATGAGAGTTTCTATGAGAGAATCCGCAACGGCGTGATGCTTCCTTATCACGATACTCGTAAGAAAAAAGATTGTATGGCTCCAAAGGTGACAGCATTTCTTCCTCTTTTGCCTGCTTGCGATCGCAATCTCTTAGGGTTACCACTAGGAGTGGGAGTTGAGTTGATCGACTTACCAGGTCTTAAGTCAATTCAAGACAGAGATAATCTTAAAGTCATCCAAGAACGAGTTCATAAAGCTTTTAGTCTTGTGGCTCTTGACTATATGCAAGTGGATGATGAACACAGAAAACGCTTGTTAGAAGAACTGAAACGAGTAGTGCAGTATCTGAAAGGTCGCACTGATTCAATGATCTTCATTTTAAATAGAGTCGATCAGCGTGGTGCTGATGATATTCCCATTTCAGAGCGTATTAGTAAGCTAAAGCAAGAAATTCAGGAAGTACTTTCACTCAAAGAACCCCCAGAAATTTTGCCCTTTAATGCACGGCTTCTGTACTATGCTCAATGTGCTTGGGGGACGCTACCTCAAGTTCAGACATCATCAGTGACTCAACTCACCCGTTTGAAACTACTAAATGCAATGTTTCAAGATTGTGCAGGAGCAATTCGCCAGCACACTATTGACGATCGCGATTTACGGCATTGGTTTTATGATATTGGGGATCGAGTATGCGATAGTGAGAATATTAGCGACGAAATTATGCAGCAACTTCTGCAATATGCATTGGAGTGGAGTGGTGGTAATCAGCTATGGAATCGCTTACGTGCTCGCCTTCAGAAATCGTTTCCGGAACTTGTATTGCTACCAGCTTTAATAGCGGTCTTTGAAAACTACGATACTTTGGCGTCAACTATCGACGCTCTTTCTTACATTAGAGAAATTGAACAAAAAGAAGAAATTGAAAAGCAACAAGCAAGAATTAATGAAAGTCGTCAGCGCTTGCATGAAATAGCACAAAATATCTGTGAGAAATTTCGTTGCTACACAAAACAAACTATCGAAGACTTAAAGAAGAACGAGCCTGATATTCGGAGTCGTTTAGCGCAAGAAGCACAAAAAGAAGGTCGGCTGGGTTTTCAGTCAGTTTTTGATGCAGTTGATGAAGCAGAAACAGATTTAACTCAAATGCTCATTGCACCTGTCCGAGATGCCTTAAAAAACAACCAAGGGACTTATGAGCTAGAAGAAGAGTTGAGTAAAGTTATTACTCCTGTTTTAGCTAAAGATATTGCTCGTGCATACGATTCAGTCAGCCGGAGACTTAAAAATTTGAATCATACTTCTGGCTTTTTAATTGGGCGTGTACGTGCAGATGATAAAAAAGGAGTTAGGGAACTAGAAAATGTAGAGCGTGCTTTTCGCAAACTTTACCAAACAATGCGAGAAGCGCTATCTGCGCGAGCAGAATTCTCGCTTCAGGCACAAGCACAAAAATTTGAAAAGGCTTTAGAGTACTTGGTTAAAGAGCAAGAAAGCGAACTTTGTGCTCTTTGCATTCAGGAACTTCCCTCACTTAGGTTGGATCGGGCAGTTATCTCTGATTTCAAGAAAAATTTATTTCAGAATTTACCGACTTTACCCGAACGGTTTTTTGAACTTCCAGCAATTATTGAGCAGCGCCAGATTCAAGAGGAGGAAATTGTTGGACAGAAGGAGGAAATTGAAGACTACACTACGGGAAGTTGTTTTAAAAGCCAGCATTCAAGACCTGTAATTCGTGATGTAAAAGGTATTGTTGAGTATTCTGAAGTGTTGTTTCCAGACCTAGATACAATGGCTCGACAATGGGGTGAAGGAATTGCAAAAGGTAAACAAGGTCTGTGGGATATCCTCTGCAATTGGATAACTAATTATTTAGATTGGACAAGCAGTATTTTTAACCAATCTGTAGATGAAGTTATTAACATAGCAGAGCGAGCACTTCAAGAACAACTTGAAATAATCAACAGAAATTTTGCAGATGAAATGCAACGCTGGGCTGACATTGAAGCTCAACAAGCTATAGCAACTCAACTTCGCCAGAAGCTACAACAACAATATAATTCACCTAGTTCTAAATGAAATGATGTTTTTTAATCAGTTTATCAAAATTCTAGAAAATGTTTCGACTGAAGTGTTAGAGTCAGCCAATCAGAACAACAAGCTAACTTTTATTTACATATTCTCTTACGCGATTCAGTCTTGGAGCAAAAAACTTAATGTTTCCGATGATGCATTAGTTAGTATTACTCAATTTTCTAATGAAATCCCATATTTAACTAATGAACTTTGGCACAGATGGAAAGATTATCAAAATACCTTTTTTGGTTTAAATAACGAGGAAAGTAATTTTAAAATATATATTAATAAAATTATAGGAAATAGAATGCTTAATATAAATTTAGACGATATAAAATTTATTGTAATCATTGCTTTCATAATTACAGCAATTTGATATGCAATATAAATTTTAAATCAATAATTACAAGAAGAATATTATCAGCACAAATAAAAATATTTTATGTCTGCTTTGCCTAATTTCCAACAAAGCAAAAAGGTTCTAATTTTGGTGATCAATGCGGGTAGAGAAAACATTCTTCAATCTCTAAAAGCAAGCGGTCAAGTTACAACTGATGATTCTCAGGCACTACATCGCGCTACCCAAGCTTTATGGATCGGCTCTCAAGCAGATTTTTCTCACTCTCAATTAAGAAGTTGGTTTGAAAGCGATCGCGTAGTACCAGAAATTGAACAGTCTGAATACGATATCTTTCTCGTAAAAATCGAGATGGAAAAACTAGATCCTGGCTTTCAACCAAACGTACCTTCGATAGATCGGTTAGACGCATTCAGAAGGCTAGCTGAGAATCCTCATGAAGTGAAAGTTTCTTCTCGTCTATCTAGCCAAGCTTATGAGAATATGGGTTTCTACAAATAAATTCTGAGCAATTTCTATGCTGATAGATACCACTCTCCTAGTTAATGATTCAGCAATTATTCAAGGCTTACTAAACGGTTCTCTAAAGCGTTTTGGTGGTGTAATTCGTGATGCAGCAACAGGACGAATTGTACGTCACTTGCTTGAGCCTCTTAGCCTAACAAAAAAATTGGCGGATATACCCCTCCCTCCCATGTTTGGTGGTGCATCTAGTAAGTTAAACCCATTTCCACAAATTTTATCTTCTGCATTACAACTTAATCAAATTGCTGCTGCAGCAAGTGTTTTAAATCTTGGTGTTAGTATTGCAGGATTTGCCTACATGGGATATAAATTGAACCAAATTCAAAATGCTCTGGATAATGTACAAAAGTCTTTAGAAGCAGGATTTAATCGGCTTGAAGAGCAGCTAGAGAATCTCTCAGGTCAACTTGCTTATCTTCATTTGCTTGTTGAACATAATCGACAAGAGCAACAACGCATAAGCCAAGCCATTTCTGAACTTCACAGAGCTATTTTAATTAAGGAGATAGCAAACTTACGGGCTGTAATTTTAGACAGGAGCCGTTATCCTAATTCTCCCGCACGTCATGCTCTTAAGGTAGCATCAAGAGTGAGGATGGTGCTTTCAGATCAAGCAATACAACCAGTTCCTAACCTAGATGCACAAACTATGTTAATCGTTGATGTTGCTGTTCAAGGATGGGCTGTTGCTACCGCAACAGAAGCTTACCTTCTTTTAGAAATTGGTCAAATTGAAGAAGCAAGACAGTTATTAGCACTGGAAGTCTCACGATTTAAGGATATTGCTGTCCAGTGGGCAGATGTTCTATTGGCTAACGAGCGATCGCAACTTGCCACGACATACCGTTTTGCGACACCTCGCTTTCAAGAACACGTATCTCAAGAAAGAATAGAAAGAATTAGTTACATTTCTTCAGTAGATAAATTACTATCTAAAGACCAAATACGACGAAAGAAAAAAGATGCAGAGCTAGAGTTTGAGATGTCATACAGTTCTTTATTGGATGAAAAGTGGACACACCAACAAATTGCAGTCGCAGAGTATTTAGATGCTTTCAGTGAACTATCCGCTAGATTGGAGAGTTTACAAGCTTTTGCTGACTTATGCCATAGAAGTAATGTAAAAAGCAGCCGTGGCATTCTTCCTCGTGAGAATACCGAATCGGGCTTATATACCCTGAAAGCAAGCGAACAGTAAATGTAACAAAAAAATCCAAAAGGACAACGCCTCAATGTGGTTAGACGTGAAAAAGTTTTATATGATGAAATCCCAAGTAGCTGATGCACCCAACTTTACCTACCTGCTACAAGTAGCTTTATATCCTTGTTGCGGATGATTTGGATGCTCCGGATACTTTAATTCTAGTAAACCTTCGTCCAACATTAGGTTTATGTAATGAGTTCTAAGAGTGTCTGGACTACGTTGAAGTAGTTCAGCTAATGTTTTGAGAAGTAAATATTTTTCAGAACAAAGCTGGAGAATAGTAGCCCGCATTAATTTTGGGCTAACTCGTTTTTTATGTTTGACTGGAGCAGCTATTTCTTCTAAAGATACAGTTTTCACATAATCGGAGTTCGGCTCGTTATGCTCGGAGTTCGGCTCGTTATACTTAGATCTTGATAGAAGCAACAACAAATCATCCGGTTTTTCTTGGTTAGATAAGCTATAGTACGTTCCGCGCCCTCTCCCAGAGCGTTCTAACCATTGTTTGGTTACTAAACGCTTTAGGCACTCACCTATGTCTCTTGGATGTTCTTTGGAAAAACATTGAATGTCCGTATTACATATTTCACCAAATCTATGTGCTAATACTAAAATATTTCTCTCTAGCTCTGTTAGTTCACAATAACTAGCCCCAACAATTGCTTTTAGTTCCCGTTCCACTTCTTCAGGAATAAGGCTTATCATTGGCAAACTAACAGATGTCAATTCTAAATCTAATTTTTCTGATACCAATGGGTAAAACCATTGCTGTTCTTTCCAAGCACGAAGAATCTTTCCAAAACCAGAACCCGCTTTCTCACCTAATCCCAACATTTGAAACATTTTTTGTAAATTAGGGTTTCGTGGGTCGCTAAGACCGCCTTCATAAAGCTGCTGCACAGAAATTCTCAAACGTCCTGGATTAGCAAACGAAAAACCATCAGTAAACTTGATTACAATTAAAGGAAGCGAAGAAAAATGGTCCGCGTGAATTAGACTATTGACTAGAGCTTCGCGCAACGCTTCATGTACATGAGTTTCACCCTTTCGCACTGCTTCTTTGTCTAGCTGAAAAGGTACATTTATATCGTTAACTAAACGACTATATACACGGTAGTAGAAATTAAACAAATTCGGTTCCCATTTTCCATCGAGAGTTAACCGAAAAGTCCAGCGTGTTTCTGGATCGTGAGATAATCTTTCTTGATAATCAAGGTGGTACCGAGGAAACGTATCTAAGATACTACGTTCACAACCAAACATCAACAGCCCTGCAATTGTTAATCCTTCTTTATTCGTCTCTCGGTCACGACGCCAACCACCCAGTTTAATTAGCAATTCTTTGTCATCTAATGCTAACCAAGGATGATCGGGTTCTCTTGAACTAAAACGTTGGCGAAATGATTTTAATGTATTTGAATCAATGTCACTTAAATCAAATTTGTCAAGAATTTGAAGGTCTTGCGGTTCTGAACTAGCGTCTCTGAGCATCTGTTGCACTTCTTCTTTTGTGCAACGATAATCCCCTTCGTGATTTCGTTTATATGTACCAGTTAGTGGATTATTATTTATATATACAGGTCGCTGTGTTCTTGCAGCTCTAGGTACTTTGATTAGTATGACTTTTTGAGCGTCAATTTCGTGAGTGAAAATGTGAGAATTAGAGCAAATTGGTGTACTGAGTTTTTGCTCGTTGTTATGACTGTCCCAAAAAGTTTTAAGTAATAGGCTTGGATTGCGTATACCAGAAACTTCAAATCCATCTTTGTTCTGCCTGACACCAAGTACAATGTAGCCTCCATCAGTATTGGCAAACGCAGATAACGTTTCCCATACATCTTTTGACAAGCCCCCGTTAGCAGCTTTAAATTCAATTTCTTCGTCTTCTCCGAGGTTAATACGTTGAAGAAGCGTTTCTGCATCCATTGTTATCTCTCACTAATGTCACTGATATTGCAAGGTTTAAAATGGCGGTGACAAAACGGAATCAATGTATTTCGTGAAACACTAGGTACGCTGTATCACAACGCAAGTACTACGAGCACATCTTTCTTAATGAAGCATCTCTACAGAAAATTCGCGTTCGCTTTCGCACCAATCCCTTATCATGGAACACGACGCGATTACATCCCGATATTTCTTATCAAAAGTAAAGTGCAATTTCTTACTGATAAGTTCGGTCAATGTGGTAAACACAATTAATCGATCTGTTGCACCTAAAAATAGTTTAGTAGAGACAGGTTTTAAGGGCGCAAGGCATTGCACCCCTACCTGCGTCCTACTCCACAGTAACCGACTTTGCTAGATTTCTGGGCTGATCGACATCCAAACCGCGAAGGGCTGCAATATGATAAGCCAGCAATTGTAAGGGAATGACTGTAAGAATGGGAGACAGCAATTCATTAACATGAGAAACAGGAAGGATATCGTTAAAAATTTCTCCGGCTTCTCCATCATTCACTGGTGTCACGCCAATTAAACGAGAATCACGGGCTTTGGCTTCTTGAGAGTTAGAAATCACTTTTTCATAAACACTACCTGGCATTGCGATCGCAACGACTGGCACTTTTGCATCCAACAAAGCAATTGGTCCGTGCTTCATTTCTCCTGCCGGATATCCTTCTGCATGAATGTAACTGATTTCTTTTAACTTCAACGCCCCTTCCAAAGCAATAGGAAAATTTATTCCCCTTCCCAAAAAGATAAAATCTTTAGTTTCTGCAAAGTCATGAGCCAACTGCTCAATATAATGCTCTTGCTTGTCCAAATTGGCTTCAATTTCTCCGGGAATTTGCCGCAACCCATCAATCATTTCCTGTAATTCTGTTGGGGAAATAGCTTGACGGAGATATGCCAAATCCAAAGCCAAAGCGTAAAATGCCATCAATTGAGCAATAAAAGTTTTTGTCGCCGCTACCCCAATTTCAATTCCTGCAAGAGTATTGATAATTTGAGGTACCATATGACCCAAAGTGCTTTCCGGACGATTGGTGATTCCCAACAACCGGGCTTGATACTTTGCTTCCTTACCCTGGCGGCGTTCTTGTTCCATTGCCAAAGCTGCTAGGGTATCAGCCGTTTCTCCAGATTGAGTAACGCCAATAGTTAAAGTATTCGCTGTCGGTGGTGATGGCGCATAACGATATTCAGAGGCGTAATGTACACTCGTGGGAATACCCGCGACTTGTTCTAGTAAGTGTTTGCCTATCAATGCTGCATGCCAACTGGTTCCGCAAGCCACTATTTGGATTTGTTCTAAATCCGCATAAAGTTCTGTAGGTAAACCCAGTTTCACTGGAGATTTCGTCGAATCACCTGCATTCCAATCAGCGTTAAAGTAAGCATCCAAACAAGCCCTCACAACTCCCGGTTGTTCGTAGATTTCCTTGAGCATGAAGTGCTTGAATCCCTGCTTTTCCACCATTGTGGGATTCAAATTCAGCAAACGGGGCTGTTTCTTTAACCTTTCACCAGCGAAATTGTAAATCTCTACTCCTAGGGGAGTGAGACGTGCTATTTCTCCATTTTCTAGCGGTAATACCGCACGAGTATGAGCGATAATCGCTGGCGTATCGGACGCACAGAAAAATTCCCCTTGTCCAAAACCAATGACTAAAGGCGCTTGCTGTCGCACAACAATCAGTTCGTCTGGATAATCGGCGGAAATAACTGCGATCGCAAACGCCCCCTCTAATTTATTGACTGTTTGGCGGACTGCGTCAAGAAAAGGAGAGGGGGAGGGGGAGGGGGGAGTGGGGGATTCTTTGAGAAATTGGGCGATGAGATGAGGAATCACCTCTGTATCCGTCTCCGAACGGAACTGTGTCCCTGTGTTTTCAAATGTTCGCGCAATTCACGGTAATTTTCTACAATGCCATTTTGCACCGCCGCCACACGCAGTGCTGTATCCATGTGAGGATGAGCATTATATTCCTCTGGCTTACCGTGAGTCGCCCAACGAGTATGACCAATACCAATCTGGGCAGGAGTTTCTACTTGTTCTAGCTTAGAACGTAGATTGTAAAGCTTACCCTTTGCTCGAACACAATTAACATCACCTTCCCATATCGTGGCGATTCCCGCAGAATCGTAACCCCGATACTCCAATTTTTCTAGCCCAGATAACAAAATTTCTGTTGCTGCTTGAGTGCCAATATAACCAACGATGCCGCACATTGCTTATATATATATAACTACTATTCCAACCAGTATAGTTGTTAGCACCATGGTAGCGTTTTGGCAAAAAACAGGGAGCAGAGAATAATATTGGGCATAAGGCATAGGGTATCGAACAATGCCCAATACTCTATGCCCCATGCCCAACTATCCTAAAGTTGATTGCTATCTAGAGACTTTATGACCAGTTTCCAGACAAATTAGTAAGCCAAACCCATACTGCGAGTGGTTTCAGCACCCAAGTAAACCCGGATGCTTAAAAAGTCGGTGGGACAAGCAGTTTCACACCGCTTGCAACCCACACAGTCCTCTGTACGGGGTGATGAGGCAATTTGCGCCGCTTTACAGCCATCCCAAGGCACCATTTCTAGTACGTCTGTGGGACAAGCGCGGACACACTGTGTGCAACCAATGCAGGTATCGTAGATTTTTACGGTATGAGACATTGAAAAAAAGCTCCTTTGCTATTTTTTTGGTGCAAAAGAATCCATAATCATGGCTTAGTTTACTGCAGTCGCTTATCCTTCGTAATTAAAAGGCTACATAACTTTAAAGAATGTAATAAGCACTTTGAGATTGCGATCGCTAAAAGTCACTTTCAAGAAGATGTATAAAGCTGTTGAATGCCTTACATAAAGCAAATTCTAGCTTTTAACTTTTGTCATTTGTCCTCAGTCTTTTGCGATTGGCTTCACTTCTTTATAGCAAAGGATATGTATTATAAGGATGCATGACTGAAAAGTCAATCAGAACCAACAAAAAAGAGGAGTTAAATATGCCACTTCTTGAAGAGCAACTTTTCCGAGAAATCAAAACCCTATGCCTTCTTAAAAATTCAAAATTTTAAAATTATTTAAGAAATTGTAAAATTATTTAAGAAATATCGTGACAGTATTGGGTTATGGCTTTTTTCTGCCAAGAAACCGAGCGCTCGGTGTAGGTTGGGTTGAGGAACGAAACCCAACAGCGATCGCATCAGCATCAAAAACCCAACAATGTCAGGAAAATGTTGGGTTTCTGTTTTTATTTCTCCAGAGTGAGAGCCGAGACGTAGAGTACGCTCTGGGTAAGAGGTGAGAGAGCTATTGATTCCCTGAAGTTTTTATCCACTTTGACAGGGCGCTTCTATGCCCACCCTACTTAACTACTTATTGAGAATGCAGATTGGTTACTGCCTCAGACCTTTTAAGTACTGGAGGCGGAGCCTCCCAATAGGCATTCCCAGGCTGAGCCTGGGAACGAGGTAGGGGCGAACGAGGTAGGGGCGAACGAGGTGGGGG
>NZ_WJFC01000188.1 GCF_009725235.1 Scytonema sp. UIC 10036
TATAGAATTACTAATAAAGTATTAAGTCTATCGATTAACCAATAACGACTAACGACTAACCACTAACCACTAACCACTAACCACTAACCACTAACCACTAACCACTAACTATTTCCCGTTCACAACCGTCTCGAATTGCACACAACTCGGTTTTCGATATACCTAAAATTCTAGAGAGTGGTGCTAACAAACTATCATCCACGGGTTCTCCAGCATAAATATTATTCAGTTCTACGGGTGATAACTTAAAAGTATCGCAGAATTTGGCAAACTCTTGATTGTTCAAGTCAAGTTCTAGTTGTCTCTCACCAAGTAAAATTGCGATCGCTCTCGTTCCGTGTTTGGGCCGTTCGCACATTTTGATATATTTTTTCATTAAATCTTTGACTTGACTGAGTTCACCACCTGACTGTTTTATTAATTCAACGCAAGCTATTTTTAGAGCTTTTTTTAAAACTTCATCTTCCTTTAAGACTTTTAAAACTTCGTCAGCGAATTCTTGTTTTAAGAGTCCTGCAAGAGTTCCCTTATAGTGAAATGGTAGATAAGTTTCGCTGGCATCTAATTGCCAATCTAATGGTTCTTTACGTAATGACATAGCTGCACCTTATACACAGATTTATTCCATCTTGAAACAACCAAGATGATGAGGAATAGATGCTATTCAGCGCCAACACTCCAAAAATGATAGGCAAGTGGATAGCTACAGTCATCTTTTAATGACTGAAAAATAATTACATTCTGTTTTAACCCAAGTTTTGCTCTTGTGTCATCAAAAGTGACAGCAGTCTTCACTGAAAGTGAATTTACATTTTCTATCAGTTCTTGCAGCAAGCGAGGTACTTTGACCGTTTTAATGTTCCACTCAACTCGCCTTTGGCTGGTCGCTTAAAGCCTCAGCAGCAGCAGCCAATCGCGCAGCCCCAGCTTGAACGATCTGAGCGACTTGGGTAAGAGGCATATGATTAATTTGTCTGAGAATTAAGTTCACATCAGAAGTTTCTGTTACTGATTTACCTTCCAAACAGCACAGAAGTTCTTCTAGCGTATATCCTGCTCTCGTTGCAATTTGAGCCAAATTTTCTGTGTCTGGTATCTTAACGCCTTTTTCCCACATTTGAACAGCAGTGGCAGAAACACCTAAAAGCTTGCCAAATGCTCGTTGGCTCATTGAACCACGAGCCAGCTTGATAATTTCTACCAGTTTTTCTCTACTTTCTGTATTCACTGCTGCTTGGCTAACCAACTGTAACTACAAATCTACTTGCATCATAACCAGTTTATTTGTCTGTTGACATCCTCATTATTTAGAAGTACACTGTTACTTTAGTTGGAAATATACAACTTTGGTTGTCAACAAAAGACTGGGTAAGGTAAGATGCCTTGGTCTACAAATTTGCTTGTCTGTAATACAGAAATACACCATGTTTAAGCGAGCACGTAAGATTCACAATAAACATAGCCGCAAAAGTCAAAGCTTAATAGCCTCTAATAGAATTAAACCAGAACAATGGCAAATTTCCAATGCCGAAGCTAAAGATGCTTTAAAGGCACAAGGCTGCAAGGTTAAAGAAATTAAAAAAATTCGCTGTTTAAAGCATCAAGTGTGTATTTCTTACTGGGATGAGAAAGGTGGCGTTTGTAGCGGATTCTTCAGCTACCGCATTTTTACGCAGTGGCAATTAGAAGTGGAAAGGTTGATTGATATATGCCAAACCTTGAAGGAAGGGGTTTTGCTCAACCACATCATGAAGTACGAATTCGCTTGTTATCCCTACCTCAAAGATATGAAAGATATACTTAGCAATGCATTGAAAAACCGCCTGTATATTTTGGAAACATCAGTGCTGCAAGCGGGTTGAAATTGGGATGCTCCCAATTTGGAAACTATTCACGCTTTTTCAAAACAATTGTGTGAGCGATCGCAACAGTCATGCAGAGCGATACAGGAGGCGGAGCCTCTAGCAAGGCATTCCCAGCCTGAGGCTGGGAACGAGGTGGTATGAAGTTTTGACTGCCCTTCAGAGTTAATGCGGTGAACCACTAGTTAGTAGTAGAAGTAGCAAGTTCCGCTAAACGTTCTTGCTGATCTTGAGAGATACAAGCTTGAATAACGTGTTCAATTTCTCCTTCTAGGAAGGAATTGAGTGGATAGTTTTCACCCAATCGATGGTCGGTGACACGGTTATCTTTATAGTTGTACGTGCGGATTTTCTCAGAACGCGAACCGGTTCCTACTTGGCTTCGCCGCATGGAAGTGACAGCTTCTTGCTGTTCTCTTAACTTCATTTCATACAGTTTTGCTCTGAGGATCTGCATTGCCCGTTCTTTGTTTTGTAACTGGCTGCGTTCTTCCGTACAGAAAATACGAATACCAGTAGGTTTATGGAACAAGTCAACAGCTGTTTCCACCTTGTTGACGTTTTGTCCGCCCGCACCGCCAGATCGAGCTGTCGTTAATTCAATATCTTTAGGATCGATGTGGATTTCTACATCATCTACCTCTGGCATGATTGCCACAGTGGCAGTGGAGGTATGAACTCGTCCTCCAGCTTCAGTCACAGGTACGCGCTGTACGCGATGCACGCCCGCTTCAAATTTTAGTTTGCTATAAACGCTATCTCCCTGAATTTCGAGAATAGCTTCTTTGAAACCACCCATTTCTGCCAAGGACTCACTGACCATTTTTACGCGCCAACCTTGGCTGTCAGCATAGCGTGAGTACATACGTACCAAATCTCCTGCCCAGATACTAGCTTCATCACCACCAGTACCTGCACGAATTTCCAACATAATGTTTTTGTCATCATTTGGATCGCGGGGCAGTAGCAATATTTTTAGGCGATTTTCTAGTTCTTCTATTTTTTGCTCGAGATCGTCAACTTCCATTGCAGCCATTTGCTGCAACTCTTGATCGCCTTGAGCTTCTTTTAATACCTGACGCGCCCCGGTTAAATCTTCTTGCGCTTTTTTCCAGGTATTATAAGTTTCTACAACTTCTTCTAACGATGAACGTGACTTAGCGATCTTTTGATACTCATCGGGGTTTTTAGCAGTATCGGGATCGGCAAGACGACGAGTCAATTCATTAAAGGTTTGTTCAACTGACTTCAGTTTTTCTAGAAGATATATTTCAGCCATGACGGGTTTAGTCACTCCTTAAAAAATAGCAAATTGGCTCGAGCATTAGATACGACAAATCGACCCAGCCAATGCAGGGTCGTCGTTAAAAGCTAAAGCCAGCCCGCTACTTTTTGTTTTTGCGTTTGGTGCCTGTGGTTTGACCTTCCATCATGCCGTACTTTCTCATGAAGCGCTCTACGCGACCTTCAGTGTCGATAATCTTTTGAGTTCCTGTGTAGAAAGGGTGGTTTCCAGACCAAACATCTACGTGCAATTCTGGCTTTGTAGCACCTACAGTCATTACAAGTTGACCGTTGCAGTAAACTTTGGCTTCAGGATACCACTCGGGATGAATACCTTGTTTAGCCATTTTTTCTTCCGTGGTTGATGTTAATAATATTATAACTTTTTGGGCATGGGGGATAGGGCATTGGGCATAGCGAATTGGGCATTGTGAAAGCTATTGAATACTCAATGTCCGATGCCCATTGCCCATTGCCCATCTTACCGCTTCGAGTACTGAGGTGCTTTACGAGCTTTGTGCAAACCGTACTTTTTGCGCTCTTTCGCTCGTGGATCGCGAGTTAGATACCCTTCGCTTTTCAACGGCGAACGGTTATCGGGATCGAGTTGGCACAGCGCCCGAGCCACTCCCAAACGAACAGCATCAGACTGTCCGGTTAAGCCACCGCCTTCAGCTTTCACTAAGATGTCATACTCGTTTTCCAAACCTAGAGTTTCTAGGGGTGCTTTGGCAACGGCAAGATAATTAGCGTTGAACTGGAAGTAAAGGTCTCCTGGTTTGCCATTAACAATCAATTGTCCGGTACCGGGTACCAAACGAACTCGTGCGATCGCGGATTTACGACGACCCGTACCCCAATACATGGCACGACCGCTGTTAGTGTCTGTTGCTTGCATGAATCTTATGCTCCTGGAATTGTCTGAATCTTTAACTCTTTGGGTTGTTGTGCTGCGTGGGGATGAGTGGGTCCAGCATAAACTTTCAGCTTGGTAAACAGCTTACGACCCAAACTATTCTTAGGTAACATACCTTTAACAGCATGCTCTACAATCCTCTCTGGCAAACGTTGTTGCAGCTTATCAAAGCTTTCTGTCTTCATACCACCCGGACGCCCGGAGTGACGGCGGTAAACCTTTTGTGTACGTTTTTTACCCGTAACAGTTACTTTATCAGCATTGATAACGATCACAAAGTCACCTGTGTCCATGTGAGGAGTGTATTCGGGTTTATTTTTTCCTCTGAGAATCATGGCAACTTCGGTAGCTAAGCGACCAAGGCGTTGGTCAGCTGCATCTACTACATACCAGTTATGCTGGAGTGTTTTTTCGGGAGGAAGGAACGTTTTGTTAGTCATTTGTTGTCTATGGTTAGTTGTTAGTTGTTTAGTTGTTAGTTGTTAGTTGTTAGTTGTTAGTTGTTAGTTGTTAGTTGTTTGACTAACCACTATCTACTAACTACTATCTAATAACCACTAACCACTAACTAAATACAAATTTTGGTTGAGTATCAAACCAAATTTCTGGTGGAAAGGGAAAATGTGGATAGCCTACTCGCAACAAACATAAACCTTGGGAAGGGGCAGCGTGTTTCACTTCTTCACGCCGTTCGTATTTCCATAGGTCAGTAAAGTTTTCTGGTGTCCGCTGTCCTGAACCTACTTGTACTAGCATCCCTACTAATAGCCGCACCATGCCATATAAAAATCCATTTGCCTGAATTTCTATGTGTAGAAACGGCCCATTGCGATAGCACTCCGCAGCTTGTATATCTACCCAGGAGTGCTTTCGTGCTGAATTTGCTCGGTGAAAAGCAGCTAGATGATGATGCCCAATGAGCGGTTTTAATGCCGCTTGCATCTTAGATTCATCTAAGGGTTCAATATAATAATGCCAACTCACAGCGCTGGCAAACAAGTTCGGTAATCCTTCAGTATATAACGTATAACGATACCTTCGGTAGATGGCACTAAAACGAGCGTGCCAACTGTCATTAACCTCTGCTGAAGCCCGAATCAATATATCTTTGGGCAAATAACTGTTCAGGATAACTGCCCACTTATATGCTGGAATTGGACTGGTGACATTGAAGTGGGCGACTTGAGCAGCAGCATGAACTCCAGCATCAGTTCGCCCAGCACCATGAAGTGTGACTGGATAACCCAGTACAGTGGCGATCGCTTTTTCAATCTCTTCTTGAACGGTTCGCTGTTGTGGTTGCCGTTGCCAGCCATGAAAATGAGTACCCAGGTATTGAATAACCAGGGCGACTCGATAAGTTCTTGTTTTAGGCTGGGGGCTATCTAACATAAGGGTTTTGTCCGAGTGTCATTCGTCCTCTGTCATTAGTCATTGGTCATTTGTATAAAGATTTATAACTAAATGACCAATGACTAATGACCAATGACTAATGACTCTTTAAACCAATTCAATGATTGCCATTGGAGCATTATCACCCCGACGGGGAACGGTACGTAGAATTCTTGTGTAACCACCTTGACGATTTCCATACCGAGTGGGGACTTGTTCAAACAGAGCACGAACTAAGCCCTTGTCATATATATAACCAAGAGCTTGTCGGCGTGCTGCTAGGGAACCATCTTTAGCTAGGGTAATCATTTTGTCCACTTCGGAACGGATGACCTTAGCTCGGACTAAGGTTGTTGTGATTCGTCCGTGACGGATCAGTTCGGTAGTCAGCGATCGCAGCAAAGCACGACGCTGATCGGCTGGTTTGCTAAGTTGTTTAACTCGACAACGGTGGCGCATAATTTTTGTTAGGGGTAGGGGGTAGGGGTAGGGGTTAGTAGAACTAATAACTACTAACCACTAACCACTAACTATTAACTAATTTAAGGATGTTTGGAAGCTCTTTCAGTTGGTAAGGTAATTCCCAAGCGTCGCTGTAAGGCTTCAACCACCTCTTCAGCAGACTTTTGACCAAAGTTTTTGATTTCTAACAGGTCTTCTTGAGTGTAATCTAGTAAATCAGCAACAGAGTTAACCTGTGCTCGCTTAAGACAGTTATAAGCTCGTACTGAAAGTTGTAACTCTTCAATAGGAATTTGAGCTGTGGGATCGTCTGGAATATCAGTAGATGTGTCTGTGGGTTCCAGCGAAATATCTTTTAATGGATTGAATAGGTCTACTAAAATACCAGCAGCGCCTGAAAGTGCCTCTTGTGGAGTCAGACTGCCATTTGTACATACTTCTATCAACAAACGGTCTTTTGGTATCCCATTGTCTCCACGAGTTTCTTCTACACTGTAATTAACTTTCCGCACTGGCATGAATACCGAATCTATTTGAAGAAAGTCCAAAGATGTAGCTTCTTCACGGCTCCTCTCGACAGTGCGATAGCCTTTACCTCTTTCAATCCGAAATTCCATTTCCAACTTCCCTCCTTCCGCAACAGTCGCTACGTACTGGGTGGGATCGATCGCTTCTACTTCACTGGGTAAATCGAAGTGTGCTGCTGTGACTGTTGCCGGACCTGTAACGAGTAACCGACCAATTTGGGGTTGAGAGGAATAGCTTTTGAGGACAACTTCCTTCATTTTCATGAGGATTTCCAAAACATCTTCCCGCACACCCGGAACGGTAGCAAACTCGTGTGAAACGCCTGCAATTCTTACTGCTGTTACTGCTGTACCTTCTAAATTAGAAAGTAAAACCCTTCTTAAGGCATTACCAACTGTAGTTCCTTGACCCCGTTCTAGGGGTTCTAAGACAAATCTACTGGCTTGACCTCTATTTTCTTCAGTATTAGATTCTACACATTCAATTTGAAATTGTGCCACGGAGTAGCCTCCCTTATTGTCGAGTCCTGTAAGAGGGGCAATCAAATTGCCTCCACAAACACTTGGTTGTAGCGGAAATTTTCTTCACCAGTGTTTTAGGGTGGGCAGTCCGTTTTGAACGCCTGCCTTCCCAAATTTATTTTTGCCTTAAGCTACGGTGAAATTTTGAGGCTTCCAAATAGCTAATCGGCACCAATCATATGTCGTTTACTATACTGCTGCTTTGAGTTGGCACTGTAGTGCTAGCTCAAAGCCCACGACTCTTTCACCACCACAAGCGCGATACCTAGTGCGCGTGGATCGCCCAAAGGACAAGGGCATCGATCTTACACGCGGCGACGCTTGGGTGGACGGCAACCATTGTGAGGAATTGGCGTAATATCTCGAATGAGAGTAATTTCCAGTCCGGCTCCTTGAAGTGCTCGGATAGCTGTTTCTCTACCTGCTCCCGGACCGCTGACCATTACCTCTATCTGGCGCATTCCCTGGTCGATGGCTCGGCGTGCTGCACTTTCTGCGGCTGTTTGTGCTGCAAAGGGAGTTCCCTTTTTGGCTCCTTTGAAGCCACTAGATCCAGCACTTGCCCATGACACAACATCTCCGTTTGAGTCGGTGATGGTGACAATGCTATTGTTAAAGGTAGACTGAATATAAGCAACCCCATTTGGGACGTTACGTTTTTGCTTCTTGCTACCTGATTTTTTGTTGGTTTGTTGTCGCGCCATATCGCTGTAGCTAAATTAGGATAAGTTGTGCTGTATATAAGCGTAAGTAAAGAATTACTTAGCTGGTGCCTTTTTCTTACCCGCCACTGTTTGCCTTCTACCCCGACGAGTTCTGGCATTAGTACGAGTTCTTTGTCCTCTGACTGGTAAGCCCATTCGGTGGCGACGCCCCCTGTAGGTACCGATATCAACCAGGCGCTTGATATTCATTGCTTCCCAGCGCCTTAAGTCACCCTCTACTTGATAGTTACTTTCTATCTCGCCTCTTAAGGCTGCTATATCAGCATCACTTAGCTCTTTAACACGGGTGTCGGGGTTAACACCTGTTGTTGCTAAAATCTCTTTGGAACGAGATAATCCAATTCCGTAGATGTAGGTTAGACCTATTTCAACACGCTTATCTCGTGGAAGGTCTACTCCGGCAATACGTGCCACAATTGTCTCCCTCTTTGTCAGTTATCTATTACTTAGTTGTTTACTTAACAGTCATCCAGTACCAGTATATTGTTTAATTATCAGCAATCAGTTATTAATTCACAGTTACCTAGTGCAAGTAAATTATTAACCGATCGCCGGTCACTGGTTAAGTGGTCACTGGTCAATGGTCGGGTGTTATCCTTGACGTTGCTTGTGCTTGGGGTTGGAACAAATCACCATGACGCGACCACGACGTCTGATCACGGTGCATTTTTCACAAATCTTCTTAACTGATGCTCTTACTTTCATGGTGCTAATTTTGACTCCAAATAGAAGATTATAACATATAATGGGAATTCATGCAGTTAAGATACATTTAAACCCCAATTTTTCTGTTTGTAGTAATATTTTCTACAAGTGTTAGGTTTTTTACTCAAGAGGAGACTTTACCTTTGGTTAACTTGTGTCGCCAGTTTACTTTGACACGGGCAATCGCTTTGAAAATTTTCAGAAAACTCAGGTAGCCTCTAATTGGGATATACCCTAAAATATGGGAAGCATTTTTAGATTTATCCCGAAAACTGTCACTTCGGTAGGGTAGCAGTCACAGTGTTGCCAACAGAAATTGCATCTCGGTCAATAAATCAACTGAAATTATCCAAGTGCAAAAATTGTTTTTTCGGTCTACTTCTTCCGAAGTCGATAGGTTATTCTACCCTTTGTCAAGTCATAAGGGGTCAACTCCACTTTGACGCGATCGCCGGGTAAAATTTTGATGTAGTTACGGCGGATCTTGCCGGAAATGTGGGCAAGGACGTTAAACCCATTATCAAGGTCTACACGGAACATGGCGTTGGGAAGGGACTCGGTAACCGTACCTTCCATTTCAATTAGATCTTGTTTAGACAAGTTTTTTCCTCAACTCAACAGTCTCCTTTTCAGTCTTTCAGACGCAGCTAGGATGCCTCTAGTGTGCAGAAGAACATATTTTGGAGAATATATCAACAGTTCATTAATATATCTTATCCAAGATTTACACACATTTGCTTGCTAGAAGATTGGGAATTGGACATAGGGCATGGGGCATCGGGAATTGGGAATTGTTTAGAATAACATTGGGTATGGTTAAAAACCTTTTCAATTCCTATTTTTTTCTTTGCTATCCTCATTGCCCATTGCCCATCTACGAAACAACCACTTTTTTTAACTCAGCAGTGACTTCTTCTGGAGACTGATTGCCATTGACTGAAAGCAGGAGATTGCGATCGCTGTAAAAATGGATCACAGGAGCAGTTTCAGAACGGTAGACATCCAAACGATGACGTATCACTTCTTCAGTGTCATCTTTTCTGCCCCGTTCCAGCAATCGGGAAATCACGATTTCATCTGGGACTTCCAAATTAATCACCCTTTCTCTTCCTTGCTGGTGGAGTTTCTCCAGCAATTTCTCCAAGAAAACAGCTTGATTCACAGTACGGGGGAAACCATCAAGAATCCAACCAGACTGAGCATCGGGTTTGCCAAGACGTTCCTCAATTAGATCCTCAATAAGTTTATCGGGAACCAAGTCCCCCTTATCCAGATAACTTTGAGCTTTTACACCCAAAGGAGTTTGGTCAATGACTGCTTGACGTAATATGTCACCTGTAGAAATATGGGGAAGATCGCAATCCTGAGCCAAAGTTTTCGCTTGAGTTCCTTTTCCAGCTCCTGGCGGTCCCAAGAAGATTAGTCGCGTCACTATTGTTTCACCATTCCTTCATAGCGCTGAGAAATAACATAGGTTTGAATTTGCTTTGATGTATCAATTGCTACACCAACTAGGATCAATAAAGATGTAGCACCTAAGCCTCTAAAAGTCGGGACACCCAAAGCACTTTCAACGGCAGTAGGGATAATTGCAACCAAGCCTAAAAAGATAGCACCTAAAAAAGTTAGCCGATTTACCACACGTTCGATGTACTCACTTGTTGCCTTACCCGGACGAATACCGGGGACGCTAGAACCCATTTTCTTCAAGTTCTGTGCTACATCTACCGGATTCAGAATCAAAGAAGAATAGAAATAGCTAAAGAACACGATAGAAACGAGATAAACCAGAGCGTACACCCAAGAGCCGGAAGCACCAGGAACAAGATAAGTGTTAACAATCCTTGAGTATTGCGGATTATTGATGAAATTTTGTACCAACAGTGGCAAACTCAAAATCGCAGCAGCAAAAATGATTGGCATCACTCCCCCTTGATTGAGACGTAGGGGTAAATAGCTGCGCTGTTCTGCAAAAAGTTTCCGACCAACTTGACGGCGTGCGGAAATAATTGGGATGCGGCGGATTCCTTCTTGTACGAAGACAATACCAACAATTGTGGCTAGAAAAAGCAGCAGCAACACAATAACACGACCAGCGATTTCCCGACCGCCAGTTTGCACAAAATCGATAGTATCACCTAAAGCCTTTGGCAGTGTTGCCACAATGTTGACAAAAATCAACAAAGATGCTCCATTGCCAACACCCCGTTCTGTAATCAGTTCTGATGCCCACATGACAAACATCGAACCTGCTGTGAGGGCGAGAGCTGTCTCAATAACAAAGATCGGTCCGTAACTTTGGGCAAAAGGCTTGAGCCAGAAAGCCGCCAAAAAAGAACTTTGAATAATTGCCCAAACAAGAGACACGTATCGAGTCACTTGAGAAATTTTCCGCCGTCCTGCTTCACCTTCATTTTTCTGCAAGTTTTCTAAAGCAGGAATTGCAGCAGTGAGCAATTGGATAATAATCGAAGCATTGATGTATGGCAAAATACCTAAGGCAAAGACTCCCAAAGCCGAAAGTCCGCCTCCGGAAAAGATATCCAAAAAGCTTAATATCTGGTTGTTACCTTGAATGGCTTGGGCAAATTCTTCCCTATTGATTCCTGGAATAGGCAAATGTACACCCAAGCGAATCAACAGGAGAATACCCAGCGTGACAAGCAGCCGACCTCTCAGCCCTGCCGCTTGTGCCATCTGCATAAAAGTTTCTTGAGCCGTTGGAGCTTTTTCTCGACCGAGCATAGAGGTCTACCTTTGAAGAAAGAAGTATAAAGCTATGAAGTATGAAGTGTGAAGTTATGAAGTATGAAGCACGAACTTTGAAGTATAGAAAGTATAAATTTTTTCATCCTTTATCCTTCATCCTTCATCCTTCATTCTTCAGATCACTTCGCAACTTCCACCTGCTGCCTCAATTTTGGTACGAGCTGTACCTGTGAAAGCTGCTGCTTTTACTGTAAGTGGAATGCCCAACTCCCCATTTCCCAAGATTTTTAAGGCACCTTTGGAGGCAGTTAAAATACCAGCTTCCTTCAGTGATTCCAGTGTGACTTCTGAATTTGGGGGTAGAGCCGCAAGCTTTTCTACATTAATCGTAGTGTAAATCTTACGGTTAACGAGAGGAAAGCCCTTCAATTTAGGAATACGGCGGTATAATGGCTGCTGACCACCTTCAAAGCCAGGTCGAGTGCTGCGTCCGGAACGTGCGTTTTGACCGCGCATACCTTTACCAGCGCTTGCGCCTTGACCGGCGGCAATACCTCTACCCAGACGGCGACCGCGTTTTTTAGATCCCTTTTGGGGACGGACATCATTTAGTCTCATAATTAACTTGTGAGTTGTTAGTGGTTAGTTGTTAGTGGTTAGTTGTTAGTTGTTAGCGGTTCTACTCACTACTAACTACTAACCACTAACTAATGTATAAATTTTCAACAGGGATGCCTCGGTCTTCAGCAACTTCTGCAAAGGTACGCAGGGTAGACAGAGCGTTGACCGCAGCTCTTGCGTTATTCAGAGGGTTGTTGGAGCCAAGTTGTTTTGCTAAGACATTACGAACGCCTGCCAATTCCAATACTGTCCGAACAGCACCACCAGCGATTACACCAGTACCTGGTGCTGCGGGACGCATGATAACTTTTGCACCACCACCTGTTCCATTTATAGGGTGGGGGATCGAATTGGATTTAGTGATGGGGATATCGATCAGGTGTTTTTTACCGTCAGCGACACCTTTTTTGACAGCACCAATAACATCTGATGCTTTGCCTACTCCCACGCCGACTTGACCGCGTTCGTTACCCACAACAACGATCGCACGGAAGCTAAGTTTTTTACCTCCTTTAACGACCTTGCTGACGCGTCGGATCTGGATAACTCGCTCTTGCCAGTTGGTTTCTTCCTTTTTCGCTCGGTTGGTTTTGCGCCGATTTGTTGCCATTGTTAACGTCCTTTGTCATTTGTTATTTGTCATTTGTTATTTGATATTTGTCATTTGTTATTTGTCTTTTGTCATTTGTTATTTGTCCTTTGTCATTTGTAAAAAGATGAGCGACCAATGACTAATGACGAACGACTAATGACCAATGACTAATGACCAATGACGAAATTAGAAATCCAAACCAGCTTCACGGGCTGCTTCAGCGAGCGCTTTAACACGTCCGTGATAAAGGTTCCCACCACGGTCAAAAACAACTTTGGTGATTCCCTTAGACAAAGAACGAGATGCTATCAACTTACCAACTTCTATGGAAGCGTTGCAGTTTCCACCCGAAGATAATTTAGCTTTCAATTCTGGTTCTACAGTTGATGCCGCTACCAAAGTATGATGTTGTGTATCATCAATCACCTGAACATAAATATGTTGGTGAGAGCGAAATACAGCTAACCTTGGACGTTCAGCTGTCCCACTAACTTTTCCACGAATGCGTCGTTGGCGACGTTCTCTTGATTCTGTACGAGTCCGCTTCATTTTTACTTCTTACCCTTACCAGTCTTACCAGCTTTACGTCTGACGGCTTCACCGGCATAACGAATACCCTTACCTTTATAAGGTTCTGGTGGACGAACATCGCGAATTTTAGCTGCTATGTTGCCTACCACTTCTTTGTCATAACCACTGACAATAACGTTGGTATTATTCTCAACAGCAAACTGTATTCCTTCTGGAGGAACAATTTGTACCTGATGGCTGTAGCCCATGTTCAAAACCAAGTTACGACCTTGAACGGCTGCCCGGTAACCAACCCCTTGAATTTCTAACCGACGTTGAAAACCTTCAGAAACTCCCTCAACCATATTGGAAACCAAAGTACGGGATAAACCATGCATTTGGCGAGATATGCGGGAATCATCGCGACGTGTCACCTGCAATATTTCTCCGTCTTGAGAAACCGTGACTTGGGTAGGTAGTTCGCGAGAAAGTTCGCCTTTTGGTCCTTTAACAACTACCTTTGCGCCATCAACAGTCACTTGTACTTTGGCAGGAACTTTAATTGGTCGTTTACCAATTCGAGACATAACTTTTTATCCTTTGTTTGAGTGCTAATTGCTAATTGCTAATTGCTAATTGCTAATTGTTAATCTTAAGTGCTATTAGCCATTAGCCATTAGCTATTAGCAAATAACTACCATACATAGCAAAGTACTTCTCCACCTAAGTTTTGACGCCGTGCTTCCCGGTCTGTCATGATACCGCTAGATGTGGAAATAATAGCAATGCCAATACCGCCCAGTACCCTTGGTAGCTCTTTCTTATTGGAGTAAACTCGCAAACCAGGTTTGCTTACCCGCTTTAAGGAAGTAATTAGGGGTTGGCGATTTTTACCCTTATACTTTAAGGAAATTGTGAGTTCGCGCTTGACGCCTTCTCCCACTTCTTCAAAATCAGAAATAAAACCTTCTTCCCGCAGCACTTTTGCAATGCTGCGAGTCATCTTTGTGGATGGCACGTGTGTTGTTTGATGCCGCGCCATGTTGGCATTGCGAATGCGCGTCAACATATCTGCAATTGTGTCGTTTACCGCCATCTTTTCCTCTTTAAATCAACTTATTGCTCGCGAAAAGGCATTCCCATTTCTTTTAGTAAAGCTCGACCTTCTTCGTCATTTTTTGCTGTGGTAATGATGGAAATGTCCATACCACGAATTTGATCGATGCTGTCGTACTCTACTTCCGGAAATATCAGTTGCTCTCTGACACCTAAAGTGTAATTACCCCGACCATCAAAGCTTTTAGGACTAATACCGCGAAAGTCACGAATTCTTGGTAGTGTCAGGTTGATCAAACGGTCCAGGAAGGCGTACATCCGTTCGCCTCTCAGGGTGACCATAATGCCTACAGGCATACCTTGACGAATTTTGAAGCCTGCGATCGCTTTTTTTGCTCGTGTCACTACAGGTTTTTGACCGGTAATGAGTGCAATTTCGCTTAACGACGCTTCTAATGCTTTAGCATTTTGAGATGCTTCCCCTAAACCTCGGTTGACGGTAACTTTTACCAACTTTGGTACTTGATGAATGTTTGTGTACTCAAACTGCTTCATCAATTTGGGGACTATAGTCTCTTGGTATACAGTTTTCAGTCTTGGTGCTGCCATAGTCTTTTGTCCTTAATTTCCCTGGGCTTGGTCAGGGAATGATTGAATGATGAATGATGAATGATGAATGATGAATGATGAATGATGAATGATGAATGCTGAATGATGAATACTGAATTATGAGTTTTACTAAAATTTTCATAATTCATAATTCATAATTCATAATTCATAATTTATTTATCAATGATTTCACCAGTTTTCTTCAGCATTCTAACTTTCTTGCCTTCATTCGTGAAAGTGTAGCAAACACGACTGGCAACGTTTTGCTTGGTGGAATAAAGCATGACGTTAGAACTGTGGATGGGGTACTCCTGGTTGACGATGCGACCAGATTCTCCTTCTTGCTGTGGTTTAACGTGCTTTGTTTTAATGTTGACACCTTTGACGATGACTTTGCTTTCTTGGGGGAGTGCTTTAATAATTTCACCCACTTTGCCCTTATCTTTTCCAGCAATCACCTGTACGGTGTCTCCGGTTTTGACGTGCATTTTATAGAATTTGGGCTTTTCCTTTTTTTTGGTTGCCATTACAGCACCTCCGGAGCCAAAGAAACGATTTTGGTAAAGTTTTTATCACGCAGTTCCCGTGCTACGGGACCAAAGACGCGGGTTCCTTTGGGGTTACCGTCTTTATTGATGATAACTGCGGCGTTGTCGTCAAAGCGAATGCTCATCCCGCTGTCTCTACGTATGCTGTGGCGAGTGCGAACAATCACTGCTTCTACAACGTCAGACTTTTTTACAGCCATGTTGGGAATTGCGTCTTTAACAACAGCGATAATTTTATCGCCCACAAAGCCGTATCGGCAGTTACCTGCACCTAGAACGCGGATGCACATCAATTTGCGAGCACCGCTATTATCTGCGACATTGAGGTAAGTCTGGGTTTGAATCACTGTTTATCTCCCTTACATATGTTGTTAGCTACCTAACAACTATTTAGTTAACTCAGCGTTCTTGGTGGTTAGGATTTCAGCGACTGTCCAGCGTTTAGTTTTACTGAGGGGTCTTGTTTCCTGAATCCGAACGCGATCGCCTATTTTGCACTTATTTTCTTCGTCGTGTGCCTTATAGCGTCTGGTTTTGACAACGATTTTGCCGTATTTGGGGTGGGGAGAGCGGTTTTCTACGGCGACGACTACCGTTTTCTGCATTTTGTCGCTCACAACCAAGCCCACTCTTTCTTTTACTGCCATAGTGTCCTACTCTGCTTCACTCGTTTCTTGACTTACAGAAGCCCGCTTGCGCTCGTGTTCTACTGTGAGTAATTGAGCTAGGCGATGTCGGGCGTGTCTAAATAGGTGGGGTTTTTCTAACTGTCTGGTAGCTTTTTGCAAACGCAGTTGGAACAGTTGTTTTTTAACTGCGATAATTTCTTGAGCCAATTGTTCGTCAGTTAATTCTCTTGCTTCTGAGATTTTAGGAAGAGCCATAACTTACACCTGCTGTTGCTCTTCTTCAGAGCGTTTAATGAACTTAGTTTTAATAGGCAACTTGTAAGCTGCCAGTCGCATTGCTTCACGAGCAATTTCTTCCGTTACACCAGCAATTTCAAATAAAATTCTGCCCGGTTTAACCACAGCTACCCAAAACTCTGGAGAACCTTTACCAGAACCCATACGTGTTTCTGCTGCACGCATGGTAACGGGTTTGTCTGGAAAAATACGAATCCAGATTTTCCCGCCCCTACGGATATAACGAGTCATTGCTCGACGAGAAGCCTCGATTTGCCGGGAGGTAATCCAAGCGGGTTCTAAAGCTTGGAGAGCAAAATCACCAAAGTTAAGGCTACTTCCGCGAGTGGCTTGTCCGGTCATCCGCCCGCGTTGTTGTTTGCGGAATTTAGTTCTTCTTGGACTTAACATGACGAAGAAATTATGAATTATGAATTATGAATTATGAATTATGAATTGTGAATTGTGAAGCAAGATCGTGTCTGATTCATCATTCAGAATTCATCATTCATCCTTCGTTAGAACGGTCTTCAAATTGCTGGCGACGGCGATTTTGACGGCGAGAAGGGGGGCGATCGCGATCTCCTCTGTCGCGGTCACGATCTCCTCTGTCGCGATCGCGAGTTCCTTGTGGTGCTAAAGTTTCTTCCTGTCCGGGAATAATTTCTCCTTTAAACACCCAAACTTTAATGCCAAGAATACCGTAGATGGTTTTAGCCGTGCAGTAAGAGTAGTCAATGTCAGCCCGTAAGGTATGGAGGGGAACACGACCTTCACGAGTCCACTCTGTCCGAGCAATTTCTGCACCGTTGAGGCGACCGCTGACTTGAACTTTGATGCCTTGTATCCCAGCACGTTGAGCGCGTTGGATAGCTTGGCGAACGACTCTCCGGAAGGAAACCCGACGTTCGAGCTGTTGAGCAATATACTCAGCAATCAAGTAAGCATCAGCATCAACTCGCTGTACTTCAACGACGTTAATCCGAATCTGACGATTGCTACCTAACAGTTGTTGAAGCCCTGTCCGCAAAGATTCGATTCCTTGTCCGCCCCGACCTACGACTACGCCCGGTCGAGCAGTGCGAACTTCTAAATCGATCTGATCTGCTTTACGCTCAATCCGAACTTCAGAAATTCCGGCGTTGTTCTGAGCCGATCTACCCAGTTTTTCTTCTATATATTTACGCAGTTTGCGATCTTCTTGAAGAAGTTCTGGATAGCGGTTAGGGTCTGCAAACCAACGGGATTGGTGCTCTTGGGTAATTCCCAAACGAAAACCGACTGGATGTATCTTCTGTCCCACAAATGCTTCCTCTAAAATTTCTTAATCTTTTGCTGCGTTGGGGTCAGCAGCTACAGCTAAAGTAATGTGACACGTTGGTTTGCGAATTTGGTAAGCCCGACCTTGTGCTCTAGGTTGGAATCTTTTCAGCACAGGTCCTTGGTCTGCATAAGCTTGAGTAATTACCAATTCAGCTCTATTTAAGCCAGCATTATGCTCCGCGTTAGCTGCAGCACTTCTTAGTAGTTTCAGAACTGGCTCGCAGGCTCGATAAGGCATGAATTCTAAGATAATAAGTGCTTCTCTATACGAGCGTCCCCGAATTTGGTCTAGTACGCGCCGTACTTTTAGGGGAGACATACGTATATAGCGGGCGATCGCTTTGACTTCAGTAGTATCAGTTGCCATAATTTTCTCCATCAAAAAATTTTGGATTTTAGATTTTGGATTTTAGATTCTAGATTTAATCCAAAATCCAAAATCTACAATCTAAAATTCTTTTTTATCTCCCTGATTTTTTATCACTTTTAGAGTGACCTCTAAAAGTGCGCGTGGGTGCAAATTCGCCCAATTTGTGTCCCACCATTTGGTCACTGATAAAGATGGGAACGTGCTGGCGTCCGTTATGAACGGCAATAGTATGACCAACCATAAATGGTAAGATTGTCGAAGCCCGCGACCAAGTTTTAATCACTTCTTTTTTGTTAGCTTCGTTCAGTCTTTCAATTTTTTCTAGAAGATGATCCGCAACAAAGGGACCTTTTTTTAGAGAACGACCCATACTCGATTTTGGATTTTGGATTTTGGATTTTGGATTTTAGATTTTAGACTTACCAACTTCAGATTTTGGATTTTGGACTTAGAATTTTAAATTTACCAACTCCAGTTGGACTGTGAGTTTTGGATTAATCATCCAATCCAAAATCCAAAATCTAAAATCTAAAATTCTATGATTCACGTCCGCCACGTCCGCGCTTGGAAGACTTACGACGGCGACGTACAATCAACTTACTGCTGGCTTTCTTGGGTTTGCGTGTCTTGAGACCCAAAGCAGGTTTACCCCAAGGGGTGACAGGACCCGATCTACCAATAGGTGCTCTACCTTCACCACCACCATGGGGGTGATCCACTGGGTTCATCACACTACCTCTGACTTGAGGACGGCGACCCTTCCAGCGAACTCTACCAGCTTTACCTGCACTGAGGTTTCTGGCGTCGAGGTTACCAACTTGTCCGATTGTGGCATAGCATTCGCGGCGCACCATCCGGACTTCAGTGGAAGGTAACTTGAGAGTGACGTAATTACCTTCTTTTGCCACAACTTGAGCTGTAGCACCTGCGGCGCGAACAATTTGACCGCCTTTACCTGGTTTTAACTCTACGTTGTGGACGCTAGTACCCAAGGGAATGTTAGACAGAGGTAAAGCATTACCATTTTCGATAGGCGCAGTCGGTCCAGCAATAATTGTTCTACCTACACCTACTCCATTGGGCTGTAAAATGTAACGCTTCTCGCCATCTTCGTATTGCAATAGAGCAATCCGTGCATTGCGGTTGGGGTCGTATTCAATAGCAATCACTTTAGCGGGAATATCACGCTTATCTCGCTTAAAGTCAATGATGCGGTAAAGACGCTTGTGTCCGCCACCTCGGTGACGGGTGGTGATACGTCCTTGATTGTTCCGACCTTTCGCACGATGGAGCGATCTGGTTAAAGACTTTTCTGGTTCGCTTTTTGTAATTTCCGAAAAGTCAGAAATTGTGACCTGGCGAGTGCTGGGGGTATAAGGGCGAAAAGAACGAGTACCCATAACAATTTTGGATTTTGGATTGGCGATTTTAGATTTGTCAATTTTTGAATTTTGGATTCTGGATTTTTTGATTAATTTAAGTTTCAGTAACTCTAATCTAAAATCCAAAATCTAAAATCTAAAATTCTTAGACTTCTGGGAATAAAACTTGTCTGATCTTCTCTACATCCCCAGCTGCGACTGTAACAATAGCTCGCTTGTATTGGGATTTGAAACCTATAAATTTA
Source organism: Scytonema sp. UIC 10036 (assembly GCF_009725235.1). The sequence continues at coordinate 19,266 of NZ_WJFC01000188.1, forward strand.
CCAACACGTTTTTTCTTGCGTGGTGGTAATGCGGTATTGACTCCTACAACTTTGACGTCAAATAAGTTTTCAATAGCCGCCTTGATTTCTGGTTTGGTCGCTTTTGGAGTCACTTCAAAAGTGTATTTATTCTGCTCCATTAAGATAGTCGCCTTTTCAGTTAGAATTGGGCGACGTATAAGATCCGGGAGCTTACGGACGTCAAACTCTTGAGGTATCTTTCCCACCGTAGACCTCCTGAATCTTTTCTAAAGCTTGCGCTGTTACAACAATTTTGTCAGCATGGAGCAAGTCGTAAACGTTGAGTTGATCTGCTGGAATGAGTTTGAGATTTTCTAAGTTACGGGCTGACAAGTATACGTTTTCCGTGCGTTCCGATAAGATTAACAAAGTTTTGCTTTCTGGAGCCGCACCCCAACGAGCGATCGCACTGACCAACTCTTTTGTTTTGGGACGTTGGATTTGATCGCTAAATTCTTCTACCACAATCAAATCATCGATTCGACTGGCGAATGCTGTTCTCAGGGCCAACTGCCGTTCTTTACGGTTCATTTTGATTTCAAAATCTCTGGGTTTTGGTCCAAAGATGACACCACCACCGCGCCATAATGGTGAACGGATAGATCCAGCACGAGCTCGACCAGTTCCTTTTTGCCGCCAAGGTTTGCGACCGCCTCCTCGAACTTCCGAACGAGTTTTTGTACTAGCTGTTCCTTGGCGAGCATTAGTCATTTGTCTCACCAAGGCTCTATGCACGATGTGAGACGCCGTTTTTTCCTTGGCTACTTTCAAATCGAACGATCCTTGTCCGACTTGCTCTCCTTGCCAATTTTTGACTACATACTCCAACATTTTTGTCCTTTGTCCTTTGTCTTTTGTCCTTTGTCATTTGTCCTTTGTCATTTGTCCTTTGTCATTTGTCACTTTTTGAAAATCGCAACTAATGACCGATGACCAATGACTAATGACCAATAACTAATGACGGACTTATGATTTTTTACCAACTATGTTTGCCGGAAGAATATTTACAATAGCTCCGGGCTTACCAGGAACAGCTCCCTTGATCAGCAATAAGTTACGTTCTGAGTCTACTCGTACTATAGTTAGCTTGCGAATTGTGACTTGCTCGCCACCTAATCGTCCAGCCATCCGCTTTCCGGGATAGACACGACCGGGAGTCGTACCAGCACCAATCGAACCTGGTTGTCTGTGGTTTTTAGAACCATGAGACATTGGTCCTCGACCAAAGTTGTTGCGTTTTTGGTTGCCAGCAAAACCGCGACCTATACTTGTACCAACTACATCTACTATTTGACCGGCACTAAAAATATCTGCTTTAAGCTCTTGACCTAAAGAATACTCACTAGAGTTATCTATGCGATATTCATGCAAATGACGCAATGCTGGGGCAGATGACTTAGCAAGATGTCCCAACAGTGGTTTATTCAGTGCTTTTGGCTTTACTTCGCCATAACCCACTTGGATGGCGGAGTAACCGTCGGTCTGCTTTGTTTTGACTTGGGTAACGGTGCATGGCCCCGCTTTGATAACAGTGACAGGAATAGCAACTCCATCGCCATCAAATATTTGGGTCATGCCCAGTTTGGTGCCGAGAATACCTACAGACACAGTTACTGGCTCTCCTTACTTAACTTTTTTCCGTTAACATCGGATTTTAGACATCTGTAATATAAGCTCAGGTAAGCGTTTCCAGCTTTTTTGAGCTGACCTCTGAAGTCGAATCTGCTAGGTTCACAGTTACAACTTCTTTGGGTCTCCACTACTGTCCCTACTGTTCGGTGAATCCGATTCTGTTTGTTTTCACCACACAGCCAGAATTGTCTTCCATAGTGGAAGATCTCATTTCTGGATTGAATGCAAGGCACGAGAGCTTTGCGTTTCGTGCAGCAACGCTTTTATTTAAGCAGTTGATTCGGCACTCTTTCAAAAGCAGTAGTAGGACTTAAGTAGGAACCTACCCAGTATCCATCAACTGAGGCTAACGCAATGCCACAAACAAACACTACTGCTCAGTTTTTTTTACTGCTCACCTCAAACAATCGCTTAAGGTTTTTGCGGTCTTTGCTCGGGCTAAGAACTGAGTGTACTATGTACCTTAGGATAACCCTGATTCTTCAACCAATGACCCTTAAGAATAGTTTATCCAGTTTACCAATCTTTTGACCAATCCTCACTAGTTTATCCTAAATTTGGAAAATTATCTCCAAGTTTGATGACAAAACCATCCGGAAATGCCAGTAGAAAAGTAACCTGACTTTACTAAATGTCACGATCCAATAATATAGCGCACAGATTTATATTTGTCTAGAAATTTTTTGAGAGACTGGGGACAAGGGGGACGAGGACAGGGAGGACAAGGAGGACAAGGAGGACAAGGAGGAAGAACTATTCCCAATGACCAATGACAAATGACAAATGACAAATGACCAATGACAAATGACAGATAATAGAGATGTCAAAGTGGGATAGGATAAAGAATAATCTATGGCATTAATTACCACTGGCGGCGGTTTCATCCGCGATCTAGAGAAGCATGGCTCTCTCGGTGTGTACGTACCTCTCGAAGGCGGTTTTGAAGGTCGGTACAGACGCCGACTGCGTGCAGCAGGCTATGTTGCCCTCAATTTGTCTGCAAAGGGACTGGGAGACGTAGCTGCCTATCTCACCGGAGTTCATGGTGTTCGACCTCCACATCTCGGTAAAAAAAGCACGGGTAGTGGTGCAGCAGTAGGTTATGTATACTATGTGCCACCAATTGTTAACTCTCAGCTAGAACAACTTCCACCAAAATCTAAAGGTTTGGTGTTATGGATTATTGAAGGACAAGTTCTTTCAGATCAAGAAGTTGAGTTCTTGGCAACTTTACCTAGCATAGAACCAAGAGTTAAAGTCATCATTGAGAGAGGAGGCGATCGCGCTTTCCGATGGCTACCTTTACAAAAAACTCTGTTAGCTAGCTAGCGAAGATACGGGGTAAAAGTACCACAAATAACGTAAAGACGCGCTATGGCGCGTCTTTACATTTATGTATTACACACAATTGAGAACTGCTATAAAACTTGTTTTTTCATAGTATTTATACTTGCTTTTTATGGTAGTTATACTTCAGTGAGTACAGTATAATTCAGATCTAAAATAATCAGCCTACCCTTGTGACATTTAAAATAGCTTTGCAAGTGAAATATCACTTCTCAACATTTGAACTGAAGCTATATAATGCATTTTAGAATCTATTTAAGAAATATAACGAACTGTAGAAGCTAACTTAATTAAACAAAATTACATATTTGAATTAATACTTTTTATACAATCATCAAAATAGTATGAAACTGGAATCTCTGTTAAAACTCAACCGTACTATTCGCGCAATTGGTTTTGATGATAGTCCTTTTTTACGTGGAGCAGGAGGTAAAGTCCACATAGGAGGGGTTGTGTGTGCGGGAACTCGCTTTGAGGGAATGGTGTGGGGAGAAATACAGCAAGACGGCTTAGATGCAACAGAGATGATTTGTAAATTACTGCTTGGCAGCAAGTTCTTACCGCAATTGCATATCGTATTACTGGATGGAATTGGATTCGGTGGGTTTAACCTAGTGAACCTTCCAGAATTAGCTCACAGATTACTACTTCCTTGTGTTGCTGTTATGCGCCGCGTACCCGATTTAGTTGCTGTTGAAGACGCCATGAGTCGTTTGCCAAATTTTCAGCAACGGCAAGAACTACTGAGACTTGCAGGTACTATCTATGAATATCCACCGTTTTTCTTTCAAGTTTGCGGTGAAGAACCTGAGGTTATTGCCACAGCACTGCATCGCTTAACCGATTGTGGCAAAGTTCCCGAAGCCTTGCGATTAGCACATTTGATTGCAGCTGCTGTTATTAAAGGAGAGAGTAGTAGTTCAGCCTAACAGTAAAAAATATTCAGATGTAGGGTGTGTTAAGATACTCGTTCGTAACGCACCGAAATTTCGGTAATTAAGTATTTTTACCCCTCCTAACCTCCCCTTACAAAGGGGAGGAAAATAAATTTCCTTGTTGGACCTAAAAATGAGAAAACACATTTGTTGGGTTTCGTTCCTCAACCCAACCTACAAATATACTTTATTGGAAATCAATTGATAGTTTTTTACTCCGAATTACTACGGAAAAAGTTTATCTGGTAAGATGGGAACAATATATATCTAGACGGGCAACTCCCGTCATAACTTGCCATACTAAAAAGGGGGAGCAAATTGGCAATCCCTCCCCACTGTCTGAAACATAAAGTTAATTTAAGTTACTATGAGACGTAAATCTTCTGGTAGAACAGCTACCCCTCCCAGACCTACTACCCCTAAATCTTCTATTTTTCAATCTCCCTTATTTAATGTCACCACCATAGCAATTCTGGCAGGGGTGTTTGTTTTGGGCATTGGGATTGGTATTGCTTTTAGCTCCACAGCAACATTTACCCCAAACAACGTAGCTAGTAGGGAATTTATTGATACTAAAGCACCCAACCCCGAACTTTGCGTTCAGTATGGAGCCAGTGCGATGGTAATGGATACCCGGCTATTTGTGACTCTCAACCCATTTAAAGTCTATGTTGGTCAACCTAGTATGCGTCCTGGGTGCGTTCTGCGTTCCAGTAACTGGGCTATTTTAGAGCAAAGAAAGCTTGTGACAGGAGATCAGGTGAGAGAGTGTAAAAATCGTCTTAACCATTTCGCATACGCTGGTGACTTAAACAGTGATAAACCTGATATTAGCTGTACCTACGAGAATGACGATGCGAAGAACTTTTTCCTCAATACTCCCGGTGCTACAGCACCAGCTCTAGAAACAGAAAGATTTTAATTTGTTAATGGTTAATGGTTAGTGGTTAGTGGTTAGTGGTTGGATTACTATTAACAACTAACAACTAACAACTAACAACTAACAACTAACAACTAACAACTAACAACTAACAACTAACAACTAACAACTAACAACTAATTTCTAATTCTGGGCAACGGTTGACCAAAATTAATGACTTCAGGAGCATCAGCGCCGTAAGGCTGGTTGGGCGCATTGGGAACTGGAAAATTTGGTGTTCTTGAAGGTGGGGTGTTGTTGTAGTTACTCGGTTGATTTGGAAAAAAAGCTGGTGGAAGACCGAAATTCGGTGCTTGATGAGGATTTTTAGGTGCTAAAGGAGGAACTTGGACAAACGGCACTTGGGGAGAGTAGTTGGTTGTTGGTGGTAAATTTGTATACCCAGATGGCGCACTCAAAGATGGTGGCGCTCCATAGGTATTGAGTGGAAAATTGCTGGCTGGTTGTGGAGGGTAAATACCAGGCGGTAAGTAACCAGATGGTTGTGGAGGATAAATACCGGGTGGTAGGTTCTCTGAGAATGGTTGGTTAATGGTTGTTGGTGGAAAATTGCCAGGTGAAGGAGGTAAGTTACCTGGAGCTAAGTAAGTATTGTTCCTAGAAATTGTAGGGCGTAACACCCAGCGATTGGCTTGCTGGGAAAGAGGTTGTAATTGCAATCTTGCTGGATCTAGGAGAGTTCCTGGAGCTAAATCTAGGACAATACGAGTTACGTCTGCATTTAATTGGGAAATACGGATGCTCTGGATGGCTCCAAGATAATTTTGTCGAGTGGAAACATTGCCTAGTTTGGTGTCTGGCAAATCGATAACAATGCGAGGCGGTTGGGCGAGGTAGAATGGGCGTGGTTGAGAGGCTGCTGAGAGAGAAATTTCTAGTTGTAGAGCTTCTGGATTGAATCGCCAATCTTCCAACCGCACTATTTGCTGTGCATAACTACTACCAGTATGAAGAGCGATCGCAACATACGAGCCAAGCAAGCCAATCCCAAATACATGCTGGCAGTAATATAAAAGTGGTTTGTGCTTACCCATACGCTTAATGCTCCTCACGTTTACCGAGTAGTAGTAAATCAATCTAAATATGGCATCAATTTGTACTTAATGGGTATTGAGGGGGTCAGATTTTTCACTGATTTTTTCAGGTGTCGCTGTCAAGTTAATAGCCTCTGAAGTGCCGTCCATACTGAGGGTTCCTGCTAAATCCTGTTGAGGAGTCAGTTGAGCATCTATTTTAACCAAACTTAACGAAGGGCTTTGTTGTGTTATTGCGTTGGGAATATGGCAAAGAACGGTTCTAGGAACTTTCCCTGATAGGCTTAGCTGTTGATGATTTAATTTGCCTGTTAGAGAAGAAGTGGTTTTATTAGCCGCAGACATTTTAGTGTTAAGACTTGCCAATTCTACAGAACCATTCAAGTAAATGCCTGACTGCTGAATATTTAATACTATGGGATCTAACTGTTTGCAGATTTGCAAATTGTCGTTAAGCACCAAGCGGTAGCGACTGTTTAAAGTTGGAGGAGGCTTAAGATTGCTTTCGCCGTAGGCTGTAACAACTTTAAACAAAAGTAGTACGGAACCGATCGCTGTGCCATAGAAGACTAAAGATTTTAAGTTGAAATGGTGCATATAGGGGTTAGGGG
>NZ_WJFC01000189.1 GCF_009725235.1 Scytonema sp. UIC 10036
ATTCAAACAACAAAATCCAAAATACAAAATCCAAAATCCAAAATCCAAAATCAAAAATCCAAAATCCAAAATCCAAAATCCAAAACCCAAAATCCAAAATCCAAAATCCAAAATCCAAAATCCAAAATCCAAAATCCAAAATCCCCAATCCAAAATCCCCAATCCCTAATCGCTATGGTAGGTGATGGTATTAACGATGCCCCTGCTTTGTCTCAGGCAGATGTGGGAATTGCGTTACACTCGGGAACAGATGTTGCAATGGAAACATCTGAAATTGTATTGATGCGCGATCGCTTAACAGATGTGGTTGAATCCATCCAACTTAGCCGAGCCACTTTCAGTAAAATCCGTCAGAACTTATTTTGGGCTTTTGCGTACAACACACTTGGCATTCCTCTAGCGGCTGGTGTTCTGTTACCTAGTTTGGGTTTTGTCTTAAGCCCCTCTGGTGCAGCTGCATTAATGGCTTTTAGTTCCGTAAGCGTAGTTACAAATTCTTTATTGTTAAGACGTTTTGCTCGTTCTGAATGAACTATAACTGTAGAGGTATGATTTGACAGGGTCTTTGTATTAAGGGACTCACAAAAACAATCGAGAGTAGAACATTTCGTTCTACTCTTTTAAGTGGCAATGCAATATAACAGTGTATGTACTATTTAATCATCACTATAGACTATAGTTTAGGGTAATGACAGACAAAAATACTCAACAAATTTTTATCGAGCGCAGTCCATCTGATTTTAGAAACGTGTCAATGACAGCAGAAACTAATGAAAGTCATTTACTGATCGTAGAGGACGACCAAGGACGTAAAGAATTTACTTTAGACCGTCCTACTTATTCTATTGGTAGAGATCGGGAGTGCGATATCCGTCTTGTGTCACAATTTGTCTCGCGACGTCACGCTACTTTGGTTAGGTTGCCGCGTGACGATAAAAAGCGTGGCTACTATTACCGAATTGTCGATGGCGATGCTAAGGGCAAATCCAGTTCCAACGGTTTAATGATTAACGGTCGCAAAATTCCCGCTCACGATCTCAAAAATGAGGATGTGGTTGTTTTTGGCCCGCAGGTTCGTGCCATTTATTACCTATTACGGGATAGTATGCGTTCTACGGGGCAGACAGATGCTAGTGAGTATGATATTACACTAATTAATCCTGGTATGACTGAGGATTTGGAAGACTGATAACTTGAGTGTCAAAAGAAAATTTTGGCTGCTAGCTTGTACGCTCCCTCAAGCATTGTGCTACAAGCTAGCTAAGGGAATTGCTAGCTCGAACGCAAGCGTTTTCAGCACTGAAGCTCTAACCAGCAAGGCTTTCTATAAGATGCCAATGGCGGCATTGTTCTATCTCTTGTTTGATAAACTCAAACATTTGCCGACAGTGATTATCCAGTTGGAGAGGTAGTTCCTCGTTTTTAATCACAATACTCATCCGCGTCTCTGTTTCAGTGGCTGAAGTTTTATCAATCAATGCTTCCACCGTTACTAATTTGGAAAAAGGTACAGTACCAGGAATCTCACGTGCCATTACATAATCAGATGTATAATATTGTACCTCCAAATTACAATCTTGTAGAAGTTCTACCATTAATGGCTGAAGATGGTTGAGAGCAACCGAAAGAACAAATGAACAGGTATAGCGAGCCATAATAGCCCCACGCCTTGCAACACTCCGTCCATCCTATAATATCCAACCACCCAATAGGCAAGTTATTACAGTTTAATTAAAAAGCTAATTCAGAGGGAACAGTAGTAGAGTGGGTACTGCCCACCACCATTCGATGATGTAGGGCAGTGCCCACCCTACCTTTGAGGCAATTTATCTTGCAGTTCAGGAGTAATTGCTAATTACTAGTAAAATAGTGGTCTGGTGAAGACTCGCAGTTAACAGAATGAAAGTAGCGATCGCTGGAGCAACAGGATTTGTGGGTAGTCGTTTGGTAAAACGACTCCAAGCAGAGGGAATGGAAGTGGTTGTTTTAACCCGTAGCGCTTCCTTTGCTCAAAAGATTTTTCCATCTACAGCTTTTCCAAATGTAAAGTTTGTGACATACACTCCCACAGTATCTGGTTCTTGGCAAAGCGCCATTGCTAGTTGTGACGGGGTTGTTAATCTTGCAGGAGAACCTATTGGTGAAGGGCGTTGGACTTTAGAACGCAAACAGGAAATTTTAAACAGTCGCAAGCTTGGGACGCAAAAAATTGTAGAAGCTATAGCTAGCAGTAATCCTAAACCCAAAGTGCTGGTTAATGCCTCAGCAATTGGTTATTATGGGACGAGTGAAACTGCTACTTTTGATGAAACTAGCCCACCAGGTCATGATTTTCTTGCCCAAGTCTGTCAGGCTTGGGAAGCAGAAGCACAAAAAGTCACAGAAGTTGGCGTGCGATTAGTTATTTTACGCTTGGGCATTGTTTTGGGTACTGGTGGTGCCTTGGGTAAAATGATTACTCCATTTAAACTTTTTGCGGGTGGTCCCATTGGCAATGGTCAGCAGTGGTTTTCTTGGATTCATATAGATGATGTTGTTAACTTGATTCTACAGGCTCTAACCAGATCTGATATGCAAGGAGTCTACAATGCAACAGCTCCTGCTCCAGTTCGCATGACAGAACTCAGCACAACTATGGGGCGAGTCATGAATCGCCCCTCTTGGTTACCCGTACCTTCCTTTGCAATAGAAGCCCTGTTAGGAGAAGGCGCAATAGTTGTTCTAGAAGGTCAGCAAGTTCTTCCCAAACGCACTCAAAGCATTGGTTTTCAGTACAATTACCCCTCTGTTGAACCCGCACTAGTGCAAATTTTGAAATAGGGCTAATGGCTAATGGCTAATGGCTAATGGCTAATGGAAAAAAACAATTAGCAGTTAGCAATTAGCAATTAGCTCTTCTGAAATTTCCTAGATACCCAACTGATAATTCCACTGATAAGAGCACCAGCCATTAGGATACCAATAGCTGGATTAAATACGGGTTGCCACAGCTTGTACCATAAATCTAAGCCCAGTGGTACTCCGGTTGCTTGACCGAGCGCTGCCACTGCTAACCATGCAAAGCCAAACAAGACCAGAAATACGTCCGCAATTAGAATAAAGTTGAGCCAGTTTAAAAATTTATCTTTCATAGAAAATTGGGAGATGGTGGTTAGTGGTTAGTGGTTAGTAGTTAGTTGTTCGTCGTTAGTAGTAATTTTGAACCACTAACCACTAACCACTTACAACTACTTAGAAAATAACCAACCTTTAACTTTTATCAAACTTTGCCAATCTGGTTTTCTGCTTAAGCCATCTTCTATGCTGCTTTTGATTTCTTCTTGCCAGTCAGGATTTACAAAGATCAGCTGATGTGCAAAGTCAACGTGCTCGCGCAAACCTTTTTGACCTGTTTCCAACATTGCCACGGCAAGATTGATTCTTGCTTGAGGATCTTGGGGATTTAACTTTACAGCTTTTTGAGCGGCTTTAAATGCTGCCGTCGCTTTATCATTTAACAGATACAGCCACGCCAAGCAAGTCCAAGCAGCGCTATTTTTGGGGGCGCGATCGCAAATTTCTTTAAATACAGGAATTAAAGTCTCTGCTGATTCTCCAGCTTTATAACGTTCTAATCCTGTATCAAAAAGGGTTTCAACTGTTTGAGTCATTTGTCAATAGTCAAGAGTCAGTTGTCAATAGTCATTTGTCAATAGTCAAGAGTCAGTTGTCAATGACACTTGACCAATGACACTTGACCAATGACACTTGACCATAATTACATGCCAAACGATTTACCACAACCACAGGTTTGGTTAGCGTTGGGGTTAGAAAACTGAAAGCCACCACCAATCATGGCATCACTATAATCTAGTATTAAACCATAGAGATATAATAAGCTCTTGCGATCGCATACAATTTTGAAGCCGTCATAATCATAAACTTCATCATGGGGGGTAATTTTGCTGGGGTCTTCAAAATCCATTAAGTAAGACATTCCAGAACAACCGCCTTGACGAACGCCAACCCGCAAGCAGAGGTCTGTACCTTGCTTATCTCGCAAGAACTTCACCTGTTGCAGTGCGGCATCGCTTATCTGAATTCCCTTTTGTTGAGGCTCAATTGCTTGTGTCATACTGTTTGTTTAAACTCCTTAGCATCTTTTAGCTTAACCATACTGCAGCAGAGTGAGAGAATAAAACCTACACACTGCCGCCTAGCGTGGGTTTTTCAGGCATTTTTTGCTTCTATTGTAGCGACATTAGTGTCCGAGATTGGCAAATTGTAAATACTGCGTTAAAAGCAGGCAAAGATTTTTATCCTAGAATTGAGAGATTCGGTGTGTAAAAATTCAATATTTTTGAAATTTATGCTTAGTAACAGTTTTCATCCGCGCTCGCTCTTCGCAAGCTGTACCGAGCCGATCGCTCTTCACAAATAGCCCGGTCTTTTGACTCTGGGTAGTTGTGTGACACCCAAAAATTGATTTCTTTATTATTTTGTTGATGAAATGACTCTATGACAAGTTTTAATCGCTCTACCAGTCGTCGGCTGAAGAAATTAACTCAAATTCCTTCTGTATGGGAGGGCGATCGCCGTCCGTTGTTATCACCGCCAGCCCAAAGCCCAGAAACGGAAGTTAAGGGGGAGTGCATTTTGTGGGTGGACGGCACGCAAGGTATTGTCCGGGGAATGGACGTAGTAGCACCAGAAACGGGTCCCGAAGCAGTTGTTCGTACCTTAATGCGAGCAATGGAGCATCCTCACAGTCCTGCGAAACCTGCTCGTCCCCAAAGAATTGTTGTTAGAGACAGAGAAATTCAATTCTACCTGCGAGGAGTTCTCCAAGATTTAGACATAGCAATAGAATACTCACCAGAATTGCCGTTAATTGACGAATTATTTCGTGGGTTTGCTGAGATTTTGGATAGCCAAGTTCCTGACTTACCCCCACAGTTCGTACAAGTGCTGCGAGAAAAAGCATTTGCGATTTGGCAAGCAGCCCCTTGGGAACTTTTAGAAGAACAGCAAATCCTATCTATTGAGATTAACCAGTGGGATATCGGAACTCTTTATGCCAGCGTTATGGGGATGCTGGGTATGGAATACGGAATTTTACTGTATCGCTCTGAAGAGTCATTAAAGCAGTTTCGAGCCACAGTTTTAAGAGATGATGAATTACAGGGGCATTTAGAAGAAGCTTTTCTCAAGCAAGATTGCCTGTTTCTCACTTTCGAGAGTACTGATGATATAGACGATGAAGATGACGAGTTTTTCGACTTGGCAGATTTGCCACTTTCAGATATAGAACCCACCTTCGGCAATATTCATCCATTAGAAGGGCTGAGATCGGTTTTATACGATGAAGAAGCACTCGTCGTCTTAGTAGCGTTAGAAAGCTTATACCGCTTTATTCGCGACTACCGTCGCCAACTGAGTGATGACACTTTCCCCACCCTCAGCCGTCGTTACCGCATTGCCCTTCCTGAGTCATCAAATGATATCCCAGCAAAGTCAATTCCTGTTGTTGTCTCTACTATGCCACAGTTAACGGAAGAGTTAGAGGAGATAGCAGGTTTCAATCTAGAGGATGATGCTGATTATGGCGATTATGATGATTATGAAGACGATGATGAAGACGATGATGAAGACGATGATGAAACTTCTCTGTTGCACTCATTACGAGATGATGTAATACCAGAAGACTCATTCGTTAGTTTAAGTGTTGTGTCTTGGGAAATTTTGCACGATTTGCAGAAGGGATCGAACTACCATAAGGTTGGGGAAATGACACAAGTTGGTGATGGATTACCCGTGATATTGATCCAAACATCCCGTCCTAAGGCAAAGACTCTAATTGAGAACATCGAACAAGCAGGTGGTTTGAAAGGGATCGGCTTTAATCCGGGTGCAGATCCTTTTGACGACCAAGATTACGATTTAGGTTTATTACAAACTGAAAATGACGAGTTGATTTTGTTTGGTGAGTTTGAGGATGATGACCCCGTACACATAGAAGACCGACAAAAGTGGAATCAGCGATGTAAAAATACTCAGGGATACTGCGGTTTGATTATTGCTAAAGGATTAACGGGATCTTCCCGTGGTAATCCCCAACCACGGGATATGATGGCTTTGTTTGAAGCTCGGTTCCTTTCACCCAAAGATATAGGGATCGGAACTTTGCAACTTATGCCTCAATTGCAGTTTGAGTGATTGAACAAAATGCTTTGCCGTACCCTATCTAAAAATACTTGAAATAAGACAGGATGAAGGATAAAGCAGGAAGGATGAAATTTTTTATCCTTCCGGATCTGTCTGTCGTCTTGTTCTGCAGTTGCCTCAACTGGCAATACTGCAAGGGATCTCGAATTTTTGTCGGTTGGGGAAACCCAATTAAGGCTTGTAAATGTTGGGTTTCGTTCCTCAACCCAACCTACGCATTTTGATTTTCTGTGTCTTGCTTTCATAAAGAGAATTGATATCAGTAATTTTCCTGAAATGTCTTGCTGATTTCGTTTGTGTATTTCGATTTCGCTCTCACTCTTTGCTAACAAGTAGCGTTTGTTAATATTAAGTTGAACTGGGTTTGAGCAACCGTAGAAATTCTGATTAATGACAAGCAACTTAATTCATGAAGATAAGTAAAAAAAATTTCAATACTTGTTTCAAGGTTGTAAAAATTTCATAAACAATCGTAGATAAAGAAGATTTAATTTTTTTTACAAATATTGTAAAGAGTAAGTAAAGTTTTAAAAACTTTAATAAAAGGATATACAATGTGGTAATTAGACAACTTAATTTGTACGTTATTATGGCAATTTATGATATTTATTATGGATAAGTAAGAAACCTTCTAAAAGAAGAAGTTGTGCTGAAATCTTTCTTGAAAGATTTGTCTTTTTCGATACAATATGCCTATCAACTATTGACTGGTAATTGTTATGAATGTGTGACCGTGTAACAAAAAAGTACTTGTCTGGTGTGTTGCTATCGATTTTAAATGAAGAAGAAACGCAGTAAGACTCTCACAAGCCCTAAATATTTTTTGTTGGCTCCACCATAACCTAGCGTCTAGATGCCATACTTCCGGGTTGATGGCATATCTTTTTTTTACAAGGTGTTCGGCTGAATACTGTTAACTCATTCCAAAAATGTATCAAGGCTCACATTACTGAAATCTGTCAGCTGCTTGACAGAAGGTTTTGTCATCAAATTTATACAATTTCTTCATCAAGCAAAGACACCCTGTTGCTAACTTTATTCCATTGGCAGCAGGTATACTTTATTCTCACACTTCCTTAGAGCATTTAATTGTTGTATTCTCTATACTCTATCGAAAAATGAAGCATACATTCACAAAACCAAACAAAGTTTTTAGTCTTTACCAAATTACTTGTTTCCTGGCAAAAACTCTGATAAGTTATCCTTTTCATCTCTAGTTTGTTCCCTTTGATGATGTTAATAACCAGCAAATACAACAATAAAATGACAAATAAAAAATGGGCTGTAAAACGTATCACTGTCAATTTAGCAACCCAGGAGGCAGAAAAACTGGAAAAGTATTGTCGTCAGACTGGTAGACCTGCCACAGACGTGATTCGGGAGCTTATCCGAGCCTTGCCAGTTAACGATGACTCCAAGGATGTTACTAACAACTAATACAAAACTCGTTAACAGTTAACGCTCAACGCTTAACGGTCAACTGTTAACACCAGTTGGTACGAGTCACAAATTCCGACACCAACCCAGTTACAATTTGTAAAGAAACTGAGAAGGAAAAACGGAATGCGTGTTGCAATCATAGGTGCGGGACTTGCTGGACTAGCAACCGCTGTAGATCTAGCTGATGCTGGCTGTGAAATCCACATTTTTGAGTCCCGCCCGTTTGTTGGAGGAAAGGTTAGCAGTTGGGTTGATGGCAATGGCAACCATATTGAAATGGGGTTGCACGTCTTTTTTGGCAACTACTATCAACTGTTGGAATTGATGAAAAAAGTGGGAGCGCAGAATAACTTGCGTCCAAAAGCTCATACCCACACTTTCATCAATAAAGGGGGAAAAACAGGAGAACTGGATTTTCGCTTTTTTATAGGTGCGCCTATCAACGGATTAAAGGCGTTTTTTACGACTTCCCAACTTTCAATCTTAGATAAGTTACAAAACGCAGTAGCTTTGGGAACTAGCCCGATAGTGAGGGGTTTAGTTGACTTTAATGGCGCAATGCAGAACATTCGCGATTTGGATAAAGTCAGCTTTGCCGATTGGTTCCGCAGTCACGGTGGTAGCGAGGGTAGCATCAAGCGGATGTGGAACCCCATTGCCTACGCCCTTGGGTTTATTGACTGCGAGAATATTTCCGCCCGTTGTATGTTGACTATTTTCCAGTTATTTGCTGTAAGGACAGAAGCGTCAAAATTACAGATGCTGGAAGGTTCTCCCTATGAATACTTACATAAACCAATAGTAGAATACATAGAAGCTAGGGGGACGAAGATTTATACGCGCCGTCAAGTGCGAGAAATCAAGTTTGCTGAGGAAGGAGAAAACATACGTGTCACTGGTTTGGTAGTAGCAAATGGTGATACAGAAGAATTAGTGACTGCTGATGCCTATGTTGCTGCTTGTGATATTCCAGGAATTCAGCGCGTGTTGCCTGAATCATGGCGCAAGTGGTCTTTTTTCGATAATATATACAAATTGGATGCAGTGCCAGTGGCAACTGTTCAACTGCGTTTTGACGGCTGGGTTACGGAATTAAACGATGCAAATAAACGCAAACAGCTAAAGCACGCAGCAGGAATTGACAATCTGCTCTATACAGCAGATGCTGATTTTTCTTGTTTTGCGGATTTGGCTTTGACTAGCCCTGCGGATTATTACCGAGAAGGACAAGGATCTTTGTTACAACTTGTGCTGACACCGGGAGATCCTTTTATTAAACAAAGTAATGAAGCGATCGCAGCCCACGTTCTCAAGCAAGTACACGAGTTATTTCCCTCATCACGAGAGTTAAACATGACCTGGTATAACGTGGTCAAACTCGCACAGTCGCTCTACCGAGAAGCACCGGGAATGGATATTTATCGTCCAGGGCAAAAGACGCCTATTCCTAACTTCTTTCTTGCAGGGAGTTATACGCAGCAAGATTATATCGATAGTATGGAAGGTGCTACACTTTCAGGCAAGCGTGCAGCAAAAGCGATTTTGGAGACTGTGAAAAAATAAACCGCAAAGAGAAGGGCGTACACAAAGAATGGCAGATTGGTTAGAACACAGCGTGCAGGTAGAAGTCGAGGCTCCCATTGATTTAGTATGGGGTCTCTGGGCTGATTTGGAACAGATGCCACGCTGGATGAAGTGGATTGAGTCTGTTAAGGTTCCGCCGGATAATCCAGATATATCTTTGTGGACATTGAACACTGGTGGTTTGGAATTTACTTGGAAATCTCGGATTCTCAAAGTTGTTCCAAACCAAATCATTCAATGGGAATCTGTGGATGGGTTACCAAATCGGGGAGCAGTGCGTTTTTACGATCGCCACGGAAGCAGTATTGTTAAACTTTCTGTTGCCTATGCTATCCCCGGTATTCTTGGGAAAATCATGGATAATTTGTTTTTAGGGCGAGCCGTCGAATCGACTCTAAAAGCGAATATGGAACGCTTTAGAGAATATGCAATCAAGGAGAAAGTTTAATGGCTAATTGCTAATTGCTAATGGCTAATGGCTAATGGCTAATTGCTAACCTGTATCAAAAGCGATCGCCTCAAACTCAGGTGATAGTATAGTTCATTGTTACTAAAACTGAGTTAGAGTGAACCAAAATCAACCACAAGAGTATCAACCATCGCTTTCTGGTGCAGGTGGTAATTGGCAAGTTATTGATGAAGTTGTTGACCCAAAGGTGGTTCAACAACAAGGGGATTTATCTTGCGGAGTTGCCAGTGGAGAAATGCTTCTAGCAGACCGTGGAATAAATATAGAGCAAAGGGAAATTGAGAATTTAACAGGAGTACCAGTCAGTGCTCAAGAATTAGCAAATGCTCTTAATATGCTTGATACTCTTAACGAGCGACCATGGAGAGGAGGTCCTTTGAATCTTCCTGGAGCAACTGATTTTCAACTACTAGAGGTCTTAAATAGTACAGGTTCATGGGCTGCTATACTTTGGGAAACTGGTGTAGGAATAGGTCATATGGTCATTGTTGACGGTATTGATGATACACAATGTATTTTGATTCGCGACCCTTGGGAAGGCACAAGATATAGAATGACAAAAGATGACTTTCTTAAACATTGGACTCACCATGGAGTTTACCGGAGGATAACATGAACGTAAAAGTACTTTCTATTGAACCCACCCAGGAATTTAAAACTTTTTATGTCACAGTTGTCATTGGTGAAGATATATGTCAATTTACAATGACAGTTGAAACAGATACCATTGCTAATCAAAACATTCAAATTCTAAACAGCGATGAAAATTTTTTAAAGACATTTCAATTTAACCAAAAACTAGCTGCAGATATATCGAATTTGGTTTTTCTAGTTTACAATCATCAACCTATTAAATTACCTGTGGATATGGGAGAGCTTTCTTCAGCGGCATAAAATCAGCTTTGCTTTAGTAGAAACAGCAACGATGATTCATAAAGATGTGGTTGTGATGTTTCAAACCCTAGGGTAGTACTGTTATAAGACATGAAATTTCAAATAATTACAATTATTGAGGTAACTTCAGAAAAAAGAACATTCACAGTGGTGGTATTAGTAGGAGAAAAACAGCATAAATTTACGATGAAAGTAGAATCAGTAAGAGTTGCTAATCAAGAGATTCAAGTCACTAATGGAGATGATAGTTTCTCAGAATTTTTCCGATTTAACCAAATAGGAGCTAATGGTATATGTAAACTTGTTGCCCAAGTTTATAACCATGAATTTGTTGAATTACCAGCGTATATAGGAGACTGGAGTTTAGACTAAGCAGCAAGAAATGACCCAGCAGTTGTCAGGGTCTGGTCATAAAACAGCCATTAGCCATTAGCCATTAGCCATTAGCAATTACCAAGTAGGATCGCTAAACAAATTAATCGTCAACTGTTCGCGCTCCGGGGGAATTGCACTAATACAAGCGCGGATAGTATCTCCATCTTCGATATCTACAGCGCAAGCAAAACATGACCCCATCAGACAACCAGTGGGAATGAATACACCAGCTCGATCTGCAACATCAAGCAGTGGTTCTCCCACTTCAGCATCGACTGTGACATTATCAGGTAAAAAGCGGACGCGAACAGTCATGGCAACTACCTTAGGACAAAAACGCTGTTAAGTCTAAATGGCGTTCAACTTCTATGGAAAGGGAGTCTAGAATGCCTTCCCTTTGTTCTCGGTAGTTGGCAACGCCGGTAGGTAAAGATTTTAATCCCCTTTGTTGGCGCAGGCGATTTAACCAAGCGCGTCGCCAGGGACCGTTGTCAAATATACCGTGGAGATAAGTTCCCCAAACTGATAGACAACTATCTACCAACCCTAAATTAGCATCATCAAACAGGGGATGGTATGCTTGAGGGTCTACTCCTTGAGTTTCTGTACGCGATCGCCCTTGATGAATTTCAAACCCAACAACGGGTAAGCCCATTTGCGGATAGTTTGATGTCACTTGTCGTTGGCGAGCGACTTTTTGTCCTGTAATGACAGTTTTAATGGGTAGTAAATTCAATCCTTGGTATCTACCCGCTTGTCCTTCTATCCCTTCTGGATCTGCAATCATTTGACCGAGTATTTGATACCCTCCACAGATACCCAAAACTGTACCCCCGGCGGCGGCATAGTGCTGAATTGCTTCTGCCATACCGCTTTTTTGCAGTATTAACAAATCGGGAATTGTGGTTTTTGTACCAGGGATAATGACTGCATCGGGATGTCCCAAATCTTGCTTGGGGCTTAAGTATTTGACTGTAACTGTAGGTTCCGATTCTAAAGGGTCAAAATCTGTAAAGTTAGAAATTCTGGGTAAGCGGACAACACTAACATTAAGTTCCGTGTTCGATTTCACCACCCTGCGATCTAGCAAATCAAGGGAATCTTCAGCAGGGTATATATGTTCTAGATAAGGAATCACGCCTATAACAGGGATACCAGTCCGTTCCTCCAACCACTTTATCCCCGGTTCGAGAAGCGATCGCTGCCCTCGGAACTTGTTAATAACTATACCTTTAATTAATGCGCGTTCATCTGGTTCCAATAATTCCAGAGTTCCTACAACATGGGCAAAAGCACCACCTCTGTCAATGTCCACAACTAATATAGCGGACGCATTTAAATGCTTTGCCACCCGCATATTAGTTAAATCGCGATGTTTGAGATTAATTTCTGCTGGACTTCCCGCACCTTCACAAACGAGTAAATCAAATTCTGTACTTAAGTGCTGTAAAGATTCTTCAATTGCCCGCCACCCAACATCAAAATATTGTTCGTAGTAATCTGATGCATTCACTCTACCCATATACTTGCCCTTAATAATGACTTGAGAAGTCATATCTCCTTGGGGCTTTAATAATATTGGGTTCATTTCTACCCAAGGCACAACACCAGCTGCCCATGCCTGCACTGCTTGAGCGTAACCAATTTCGCCACCATTTGGGGTCACATACGCATTTAAAGCCATATTTTGACCTTTAAAGGGAGCCACTCGCCAGCCACGGCGTGACAACATACGACAAATAGCCGCAGTTAACAATGATTTTCCTGCGTGAGATGTTGTCCCCAATACCATAATTGCTTTCATATGTCAACAGTCAATAGTAAATGGTTAATAGTCAATGGTCAATAGTCAATAATCAATGGTCACCTGACTCTGACTATTGACTAAACACCAATACAGTCGGGTAGCAATAATAAAGACTTCATGAAAGAAGTTACAGCTTCCGTACTTATTGTTCCCTTTTACCCCAAATAATTAACAGTAACCAATTGTCATTGGTCATTGGTCACTAGTCACTGGTCACTGTACTACAAGGGTAGCTTTAACCAACGAATTGCCGCATTGTAAAAGCGATCGCTCCATGAGGGAGTTCGCCAAGGTTTCTGGTGGCTTTGTTCTACTAACTGACGACCTAACGGGGTCAGGCGGAAGCTATCTGTAATTCCCTGACCATCCACTTCTCGGCGCAATACACCCACTTGAATCAGCCATACCAGGTCATTATCTGCAGACAATTCTGATGTATAACGTTTTGTAAAGCCCTGTTGGACACCTATACTACCAATCATCTCACTTAGTGCCACACTGCGAGAGAGCATTGTTTCAAACAACTTCAGATGAAAGGGAGAACACACGAGCGCTCTCTCTGCTCGTTCTAGGGTTTTACGAGGATAGGTAAAGATTTTTGGGCTTGGGGAATTGGCAACAGGCATTCTTGCTCTCTCGATCTATTTTCTTTACTGAGAGATATCTAATGGCTGCAACACAAGCAGCACTAGACTACTAGTTTAAGACATACTCATGTTTTATCTTACTACACCTAAACGCCTTGCTTTCATTTGTAGACAAACCAAGTGCGATTGTACTTCTACCTTCTTAATAAAAAAGACATAAAATTTGTTACAATGACCCCTGAAGCGGAAAAATAACCTCTGTATTTAGGAGCAACACTAAAATTATGCCTTTAGCAGTTGGTAACGATGCACCGAACTTTACCGTTAAAGACACAAACGGCAACACCGTTTCATTGTCTGATTTCAAGGGCAAAACAGTGGTTTTATATTTCTATCCCAAAGATGACACCCCAGGTTGCACCAAGCAAGCTTGCAGTTTTAGGGATGCCAAGGACGACTATCAGGGCAAAGACGTGGTAGTTTTGGGAGTTAGTGTGGATGATGAAGCCTCCCATCAGGCATTCACCCAAAAATACAATCTGAATTTCCCACTACTTGCTGACACCCAAAAAACTCTCGTTAATGCTTACGATGTCGATGGTGGCGGTTATGCCAAACGCGTTACCTACGTTATAGATGGTAACGGTAAAATTATTCACGTTGATTCTAGTGTAAATACAGCCACCCATGCCAGCGATGTTTTGGCTGCGTTAGGGTTGTAAAAATCAAAGTAAAGACGCGCCATGGCGCGTCTCTACAAAGTCTCTTGCTAAATATTGTTGTTCTATCTCCCCGTCACTGGTCACTGATTACCAGTTACTGGACGGACAGGTTGGTTTTGTTGTTGTATCCCTTGCTGCTGTAGCATTTGTTCCTGTTTTTTCCTAAATGCCGCAGTTGCGTCGTTTAGTTGTTGGTCTTGTTGTTGAGCATCCCAAGTAGTACTGCCTTGATTAAACCGATGAATGAGATCGAAAAGACCCATACTATCGACTTCATCGGAACGGGGTCCCAATGGATCGTTACCCCGCTGTGGATCGAGATCTTGCAAAATACTTCTTCCGGTATCAGCTAGGGTAGGCTGTTGCCCTAGTAAGGTGGCAAAGCTTATTCCTGCGATCGCAATCGCCTTTAGCAGCCCTTTTATTGGTAAAGACAGCGTTTTCATAACTTAAGTATAAAGTATGAAGTATGAAAGATAAAGAATGACATATGAAGGATTGGTATTGTATCCTTTATCCTTCATACTTTTTATCTTATGCCAGAGTTTGTCGCAATCGGGGTTGAATACTCAATAGTGCGACAATAGCGAAGCCAAACAATACAAGTATTGCACTTCCAAAGGTAACATCACCCCAGAAAGCGTGCATAACAACACTGTTCAAGCCCCAATCTTTATGGACGTATAAATAGCGAATTGGTTCAATAGCGTAACTGAGGGGATTCAAAGCAGCGACAACTTGTAACCATCCCGGCATAAATGATAAAGGAGCCAAGGCGGTACTGGCAAATAATAGTGGTAGATTGCTGACAAAAATAACTGCAATCAGTTCAATGTGTCCGGGTAACGCAAAAGCCAAACCCAAGCTGATGGCAGTTACACCCAATGCAAGCAGGAAGACAATTAAGGTGATAACTCCCAACCCTGCTACATCAGGCACGCCCGCACCAAGAAAAGCCGAAACAGTCACGATCGCGGCTGCTTGTATCAAACTTTGGCTAATGATAAAGATTGCTGAAGCTAAAACGATGGAAAACCGAGAGGCTAGGGGTGCAACTAACAACCGATTCAAAAAACCAAATTCCCGGTCAAACATCACAGGTAAACCGGCATTTAGTGCTCCCGCAAAGGCTGTAAAAACAATAACACCCGCACTTAGAAATTGACCGTAATTTGTGGTATTGCCAAAAATACCTTTTGGTGCATTTTGAAATAACGCGCCAAACAATACCAACCACATCACTGGCTGAATAATTCCTGCAACCAAAGTTGAGGGACGTCTAGTCAGCTGAATAAACAGGCGACGAGTTAAAGCCAGTGTTTCTTGAACAAATTCGTTGAACACATTAGGAGACGCATCGGCATAACTTTGAGGTGATGCGACTTCTAGCCAGTTGATATCTGATTTTGGAGGTAAGACAGTCCACTCATGATATTTGGATTTTGGATTTGGGATTTTGGATTGAGGATTTTGGATTTGGGATTTTGGATTGAGGATTTTGGATTTGGATTTGGGATTTTGGATTGAGGATTTTAGATTTGGGATTGAGGATTTGGATTGAGGATTTGGGATTTTGGATTGGGGATTGAGGATTTGGGATTGGGATTAGCGATCGCCCCTGCTTCCCTGTCTTCCTTGTTCCCTTGCTTCCTTGTCTTCCTTGTCTCCCTTGTCCCATTCATCTCATACCCTGCTTGCGTTCAGCTTTTGGATCGCGAGCTGCAACGGCTGCAAGTTCTGCATCCATTAGGGTTCTTCCTGTCGCTGCTAGGTAGACATCATCTAAGCTTGGACGAGATTGGGCTATACCAAAAATGGGTAATCCAGAAGAATTTAGGGATTGCTGAATGGTAATTAACGCATCTTGTTGCGGTGTTACTACTAAGTTAAGGGAGTTCCCTTGAGCGCTGTTGACAATCACTTCTTGAACAAAAGGTAGCGATTGTAGTAATTCTTTGGCAGTATTTGCTTCTTCAATGGGCGAAAATTCACGGATGCGTAAAGTAATGCGATCGCCTCCTACCCTATCTTTTAATTCAGATGGTGTTCCAGTCGCAATGACCACACCTCTGTCAATAATTGCCACGCGATCGGCTAAAGCGTCAACTTCTTCCAGATAATGGCTGGTAATCACTACCGTGGTTCCCGCTTGGCGTAACTTTCGCAGGAAATCCCATACCACAAAACGGCTTTCAATATCCAGTCCTACTGTTGGTTCATCCAAAACCAAGACATCTGGTGCGTGGAGTAATCCTGCGGCTAAATCCAAACGCTTGCGTAAACCGCCTGAGTAAGTGCCGGTCTTTTTATCGGCGTATTCCTGCAAACCAAGTAATTCAAGCACTGTGTTTATGCGCTGCTTGGCAACTGTACCCGGTAGATGATAAAGTGCAGCTTGCAATTGTAAGAGTTCTCTTCCTGTCAGAACTTTATCTGGTGCAACTTCCTGAGCAACGTAACCCAAGCGCTTCCTTGCCATTCTGGGATTTTTTAGTACAGAAATACCAGAAACTTCAAGATTTCCAGCATCGGGAGTAGTGAGAGTACACAAAGAACGCAAAGTCGTTGTTTTCCCCGCACCATTGGGACCAAGCAAACCAAAAATCTCGCCCGGTTCTACCTTAAAGGAAACGTCCTTAACGGCGACCACCGTGCCGTAGCTTTTTTTTAAATTTTCAATTAAAACGGCGGGAGCCATGACAGCTTGTCCTAACTATACAATTCTCAACAAACACTATCTCTATTGTAGTTGAGTACCGTGAGGCAAGGTTTTTCTTAAGGAAATAACAACAGTGAGCAGTAACCAGTGACCAGTGACAGTACACGGCTCTCGTTCCCAGCCTCCGCCTGGGAATGCATGGATCGAGGCTCCGCCTCAACTTTGTGACCTCACATCTTGCACCTCTCAGTACAAACCCAGGGAATGTAAAAAGCTTCGTGATAAAGCTACCTGATTTTTGTGAGTTTTTATCATTAAATCAAGGGTTTACAGTCAATACTGAGTAACTAATTTACATAATTTTTCTTGGAGCAAGATGGAATGACCAGATGTGGAGGTAGCCCCGATGACGTAGAAAAAACTTTTGCATTGCTGTATTTTTAAAGAAATTCCCAACTACGCAAATTAGAAAATCGGGAGAAACTGACAATGGGTTCTAAAAAAGCGATCGCCTTGTTTCTTTCTTTAGGTTTAGCAGCTACCGTAAGTGCATGTAGCGGTGCAACTGAAAGTGGTGGTGAAGGCGGTGAAGGCGGTCAAACTACAGCCCCAACGACTCAACCAACTCCAACTTCTACAGAAGGCGGTGAAGGTGGCGAAGGCGGTGAAGGTGGCGAAGGTGGTGAAGGCGGCGAAGGTAAATAATTAAGTTAATGGGCAAAGAGCGATGGAGATTAGGAATTAGTCTTTTTCCCTACTCCCTACTCCCCACTCCCTGCTCCCTATTTTCAAACTAGCTTATGATTCTTTGCATTGATAATGTTCTCACTTCTGACGAACTAGATTTTCTAGTTTCAAAGCTAAAGGACGCTGAATTTATTGATGGGAAAAACACAGCAGGATGGCATGCTAAGTTAGTCAAGAATAATATGCAGTTGCCAAACAATGCGATCGCGCAAGAGATGAGAGGAATTGTTACACAAGCACTAAAACGCGATCGTTTGTTCCAAGCAACAGTCAGACCAAAAATTATTCAACCCATCATATTTAGTTGTTATAAACCAGGTATGTACTACGGTTCCCATACTGATAATGCACTGATGGGGGATGAAAGTTTTACGCGTTCTGATGTATCATTTACTCTGTTTCTCAGCCCTGCGTCAAGTTATACAGGTGGAGAATTAGTCATTGATACATCTTTGGGAGAGCAAGCTTTTAAACTAGATGCAGGTTCGATGATTGTTTATCCATCTTCAACGCTACATCGAGTAGAAACAGTCACTGAAGGTATAAGACTCGCAGCTATATCTTGGGTACAAAGTCTCATTCGCGATTCTGCAGAACGAGAGATTTTATTTGATTTAGAGACTGTTCGGCAAGCTATGTTTCAGAAGTATGGTAAAACACCAGAGTTTGATTTAATTAGCAAAACTCATGCCAATCTACTTCGGAAATGGGCTGATGTGTAAATAATATATCCTAATACTGCATAGATTCTGCTTAAAAATACGAAAATACGTAGGTTGGGTTGAGGAACGAAACCCAACATTTACTATTAGAAATTTTTGGAAAACATCAATGAAATTAAATTCTCGGAAAATTCATCGAAAAATAGCTCCCATTCTTTTTCTACCCCTATTAGCAAGTGCTTTAACTGGAATTGCCTATCGTGTTGGAAGATATTGGTTTAATATACCGAATCAAGTAGCCAATTTTTTTATGGTGATTCATCAAGGAGAATATCTCGGTCAACCACTTGTACCTATTTACGTGCTGTTAGTTGGTTTGGGGCTAATAGGTATGATTGTGACTGGTTTGAGCATGACCAAATTGTTTGGGAAAAATCGCCCTTCACCAAAGTCATCAAAGCTTGATTTTCGCAAGATTCATCGCATTCTCGCACCCATTACGTTTTTACCCTTAACTGTCAGTGCATTAACAGGAATTATGTATAGATTGGGTAGAAACTGGTTTGGTATGCCTAACGAACAAACCGCACTTCTTTTGAGGATTCATCAAGGGACATATTTGGGTCCGCACCTCAGAGTATTGTACGTGATTTTAATTGGTTTGGGGTTAGTTGCAATGCTAATTACGGGAATTAATTTGACTGGAATATTTCGCAAATCAGTGACCAGTGACCAGTGACCATTGTGCGGGACTGTCTTCACTCCTTCGCATCCAATCATGAGGTCGAGGCGGAGCCTCTAGATCTGCATTCCCAGGCGGAGCCTGGGAACGAGAGGGGTCTGGATCGCTGGTTACTGGTCACTGGTCACTGGTCACTGGTCACTGTTACAGCGATTCTTCTCTCTGCAGGAATAAATTTCATCTATACTAAGCTACGGTAAATTCTTATAAGAAATCGTTACATAGTTTCATAGAATAGTAATATTCCCTTATAAGTATTTTTGCTCAACGCCATGATATTGGATGGATTTCCTTGGCTGACCGCGATTGTCCTGTTGCCACTCGTTGCTTCCATGCTCATCCCCTTGTTGCCTGATAAAGACGGCAAACAGGTGCGATGGTATGCCCTGGGCGTGGGGATCGCGGATTTGATATTAATGTGCTACGTCTTTTGGAAGCATTATGATGCGAGCAGTGCGACTTTTCAACTTGTGGAGAAATATGCCTGGTTACCTCAAATAGGTTTGAGTTGGGCAGTTTCAGTCGATGGAATATCTGTTCCCCTCGTGCTGCTAGCAGGGCTGGTAACGACACTTTCAATGTTTGCTGCATGGCAAGTTAATCTAAAGTCCCGCCTGTTTTATTTTTTGATGCTGGTGCTATATGCAGCACAAATTGGGGTGTTTGTTGCCCAAGATATTTTGCTGTTCTTTATTATGTGGGAACTGGAACTAGTTCCTGTCTACCTGCTTGTTTCTATTTGGGGTGGTCAAAAACGCCGCTATGCTGCTACTAAGTTCCTACTCTATACTGCCGCTGCTTCAATTTTTATTTTAGTGGCAGGGCTGGCAATGGCTCTTCATGGAGATAATTTGACCTTCGATATAGTTGAACTTGGTGCGAAAAATTATCCTCTGGCTTTAGAACTTTTACTTTACGCGGGTTTGTTGATTGCTTTTGGTGTCAAGCTGGCAATTTTCCCCTTGCACACCTGGTTACCTGATGCACACGGTGAAGCTTCTGCTCCTGTATCGATGATTTTGGCTGGAGTCTTGCTCAAAATGGGTGGATACGGCTTGATTCGTCTCAATTTGGAGTTGCTGACAGATGCTCACATTTACTTTGCTCCCGTGCTAGCAACTCTGGGTGTCATCAATATTATTTACGGCGCTTTGAACTCTTTTGCCCAAAATAATATGAAGCGTCGGCTCGCCTATTCGTCAGTTTCTCACATGGGATTTGTGTTGTTGGGTATTGCTTCCTTCACGGATGTGGGAGTGAGTGGTGCAATGCTGCAAATGCTGTCCCACGGTTTGATTGCTGCAGTGTTATTCTTCCTAGCTGGCATCACCTACGATCGCACTCACACTATGGCGATGGAAAATATGGGTGGGATTGCTCAAGCTATGCCCAAAGTATTTGCTTTGTTTACAGCTGGTGCAATGGCTTCGCTGGCTTTACCGGGAATGAGCGGCTTTGTGAGCGAACTTCAAGTCTTTGTGGGTGTGACTACCAGCGACATTTACAGTCCAACCTTCTGTACTGTGATGGTGTTCTTAGCTGCAGTGGGAGTTATCTTGACGCCAATCTATTTGCTTTCCATGTTAAAGCAGGTATTTTATGGCACTGGGGCAAAACTCATCTGTGATGTTAACAATGCAGGAGTGGAGAACCAGGAGGATGAAGGAACAGCTTGCTTTGGTACAGACTGTCTTTTGCCTGCTGAGTCGGTATATAGCGATGCCAAACCCCGTGAAATGTTTATCGCTGCCTGCTTTCTAGTATTGATTATTGGCATTGGCGTCTACCCCAAGTTGGCTACGCAATTGTACGATATAAAGACTGTTGCAGTAAACACTCAGGTACGTCAATCTTATGTCCAAATTGCTCAAGAGAATCCCCGCATCTACGCAAAAGAATTCTTTTCTCCAGGTTTTGGGGAGCCTGAAATAGCAACTGTTTCGAGCATTGTTAAGTGAAAGTATCCTTGTGCAGTCCCAATACTTGTCGGTTAAGCTAAAAATTCAAATTTAAGGTAGGTTGGGTTGAGGAACGAAACCCAACACTTATCAGGATTTGTTGGGTTTCGTTCCTCAACCCAACCTACAAAAACGCTTATCCGAGCAGTATTGTGTGCCGTCAAGCCAAAACCTTCTCCACCAATTCTGGAATCTGAGAAGGGCGTTCAGCGACTGGAACCCTTGTGCGAGAAAAAGCTGATAATTTGCTTTTTGCCGTTCCAAAATCAGGATCGCGTCCGATCGCAGCTGCTAAAGTCCCAGTTTGACGCCATTGCTTGACTGGTGGTGCTTGTGTTCCTGCAATATAGGCAATCACTGGTTTGTCGATGGCTTCAGCAATGTAATGGGCTGCTGCTTCTTCACGACCTCCACCAGGTTGTCCAACTAATACGATCGCCTTGGTTGCTTCATCCTCATCTAAGATTTCCAGCCATTGTAAAAAAGACGAACCAACGATCGCATCACTACCAATGCTCACGCTTAGTGATTGTCCCAACCCTGCGTGAGTTAATTCCCTAGCCACTTCATAAGTCAGAGTCGTGCTGCGACTGAGAATTCCTACCGAACCGGGGATATAAAATTCGCTTGGTTGAGTCCCTAAGAGAATTTTTCCCGGTACGATAATCCCAGGGCTGTTGGGTCCTACCACTATGGTTTCTGTTGCCTCAGCTTTACGAAGAAGTTGTACCATGTCGAGTGGTGGTACACCCGGAGAGATAATAATCAGTTGGCCGATACCAGATGCGATCGCTTCTAACGCTGCATCTAAAACTTGGTATGGATGTACGCAAATAATCGTTGTATCAATGACTCCATATTGTTCTACGACCTCCTCAACCAAGTCATAGACTGGCAAACCGTATATTTCCTGTCCACCACATCCTGCATCGACACCTGCTACCACATTTGTGCCGTATGCTTTCATTTGTGTCACATGAGTGACTGTAATGTACTCGCAAAATCCTTGGATTAATACTTTGCTTTCTGGTGTCAGATTCATTTTTTCAGTATCTTCTATGTGTAGTCGTTGGCTTGGCAAAACGGACCGCTTCTGCTACTGCTTCATCTAAACTTTCTACCACTACCATAGGTGTATCACCTGGGGTTTTTAAATTTGCTAGATATTCTCTAGCTGTCTTGAACTCAGAACCAGCAAGACGCAAAACCAAGCGGGGAAAATGATTGTCCCGACGATTTTTGCTACCGTTAGACCTGATTAATTGTGGCTTAAATGTGTTGGTGCTATTTTCTACAAAGTTTCCAATGATATCTATAACTTCTCCACTTTGAGGAATGCTACCTAGAAAATTAATCAGTATCACATGAATACTTTTGTCAACAGCCAAGCTGTTTAATGCTTTCTCCAAACGATCTGTAAAAGTTGTCGGTAAGGTATCGGTCACGGAAGCATGGCGAAGATTGAGACAAACACTTGGTTTACCACCAGCATTCACGACTAAATCTAAAGTCGCCATCACCGAACCTGCACCATTACCTAAAATTGCGATTTTCCCGTGCATTTCTACAACATCCCAATCCCCCATGTTCCTTGCTATCTCTCTGTTGGTACGGCGGTTGGCTATTTTAGTAGCAATTTCGGCAATATCTGGATGACGCCCAATGGCTCGTTCATTGACGCTTACACTCCCATTAAGAGCCATAATTTGACCGGAAGCACTCACTCCCAAGGGGCTAATTTCAATCAAATCCAGGTCTTTGTCTATAAACAATTGGTACATTTTTTCTACCACAGCGCTGACTGACTGCATTAACGCGCCTTGCAAGCCCATTTTTAGTGCCAATCGTCGGGCATAAAATGGAGAAAATTCCCCGTCAACAACAACGTGTCGCATCTTGTCTCCTGCTGATTCCCAATCCCAATCAACATCAGGCTCCGTACAACCTAATAGGATGGGTCTGCAAACAGCAGTGTCCACTACCACAGCTAAGTACAACTCCTGTTCGGCATCATACTTTGCTTCTGCCAGTAACACTTCTGGTAACTCACCAAAGATTGGCAGATTAAAGATGTGTTGGGCGGCGGCGATCGCATCAATTGTTGTTTCTACAAATCTGACCCCGCCTGCTTTTGCTCGTCCGCCCGCATGCACCTGGGACTTCAACACAACAGGATAGCTAATTTTTAACCGTTTTAGGTCTGTGGGATGGTCAATTCGTTGCGATGGCAATACAGGAATGCCGATTTCCGAAAACCATTCTTTAACCTGATACTCTAACAAATCCATTGACCTACACCTTTTTTGCCACATTTTTAGGGTTGCTGCGCTTGAGCCTAAAACATCAAGCACTGCACTCTGACTCAGCAGTTCTATTTAGATATAAATACTTATTGACAATATCAATTTTATGGAATCTAGTAAACGTTCTTTAGACCATCCTATAAGCAAATCTGTTGTTAAGGTTAAAATATCAACATTTGTAGTGGTTGACCCTTAATTATGACACAGACGCTTGGTTTCAATAGAAAGCAAGCATATCAGTGTTTTTAATTATATAGAAAAATTTCTTTAGGGAAATTAAATGGATTGATAAGATGAGTAAATTTGCTCATATCCCCGAATTGAGAATTCGGGGATACAGCAGCCCTTCACGATTCTTTTTTCCAACTGTTGTTAGTTTGGACCAAAAGATTGGAATACTACACTTAGGGTGTTTTGCTCAGGTTGAGTGGGATGCTTAAAAACTATTTTTATTTTAAGTAAGAATTACGAATTTATGTTAGAAAATTGTCCACTTCTATTTATAACGATGGTTGGTTAAGCTGTGTATACTTATTCAAAAAACGAAACCCGTGCATCTAGCACTTTCGATAAAAAAAACATAAAAGAGCAGGATGGGTCTATGAAAGTAGCGGCCCAACAAGAAGATTTACAATTCTTAGCGCAAATTTTACAGGAACAGTTACGTGCAGAAGTTCCATCTGGCGACTTATTTCAGGTTAAGTGTGCTGTCAAAGATGACCAGTTAATGATTTTAGCTCAACACTCTGTAGGTGTGATGGCTAATACAGAAACAGTATTTGCTGTGTTAGAAGAAGCACTACAATCCCTACCAGGTCATCAAGAACAGCAGGTCGAACTTTTCCTAAGAGTTGTTGGACAAAAACTGCCGTATACCAAACGTTCTCTCACACTAAGAACACCTGCAACATACAATCCATTTGAAGTTGAAGAAATTGAAGAACCGGAAGATATCGAATTAGAGGACATCAGAACGCCGAGATCTCAAAATTTTCACGACATAGAGATTGAAGAAGACACTCACCCGCAATCTTTTTCCTCAAGCTCTGGCGAACTGTCTATCAACGCTGGGGAATCTGGCAGTTTTTCTTCGTCTTTTCTGAACGCCTCACTCCCAGAGGTATCTGATGAGGATGAACCATACGATCCAATGGCAGATGCTCCGGATTTGTCTACTTATTCATCATCAAAGCCAGCTCGGAAAATCAAGCCTGTTTTGGTAGGCGCTGCTCTTGCAGTCATTGCTATATTAGGTGGTGCTACTTACTTCTTAACTCGTCCTTGCTCTATCTTGGAGTGTCAAGAAATACAAGCGGCAAGGGAGTTACAAAAGTCATTAGATCGACTGAAGCTCAATGCTCGGTCTGAAACAGAATTACCAAAAATGCAACAGCAACTAGAAGAAACAAGTATATCTTTAAAAGGAATTCCTTTTTGGTCACCCTATCATCAAGAAGCCGAAAAATTTTCAACCAGTTTTTTTGGAGAGTCTGAAAAAGTTAACCAGGTAATTAAAGCATTTGAAATGGGGTCAATAGCTTTACAAAAAAGTAAAACCCCAGCAACTAGTATGCAGGAGTTGCAAGCCAGACAGAACTTATGGCGACAGGCGATCGCATCGCTAGAAGTCATTAATTCCAATAGCGAACTCTATAAATTAGTACAACCTAAATTACTAATTTATCGCTCTCATTTAAAAGTTGTGAAGCAGCAATTGCTTGCAGAAGAAAAATGGATCGAAAAGCTAGCTGCAGCCAAAGCTGTGGCTGTGGAGGCTTCCAAACGAGATGCGACTGCTAAAACTTTACAAGAATTACAAAAAGTTCAAGCAACTTGGCAAGTGGCAGTGAATGCGTTGGCAGGGATTCCACCTAAGAGTACTGTGTACAAAGAATCGCAGAAGCTCTTAGGAGAATATAAACCCTACTTAGCTGCAGCACGGATTCATGCAACCAGAGAATTATTAGCAGCTAAAACTTACAATCAATCTGTGACTTCAGCCAACCTTGCTAAAAGATACGAACAACAAAATCAATGGCAAGCGGCTGTCACTTATTGGAATCAAGCTGTAAACTCTGCCAAGCAAGTGACTAGTGAGAGTATGTATTATACTCAGGCACAAGCTTTAGTAGCACCGTACTCTGCTGCCCTCAAGCAAGCGCAAGATAAATTACAAACTATTAGTTTGATGCAAAGAACCCGTACAGACTTAAACAGAACCTGTTACAGTACAATTCGCATCTGCGATTATAAGGTGGAAAAACAAGGAATTACTGTTCAGTTGACGCCAGAGTATCAACAAATGCTACAAAGTAGCGTCACAAATGCGAGTGATGGAAGCACTACTGATGCGGCTGCAAGCAATCAAAGCTCTACGGACACTGCTACAAACGCATCTGAGTACTTACAAAAGTTGCAGCAAACATTGGATATTATCAGCGACAACGTTAGCTTACCCCTAATTATTTACGATGTTCAAGGCAATGCGATTTACGTACACAATCCAGGAGAATAGGGGGTAGGGGGTAGGGCG
>NZ_WJFC01000190.1 GCF_009725235.1 Scytonema sp. UIC 10036
TATTTTTCTTGTTATTTTCTACTTTTTAGATGTTTTTTGTTTTTTGTTATTTGTTATTTGTTAGTTGTTAGTTGTTAGTTGTTAGTTGTTAGTTGTTAGTTGTTAGTTGTTCGTAGGTGCGCTGTCTTCGTATGTATCGCAACTACAAACTTAGTTAGTAAGGTTGGCACTAAAAATACGAAAACACGTAGGTTGGGTTGAGTAACGAAACCCAACATATACAGACATTTGTTGGATTTCCCCATGGGGAAAGCCCAACCTACAAAAATTCTTATCCGAGCAGTATTGGGGTGGGCATTACTCCCTCATTCCGCACCCCAACTGTCACAAACGATAATTACTAAATACTTGCATTTCGCTCGAAAGAAGTTACGCATTTCATGTTAAGTTGTACCTCCATTTGCTGGTTGGTAGATTTGCCGCAATTCGTCTACTGTAGCTGTATTTTCTATCGCTTCTAAGATAGCATCTAAAATATTAACGTCCTCGATCGCTTCAATTTCTGGTAATAAATCTCGACCATTGTTACCAAACTTCAACCTTAATCCCAAAGAGATACCCTTTATAAGGGTTTCCTTTTTACCTTCCTCTTTACCTTCCTCTTTACCTTCCTCTTTGCCTTCTTCTCTTGCATTGCGTTCAATAGAAGTGATGTATTTCATACTTTGTCTTGCCTCCAGTTGTTTTACTTCTCTATTAAACTCTGCTTCCAAATTTGGTGGTAGTGTCATCATCCAGTCAATGAAAGCAAATAAATTAATAACGTCTTGTTCTTTCAACCCCTGTTCGTATAATCTCCTTACCAAAGCTAGTTTTTGTACTTTCCGCTCGTCACGGTCACTGGTAGTATTTAGTGCTGCCAGGTGTGCCATAACTACGGTAGCAAAGGGATTATTGTCTTTTTCCACCTCGGATAATCTTTGCTGATAATCTACTAATTTAACAACTGGAAATTGAAAATTCAATGTACAGCCAAATAAACTGTAACCGAACTGTGAGGGTTTCCAATTTGGGTTGCTGTCACCAAGGACTGCTACGGAGACTACGGTCTTTTTATATCTATCGTAGATCCGATAGTTATAAGTATATATTCGTGCGGCGAAGTCTGACTCTTCTTGAGATTGAACTTCGACATGCACTAACAGCCACTCTTCTTCACCATTCTTTAAATAGAGTTTTACCAACTTATCTGCAAAACGGCGTCCGATTTCTGCGTCTTTAGTTACTTCTTCAAGTTCTTTGTCGAGAAATTCAATTTTTTTTGTCCAATCAATTAGGTCGTGTGCATCTGGAAAAAAGAACTGCATGAATTCTTTAAAATATGTTTGTAAAATGTCTTTCCATGGAGAATCATATTGGGTTGGTGGTTTTTGGATTTTATTATCGTTAGTTTCGTTGGTTTCTTTCTTCTCAGTCATGTAAGTCAAAAAATTCTTTTTAGCGCTCATTTAAATATAGGATTAAATGGCAATACAAAATTTAAAGCTTTTACAAAAATTTTGATTCTTCAAGAAGCATTGAAATGCCATATTTCTGTAACGCACGCAGCATTGTTTTTGTCGATCGCGCTTAGCTCGAAAAGACGCTACCTGCTGCTCCTCAAAATCGCACAGGAGACGGGTAAATAAATATAGATTAGCCATGAGCCATTACCAACTTTTGTAAAAACTCACTATATTCATCCTTCATTGGCAAATTAAAATCATAATGAATTCGCCGTCGGGTGGTTGGAACAACTTCACCATTCACGGGATTATAACCTAACTTTTCATATTCTTCCCAATACAGTCCCACACCTCGTTTTTGCCAGTTAGGTAATTGATTAAAATTAATACCATACTGAAACAAAAGTTCGTTTTTATCAGCAACAGACATTTTCTGAAGTCTTTTGGTAGCTTGAGTAGCATTATGACCATTCCGTCGCAAACTCCAGTAACAATGAGAGTTTAGGGAATTTCTATGAGCGTCTTCATGTCGCCAACGGAAATAATTTACAACTTCTTCTACATTGGGAAGTTGAGATATGCGACAATCAAAAGCCCCAATATCGCCAAGAAGTAAAGAAAACTTAGCACTTGCTTCTCCTGCTAAAACTGAATTGAGTTTCCTTAATTTACGACCAAAAGTACTTTCGTCGCGAGCAAATAGTAAAGAAATTTCATCACTTTGGTTATAGCCATAAATAATGTCTATACCACAGTTAATTAAATATTCAGTTGTTGTCACCATCATGTCGCAAAATTTCTCA
Organism: Scytonema sp. UIC 10036; assembly: GCF_009725235.1. The sequence continues at coordinate 2,249 of NZ_WJFC01000190.1, forward strand.
TCATAAGGAGCTTCAAATTGATGAATTTCCTTAGTCAAGCGAGTAAATCCGCGTCCATCTAATCTTGCCACTATATAAAGTCCGGGCAGTACACAATGGTCGTGTGCTGTCTCAAAAACCCTCATTTTGCGATCGAGTTCATCAAATTTCATTGGTTAATTGCTAATTGCTAATTGCTAATTGCTAATTGCTAATTGCTAATTGCTAATTGCTAATTGCTAATTGCTACTGATACCATTTTCAGATGAAGATGCATAGAAAAAACCTCCACCATCTGTGGCATCTCCCCTTACCTCTCTTAATCCCCCTTTATAAAGGGGGGATTAAGGAAATTTATTTTCCTCCCCTTTATAAGGGGAGGTTAGGAGGGGTAAAAATAATGTGTAACTTCATATTAAATTGGTATGACCATGAGCCATGAGCCATTAGCCATTAGCCATGAGCCATTAGCTATTAGCCATTAGCCATTAGCCATTAGCCATTAGCCTTTTCAAACACTGCCATTTGTGTGGGCGAACCGACTTCTGGATCTTCTACTCCAATAGATTGGAATTTCACCGTGTAACCAAAACGTTCTGCTACGGAATTTGCCCAAGTTTGAAATTCTTGGCGCGTCCACTCAAAACGATGATCTTTATGGCGGAGTTTTCCGGCTGGTAAGTTCTCAAATTTGATGTTGTATTCAATATTGGGAGTTGTGACGATCGCTGTTTTGGGCTGGGCAAACTCGAATAGCGATCGCTCGAAGGCAGCAAGGCGGGGTAAATCAAGATGCTCTATGACTTCTATGACTGTGGCTGCATCGTATCCGGCAAAACGCTTATCTTGGTAGGTAAGCGCACTTTGAAAGAGTTGCATCCGATTCCACTGGTTTCTTGGTAAACGCAGGCGGTTTAATCTTTCTTGTGCAACCTCTAGGGAACGATAGGACACGTCTACACCTGTAATCTGTTCAAAAAAGCTGTCTTGGAGTAGCACCTTCATCAAGCTGCCCTGACCGCAACCTAAATCGATGACTCGCTTTGCACTTTTTTCTTTTAAAGCGGCTACAACTGCGTTTAACCTCTGCTGATTTAAGCTGATGGGCTTTTCTACCTCTGCTTCTTCCTCAGCATGGCTTTCTTGGGCGGAATCTGGATCGGGTTGGTCTTCTTCTGCTAATTTTGCTAAAGCACTACGGGTGAGACGGTGCTGTCGTTTTAGGTAACGGCGGGTAATTTCTTGTCTTGCAGGATGTCCTGTTAACCATCCTTCTCCATGACGCAACAGTTTTTCTACTTCTTCATCACTCACCCAGTAGTGTTTCTCATCGTCTAAAACGGGAATGAGTACGTAGAGATGACTGAGTAAATTAGTCAGAGGTAATGTATGCTGCAATTCTACGGTGTAATACTGGCTCTGTCCCCAATCGGGAAATTCTTCATCAAGTTGGTGACTTTCAGCGCTGACAGTATAACCTAATGGTTCAAATAACTGCCGTAAGAAAACTTCACCACCCCGAGACGGTAAAACACTTAATTTGGCGACTAGGGGTATGGGTGTTTGTACCATTTCCGGTCTCTCTTTACACCGACCTGCAAGGGCTGTACTGAAAACTTGTGCGATCGCAACACTAAAAAACGACGAAGCTACATAAGGGCGATCGCTCACATACTCTGCCAAAGTTGTACCGCGTCCCCGCACCAACTTTATCTGGTCGATATCCAATAACAGCGCCGCCGTGTATCTGTCTTCGCTAACCTCTGGGTAAAAGACGTGGGCTTGTCCAAAGGAAAGGGGAAAGGATTGGCACCGATCTGGGTGTTTGTGCAGTAGGTAACCTAGATCGGTGGTTGGGTGGTGTGTGGTGGTTATGGTCAGGAGCATTCTTTTTCGGTCAACTATATACTACGCTTATACTACAAAAAAAGTCCAAAGCGCATTTAGGAGTTAAATAACTTCACAGTTATAACCGACTCAATACTGCAAGGGCTGAGAGAAATTGTAGGTTGGGTTGAGCACAAGCGTTACCCAACAAATGCCGATAAATGTTGGGTTTCGTTCCTTTCCTCAACCCAATCTACTACTACTAATGAGGTACACCCCCCTTTGTAAGGGGGGACAGAGGGGGGTAATTTTTGTACCTCACTAGGTTGAAATTTGCTGTATCTAGACCAAAATTTTTTCTTGATTATCTGTTTTTTAGAGAAATTATCTATTTTTTAGCTCTTTGAACTATTAAAAAAAAATGTATTTTAACCAAAATTTATTCATGCCATAATAGCAGCTGTTTACACCAATTAAGGCAGTTAAATTTAGAATTTATCAAAGATTTAAAACTGACCGTTTGAACTTTATGAATACTTGATTTAGCTAGATTTTATACCGGAGGGAGGAAGACGGAAAGAAGAAATCGGCGCTAAAGCGCTACTACGAACTAACAACTACTAACCACTAACAATCAACAAATATCAGGGGAAAAAAGCAATGAATGGCACCTACAACCAAAATTTAGTGGCATTATCTATAGCGATCGCAGTCTTTGCTTCTTACACTGGGTTAAATCTCGCAGGACACATGAGTGCTGTCAGTAAAAAAGTCAGAGTTGCTTGGTTAATTGGCGGTGCGATCGCAATTGGCATCGGAATCTGGTCGATGCACTTTGTTGCTATGTTAGCTCTAAACCTGGAGACTCCTATTTCTTACGATTTAGGTAAAGTTTTATTTTCAACACTACCTGCAGTTATTTCTTCAGGAGCCGCACTTTTCTTGGTGAGTTGCCCGGTTTTAGGCTTTGCGAGATTGTTACTTGGAGGGGTGTTGATGGGTTTGGGTATTACCTGTATGCACTATATGGGTATGGGGGCGATGCAGATGGAGGCAAATATGGAATATGACCCCTTTTGGTTTGCAGGTTCTTTAATTATTGCTGTTGCTGCCTCGATTACAGCCTTGTGGTTGGGCTTTTATACCCGAAAAACTAAGGCTGCAAGTTTTATTAAGATTTTAAGTGCGCTCGCCATGGGAATTGCCATTTCCGGGATGCACTATACAGGAATGGCAGCAGCTTCTTTTACACCCAATAAGTTAGTCCAGACAGTCGCTTTGGTAGGAGAAGTCCAATCCTCTGATACTTTGTTAGGCATTTGTATAGGGCTAGCAACTTTTATCATTCTCGGTTTTACACTACTCACATCCCTTGTAGATAGACATTTATATATTCAAACCAAGATACTCAGACAGCAACAAGCAGACGCTTTGCGATCGCAACAATTTACAGAAATGACCCTCCGAATCCGACGCTGGTTGAGTTTGGATGATGTGCTCAACACGGCTGTCAAAGAGATTCGTCAAGCATTAAATATAGACCGTGTTGTCATTTATCGCTTCAAGCCTGATTGGAGTGGTACTATTATAGCCGAATCCGTTGCAGGCACTTGGATGCGAACATTAGGCACAACATTGAACGATCCAATGAATGAAGACTGTAGGGAGTTGTACAAAAATGGACGAGTGAAAGCCACAAATAACATTTACGAAGCAGGTTTTACACATTGCCACCGAGAGATATTAGAAAACCTTCAAGTGAAGGCAAATGTGGTGGCACCAATTGTGTTTAACGATCGCCTTGTTGGTTTGTTGTGCGGTCATCAATGTTCTGGATTTCGGAATTGGCAGCAATCGGAAATTGATTTGTTCGGGCAGTTAGCAATTCAAGTCAGTATCGCCATAGAACATGCAAATCTGTTACACGAATTGCGACAGGCGCAAGAGGTGTTGTGGTTGCGCGATCGCGCCATTGCAGCCGCAAGTAATGCTATTATTATTACTGACGCAAGGCAATCAGATAATCCCATCATCTTTTGCAACCCTTCTTTTCAAACCATCACCGGTTATTCTCCACAAGAAGTTATAGGACGCAACTGCCGCTTCTTGCAAGGACAAGACACAGATCCCAGCACTGTTGGAGAAATACGCCATGCCTTGCAACAAGGACGTGACTGCCAGGTAATTATCAAGAACTATCGTAAAGATGGCACTCCCTTCTGGAATCAACTGACAGTTTCACCAGTGAAAGATGCTTCAGGACAGGTGAGTCATTTTATTGGAGTGCAAGCAGATATTACAGAAAGGATGAAAGCACAAGAAGAATTGCAATCCAGTAAAGAAACTTTACAAAGACAGGTAGTAGAATTGCTCAATGATGTTCAAGAAGCCGCCAAAGGTGATTTGACTGTGCGTGCAGAAATTACAACAGGCGAAATTGGGGTTATAGCTGACTTTTTCAATCTCATCATTGAAAACCTGCAAAAAATTGTCATATCTGTAAAAAATACAGCCCGACAGGTAAACGCTTCAGTTGGAGACAATTCAGAAGCAATGCACGAGTTAGCAGATGAAGCACTCCAACAAGCTGAAGAGATTAACTATATTTTGGAATCATTGGATTCAATGGCGCTGTCAATTCAAGATGTGGCAAACAATGCTCATAAAGCAACAGAAATGGCTCGCACTGCATCGACAACTGCTCATGCAGGAAGAAATGCAATGGAACGTACTGTTAATAGTATTATGAACTTGCGGTTGACAATTTCAGAAACTGCCAAAAAAGTCAAGAGATTGGGTGAAGCATCTCAAGAAATTACCAAAGTTGTGTCTTTAATCAACCAAATTGCCCTGCAAACCAACGTACTTTCCATTAACACGAGTATTGAGGCAGCAAAAGTAGGTGTGGAAGGACAAGCCTTTGCAGTTGTAGCAGAAGAAGTTGGTGGATTAGCTCTTCGCGCCGCTCAAGCAACGAAAGACATTGAACAAATTGTCGATAATATTCAGTTAGAGGCAAGAGCCGCAATCAATGCCGTAGAACAGGGAATGACACAAGTGGTAGATGGAACCGAGTGTGTCAAAGATGCCAAGCTCAAGCTGGGTGAGATTTTAGATGTCTCTTGCCAAATTGATGATTTACTGCATTCTATTTCCGATGCCACCGTTTCTCAAGCAGCAACTTCTCAAGCAGTGGTATGCTTAATGAAACAAATTGCTGAAGGTTCCTTGCGTACAAGCGATTTATCTCGTCAGGTTTCTACTTCTTTATTGCAAACCGTCGAGATGGCACAGGAGTTCCAAGCTTCAGTTGGTGTTTTCAAAACAGAACGAGTGCGGCGTTGACAACGAGCAGTGACCAATTCTCGTTCCCAGGCTCCGCCTGGGAATGCCTTTTAAGAGGCTCCGCCTCCAGAATTACAGCAGTTTTCACCTAAATGAACCATACCGTTTGTAGGGGCGTAAGGCAAGAGCGCCCCCAATACTACAAGGGCTGAGACATAAATTCCAAAACACGTTTGTTGGGTTTCGTTCCTCAACCCAACATCTAGAAGCATTTGTTGGGTTTCGTTCCTCAACCCAACCTACTAAGATCCCTTGCAGTATTGCTTCCCTACCTACTTTCAATTTATATATTGAAAAATATTGATTTGAGATGATAGCAATTGAGAAATTAACGTTTTTCAATGGAAAATTAACTTAATATGGCTTTAAAAACACTTCTTTTAGAAGATAGCAACTGAAAAATCACATTTTTCAATTAATAATTAACTTGTTTTCTATAAATATTGAATATCTTTGAATGTGTTTATCTTTCAATCTTTTCCTACTTTTTTACGTTAAATTTATTTTGAAAATACAGTAAGTATCCTACTTTTCCTACTGTACAAAATAGCAGTATTTATGGTTTAAAATAGAAGACATAGAGAGTTCAAATGGGGATAATAGCGGTTCAGCCGTAAGCGCGAGTTTATCTTGCTTGCGGCTTTTATTTTTGGAAATTTTTCTTCTTTTAAATAAAATGATGTAACGGGAGCTTTGACGAAAAATCCTTTTGTGCAAGAATATCTCTTATGAAAAATGAGGATCTCCCACTCAACGCACTACCAAATTTATATGTCTGTTTATATTGAGAGATTGCTGGTAACAGAAGATACAAAAATTTGATTTCAAGCAACTACCCAAAAAGATTGTTTTAGGATACCAGGGGAATTCGGCAATGATGAGTAGCACCTACGACCAGGGCTTAGTAGCGCTATCTATAGCGATCGCAATACTGTCATCTTACACGGCTTTAGACCTAGCAGGGCGAGTGACGGCGGCTGAGAAAAGGGTCAGGCTGGCTTGGTTGATTGGCGGTAGCATCACAATGGGGATTGGTATCTGGTCGATGCACTTTGTCGCCATGCTTGCTTTGAATTTGCCAGTACCCATCGCCTATGATGTGGGGACTGTGATTTTTTCAACGCTACCTGCTATAGTCGCTTCAGGAGGAGCGCTGTTCCTAGCCAGTCGCCCATTTTTGAGTTGGCGGCGCTTGCTGATTGGGGGCGTGTTAATGGGTTTGGGGATTGCTGCCATGCACTATATTGGGATGGCGGCTATGCGGATGGAAGCTCACACTCATTACGATCCAGAGCTGTTTGTACTGTCAGTGGCTGTTGCCATCGCAGCATCTATCGCCGCTTTGTGGATTGCTTTTCGCGAACGGATGCAAAGGAGCAGCACTCTAAAGTCATCGCGGATGTTAAGTGCGCTGCTACTGGGGAGTGCGATCGCTGGGATGCATTATACAGGGATGGCAGCAGCTTCTTTCAAGCCAACGAAAGCTGTGGGTTCGGTGTTGGCAAGTCACGCAAATTCCTCTTTAACCCTGCTAGCAACTGGAATTGGGGTGTCTACCCTGATTATTTTGGGGTTTACGCTGCTGACATCTTTTGTCGATCGCCGGATGTCAGCGCAGGCTATGTTGTTGAGACAGCAGGAAGCGGAAGTTTTGCGGGCGCAGCAATTTACAGACATGACTCTCCGCATTCGCCGTTCTTTGAAGTTGGATGATGTTCTTAACACGGCGGTTAAGGAAGTGCAGCAAGCTTTGGGTACAGATCGGGTGGTTATCTACCGCTTTCATCCTGACTGGAGTGGGACGATTATTGCTGAGGCGGTAGCGTCAAATTGGAAAAACCTTTTAGGGCATAGAGTGAACGATTCTTTTTGGGAACGTTATATTGAAACTTACAACAGCGGTCGGGTTTGGGTGACGAATAATATTTATGATGTGGGTTTTGCTCGAGCTCATTTGGAGATTCTAGAACGCTTTCAGATTAAGGCTTATATGGCTGCGCCTATTTTGAACAACAATCAACTGCAGGGCTTGCTGTTTTGCCATCAGTGCGGCGATTTTCGGCTTTGGCAAAAGACGGAGATTGAGTTGTTCCGACAATTGACAATTCAGGTGGGGATTGCTTTAGAACAGGCAAATCTGTTGCACGAATTGCAACAAGCACAGGAAGTTTTACGGGTGCGCGATCGCGCTATTGCTGCAGCTAGCAATGGTATTCTGATTACAGACCCGCGTCAGGTAGATAACCCCATTATCTTTTGCAACGCTGCATTTGAAACCATAACTGGCTACTCACAAGAAGAAGCATTGGGGAAGAACTGTCGTTTCTTGCAAGGACCTGAAACAGATCCGGCGACAGTGAAAGAGATACAAGACGCTGTCAGGGAAAAGCGTGATTGTCAGGTGGCGATTAAGAATTATCGTAAAGATGGGACGCCTTTTTGGAATCAGTTGACAATTTCACCAGTACGAGATGCTTTTGGTCAGGTGATTAATTTTATAGGAATACAAGCGGATATTACCGAGCAAACTCAGGCACAAGAAATGTTGCAGCGAAGTAAGGAAACCTTGCAACGGCAAGTAGTGGCACTGCTGAATGATGTTCGGGCAGTGTCTAAAGGTAACCTGACGGTGCGTGCGGAAATTTCCGTAGGGGAAATTGGGGTTGTAGCTGACTTTTTCAACGCCATTATTGAAAATTTACGCCACATTGTGGCTCAGGTGAAACACACCGCCCAACAGGTGAATATTTACGTTGGGGAAAACTCAGAGGCGATGCGTTTGTTGGCAGATGATGCCCTCAAACAAGCTGATGAAATTACCAATACTTTACAATCCTTAGATGCAATGGCACTTTCCATTCAAGCTGTGGCAGAAAGCGCACACCAAGCAGCAATTATGGCTCGCACTGCGTCTACAGCTGCTGAAAGCGGGAACAGTTCCATGGATTTGACGGTTAATAACATTATGAATCTGCGTTTAACCATGGCAGAAGCAGCTAAGAAGGTGAAGCGGTTGGGTGAATCTTCCCAAGAGATTTACAGAGTGGTGGCGTTGATTAAGCAAATTGCTTTGCAAACTAATCTTATTGCGATTAATACCAGTATTGAAGCAGCAAAGGCAGGTGAAGAAGGAAGGGCTTTTGGTGTGGTGGCGGAAGAAGTGAGTCAATTAGCTGCCCAATCAGCACAAGCGACTCAAGAAATTGAGCAAATTGTGGATAATATTCAGTTTGAAACCACGGAAGTCGTGAAAGCTGTGGAAGAGGGAATGATACAGGTGGTAGAAGGAACGGATTTGGTGAGAGATACCAAGATGCAACTTGGGGAAATTTTAGATGTGTCTCGCCAGATTGATGAGTTGGTGCAGTTAATTTCTGATGCAACGGTGTCCCAAGCCCAAACTTCACAACTGGTAGCGTCTTTGATGAAGCAGATTGCTAAGGATTCTTTCCATACGAGCGAATTTTCTCGGTTGGTTTCTAGTTCTTTGGAGCAAACGGTGGATGTGGCAAAGCAATTGCAGGATTCCGTTGCAGTGTTTACCACTGAGGAAAAGCAGGAAAGTGCGATCGGTGAACCTATGGCGATGGAGGTGATTGATACTCGCAAGTACACTGTTGGCGAGTTTGTGGTTGTTCATAATGGCAATGGGAAGGGTTCTGTGGTAGGTTTTACCCCACCCTAACCCTCCCCTTGCAAAGGGGAGGGAACTGGAAATTCAATTTCCCCCCTTTTACGCGTGGGGATTAAGGAGGGTAAGATGCACGGGATGCAGGGGAGGAAAAAAAGGCTATCCCTTGTAGTATTGCTTTTCACCCTACTGCGAAATCTGTAAATTCTCGCATTTTTGGAGTGTGAAATCCAATGACAATATCATGCTTGGGTACTCCCATTTCTATTAGTTCCAAGGCAATGTCAACTTCAGTAGTATTTTGTTGAATCCAAATTTTCTCATTTATAATATCAAGATGCATTATAGGACTGTAAATACGCTTTTGGTTGTTCCAGCCAACTTTAAGAATTTGGTAATGATTGCGTTCCGTATCAAATATTTGTTCAACTTCTACTTCCCCGTAACTTGGTTTATACTGGGTATACTTACTAAGAAGTTGTTGAATTTTATTTCGATAATCGTCTATTTTAGCCATTGGACAATTTCCTCATTTTCAATGTTGTAAACAATGATTTTAAGTTGGTTTTCAGATACTACTGTTTGTATTAATCGTAAATAAAAGAAATCATTATAAATTGCTAATGGTACAGCTAAATATAAAACTCTTGTAGGATCTTCTGAGCGTAATGCTGTACGATAATTTATAAACTGCCCTAGTGCTGTGTGGAAGTCTGAAATCTTTGAGGTACTGACAAAACTCTTAATTTCTACAGCTATCTTCTCTCCTGGTTTTTCAGCAGCAATAAGACGTTCTGCACCTAAATCAATTTCAACATCAACTCCACCACTACTAATGTATAAAGGGTCATCGGTAATCGTCCATCCATCTTTTTCTAGTGCTAACCTAACAACACCGTGAAATAAATCTCGAGCCATACTATTGAATATTATACTGAGACAGCATTATTTTTACAGTACTTTGCCATAGATACCATCTAAAGACAGCTTATCATAGGAGTAAGTCGCTCCATCAAAACTATGTATGCCGTAATTTCAAGCGAAAAAATTCAGCTACCCTCCGGAACGTTGGTGCGAATGCCCGGTTCCTGGCAACTCTATCGTACCCTTTGTGAGAGCCGAGGCGATTCCTCCATTCCACGTATTAAGTACCGCTCTGGGGAAATTTTACTCATGTCACCACTGCCCAAACATGGACGTGAAGCGAATATTTTGGCAGATGTTGTTAAAGTTTTACTTGATGCCCAAAACCGCAACTACGAAGCATTTACTCCCATCACAATGGAACTACCCTCTGAAAGCGGTATTGAGCCAGATTATTGCTTTTATATCGATAATTGGCAAGCAGTGGTCGGACGAGATAGGTTGGAGTGGGAGAGCGATCCATCACCCGATTTGGCAATTGAAATTGATGTCACTTCGTACACAGATGTCAACGACTATACGCCCTATCGTATTCCAGAAGTTTGGCTATTCAAACGCGATCGATTGGCAATTTATGGGTTGCAGGAAAATAAATACCAACTGCAACCAACCAGCCGCTACTTTCCTAATGTGGATTTAGAAACTCTTATCACTCAATGCTTAAAAGTAGCGAGCGATCGCGGTACAGGTGTAGCTATCCGCGAATTACGCAATTCATTGGCATCAGATTAGGAAGTAAGAGATGATTTATAAAGTAAACATTAAGACACCGTAGGTTGGGTTGAGGAACGAAACCCAACATTTACAGGCATTTGTCGGGTCTACTATTGGAGTTACAACACCTTGTTCCACTTCTTGAACTCTCTTTTCTACCTCTTCTACCCAAAGATCGTCCAATACCATCTGCTTGAAAGCATCCAAGCTTTTAAGCAAATGTTCAGCTAGCATTGTTCGTAGTCCTAATGTCAAAGCAAGGGCTGCACCAAAGATGTCATCATAAGTCATAAGTTGCATTAACCATACTTAACTTTCCTAAAGTTTTGACATCGTTTATCATAATATTCTCTACTTTGTCATACTATAGCAATCCTGTGTGATTTGTGAAATATACGTAAGGTGAGTACCGCCTAATGTTCCATGTTTCTCCAAAACTCTGTAGCAGAGCGATCGCTAATACTTACAAATGGCTGCGGTCAGAAAACAAGCAGATGAAATGATTAAACAAAGAGCTAAACAACTTGAACAACAAGGATTGAAAGCAATTGATGCTCTTCATGTTGCCAGCGCGGAAGCTTCTGAGTGCGATTATTTTATCACCTCTGATAAAAGATTAATTAATCGCTGCCAGAAATTAAATTTTCGAGTTATAAATACAACCGATTTTATTTTAGAGGTAGAAGATGAGTATCAAGGTACATAACGAACAGCAAATTTTACAAGAAGCTATGCAAGTTTTAATGACACCTCCGCGAACCCTCAAAAGTTTTGCGCTTCTGGGCTGCTTGTAAGTTGGGTGAAGGCGATTATCTCAAATTGAAAGAACAACTCTTTGCGAATGAATCTGTTGATAGTTTGTATGAAAAAATTAAAGAATATGAAGAGCAAAGTTAATATCATAATCTTATAAAGATACAACTATTTCAGCAATCTGGTTCTCTGCATTGTTTTAAAATTCGGATGACCTGAATCCCTATTTTGCCACGGGTAAAAAGTTCATCTGCATCTGTTAAACCAAGGTCAGCGAATACATTGCCACTGCTTTCTTCAAAAATGGCTCATTTGTCATAATTGTGCTTTCAACAAGGGGACACAAAAGATTTTTGAATTTCTCTAACTTACCATCTGTAGCTATGCTCCTTGCCCCATTGTATCCATACCGTTGCCATTTGCTTTAAATTACCGCGTTGTTCAGGTGGAACGGGATTAGCACCTGTGATTGATTGTAATGCCCAAAACCAATGCTCAGGTTCATCTTCAAGTTCGCGCAAAATTAGCGGAACCACAGGATGTCCCATGCCAATAATTCGTTGGTAAGCTGGGTGCATGACCATTTTGGTCACTAAAGATATCATCCCTGTTTCCCTTCGCCATTGTTCTGCTAGTTGTACAAATGTTTCCTCTAAATCTGATGTTTCTATTAGAGGATAACAATATGATGAGTTTTGCCTGTCAATTCTATAAATTGTTTCCATAACACTGACATCTCCTCTGAAGCGATAACGGCTATCTCATTATAAAAAACAATACACACAGATTGCGATCGCGACCCTGCCAGATTAAAAGGTTTTTCGCACGCAATCTTAAGTATATGCGGGGTTTTGCACCAAGCATATCCCTGATTTAGAGATCGCACTCAAAGCAACAGTATGCGAAGCCGTCCATACAATCATCTTCTGAGGTTTTTTAGGCTATGATGTTCTCAGTAAAATAGTGGTGTAAAATATTAAGGAAATACAAGTGACCGAATCTAGTAGTCATGCAATTAATCGGCTTATGGATGCGATCGCTGCCAGTCGTGACCGTGTAGGTCAGAATATTGACCGTATTAGCGAACTGACTAGCGCCGTGAATGGTCACTTAGAAGTAGCTAAGCAGCAAGCACTTAATATTAGCGAACTTACCAAACTCGTTGTAGCTTAAACAAACACGGTTGCCACGCTTATTGGTAAATGACATAAGCCAATAGTTAGCTATATTTGTGACGCCTACTTAAATATGATGTTAATGACTTGCTAGATTTACACATGAAGCTAAGATATTGAAAAAGTGAAATTCCCAAAACAAAGTATGTGGTATGCTATAAGCTCTTCTCCATTGAAATTGGCAAATTGGGACGGGCAAGACACCCATCCCAAAAAATAATTCGTACTTCGTAATTCGTAATTGCAGTAAACAATTACCTATAGCAGTCCTAAATGATTTACAAACACCTCTTCCTTGTCTTCCTTGTCCTCCTTGTCTCCCTTGTCTCCCTTGTCTCCCTTGTTTGGATCTCAAATAGGATTGCTATATCTGGTCACTGGTCACTGCTTACTGCTTACTGCTTACTGGCTCAGCACTTACTGCTTGATAAGACTTCTCCAGACGCATGATTTGCTTGGCTTGGATGGATAGGGAAGTAGCATCCAGCCAGTTGGCAATTAAGGCGTCAGTGGAAAATAGACCTGCACCATTGATGGTGAAGAAGAGAAAGCACGCTGCATAAATTAAAGACAGTTCTAGGTAGGAAATGTTGAACCCTGCCACTAGGATGTGATGGTAGACGGCTACACACATGGTTGAGAACAAACCGAGTGATGCTACACGGGTAAACAAACCAATGGCGACTAATGGTGCGCCTAGGAGTTCGGTGAATGCTGCCACGTAGCTGAAAAACAGGGGAAAGGGTAAACCAATGACCTCGACGTAGGCTTGGGAGAAGCTTTCAATGTTACCTAGTTTGTCTAAGCCGTTGTGGATCATGATGATGCCAACGATGACTCTCAAGAGCGCCCACGCTGTTTGTGACAAGACACTGGGGTTGACGTTGGGTTTGAAGATACTGGTCAGAAGTGCTGTGGTAGTCATGTTTGCAGTGTTAAGATGAATGATTTTATGAGAACATATTATAAAAATTAACAAAAACATAAAGAAATGTAAATGAGTAGTTGTAACTGATGTAGCGATCGCTGACTGTGAGGGAATGATAATGCCTCTAGATAGAGGAAGTTCTACTTGCTCAGCGACCAGCCCCTGACAAATCCCCTAAGTCTATAATTCCAGCGGAGAGTCCTACACAAAAATACACAAAAAAATCATATGATGCTTGTTTAATATTTCTTTCAGATTATTTGCTATATTAATTTATTGACTTCTCAACGATACTGTTTTAAAAGAAATTGGTCTATTTGACATTGACTTCGGCAAGTTTTAATATCTCCAAATTCCGAAACAAATGTTCTAAAACCTGGTACAGGCTATCCATTACCCGCATCTTTCTTAACAATGGCAAAACTGTTATGGACAGAGGGGGGTAATTTTTGTACCTCACCAAGTTGAAATTTGCTGTAATCGTAAATAAAAGAAATCATTAGAAATTGCTAATGGTACAGCTAAATATAAAACTCTTGCAGGATCTTCTGAGCGTAATGCTGTACGATAATTTATAAACTGCCCTATCAATTATCGGTCATTTCTCGTAAGAAACTTTCTAGCAAAAACCGTAATTATACTGAAATTACTAAACTTGAATTTACTGATGCTATTTTCAACAATTGCAGGAACAATAGTGCTAGCAACATCATTTCCAAACCTATTCACTCCGCTCTACCCATGATCGTGCCCTCTCTTAGCAGTCAAAACCTTGAACGAGCAATTGTTCGTAATCTTTTAATTGTTAGCCCTGCAACGCTGTTACCTAATGTTGCGGCGCTCATGAAACCAAAACCGTGCAGACAATATTGTTGCACAATGAAAGGTTCTGATTCTTCCAAGAATTCATCTTTAAAAACAAGCAGTATCGCATCTCCTGTTGAAGTGAGTTGTGTTCTTGTTATGGCAAACTCACAATTAAAGGGGATTTTTACAGAGCAGGATTTAGTGAAATTGATGTCACAGAAGAAGAGTTTAGAAGGCATTAGTGTTGCTGAAGTTATGACTCAGCAATTATTAACATTAAGGGTGGGTGAGTTGAAAAATGTATTTACTATTCTTAATTTACTGTTGCAGCACAGTATTCGCCATGTGCCTATATTAGATGATGTGGGAAAGCTGCTAGGAATTGTAACTCCAACTAGTTTGCTACAAGTCTTGAACTCTATAGAAGCCGATGGGGTGGTGGAGCAACTGCAAAACGAAATTGCACAACTAAAAGCAGAGAAAGCTGAATTGTTGTTGAATTGCACAAAGTTGGAGCAGCAGCTACAGCAGGTTGTAGCAGAGCATGAAAAGGTCAAGACAGAACTGCAATTAGAGCGGAAAAGTCGAAAGACCATCATTGATGGTCGTCCTGTGACACTTGCTGTTAAAGCAAAAGGGTGTACAGCTTCACGGAGGGCAGATTATGGTTGCCAGTGAGGTTGGCATTGGCACAACGTTCAGGATAGAGCTGCCATATGTTACACTTCGATAATTTTTGGGCATTATAAAGAATGCGAAGTACCAGGGAAAACTAGGTCTAAGCTAGCTAACATCACTAGATAAACTCACAATGAAAAAGATTCTGGTTATAGAAGATGAAGCTCAAATACGCGAAAACATACAACTAATATTAGATTTATCTGATTACAAGACGATTGTTGCAGAGAATGGTTCTGTGGGTGTACGACTTGCTAAAGCAGAACAACCACACTTAATTATCTGCGATATTATGATGCCCGAGCTAGATGGTTACGGAGTGGCTAAATCCTTACAGAGTCATTCACCCACTGAATCCATCCCAATGATTTTTCTGACGGCAAAGGCAGATCGTGGTGACTTACGTCAGGCTATGGAGTTGGGAGTCGATGATTACATAACAAAACCTTTTACTCCTGAGGAACTTTTGAAGGCGGTTGAAGTTCGACTTGCTCGTGCAGAAAAACCTACTCAGTTACGACAAAAGTATGAACAAGAACGGCAACAAAATGCTCAGCTGAGACAGGAAATACAAGCAAAACAGCAAAAGCTTCAACAAAGCCAACAACTGGCAGATATGCGCCAAGATATTTTACATAAACTCTCTCAAGACTTACGCAATCCTCTCTCCAATATCAATATGGCAATTTGCATGCTGCAAGCCGCTCAGTCAGATGCTGAACGCCAGCGTTACATGAGTATTTTGGAAGAAGAGTGCGCCCGTGAAATTAAGCTTTTGAATGAAATTGAGAACCTACAGACATTATTGACTCCAGAAAATGCTAAGATTCTTCAAAAATTTAACCTGCTAAATCAAAGTAAGTAAAGTGATGAACACAAGACAAAGGTGCGCTTCCTTAACAGCGCATCTTTGGATTATGGAGAAAGCTGAATTCATGCAGCCTATATACACGGAAGTTTATCCTTTAATTGCTCAGTATTTTAACGCAAAGTTCACCTAGGTAATGCCAGTAAATATACGAGATTGAAAGTTCCTAGTTTACCAAGATGAATTTTATGATGGTTATAAGTCATGATTGAGAGTTAAAAGAACTTAAAATCCAATTATTTCTGTCTAAGTATGAAGACAATTTTAGTGATTGAAGACGAGCCTCTAGTTCAGGCAAATATTCAGCAAATTTTGGAATTGCGAGGATTCCGTGCGATCGCAGCATCAAATGGCTACCAGGGGTTAAAATTGGCACAAGAGTATCTGCCAGATCTAATTCTTTGTGACATTATGATGGCTCAACTAGATGGATATGGAGTCATGGCAGCCTTATACCAAGATGTCAAAACTTCTAGTATTCCGTTTATCTTTTTAACAGCTAAAGTTGATAGATATGACATACGTTATGGCATGGAACTCGGGGCTGACAACTATCTCACCAAACCCTTTGAATTTGAGGAATTACTACGAGTTGTTGAAACTTGCTTGAAAAAACACACTGAAAAGATGCAGCATCTCAAAGAGATGCAGTATTTGAAAACAGAACTCAACTACCAGTTTCATTCAACAAAACTTCAAATGGAAAATCTAGCTCGACTCACCTTAGAAGCAAGTTTGCATCGAGCCATAGAACAACAAGAATTTCAGATATACTATCAACCTCAAGTACATTTCCAAAGCGGGGCAATTATTGGTGCCAAAGCACTATTAGGCTGGCACACACCTAACGGTTATTTTGTTTCACCATATGGATTTCCCTCTATGAGTCAACAGACTGGTTTAATTTTTCCTTTAGAGGAGTGGCTTTTACGAACTGTTTGTAACCAAGCTAAGGCATGGCAAAGAGCAAACGTGCCATTACGTAGGATTTCTATCAGTTTTTCAGCACTTCACTTTGAGCAGACAGGTTTTGTAAGGAAAATTGCACAAATTTTAGCAGAAACCAATTTAGAACCTGGGCTGCTTGATTTAGAAATTACTGAAAATTTATTTAGACAAAACCCAGAAAAAATCATGAATTTGTTATATGAATTAAAAGAGATAGGATTTCAAATTACATTAAATGATTTTGGGACTGGATACTCCAGTCTAACTTATTTAACAAGAATGCCCGTGCATACATTAAAAATAGAAAGAAGCTTTGTGCGTCATGTTAACCAAATATCGTCTAATGCAGAAATTGTCAAAGCTATCATCAAGATCGGACATGGATTAAATTTGCACGCGATCGCTGAGGGAGTGGAGACACAAGAGGAGATGGAATTCTTAGGTATGCAATCTTGTGACTATATGCAAGGCAACTGGTTTTATCCTCCAATAACAGCAGTGGATTTAGAAAAGCTACTAGTTTTTTACCCCTTTAAAAAGGACTGAATCTTTGTAGAGTGGGCATTGCCCGAGCTAGACTGTTAGGAAGTCGTTTCTTATCCCTCTTACTATTAAGTATATATCAAATTTGTAGAGAAATATACCATGATAATGAAAATTTCCATCTGTAATAGCCATATCAGATTTTTAGTAAAATTCCTGTTGAAAATACAGTAGAGAAAGGCTTTACTTTATCTTTATAGGAAAAATTTTATTTGAGTAACTCAAGGTAAAAATTATAAATTACTAAATAGCAATATTTACGCAAAAATGGTAAACTTAAAACTGGAGAACATAGATTTGTGAAATGGTCTATTGAGAAAAAAACTATAGTTAGCTTGGTTTCTGTTTCAATAGTTATGATTGCTGTCGATTTATTTTCCTTTGTAGCAGAAACCCACCGTAGAGAAACTTTCAATCGCGTGACTCGCACTCACCAGGTATTTCACAGTATAGAACACGTTATTTCAAATCTTAAAGATGTTGAAAACGCACAGTGGAAATACCTGCTCACAGGAGAAGACAATGATTTAGAACTTTATAATACTGCCATTCTCAAAATTCATCCAAGAATTAAAGAAATCAGAAAATTACCACTAGATAACCCCGTGCAACAACAGATAGCTAAAAATCTAGAATTTGTGGTAACAGAAAAGCTGACTGAATTTAAAAAAACTGTTGGTTTGCGTAAGGAAAAGGGATTATCAGCAGCTATGAAAGTAGTCGCAAAAGGTAGGAAAAAAATTGTTAGAGACCTCATCCTCCTACTTGAGGACGAGATAGAGGAAGAGGAAGAAAAACTATTAAAACAAGAGTTACAGCAGCAAGTAGCGGCACAAAAAGTAGAAGATATTGCTTCATGGTCTGTAACTTGTTTCACTATTTTTTTATTTTACGCTATAACTCAAGCTGCTGTTAGAGAAATAAGAGAGCGTCGTGCAATACAAAAAGCACTTGCTGTTAGTAATGAAGAATTAGAAACCAAAGCCGTGGAGCGTACATCAGAATTATCACAAATAAACAAGGAATTATTAGATTCCCAAGAGCAACTGCTGAAAACACAACAGGAATTATACAAAGCTTTGGAAACAGAAAGAGAACTTAACCATCTCAAATCTCAAATCATTACTACAGTCTCCCACGAATACCGTACTCCCCTAACTATTATTTTATCTGGTGTGGAATTATTACAAAAGTATGAACACAAATTGACTGAAGAACAAAAATTTCGACAGTTAAAAGGCATTCAGACAAGTGCCAAACACATGACAAACTTAGTCAATGATATGTTTTTCCTCAATCAAGCAGAGTTACACCAATTAACTTGTAATCCATCTCCATTAAATTTAATACAGTTCTGCCAAGAATTGGTAGAACAAAATTCTTGTATTGCATCTAGTAAGATTTCTATTAATTTCGATATATTGGGAACCTGCGATGATGCCTACCTAGATGAAGAACTGTTACGGCCTATGCTGATTAACCTACTTTCTAATGCTATAAAATATTCCCATCAAGGAGGTTCAGTGAGTTTTACAGTTCAGTGTGCTGATGGAATTGCTCAATTTTTGGTTCAGGATTCTGGAATTGGGATTCCAGAAGCAGATCTCGGTCACATATTTGAGTTTTTCTACCGAGGCAGTAACGTTGGCAATATCGGTGGTACGGGTATGGGGTTAGCTATTGTCAAAAAGTGTGTGGACTTACATCAAGGTAGTATTGGTGTAGAGAGCTGTGTGAATCAAGGGACAACGTTTACTGTCAAGCTGACTTGTGGGAGAGAGTGCCTAAATTAATTTTCTCTATAGAAAAATTTCATAATTTCAGTATTTTCCGAATTGCTCTTAAAGAATTTCTTTATCATAATTAATCATAGAATTTTTTGAAGTTCACCAAAAATCAAAATTTTAAGTTAAAACTGTAATGATTGTTTTTTAATCTGGTGCATCATGATAGCTCACTCACTCTCTCTTTCGCGCAAACTGCCATTAACACTATTTATTAAATATTGTAAATAAAAGTATTATTTGACTTTATGGCGAAAATAAACACCTTGTATTCATATTGTTTTTATGCTTTTAGAAAATGAAATCAATATTTTACTCGTTGATGACTGTCCAAACAATTTGTTTCTTATAGAAGCAATGTTGAATCATTTAAAACATAATTTAGTGCAAGCTTTTTCAGGCAAAGAAGCTTTAGAATGCATTCTTAACCAAGATTTTGCTCTGATATTGCTTGATATTCAAATGCCAGAATTAAATGGTTTTGAGACAGCAAAATTAATACGTCAGTGTTCAAGAACGCAGCACACACCAATTATTTTTATCACTGCCTTTTGTCACAACATTCATCAGATTTTACAGGGATATAGTTTGGGAGCAGTAGACTATTTAATTAAGCCAATTGTGCCGGAAATATTGGTATCAAAAGTACAAGAGTTTGTTGAACTGTTCCGACAAACACAAAGGATTAAACAACAACACAAACTCATAGAATTGACAAATCAGAATCTCAGAAACGAAGTGCTTCAGCGTCAGCAGGTACAAGAGGCTCTTTTATTCAATCAGCAAAGGCTCCAGTATCTACTATTCCACAATCCAGCAATTATTTACTGCTATAAAGCATTTGATGATTTTATCACTACCTTTGTCAGTGACAACATTACCCAAAAGTTGGGTTATACAGTACAAAATGTTAAGGGCGATCCAATGTTCTGGATAAACCATATCCATCCAGAGGATGCGCCTTGTATGATGGATAAACTACCAGGACTATTGAAAACTGGTAAGCAAATTTATGAATACCGTTTTCTCCATCGTGATGGTACGTATCGGTGGATACGGGATGAATCAAAGCTAATACGCGACGCTTTCGATAATCCTTTAGAGGTTATCAGTTCTATGATAGACATTTCTGAGCGCAAACAGGCGGAGGAGGCATTGCAAGAAAGCGAGTCAGAACTGCGAGACTTTCTTGATAGTGCTCACGATTTGATTCAAAGCTTTTCACCAGAAGGAAAGCTGTTGTATGTCAATCGTGCTTGGCAGGAAACTATGGGTTACACCTTAGAAGAGGTGAAACACCTGTCAATATTTGATACCATCCATCCTAACTGCCTGGAAAAATGCCAGGAAACTATGGAGAGTGTCATGGCGGGAATCCCATGCGATCGCATTGAAACTCATTTTGTCACTAAAGATGGCAGAACGATCGCACTTGAAGGTAACGTTAACTGCCGTTTTGAAGCGGGTCAACCCCAAACAACCACAGGCATTTTTCGCAATATCACTGACCGCAAGCAGGCAGAAGATGCACTCCAAATACAGAGGCAATGGCTGGAAGTCATCCTCAATAGCATTGGTGATGGAGTCATTGCCACTGACAAGGCGGCAAAGATTACTTTTATGAATCCTGTCGCACAAGCACTGACCGGATGCTCTGTCCAGGATGCTCTAGGACGAAAAATTGATGAAGTTTTTTGTATTATCCACCAGCGGAGACGGCGATCGGCTGCAAGTTTGATTGAAAAGGTATTGCAAGAGCCTAAAGTCATTGAATTGGTTGATAACTTAGTCTTGGTTGCACGAAATGGCAACGAAATACCGATTGATAACACTCTTGCACCGATTCTCACTCCCGATGGTTTATTGCAAGGCACAGTCTTGGTGTTCCGTGATATTACCAGGCGACGGCAGGCAAAAGCTACCTTGTACCGTGCTCTCCAGGAGTTGGAATTTCAAAAGTTTGCTCTGGATCAATCCGCCAGTGTAGCCATTACTGATGCTCAGGGTACTATTACCTATGCAAATGATAAATTCTGCGAACTTTCTCAATACTCCAGGCAAGAACTTCTCGGGCAATCTCACAGCTTAATCAACTCGGGATTTCATCCCAAACAATTCTTTCAAAAACTTTGGACAACTATTACCAGAGGACAGGTTTGGAAAGGTGAAATTAGAAACAAAGCTAAGGATGGTAGTTGTTACTGGGTAGACACCACAATAGTTCCGTTTTTGGATAGCCAAGGAAAGCCTTACCAATACCTAGCTATTCGCTTTGATATTACTCAGCGCAAGCAGGCAGAAGAAAGCCTTTGTGAAGCTTTAGAAAAGGAAAAAGAACTCAACGAACTTAAATCGCGTTTTGTCTCTATGATTTCCCATGAGTTTCGCACTCCCTTAACGACTATTCTTGGCACTAATGAATTACTCACACACTACAGTCAAAACTTGACAGAGGAGAAAAAGCTTGCATATTTACAACGCATTCACAATAATGTCAAACATCTTACCCAGATGTTGGATGATGTCTTGCTGTTAGGAAAAGCAGAAGCCGGAAAATTAGACTTGCAACCAGAAACACTGGATATAGTACAACTGTGTCAAAGTTTAGTAGACGAGTTAAAACTCAGCAGTGCTAGCAAACACCAGCTAGAGTTTACTGCCAACAGCCCGTCCATTATTGCTTACGTGGACGAGAAACTACTCAGGCATATCCTGGGTAATTTACTCTTAAACGCTATCAAATATTCACCTGCTGGCAGCATCATTTGCTTTGAACTGACATGTGTTGGTGA
Organism: Scytonema sp. UIC 10036; assembly: GCF_009725235.1. Next base: position 23,945 of record NZ_WJFC01000190.1, read on the forward strand.
CAAAGCACAGTTCCAAATTCAAGATTCGGGCATTGGTATCCCAGAAGAAGACAAACTCAAGCTGTTTGAGTCCTTCCATCGCGGTACTAATGTAAGCAACATTGCTGGGACTGGATTGGGGCTAGCTATTGTGAAAAAGGCAGTGGATGTACTAGGAGGCGATATTGCAGTCAATAGCAAAGTTAATATGGGTGCAACATTTACAGTAACTATTCCCTTAAATGAGAGATAAACAAATGACCAAAGTTTTAGTGATTGAAGATGAAGAACATATCCGCGAAATTATTAGCGTTATGCTGAATGCGGAAGATTTTGAGGTAATGGAAGCAGAAGACGGTCGTATGGGGGTGGATTTAGCACAGAAGAATAAGCCCGATCTAGTCATCTGTGACGTCATGATGCCACAACTCGATGGTTATGGTGTTCTCAATGAGTTGCGCCAAAATCCATCCACGCAAACAACTCCTTTCATTTTCCTGACAGCAAAAGCCGCAAAAGTCTCGATACGTCAGGGTATGGAATTAGGTGCAGATGATTATTTGACCAAACCATTTACTCGCGACGAATTGTTGGGAGCAGTTACGGCACGCTTGAAGAAGCAAGCAGAAATTGAGAAGCAATCCCAGCAGAAACTAGATGTGTTGCGCGATAATATTTCCATGTCGCTCCCTCACGAATTGCATACCCCTCTCAATGGCATTATTGGCTTTGCCCAATTCCTCATAGATAACTATGGCGAGCTCGAGCGAGATGAAGCTCTGAAAATGTTGCAAATCATCCATTCCTCTGGCAACCGATTGCACAGATTAACGCGTAACTTTTTATTATTTGCTGAACTTGAGCTAGCGACAACTAGTCCAGAACGAGCTCAGATATTGCGTAGTGAGTGGACGATGAGCCATACCAAAACCACAATTACGGACTTTGCCCAGCAAGAAGCTAGCAAGGCGAATCGGCAAACAGATTTGCATTTAGAACTACAAGAAAGCAGCGCTAAAATTTCACAATCCAGTTTGCATAAAATTCTCCTCGAAATCCTCGATAATGCCTTTAAGTTCTCCCAACCAGGAACTCCTGTGGTTGTTAGCACTGCGGTACAAGATAATACGTTTGTCCTCTCTGTTAGCGATAATGGAAGAGGTATGACAAGCGAGCAAATTTCTAACCTCGGAGCTTATATGCAATTCGAGCGCAAGCTTTACGAACAACAAGGTTCAGGATTGGGGTTGGTTATAGTTAAACGCTTAACTTCATTATATGAAGGGCATTTAACCATAGAAAGTATTCCCAGTCAAAAAACTATTGTGCGCGTTACTCTACCACTTGAAGAAGCAGTATGTAACGAAATATAAAATTTCCCTATTCCGTTTGTAGTTGCGCTTCAGCGCATGTATCGCAACTACAAACCAGCCCACCCATGTTATACAATTTGCAGCAGTTTTCAGACTCTTAAGTAACCTGAGTTCGACGAAGCCAAATTAGACCTCACCCAAACCCTTATGATTACGTTGCCCCTCCCTCTCCTAAAAGGCTACGGTGTACACACGAGTTAAACTTACCCCCCTTAATCCCCCCTTATAAAGGGGGGAAATTGAATTTCCAGTTCCCTCCCCTTTACAAGGGGAGGGCT
>NZ_WJFC01000191.1 GCF_009725235.1 Scytonema sp. UIC 10036
CATATAAATCTTTAAAAAGAATGTATAAAATAAAGCTAGCTTCATAAAACTAATGTAGCATTTTTAATATTATTTCTCCGTATAAAAACAAATGAGTTTTTTAGAAATATAAAGACAAATTTATAGAGATCGCCCTGATGCAACTAAAAATAAAGCTTTTCCAATTTTTATTTTTGAAGAAATTAATTATGCCTTAATAATTACAAGTATAATCACTGCTGAGCTTTTTGTCAAATTACTGTTGCGTAAGGATTTGCGTGTCAAGTGCCAATTGTAAAGTCAATTTTGGACTACTGACATCAAGTTTTAAAGTTAACTTTATAATAATTTCTCCAAAAGCTTTTTTCAAAAGCTAATAACTTTGTTGTTATTTCTTGGAACACATAAAATTCTATTAAGATGTGATTGCGATGCCGTGATGAAGTGAATTTCTGGCTTCAACAAACACCGTCTTATATCTTCTTGAATATTTTTTTTTAATAGAAAAATTATGACTTGAAAATAGAGGAGTTGGGGGTTAAATGAAGACAGCTATGCTACCCCAACTTACCAGTTATTGGTCATTGGTCATTAGTCAAGTGTCAAGTGTCACTGGTTAGGTGATTTCCGTCACGCTTCTACTAACTTCTGAATATGTTCGAGTTGTGAGTTGCCATCACAGAAATCCGTATCCGACTGGTGGGACGGTAGGGGGACGAATAGCAGGGGCAAAATGCATATGATTTAAGATGCTCCCCCATTTTCAAAGCATCGCCTGGATTTGACAATTGAAAGCACAAGATGGGCGACTCAGAAGGTAGCAATTTCAAGTTGAGTAGCTGTTGTTGCACTTGTTGTTTGAGGTAAGCAACGTTTTGCCATAACCGGATACGGCGTGGCGGTTCCTCCAAAACTATTTTATTGCTGCTAGGGCTGCTGCAGTATCAGCAGGTGACAGCGCTGTAGTATAAATCCAACTGGAGCGCGGTTTCTCAAGTAATCGATTAAAGTTGCACTTCCTGCTACATAGCCACCCAAACTACCCAAGGCTTTACTTAAAGTGCCAATTTGAATTAACTGTTTTCCCCTACACCCAAAATGTTCAACACAACCCGCACCAGTTTCTCCAAGTACTCCAGTGGATGGGCTTCATCTAAAAGTAACATACAACCAAATTGCTCAGCTAGCTCTAGAGCGCAGGTAAAGGACATAAATCGCCATCCATGCTAAAGACACTATCGCTAAGAATTAGGCAACGTCGATAGTTTTGCCGATATTGACTCAATTGAGTTTTTAAATCTTCAACATGACAGTGACGTATCTATGATGGCAGCACAGTGAGAGTTGCCCATTTTTAAACTGGAATGGTTATATCGATCGGATAAAATTAAATCTCGCTTGCCTACTAGTGCATTGATAACGCCCAAATTTGTCAAATAAACCCGAACTGAAAACGACTGCATCCTCTGTTTGTTTAAGGAATGCGATCGCTTCTTCCAAATCTCTATGCAGTTGGCGATGTCCGCTAAGTAACCTCGAACCCGTACTACCAGTACCAAATTCTTTCACTGCTGCTGCTGCTGCCATCACGAGGCGTTCATCACCTGCGAGTCCCAAATAATCGTTACTAGCAAATTTTATGACCTCTCGTCCTTCCAAAACAACTGTGGCACCAGGGCGACTTTGGATAGTTTGTACAGTACGATACCAGTTAGCACGGTGAATAGTTTCTAGGATTGTTCCAACCACGTATAAGGGTTACCAGACATAGTGAACAGAGGGGTGTTTGTTTTCCCTCCAAGATAAGATAATATTCATGAAAACTACTATAAAAAACGTTGTTATAGTTTTGCCGATATGCTCAAGCTAAGTTGTGGTATTACACGTATCAAGCCAGAGTTTGAGGACAGTAGCCCAACCCATTGATAACTGTTCCCGGAATGCTTCGATGTCCTCACGTTGCGGACTGCCGTGAGAAACAACAGCAACTTGATATCGATGCATAACATTAACTGGAGAGTTTCCAACTTCCAAACTTTCTAAAGCCATGCTGACGTGCTTTGACGGGAGTGAGGAATTCCTATTTCGCCTATAAGGGCTAAGACTCCATATGCTCAGCATATAGCGTCTTTGCACTTGATGTAGCGAAGCCCAGCATGTTGACACGCACCACGTAACAGCAATTAACTTCTATTTCAGATTTCTGAGAATTTTGAAGAGCGGAGAATTCTTAGGGAGATGGAATAAGGATATTCTTCAAGTGACGAATCTAAGTGGGGTTGGGAGGCTGTTCTAAAGTCGCTTCACCAATAGCATGACTAAAGTAGGATTCAAAAAGTTTGTCGTAGTTGGACGCAACGCTAAAATGCCCCTCCCAAAATATATATCGTAGAGGCAACTGAAATTCTTTAATCCAGTCAAAAAACTCTGCTAAAGCAAACAGTACCAGAAAGCAAGCCAGCCAAACTCTCATGCCTCTATCCCAAAATCACAACAACTTCACTCATTGTAATTGAGAGCTTAATCAACACATCCGAGAAGCCGAGTCAAAAAAAGGGAACTTTTTTAAATGTTAATTTTTTTTACTGTTTATACAAAACTTACCATAACATAGTATAAACACAAAACAGATTGCGTTCAATAGAATCTATACACCTGTAAACTTAGCTATGTAGAATGCAAGACTAAACGCAGAAACCATAACAAGAAATGGGAATAACCGTACTAAACTCTACTTTCCTTGTCTTCACCATCTTTAGGCAAGACAGAGGAATCACAAAAAGGCCATAAAGCAGTTGTGATAATAAACATAATGAATGATAAGAATTTATCTCTGGGAAGAATGGGGATGGCTGAGACTAAATCTTAACCAGTTGATAAAAAAATAGCCAGTCATAAAAAGGTAAGTAATAACCAATGCAATTTGCATCTTATTCACTGTAGACACTCCTTTTGTTATCTAGGATTCAGAAATAAGACATTCAGTCTGCTATCAGAGAGATCGCTCGGCGCTGGAAGTTAGAAATAAGGACTATACGTCTAAATTTAAGGCTCAGTATTTACTTATTATTTATACAATACTAATATATCGATTGCAACATCTAAACCGTAGTTCTACTTGTTTTTCAGGCTCTTTCCTTGCTTTCCGGAATTTCACTGATTCATCATCACAACCTTATTTGTATATTTTTCTCTATTCAACTGATATTATGGTTAATCGTAACAATCTTATTGACGCGATCGTCCAAATTTTTAAACTTTTCAAAAAAATTTATATACCGTAAGTTAAGTAGATATGAAGGACTCTCGCTTGAGATGCAATATACGTAGGTTTTGGGAAATAATAGGTTGGGTTGAGCACGAGCGTTACCCAACAAATGCTGATAAATGTTGGGTTTCGTTCCTCAAACGCCAGTAAAGTGCGGAGGAAACCCTCCTATGGCGCATTCGCGCCACGCTTCGCTATCAGATCTGGCTCCCAACCTACGTAATTTCGTATTTTTATGCAAAACCTACGCAGTATTGGCTTGAGATGTATGCTTCAACAGTCTTGTTTGCTAACTATAAAGCTTTCAGTATAATTAATAACTCACTGACCATGACATATTAAAACCCGGTTTCTTTGGAAAACCGGGTTTTGCTAAGCAGCATATTTTCCGTTTAACGATCTCTTTCTACTTAAAGGGAGTATATATGTTAGCTGTTGCTTCCTGAATAGCAGAGAAAAGCAAGGAGTTGTAGGAGCTGCTGCTAGCGAGAAATCAGAAATTAGAATTCGACAATGGGCGGTAACTATAGCAAGAATTTGAATCTTTTTGTATGTATTGTTTGAGATGCTCTATGTCAACAAAGTAGTCAGCAACATCAATTAAACTATCGCTTGTCATTGCCGTATGCTAACAACTTCAACTCGAATTCCCTGGTAAGTGAGAGCATTAACAGCGTATGCTAAATCTCCATCACCACTCACCAATACAGCGGTGTCATAATAAGGAGCTAAATTTAGCATATCCACAGCAATTTCTACGTCCAAATTGGCTTTTTTAGAACCATCGGAAGTAGAACAAGATCTTTACTGACTACACGATAGCCATTTCGCCGCATCCAGAGTAAAAAACCCTGTTGTTTCTCATATTGCGATCGACACCCGTGTAGAAAAAAGCACGCAAAAGCCCTGCATTCTCCGTTAAACAAACAAAGCAATTTTGCATAATCAATTTCAATGTTCAGTTGTAAACCTGCATGAAATAAGTTGGCTCCATCTATAAAAATAGCGACTCGGCTCTATCGGAATTCCAAAAATATACTTATCAAATGTCATGTCTGAAAAGTTTGTACTATTCTCTCTATTATCACTCTGCCAATTTGATTTGTCTTTTTCTTTAATTAATCTGTATTGATTTTTTTCTTTGTTAAAAGCCGATATATTCATTTATATACCTCTTAATTACAAATTTGATAAATTTATCAGAAATGTTCGTTTTGAGTCAAAGGTAAAAGTAATAAGTAGAAATGAAACTTAAAGTATTTATCCTTCTTCTATATTTTACCTTTTTTCTTATTTGCCCCTGTTTCCTTTAGGCTTTATACAGATAGCGGCTTTGGTAGAAAGCTGTTTCCCCAGTAACCCAACCTTGTTGCCTCTTGCTCTTGCTCTAATTTTATTTTAAGAAATCAGCTATTCTGGGCAACAGAAGTAATTGTGCTGTTCCAGATGAGAGTCGCACAAGAGCTAATAGAGTTGCTACGCGTTTATTTTATTTTTCGACCTAAATACACTTTAGGTCTTACCTTATCGTATCGCAGAGCACACCTATACTTCTTTTTGTCTTAAAATCTGACAATACTGACTGCTGGCAGCAGTCTTTCTTTAACAAGTGAACAGACTACTTCAGCAGTTTTTTGTAGGAAAATTTCAAAAATAAAAAGCTTCAAAATGTAGCTTTTGCTAACTGAAAATCATTCTCTACTCCTCATATCTGCCTGTATTTAAAGCAAGCGGTTGAGTGATTATTGGCAAATAACTCAGTTGTCTTTTATTTTTTACTATGTCATAATCATTCTTTCATTATTTTTATCTAATATTTTAAAGAACTTATTTCAAAATTTTGAAAAATTGACATTTAATTGGAAAAATTTTGTATTGTGGCACATCTCCTTTTATTGCTATTAATTTCCAGTGACTCCCTTCCCCTAGAAGATGACCTATGGTGTAGGCCGGGGCAGTGCCAACCTACTACAAATAGTGGCATTTTAGAGCGGGAAGGGAGTAATGCAGTATAACTCTCAAATTCTGTATCTTAAGGAAACATTTAAATTCTGTTGGTAGAATAAGCTTAAGACCACAGAACCTAGCAACAGCATTGACTCTAACAAATAACGTGAGTCAAACGAGTGTTGGAAATACTCATATGTTGCAAGGTTGCCTAAATTTTATCAAACCTTTCTTCAATGTCAACTTAATTATAAAATAACTATTAGCAAATCTTATATTTTTGGCAAACGCAAAGTAAAAGCAGTCTGACCAACTGGTGTTGGATCGAGTTTTAAGTAGCCACCATGGTATCTCGCAATTTCCCTTGCTAAACTCAACCCCAATCCTACACCATCAACTTTGCGCGTTCTGGCGGGATCGCCGCGGATAGAAACGGTCAAAAATCCGTTCGCGATCGCTCGGTGGAATGTCTTGAGAAGAATTACTAATAGTGACTAACACAATTCCTGCTTGCTGGTAACCGTGAATTTTGATCCAGCCATCTGGGAGATTATACTTGATGGCGTTACTCAGCAGGTTTTGTAAAATTTGAGTGAGTAATCGCGATCGCCCCAAGTACGCAATCAGAAGTGATTTCCGTTTGAACATTTAAGTGAGGTGCCAGCAATTCTATATCTTCCGTCATCTCCAGCAGAAGTTGAGAGATATTGACTTCTACTCGATGCAAACTCATTTGTCCGGTATCGGCTAGAGATAACAGTAGCAGTTTCCGCACAATTCCACTACAACGCCGTACCTCATCTAGCAAATTATCAAACTTTGCTGTATCTGAGAACCTGGTTCTGCTTGTTGCAAAGTCTGTTCTAATTCTCCTTGTAAAATGGCAAGTGGGGTTTTCAATTCGTGGGCAGCATCAGCACTAAAACGAGACGCTTGTAGGAAACTGCGTTCGAGACGTTCCAACATTTGGTTAAAAACTTGAATAACTTGACAAATTCAACATCTGTTGTACGATAGGAACTCTTCGATCCAACCCGTTGACAGTCACCTGCTCAATTGCTTTGTTTAATCTCTCAATGGGACGTAACGCACTGCCAGAAATTAACCACGCACCTCCAGCAACTAAAAGAAGCGCACCTGGTATGGATACTAGGAAAATATTTCTGATGGCAATCATTTCTCGATCGACAGCGTTTAAGCTGACTGCGATCGCAACTAAGGCGTGAGAAAGTGACTGCACCAACACGCCAAGTTCCTTCTTTCGTTTGTTGGGTAGCAAATCGCGGCGGGGGAGGCGGTTCACCTAAAGGACGACGATAACGCGGTGACGAGAAAGCAGCCGCTTTGGCGATCGCAATTTTTCTGGTGGAGGTTGTTTTCTCTTTCTGAAGGACTTCGCCTATCCGGAGGTGGAGGGACACGAAAAAAATGGGGACGAGGAGACCACAAGTTATTAGTTTTCAATTCAACCCACCACGAATGTGATTGGTATAAAATAGTACCATCTTTCTCCATCACCAAAAGAGCAACAGGTGTTTCGCATCAGTTTTTAATTCGCGTTGTATAAAAGTTTCATAGACTGCCAGCGATTGAAAAACGCGGGCTAGCTACTAGAAATAGGCGATTTTCCAACTGTGCATCAAGACGACTGCGTTTGGCATCAGAGATTTGCAACCAAGCAGTTACCCCAAATCCAATGAGGGTACTGCCAGCAAGCGCAGCAGATAATAAAGCAATTCGGAGACGAAATGAACGAAACTGCACGATCGCTACTCTGGCTTACAAAACGATACCCAACTCCCCGGACACTTTCAATTCCATCCGCTCCCCCAAGCGGGTCTATTTTTTTGCGGATTCTTTGAATACACACATCAACTACATTAGTATTGGGGTTAAAATCATATCCCCAAACGTGTTCTAAAATTTGCGTGCGAGTAAGAACTCTTCCGGGAGAACGCATCAAGTATTCCAAGAGGTTGAACTCGCGAGTCGTCAGTTCCACACCTGCTGATTGCAAGTGACTTCTCGCGTAATGCGATCCAATTTGATAGAACCAACGCAAAGTAAGTTTTGGCGATCGCCAGTACTTCGACGGATAACAGCGTGAATGCGAGCAACCAACTCTTCCACGTAAAACGGTTTGGCAATATAGTCATCTGCACCGAGATAGAGACCTTCAAGCCTGTCATCCAGTTCATTACGAGCTGTCAGTAGAATCACTGGTACATTCCGTCCTGCCCGACGCAAATGTTTAAGGATAGAAAGCCCATCTTACCCGGTACCATAATATCAAGTACGAGGGCATCGTATTGATTCTCCATGGCTCGAATGTATCCCTCATCACCATTATCACAATAATCAACGACAAATCCCTGTTCTTTTAACCAGCTTGAACAAAGTTGGCAATCTTTGACTCATCTTCAACAAACAGAACGTTCATATAATTTTAGATTTTAGATTTTAGATTTTGGATTAAGAAATTTTTATACTGCCGTATTCTTACCTAAATAGCTGTCAAATTTTTTTCTAATTGATATAACTTCTAGCACACTTTTACTACTGACTTAAACATGAATTTGATGCGCGGCAAAACTGTCATTTAAGGCAGTAGTAAAAGTGTGCTAGAAGTTATATCAATTAGAAAAAAATTTGACAGCTATTTAGGTAAGAATACGGCAGTATAAAAATTTCTTAATCCAAAATCTAAAATCTAAAATCTAAAATTATATGAACGTTCTGTTTGTTGAAGATGAGTCAAAGATTGCCAACTTTGTTCAGCTGGGTTAAAAGAACAGGGATTTGTCGTTGATTATTGTGATAATGGTGATGAGGGATACATTCGAGCCATGGAGAATCAATACGATGCCCTCGTACTTGATATTATGGTACCGGGTAAGATGGGCTTTCTATCCTAAACATTTGCGTCGGGCAGGACGGAATGTACCAGTGATTCTACTGACAGCTCGTAATGAACTGGATGACAGGCTTGAAGGTCTCTATCTCGGTGCAGATGACTATATTGCCAAACCGTTTTACGTGGGAAAGTTGGTTGCTCGCATTCACGCTGTTATCCGTCGAAGTACTGGCGATCGCCAAAACTTACTTTGCGTTGGTTCTATCAAATTGGATCGCATTACGCGAGAAGTCACTTGCAATCAGCAGGTGTGGAACTGACGACTCGCGAGTTCAACCTCTTGGAATACTTGATGCGTTCTCCCGGAAGAGTTCTTACTCGCACGCAAATTTTAGAACACGTTTGGGGATATGATTTTAACCCCAATACTAATGTAGTTGATGTGTGTATTCAAAGAATCCGCAAAAAAATAGACCCGCTTGGGGGAGCGGATGGAATTGAAAGTGTCCGGGGAGTTGGGTATCGTTTTGTAAGCCAGAGTAGCGATCGTGCAGTTTCGTTCATTTCGTCTCCGAATTGCTTTATTATCTGCTGCGCTTGCTGGCAGTACCCTCATTGGATTTGGGGTAACTGCTTGGTTGCAAATCTCTGATGCAAACGCAGTCGTCTTGATGCACAGTTGGAAAATCGCCTATTTCTAGTAGCTAGCCCGCGATTTTTCAATCGCTGGCAGTCTATGAAACTTTTATACAACGCGAATTAAAAACTGATGCGGAAACACCTGTTGCTCTTTTGGTGATGGAGAAAGATGGTACTATTTTATACCAATCACATTCGTGGTGGGTTGAATTGAAAACTAATAACTTGTGGTCTCCTCGTCCCCATTTTTTTCGTGTCCCTCCACCTCCGGATAGGCGAAGTCCTTCAGAAGAGAAAACAACCTCCACCAGAAAAATTGCGATCGCCAAAGCGGCTGCTTTCTCGTCACCGCGTTATCGTCGTCCTTTAGGTGAACCGCCTCCCCCGCCGCGATTTGCTACCCAACAAACGAAAGAAGGAACTTGGCGTGTTGGTGCAGTCACTTTCTCACGCCTTAGTTGCGATCGCAGTCAGCTTAAACGCTGTCGATCGAGAAATGATTGCCATCAGAAATATTTTCCTAGTATCCATACCAGGTGCGCTTCTTTTAGTTGCTGGAGGTGCGTGGTTAATTTCTGGCAGTGCGTTACGTCCCATTGAGAGATTAAACAAAGCAATTGAGCAGGTGACTGTCAACGGGTTGGATCGAAGAGTTCCTATCGTACAACAGATGTTGAATTTGTCAAGTTAATTCAAGTTTTTAACCAAATGTTGGAACGTCTCGAACGCAGTTTCCTACAAGCGTCTCGTTTTAGTGCTGATGCTGCCCACGAATTGAAAACCCCACTTGCCATTTTACAAGGAGAATTAGAACAGACTTTGCAACAAGCAGAACCAGGTTCTCAGATACAGCAAAGTTTGAGTAATTTGCTAGATGAGGTACGGCGTTGTAGTGGAATTGTGCGGAAACTGCTACTGTTATCTCTAGCCGATACCGGACAAATGAGTTTGCATCGAGTAGAAGTCAATATCTCTCAACTTCTGCTGGAGATGACGGAAGATATAGAATTGCTGGCACCTCACTTAAATGTTCAAACGGAAATCACTTCTGAATTGCGTACTTGGGGCGATCGCGATTACTCACTCAAATTTTACAAAACCTGCTGAGTAACGCCATCAAGTATAATCTCCCAGATGGCTGGATCAAAATTCACGGTTACCAGCAAGCAGGAATTGTGTTAGTCACTATTAGTAATTCTTCTCAAGACATTCCACCGAGCGATCGCGAACGGATTTTTGACCGTTTCTATCGCGGCGATCCCGCAGAACGCGCAAAGTTGATGGTGTAGGATTGGGGTTGAGTTTAGCAAGGGAAATTGCAGATACCATGGTGGCTACTTAAAACTCGATCCAACACCAGTTGGTCAGACTGCTTTTACTTTGCGTTTGCCAAAAATATAAGATTTGCTAATAGTTATTTTATAATTAAGTTGACATTGAAGAAAGGTTTGATAAAATTTAGGCAACCTTGCAACATATGAGTATTTCCAACACTCGTTTGACTCACGTTATTTGTTAGAGTCAATGCTGTGCTAGGTTCTGTGGTCTTAAGCTTTATTCTACCAACAGAATTTAAATGTTTCCTTAAGATACAGAATTTGAGAGTTATACTGCATTACTCCCTTCCCGCTCTAAAATGCCACTATTTGTAGTAGGTTGGCACTGCCCGGCCTACACCCATAGGTCATCTTCTAGGGGAAGGGAGTCACTGGAAATTAATAGCAATAAAAGGAGATGGCCACAATACCAAAATTTTTCCAATTAAATGTCAATTTTTCAAAAATTTTGAAATAAGTTCTTTAAAATAATTAGATTAAAAAATAATGAAAGAATGATTATGACATAGTAAAAAATAAAAGACAACTGAGTTATTTGCCATAATCACTCAACCGCTTGCTTTAAATACAGGCAGATATGAGGAGTAGAGAATGATTTTCAGTTAGCAAAAGCTACATTTTGAAGCTTTTTATTTTGAAATTTTTCTACAAAAAACTGCTGAAGTAGTCTGTCACTTGTTAAAGAAAGACTGCTGCCAGCAGTCAGTATTGTCAGATTTTAAGACAAAAAGAAGTATAGGTGTGCTCTGCGATACGATAAGGTAAGACCTAAAGTGTATTTAGGTCGAAAAATAAAATAAACGCGTAGCAACTCTATTAGCTCTTGTGCGACTCTCATCTGGAACAGCACAATTACTTCTGTTGCCCAGAATAGCTGATTTCTTAAAATAAAATTAGAGCAAGAGCAAGAGGCAACAAGGTTGGGTTACTGGGGAAACAGCTTTCTACCAAAGCCGCTATCTGTATAAAGCCTAAAGGAAACAGGGGCAAATAAGAAAAAAGAGTAAAATATAGAAGAAGGATAAATACTTTAAGTTTCATTTCTACTTATTACTTTTACCTTTGACTCAAAACGAACATTTCTGATAAATTTATCAAAATTTGTAATTAAGAGGTATAAATGAATATATCGGCTTTTAACAAAGAAAAAAATCAATACAGATTAATTAAAGAAAAAGACAAATCAAATTGCAGAGTGATAATAGAGAGAATAGTACAAACTTTTCAGACATGACATTTGATAAGTATATTTTTGGAATTCCGATAGAGCCGAGTCGCTATTTTTATAGATGGAGCCAACTTATTTCATGCAGGTTTACAACTGAACATTGAAATTGATTATGCAAAATTGCTTTGTTGTTTAACGGAGAATGCAGGCTTTTGCGTGCTTTTTTCTACACGGGTGTCGATCGCAATAATGAGAAACAACAGGTTTTTTACTCTGGATGCGGCGAAATGGCTATCGTGTAGTCAGTAAAGATCTTGTTCTACTTCCGATGGTTCTAAAAAAGCCAATTTGGACGTAGAAATTGCTGTGGATATGCTAAATTTAGCTCCTTATTATGACACCGCTGTATTGGTGAGTGGTGATGGAGATTTAGCATACGCTTTAATGCTCTCACTTACCAGGGAATTCGAGTTGAAGTTGTTAGCATACGGCAATGACAAGCGATAGTTTAATTGATGTTGCTGACTACTTTGTTGACATAGAGCATCTCAAACAATACATACAAAAAGATTCAAATTTTTGCTATAGTTACCGCCCATTGTCGAATTCTAATTTCTGATTTCTCGCTAGCAGCAGCTCCTACAACTCCTTGCTTTTCTCTGCTATTCAGGAAGCAACAGCTAACATATATACTCCCTTTAAGTAGAAAGAGATCGTTAAACGGAAAATATGCTGCTTAGCAAAACCCGGTTTTCCAAAGAAACCGGGTTTTAATATGTCATGGTCAGTGAGTTATTAATTATACTGAAAGCTTTATAGTTAGCAAACAAGACTGTTGAAGCATACATCTCAAGCCAATACTGCGTAGGTTTTGCATAAAAATACGAAATTACGTAGGTTGGGAGCCAGATCTGATAGCGAAGCGTGGCGCGAATGCGCCATAGGAGGGTTTCCTCCGCACCTTTACTGGCGTTTGAGGAACGAAACCCAACATTTATCAGCATTTGTTGGTAACGCTCGTGCTCAACCCAACCTATTATTTCCCAAACACTACGTAGTATTGCATCTCAAGCGAGAGTCCTTCATATCTACTTAACTTACGGTATATAAATTTTTTAGAAAAGTTTAAAATTTGGACGATCGCGTCAATAAGATTGTTACGATTAACCATAATATCAGTTGAATAGAAAAAATATACAAATAAGGTTGTGATGATGAATCAGTGAAATTCCGGAAAAGCAGGAAAAGCCTGAAAAACAAGTAGAACTACGGTTTAGATGTTGCAATCGATATATTAGTAATTGTATAAATAATAAGTAAATACTGAGCCCTTAAATTTAGACGTATAGTCCTTATTTCTAACTTCCAGCGCCGAGCGATCTCTCTGATAGCAGACTGAATGTCTTATTTCTGAATCCTAGATAACAAAAGGAGTGTCTACAGTGAATAAGATGCAAATTGCATTGGTTATTACTTACCTTTTTATGACTGGCTATTTTTTTATCAACTGGTTTAAGATTTAGTCTCAGCCATTCCCATTCTTCCCAGAGATAAATTCTTATCATTCATTATGTTTATTATCACAACTGCTTTATGGCCTTTTTGTGATTCCTCTGTCTTGCCTAAAGATGGTGAAGACAAGGAAAGTAGAGTTTAGTACGGTTATTCCCATTTCTTGTTATGGTTTCTGCGTTTAGTCTTGCATTCTACATAGCTAAGTTTTACAGGTGTATAGATTCTATTGAACGCAATCTGTTTTGTGTTTATACTATGTTATGGTAAGTTTTGTATAAACAGTAAAAAAATTAACATTTAAAAAAGTTCCTCTTTTTGACTCGGCTTCTCGGATGTGTTGATTAAGCTCTCAATTACAATGAGTGAAGTGTTGTGATTTTGGGATAGAGGCATGAGAGTTTGGCTGGCTTGCTTTCTGGTACTGTTTGCTTTAGCAGAGTTTTTTGACTGGATTAAAGAAATTTCAGTTGCCTCTACCGATATATATTTTGGGAGGGGCATTTTAGCGTTGCGTCCAACTACGACAAACTTTTTGAATCCTACTTTAGTCATGCTATTGGTGAAGCGACTTTAGAACAGCCTCCCCAACCCCACTTAGATTCGTCACTTGAAGAATATCCTTATTCCATCTCCCTAAGAATTCTCCGCTCTTCAAAATTCTCAGAAATCTGAAATAGAAGTTAATTGCTGTTACGTGGTGCGTGTCAACATGCTGGGCTTCGCTACATCAAGTGCAAAGACGCTATAGTGCTGAGCATATGGAGTCTTAGCCCTTATAGGCGAAATAGGAATTCCTCACTCCCGCGTCAAAGCACGTCAGCATGGCTTTAGAAAGTTTGAAGTTGGAAACTCTCCAGTTAATGTTATGCATCGATATCAAGTTGCTGTTTTTCTCACGGCAGTCCGCAACGTGAGGACATCGAAGCATTCCGGGAACAGTTTATCAATGGGTTGGGCTACTGTCCTCAAACTCTGGCTTGATACGTGTAATACCACAACTTAGCTTGAGCATATCGGCAAAACTATAACAACGTTTTTTATAGTAGTTTTCATGAATATTATCTTATCTTGGAGGGAAAACAAACACCCCTCTGTTCACTATGTCTGGTAACCCTTATACGTGGTTGGAACAATCCTAGAAACTATTCACCGTGCTAACTGGTATCGTACTGTACAAACTATCCAAAGTCGCCCTGGTGCCACAGTTGTTTTGGAAGGACGAGAGGTCATAAATTTTGCTAGTAACGATTATTTGGGACTCGCAGGTGATGAACGCCTCGTGATGGCAGCAGCAGCAGCAGTGAAAGAATTTGGTACTGGTAGTACGGGTTCGAGGTTACTTAGCGGACATCGCCAACTGCATAGAGATTTGGAAGAAGCGATCGCATTCCTTAAACAAACAGAGGATGCAGTCGTTTTCAGTTCGGGTTTATTTGACAAATTTGGGCGTTATCAATGCACTAGTAGGCAAGCGAGATTTAATTTTATCCGATCGATATAACCATTCCAGTTTAAAAAATGGGCAACTCTCACTGGTGCTGCATCATAGAATACGTCACTGTCATGTTGAAGATTTAAAAACTCAATTGAGTCAATATCGGCAAAACTATCGACGTTGCCTAATTCTTAGCGATAGTGTCTTTAGCATGGATGGCGATTTATGTCCTTTACCTGCGCTCTAGAGCTAGCTGAGCAATTTGGTTGTATGTTACTTTTAGATGAAGCCCATGCCACTGGAGTACTTGGAGAAACTGGTGCGGGTTGTGTTGAACATTTTGGGTGTAGGGGAAAACAGTTAATTCAAATTGGCACTTTAAGTAAAGCCTTGGGTAGTTTGGGTGGCTATGTAGCAGGAAGTGCAACTTTAATCGATTACTTGAGAAACCGCGCTCCAGTTGGATTTATACTACAGCGCTGTCACCTGCTGATACTGCAGCAGCCCTAGCAGCAATAAAAATAGTTTTGGAGGAACCGCCACGCCGTATCCGGTTATGGCAAAACGTTGCTTACCTCAAACAACAAGTGCAACAACAGCTACTCAACTTGAAATTGCTACCTTCTGAGTCGCCCATCTTGTGCTTTCAATTGTCAAATCCAGGCGATGCTTTGAAAATGGGGAGCATCTTAAATCATATGCATTTTGCCCCTGCTATTCGTCCCCCTACCGTCCCACCAGTCGGATACGGATTTCTGTGATGGCAACTCACAACTCGAACATATTCAGAAGTTAGTAGAAGCGTGACGGAAATCACCTAACAGTGACACTTGACACTTGACTAATGACCAATGACCAATAACTGGTAAGTTGGGGTAGCATAGCTGTCTTCATTTAACCCCCAACTCCTCTATTTTCAAGTCATAATTTTTCTATTAAAAAAAAATATTCAAGAAGATATAAGACGGTGTTTGTTGAAGCCAGAAATTCACTTCATCACGGCATCGCCAATCACATCTTAATAGAATTTTATGTGTTCCAAGAAATAACAACAAAGTTATTAGCTTTTGAAAAAAGCTTTTGGAGAAATTATTATAAAGTTAACTTTTAAACTTGATGTCAGTAGTCCAAAATTGACTTTACAATTTGGCACTTGACACGCAAATCCTTACGCAACAGTAATTTTGACAAAAAGCTCAGCAGTGATTATACTTGTAATTATTAAGCATAATTAATTTCTTCAAAAATAAAAATTGGAAAAGCTTTATTTTTAGTTTGCATCAGGGCGATCTCTATAAATTTGTCTTTATATTTCTAAAAACTCATTTGTTTTTATACGGAGAAATAATATTAAAATGCTACATTAGTTTTATAGAAGCTAGCTTTATTTTATACATTCTTTTAAAGATTTATATGGAAATTCATGTAAATCCGGAAAGACTATCTGCATAATTGGATCAAGAAATGTGAAACCAAATATGAACGCTTACTCACAAAAAAAGCAGATAACCTGCAATTTATTTATTTATAAGGAAAAAAACACATGAATAATATGCTTGTTCATCTGTTTAGTACATTTGTTTTTTCAGTATCTACATTAGCTGTTATGTCTAATGTTTCAATAG
The DNA here is from genome assembly GCF_009725235.1 of Scytonema sp. UIC 10036. The sequence continues at coordinate 15,768 of NZ_WJFC01000191.1, forward strand.
CACAAGAAGCTAGAGTAGCCCCTCAAGAAAAAACAGCACAAAAGATTTGTGCCTTTGATACAGTAGAAAATTTGTTGCCTCCCATACAAAGCCAGCAAAACCCATCCACACTTGGTTACCTTGCACAACAAGGCTTTACAGAAAACGCAGATGGTTCTTGGTCTTGTTATGCGAGCGATCCCAGAAAACAGGGACGTTACTACACTCTCTTAAAAGTTCAGCAAGTAGACGGGAAGCTAGTGGCTACTTCCTTTTTAGAAGAAGGCAGTCTGATGGAGGGACAACGAAATCGCAGCTTGGAACTGTTTATGCTCCTCATTCAGAATCATATGAAAGCAAAACAGGACAATCTTCAGAGTATACAGAGGTATTTAGGAACCTTTATTTCTTTGATTGAAGAAGGCAAGGTACAAGCTTCTCCCCGTGGCTATCTCTTCGATCAACCCAATCGTGCATTTGTTCTATACCATCCTGTGAAAGGGGAAAAACTTAAGGGAACGGGAATAACAATAAATATCAATTCCCCTCAAAATTTGAATTCTGCCACAGTCTCTTCAACTGGATCTTAATTGCTTAATGGAGGTGAATGTCCTTGAAAAAATCAACAGTTAAATCAATCGCTTTTGCAGTCTCATCGTTAGCAGCAGTTGTGACTGCACCTCAAGAAGCCTCAGCCGAGCTGAACGTTGGACCTTATGGAATTCAAAATGGTTTAGAAGGAAATTATCTCCATTACCAGCTTTCCGGACAGGATTTACGCAAAATGCAAGGCATTGCATCTTGTACTTCAGGGTTTGGACCTTCCTGTAACAAAACGGGAGCAATACTCCAGCAATTACTTGAAGCTAACAATGGACCTACTACTGACCAATTGCTGATGCGTGCAGCTGGTGGAGAAAAGAATTTTGGTTTATTTTCAAGTTATTTCAACAATAAGCCCGAATTGAAACAGATTCCGTTTGCTTCATTTTGGCGAAACGATGACCCTTTCATCATGGATGGACATCGATACCTTTTGGGGTATGCAGCTAGCAGAGAACCATTACAGGGTTTGGGATCGGTTACCCAGAAATTTTACTGGGCACCTGTGGGGGGAAACGGGAATTCTTTAAGTCCTCGCAATGCCTTGTTGAATTTCAAATATGCCTATGGACGTGTGTTGATGGAGGAAGTTGCTAAAATTCCCAATCTTAAGCAGCAATTGCACGCTTTGGGGTTAGAACCACAGGCGGAAAATTATTACTGGGCGCACATTTCTCATGCAATGGATGCTTTAAACAGTGGAAATGAAGCGCAGCTCCAACAAAGCCTTCTTCAAGTTCTCTCCATGCCTTACCAAGGGCAAGGTGGTGGCGAAGATATGGGACGTCCAAATTTACAAGTTGCTTATGGTGAAACAGGCGACGATCTTGGTGGAACAACTCTTTTAGGGGAAGTTGTTGACTTGGAGTCTTCGGTATTGACATTAGAGCCAGATATAGGAGGAGAAGTTGTTTCTTACCTCTCAGCCGGAGAAGTTTTTGAAGAGGGTAATAGTTTTAATCCCATCCCTCTAGCTGCTTTGTTGCTACCTCTGTTTTTTCTATTTGGCGGCGATGGAGATGATTCTTCTACGACAGCGTCTAATCCTATTCCCACACCTGACGTTAGCCAACCTCCTTCTGTAGGTACCCCTCCTGTAGGAAATCCTCCTGTAGGAAATCCTCCTGTGGGCAATCCTCCTGTGGGCAATCCTCCTGTGGGAACTCCTCCTGGGGGAACTCCTCCTGTAGGAAATCCTCCTGTGGGAACTCCTCCTGTGGGCAATCCGCCTCCTGATGTGAAGCAGGTACCAGAACCATCAACAATAACACCTTACGTATTGCTAGCTTTAATCATGTTTGTTTTCACTGGAAAACAGTGGCGCAAACAAGCAAAAAGTTAAGTTTCTTCACTTGGGATAAAGTGTTTAGTTTAAACTCCAGTACAAGGCTGAGACATAAATTCCAAAACACGTAGGTTGGGTTGAGGAACGAAACCCAACTACCAAAATTCTTATCCCTTGTAGTATTGAAAACACATTAACACCACATAAGAGTTGTGCAGTTCCCCAATTTGTAAAGTTGTGTAACGCATTTCTCATTTAATGCGATCGCCAAAAATAGCCACCAGAATCTGGTAATGTGACTGGAGTTGAGTCTATCATTTTACTGAGTAGATCAATACATTCCACAAACATTAAATGCGCCCAGAGCAAGTAAAAGATATGGCTAGATTTATAGGTGTACGGTGGTGGCATCGGTTTGCTCTTGCTTTCAGCTGCTTTCTGTTAGTTATATCCTGTAGCAATCATAGTTCAAATTTCACAGATTCCGACAAATTAAGCACATCTTCGACCACAGCAAGCAAAAGCCTGAAAGTGGCAATTCAGGCAGCTTTTGCGCCTTTTCAATTTATGAAAGATGGGCAACTTCAGGGATTTGATATAGACGTGATAAAAGGGATCGGCAAGTCAGCTGGTTTCCAGGTAGAGTTTGAAAATCTACGCTTTGATGGAATGCTTGGTGCTTTGCAGGCTGGTACTGTAGATGCGGCGATCGCTGCTATGTCAATTACAGAAGAACGCTTAAATACTGTTTCTTTCTCAAAGCCTTATTTTAGGTCAGGACTAGCAATTACGGTGAGAGAAAACAATCAAAACATTACCACTTTCGACAGCCTTAGAAATAAAAGAATTGCTGTATTACTTGGTACAACAGGTGCAAATCAAGCAAAAAAAGTTCCAGGAGCGCAAATAATTACCTTAGATACTGCAGACCAAGCCTTCCAAGATTTAATCAATGGTAATGTGGATGCGTTCATTAACGATGTACCTGTGACTTTATATGCTCTTAAAACAGGGAGTCTCAAAGGAATCAAAATTTCTGGCGAACTGCTTACAGAAGAATACTATGGCATCCCTGTACGTAAAAACTCACCCTATCTAAGTATCATTAACAAAGGTTTAGATAAAATAATTAAAGATGGTACTTATACTCAGATTTATAAAAAGTGGTTTAACACAGAGCCTCCTGCCTTGGGATAGATATGGTACTTAGGGGCAGTTTTCTCAAAATTGGTTTAAAGCCACACCACCACAATACCAGAAAAATTAACTTTTACAACGCAGATGAGTGGTAGTGCAACTTCAATTAATGTATTTTTCCAGTCATTTCCCATACTTGTACAAGGGGCGTTGGTAACGCTGCAACTAACTATATTTTCAATATTTTTAGGTTTAATCAGCGGTTCTCTAATTGGAATTGTTCGCCTCTCGCGTCTAACACTGTTGCAATGGACAGCTAGGGCATATATTGATTTCTTTCGCGGTACACCGTTACTCGTGCAAATATTTATGATTTACTTTGGCATCCCTTCCTTAGTGCAAAATATGGGTTTCAACTTCAGTTTTAATCGCTTCGCAGCCGCCACTGTCGCGTTAAGCCTAAATAGTGCCGCATACATCGCCGAAATCGTCCGTGCTGGTATCCAATCAATCGATGTCGGACAAACCGAAGCCGCAAAATCACTAGGTTTAAGCAAAGTACAAACGATGCGTCACGTCATTTTTCCTCAAGCGTTTCGGCGGATATTACCACCTTTGGCTAACGAATTTATTAGTATGCTCAAAGATACAAGTTTGGTTGCAGTTATCGGCTTTGAAGAATTATTTCGTAAAGGACAATTAATTGTTGCCCAAAACTATCGTGCCTTTGAAATTTATGCAGCTGTTGCCTTGGTTTACCTATGCTTAACAATACTTTTTTCACAAGCATTTAACCACCTCGAAGTATGGATGAATCCAGTAAAGCGAAGATAGTTTTGACACTCACGCCCTAGCATGGACTGTCAGTGTCAAAGTTGGAGAGCGAAGCGCTGCCATCACCCCTGGATCGCTATGGGAGAACATTACTTGTATTCCGACGATCCAAAATAGTTACTACATCTCGCTTAACAACGCTATCAGATTTAGCCACCTGAGCTTCAGCAACACCTGGTGAGTTGTAGATACCAAATTCCTCTATGCCTCGGTCATTTAAAATATAATCAGCATGAAGAATTTCTTCATCTGTGCCATACACTATTATTAAATAATTCCCTTTCAATACCCGATCGCTGTAAACTCTAGCTCGTTCTTCAGGCATTCCCAAACCAAGCAGTACTCCGAGAAGTCCACCTGTAGCAGCACCGATCCCCGCACCAGCAGCAGTTGCACCGACAGTAGAGATAATTTCGCCTGCTAATAATACTGGACTTACACCCGGAAATGCAAGAGTTCCCAAACCTACGATTAAGCCAGTTATACCTCCCAAAATAGTACCTGTCACTGCTCCGACTGCAGCTTCTTCATCAACTTGATGACCAATACTTGGCTGTGTTTCTATCCCAGCAATATCACGTTGGCAATCTCTAGCTATGACAGAGATTTTATTCATGGGAAAATTAGCATCTCTAAGCGTGGTGAGAGCAGATTCGGCTTCGCTACGGTTAGAAAAAACGCCAGCTGCTCGCTTGTGTTCAACCAAAGCCATCATACTCCTCCAAAAAACACTTACAACACAAGAAATATCGCGAGTCTACATTTTTTGACTCACAATTCTTGTTTTGCCTCACATTCTCCTGTTTTTCTTCGTCCTTAAGTGGAATCTTAAGCTCTGACTATAGAAGGGGTTAAGTCGCTGCGCTCCAATTCGTAATTCGTAATTCGTAATTCGTAATTCGTAATTAAAAGTACTGGTCACTGCTTAGTGTTAAAGTTCAGGAAATATTGACTAATGATTGGATATTGCCCCTGAATTGTTCGGTTATACGACTTTCATCAAGATACAAATGAGTATAACCTCATAAGTAGTAGTCAATGCCAGCCCTAACATATGTCAGTGGCTCTTGAAAGGGGTGAAAACTTGTGTACCAATGGATATTGCCAAGTCTGAGCGAAATATTAGTCAACAGTCAACCCAGTGCAACCGAAAGCTCCTCTGCCAAAGCTGAACAGCAATGGCGCGTGAGCATAGCGGCTACAGAACAACTGCTGTCAAAGAGTTTGGCTACAATTTCACCTGAAACTAGCCAAGGATTAGTGTTATCAGCTCCAGCACCCATACTTAGCGAACCCAGACTGGCTCAAAGCTTGCAGACAGTCACTTTTACGGCAAAGCCGTTTAATCCTTTGGCGCTTATGCCATTTGAAATGCCTGCTGCGGTTGCTGTAGTAGATGAAATTGCTTATCAAGAAACTATATTACCTTTATTAGAAGCAGATCCGCTTACTGGTGAGCAGTTTTGCTTAGTTTTTACAGAAAATTTTAGACTTGTGCTGGTTTTAGCGGAATATAAAAATGGTAATAAAACGTTTTGTTTTTCATTTGATTCTGAAGTTGTCGAACAAGCATGGCGAGCATTGGGTGCGCGAGTCATGTTAAGTAATCCTGACTTGTTTGCGGATTTAGAAGAAGTAGTACAAAAATATTATCCAAGCCAACCGGACTACCGCACGGTGATGGAGTTTAGCCGCTTGTTGTTAACACATTTACCAGAGCCACAAGAGCAGATAGAAAGTGTTTCTCCGCCTCTCCCTATCTCACCCTCGCCTGCTCCTTCTGCTTCTCACCGTAGCGATGTAGAATTGTTACAAGCATTTGCTCATGAAGTGCGTACACCACTGACAACTATTCGCACCACAACTCGTCTGTTATTGAAACAGCGTGATTTACCTCCTAATGTTATTAAGCGTTTGGAACTGATCGATCGCGAATGTACCGAGCAAATCGATCGCATGGAATTATTGTTTAGAGCAGCAGAACTGGAAACATCGGCTTCTGAAAAATCCACTAACGCCCAGCTGACGGCAATGTCATTGGATCGAGTCTTGCAGCAAAGCATCCCCCGTTGGCAACAAGCTGCAGACAGGAGAAACTTGACTTTGGATGTTGTTTTACCTCAAGAACTACCAATGGTGGTTAGCAATCCTAATATGTTGGATCGAGTGCTGACAGGGTTAATGGAAAACTTTACCCGCAGCTTACCTGCAGGTAGCCATATTCAAGTACAGGTGATTCCGGCTGGTGACCAATTGAAGTTGCAATTATTGCCTCTACCCCTGACGGAAAATAACGATAAAGCTTCCACCTCCCCATGTACTCCACCAATCCGAAAAGCTCTCGGTCAACTGCTGATGTTCCAACCAGAAACAGGTACCATTAGTCTGAACCTCAATGCAACCAAGCATTTATTTCAAGCTATTGGTGGGAAATTGATTGTCCGAGAACGCCCCCGTCATGGTGAAGTTTTGACCATCTTTCTACCATTGGAAGTCAACAGTTAACACAATTCCCCTCATTCCCCCTGTCAAGCAATGGGAGTTATTAACTGATTGTTTTCAGAAGCAATCGTAAACTGCACTGTAAAAGTAGAACCTTCATACAACTTACTTTTGACAGAAATAGAACCACCACTACGCCATAGCAACAGTTGTACAATTGTTAAACCCAAACCAACTCCATTAGAATCGTCTATGGCGGTTGAGCGGACTCGGTAAAAGCGTTCAAAAATTTTAGAGATTTCACTTTCGGCAATTCCAATACCAGTATCGCGAAATTCTAATTGAACGTGCTCGTTGTAAACTCGTGCTCGTACCCAAACTTCTCCTCCATTGGGAGTAAACTTAATACTGTTGGAAAGTAAGTTAATGGCGATTTGTCTCAACCCACCACTAACGCACCAAACAGGTGGAATGTCTGAAGGTACGGTGTAGGCTAACATAATCCCTTTTTCTTTAGCCAGAGGTTGATAAGTACTCACAACTCCTGGTATGAGTTCTGCAAGGCGTACTGGTTCTAGTGGCAGTCGCTCCAATTGGCGTTCTAGCTGTACTAAGTCTAATACACCAGATATCAAAGCATTTTGGCGATCGCATTGGGTAGTGAGCATTTGTAAATAACGCTGTCGTTGGGGGACTTTTAAATTGGGGGAATTTAAAAGCGAGAGAGCCGTTTTCATATGTGTTATTGGTGTACGCAACTCTTGACAAACATGGCTTAAGTATTCATCTTTGAGTTGAGCTGTTTCATTGAGTTTTCGATTGTGTTTTTTTACTTTAATCAAACGTTTTGCTGTTATTTGACGGTTAATTCTATCTTGATGTTGAATCTGTTTTATCAAAAGTTGATTGATGAGAGTTGGCTCGGAAATAGGAGGACAAATCAGATCGATAGAAACTAGTGAGGGTGAGTGGGTTACTATTAATGATTTTAATCTTTCTAATACTGGCTGAATGACTTCTCCATCGAAAGAAATTATGGCAGGAAAGAGAAAATTTTTTCGATGGTTTGCCTTTTTTTTGTTCTGATTTTTACGGTTTTTTAAAGGTCTATAAGCTATAATTAAGCTACAGAAATTTGGTGATAACACCATGACAAAGTATTCTCGCCGCAGCTTACTATTTGGTAAGCTTTCCACTTGAATATAAGAAGATGCATATTCAGAAAATGTGGAGTCTTGCTCCTCAATATTGCTTGTCTCCGTACCATCTTTATTATCCGTCAGTTCAATTTGGTCAGTATATACGATGTTGGGTGTTCTTTGTTCATAATAACGTTGAATTTCTGAGTGCCAAATTTTTCCAGGTGGTAGCTTTACCCATAATGTAGCTCCTATCTGTTGTTCAATTAGCACATCAATGTGTGACCTTACCATTGATAGTAAAGTCCCAAGTCCGAGAGACAGTTGTTGGGGCGGTGCTTCCACACTTAAAGCCAACTGATATACAGACAGATCCTGAGGTAGAGAAACATTCATGAGTAAAGCCTTTTAAGGATGAACTGAAGGCAAAAGCAATAAAGTTTAAGGTAGAGTCATGACACGTTTGTCAAGTATGAATGAAGTATAGAATATTTCCTACCCCTCATTCTCTATCTTTATGCCTTATCATCCTTTCTTGTAAAGCATTGCGAGCGTGTTCTCTGTCATCAAAGTGAATTTTTTCCGTACCCAAAATTTGGTAATCTTCATGACCTTTGCCAGCTAGCAAAACTCCATCTCCTGATTCTGCTTCTAAAATAGCAGTCTGAATGGCAGTGGCACGATCGACTATGACGGTTGGGTTTACTGTTTCTGGAATCCCTGCCAAAATATCTTGTAAAATCTTTTCTGGCTCTTCAGTTCGGGGATTATCTGAGGTGACTATTGGTACATCAGATAGCTCGGCTGCAATTTTACCCATTTTCGGTCGCTTGGTGCGATCGCGATCTCCCCCACATCCAAAAACGCAAATCATCTTACCAGGTATGAAGGGACGTGAAGCTTTCAACAAGTTCTCCAAACTATCTGGAGTATGGGCATAATCCACAATTACACTAATGTCTTGCTTAGAACTAATTTGCACCCTTTCCATTCTGCCAGGGACTCCAGGAAATTCAGCGATCGCTGATGCTATGAGTTGTAAATCTAACCCCAAATGTAAACCTGCTCCAACTGCTGCTAATAAATTTTCTAAATTAAATTGACCGACAAGTGGTGAACGAAAAGGGACTTCGCCTTTTGGTGTGTGCAGCGTACCACTCACTCCATTGGGTTCGTAGTTTAGGTCACTCATCCACAAGTTTGCATTGCGATCGCTCACACTGTAACTCCAAACCTGTTCTGGATTGAGTGATGCAATTAATCTCTCACCGTAAGGATCGTCAGCATTGATAACTGCCTGACCTTTAAGATAATTAGGGCTAAATAATAACGCTTTAGCAGCAAAGTAATCTTCCATGTCACGATGGAAGTCTAAATGGTCTTGGGTCAGATTAGTAAAAACGCCTACCTCAAATTGACAACCCATGACTCGACCCTGCGCTAGAGCATGGGAACTGACTTCCATCACTCCATAATCGTTTCCAGCATCTATGGCAGAGGCTAACTGCTGTTGTAGTTCTACAGCAAAAGGGGTTGTGTGAATGGCAGTTTGTAAAAAATCCTTCCAACGAGTATATAATGTGCCCATTAAAGCTGTAGGCAAATTGGCTTGATTTAGGAAATGTTCTACAAGGTGAGTCGTTGTGGTTTTGCCATTTGTACCTGTAACGCCTACAAGTTTCAGTTTTTGTCCGGGATAACCGTAAAAAGTACTGGCTAGCTGAGCACAAGCTTTAATCATGTCTTCGGCTGCGATAATGCAAGCTTCTGCTGTGGGAGGATGCTTTTGTATGGCTTGGGGTGAAATGACCGCAGCTACCGCACCGGAGGCGATCGCGCTTTGCCAAAAATCTCCACCATCAACCCGTGTTCCTGGCATTCCAATAAACAAATCTCCCGTACCGCAAGCGTGGGAATTGGTTTTCAAGCCCTTGATTTCCGCATCCAGCGCCGGATGCGGAGATGATAGTACAACGTTATCGACAGTCGCTAATAATTCTCTCAGTTTCACTTTATGCACCTCATTACAAGTTTTTATTGGCTTATTCTGTACTATTTTTACGTTTCCACAAATGGTTTTAAGGGACTTCTACAGTGAAATCAAATTTTTTCTGGTAAAGTTTCCTCCCCCCTTGTCCTACCAAAGAGCTGGAAGTAAAGTCAGCAAGTCAATTTGTTGAGGAGATGGCTTCATCTCAATATTGTGGCTATACTGACAAAGTATTGCTAAGAAAACAGATTCAGCACGCCGAACCAAGACATATATATAGATAAGTTTGAAAGCCGAAAAATTGTCAATGCTTTGAAACTGTTACTCGATAAGGGTTTGAGCTATTTCTCCA
>NZ_WJFC01000192.1 GCF_009725235.1 Scytonema sp. UIC 10036
CTAATCTATAGATACCATACTTTCATTCCATGTTCTCATGAGAACATGGAATGAAAGTATGGTATCTATAGATTAGTCGTACTCGTGCAAAGATAAGTCTATCTTAACCCTCTCGTACAGAGATAACCAAATACACATATCCTCTAGTACATAGATAGTGGATTGCACACATCCTCTCGTACATAGATACATGACGACTCGTACACGCATATATCTATGTACGAGACGATTTATCTATGTATCAAAGGACTCGTTCAGTCATCGTACACCCTCTCGTACACCCATATTTATGTAGACATACCCACTCGTACATAGATAAACGAATTGTCCCTGTTTCTAACGCACCCTCTTGTACACCCATATTGACGGTCTCACTGTCATCTGTGTACTAGTATTAACTCGTATACCCATATCGATATCTATGTACTAAGGCGGACTTGTACAGTCATAGTTGTATCTATGTACGAGTGGGTTTTGTCCGATTGACAAAAAGCGAACGAGAGCGAAACCACCCTGTATTTTTACCTAAAAACTTTTTGGCAGTCGGGGTAGCGCGTCGGGGGTGTAGGGACATGACATAAGTTTTCCTTCTGCGATCGCGACAACTTTTTGAGATTTAGCTTATCAATAATCATTGTGGCGGTGCGTCCAGCGTCCCGCGTTGGGGGAGTGGTCGGGGTAGGAGTCCCGTTTCCTCTCGTCCGTTACCAGATAAGGATTCTAGACACCGCTAATGAGACGTTTTGAAAACGGGCTATGTTACCAAGATTAAATTACAGACAGCTTGCAAGCGATTCTAGAGGGTGTGTTGGGGGTAGGAGTCCCGTATCCTTTGGGGCAGTGGTCGGGCATGACTGGGGGGAGTATCCAGTCATGGCACGGGCATCACTGGGGATGGTCGGGGTGTGGGGGGTGGTCGAACGTTCGTACAGAGGTATTAGGTGCGAACGTTCGACCACCCCTATATAGGGGTTGAAAAATACCTCTGAAAAATTCGGGATTTGAAAATTTTTTCAGAAAATGCTCAAAAGTCGCTCACTGACTAGGTTTTCTCAGAGGTAAAATCGGAAAAAAATTTTTTTCAAAAAAATGCTCGAAAGTGGCTCTACAAGCCAGTTACATCGGAGGTACGCTTGAAACGACCGTGTAGTAAGGGTTTTTAGCTTGTATAAACTTAAAAAGTAGTAGTGTATTACATAACGTATTTATGTGGTTTATTATCTACGTGCGTAAAACTAAGTGTAAATAAATTTACTTAAAATATGCGTAAAATAATCCATAGAGTTTTATCTATGCTATAGATGGATGTACTTACTCTCTATGTATTTTATACTGCATTATTAAAACTATTGTCCTATATAGTTTTCAGCAATTTATACGTAATCCATAGAGAATTCTCTATAGGGGAGTGAAGGGTGTACGGAAATCTATGTATTTTTTGCTATGCGTAAATCACCAAAACCCCCAACACCACACACGGGCATTGAGGGGGAGATAGAGAACAGACAAGAATTGGGAATACTAAAGTTACACGTTTATAAAGATAATCAAATGTCGAATTTATCAAGTATTGAGCGTATTAAATTAGAACGTTTATTAGGTATGTCAGATGGCTATGTTTTAAATTTTTCAAATAAAACATTTTCTGATTTTGTTATTGAACACACAGGTATTGATGTCTATGACCAAAAGTATGCTGATATAGGTGAATCAAAAGCAAAGCGTCTTAGGTCGTTTTGGAATAAAGAATCTAATCATATTGTCGGTAAGTTATTGTTAGCTTTTTTAGAATTTTGGCACTACTTAAATACTTCTAACGAGTTTTATCAGGTAACAGAAGAAAAATTAAAATTGTATGAAGACTGTTTAAAAATATCAGTAAGATTGGTTAGTGATGCTCCAATTGAAGAAACAAACGTAAATATAGATGTACTTTTTGATGAAATACAGAAAAGTATAATTAAAGAAATTGAACTAGCTAAATTTATAATTTGGATTGCTGTAGCTTGGTTTACTGATAAACAAATATTTGATAAGTTACTTGAGAAAAGTAGTCAAGGTGTAAATGTACAATTAATTATTTGTGATGACGATATAAATAGGAATTCAGGTTTGGATTATACTAAGTTTGAGACTTATAAAATACCTAAAATTGGTAAATATGAAAATATAATGCATAACAAATTTTGTGTAATTGATTTAAATAAAGTAATTAATGGTTCGTATAACTGGACTAATAAAGCTAAATATAATTTTGAAACCGTTACAACTTTTTCTAATCGACAAGAAGCTGAAAAATTTGCAGAGGAATTTATTAAACTAAAATCCCTCACATTTTAAATAACTGTGAAGGACTGATTTAATTATTGTGGTAAAACAAACTAGGACTGGTGGTTATTCGTGCAGTGTGCCGTTGATGACTTCTGCAAAATTTCCTTCCATTTTTATGACTTGTACTATAGGTCTGGTAGTAATACCTAGTTTAGTATTTTTCTATATCAGTCGTTTGGTATGGGTATTGGCGGTCGGTTGTCGGTATTGGATAATTTAAAAACATCTTTAATGTATACAGTCATGATTGAAGTAACTCAAACTATTAGAGGTAAAACTTGTTTTTGGCTTATTAAAGTGAATACTTCACACGAACAATTAAAATTGAAATGTACACACGAGCAATTATTGAAGCTAATTGAGAAGCACCCAGCTTTAAAGAGTGTTTTAGGCATTACTGACAAGATGTTAGAAGGTACAAGGTAATGGAAGAACAAGAAGATTTTTATTTAACTTGGCGAACGAACAAACTTGCTTCACTGCGATACAACCGCGCTATCTGTATGCTTGCGGCTGGTTATTCACCTAATGAGGTTGCGGAACATTTGGGGGTAACGGTTCGGGCTGTTCAGATGTGGTTTAAGGAAGGGGATTTTAACGATTCTCTAAGATATGCGATTCACATCACTTTTCAATCTGCATTAAGTAAAGCAGCAGATTTTGCAGATAGGGCGGTTCAGATACTCATAGACATAGCTGAAAATCCAGATACACCCTCAAAACAACGTATTGAATCTATTAAATTACTGTTTGATATTCTTCTAAGAACTACCCAATCTGTTCCTGAAAACCCTAAAGTTTTTGAATTAAGCGAGAAAATCAAAGTCTTGAACCAAGCGACATATTTTAAAAGCAATAACGTTGTGACGACAGAGATAAGACCAGTAATAAGCAAAACAGGATTAGCTGAAATGAGGGATGTATGGACTATCATTCATCCTAATGAACCTTTCCCAGAGGATGAAACGGAATTACGGAAATGGTTTGATGACAACATAAATCCTTTCAAGTAGTAGGAAGTTTGTAGGGTAGACCTTAAAATCTACCCTTTTTACTATCACAATTTAATAATTTCCCCTGTTTCTTCTATCAGCATTCCTTCATCAATCAACATATAAGTTAAGCCAGTTTGTCTACCAGTTCTTGTGAGTACTTTTGTGTTGGGATTTTGATGTAAACAGTCCCATATATCTAAAGTAGAAGATTCTAAAGGCATATTTATTATTTTTATCTTCGGACTTTGTTTTTTAATTTCTGGTGCGGTTTCTACTGGTGCGGTCTTTACTGGTGCGGTCTCTACTGGTTTGATAGGGGTATCCTCAGAGAAGTTGATAAAATCAATAACTTGTTCAATCGCTTGTGACCGTCCTCTGTTGTCGTAGGGATTTAGTCCGTGTTTCGTGTTGTGGTCGCTAATCAAGGTTTTGTACTGTTCCATAACGTTTTTAATCAATCCCATCTTTGACCCGGTTAGGGCATTGATAGCGGTCGCTGTGATGCACCATTTTTGGTTTTTTTCGGTAGCCATATCGTTGTGTTGTGTAATGGCTTGAATAGCACGTTTAGCCAGTTCTTCAGCCCTTCCAGGCAAGGTTTTCATCTTCGTATTGTTCAAGAGTTCAGAAGTTGAAATACTGCTTAAATCAGTCTCAATTACTTGTTTAGCCTTGCCTACGACAGTACGCGCATAGACTCTACAAGCTTGTTGGATGAAGTCAGCTAGACTCATTCCAGAGTGATTTAGGGCATCTTTTACGAGTTCTTTTGTTTCAGCGTCAAATTGTTGTAGTGTCATATCTTCTGGTTGTGGTTGTGACTGTGGTTGTGGTAGTGGTTCGGGCTGTGCTTCAGGCTGTGGTGGGGCTGGTAGTTTTGGGAGATTTTCAAAGTAAGCTTTTCTGTCAGCATCCCCCACTACTGCCCATCTGTCTTCGTTGGTAGTTGCATACCATAGCGCTATGTGTTCCCATCGTTCTACTTTCCCTTTACCTTCAGTAGTAAAGTAATATCCTGGTTTCGATTGCTGGTCACTGGGGAATGCTGATTCAATAGCTTTTCGGAGTTCAGTACGAGTACGGCGAAAGGTATTTTCATTAGGAACTAGTTCTTTAAGTCGCTTCCAAGCGTTTATAGTTAACTTTTTAATAGCTGATTCATCAGTCACACCTTGTAACCCGTTGATTAGTTCTTGAATGATTTCGGATGTTTTAGACATAGGATTGATTTGTTTGATTGATTTTTGATATCTCTATACTAGACCCTCTAGTAATCTATTGTCAAGAGGATTGGTACAGAGATTTTTAAAGTTTGGTTAAAGTCCCTGGTTTGATTTCGTAGCGCTTATAAGCGTCAATGGTTGTCTCGTCATCATCCCCTAAAACTTGTTTGGCATAGTCTCTAAAGTCGTAGGGGTCAACACTCGTGTCATTGACAATGCAAGCCCGTAAGTAAGCAGCACGAAATTTATGATATGTGCGTTCGCCTTCAGGGAAGATATCCCAGTCCTTTACAGCTAGGTTGAGAACCTTAGCCCATCGCAAGTTAACCCGTTCAGCGTCTTCATTTCTATCCAACCGTTTACCTTTAGTTTCTAGGTAGTTCAATCCCATACAAACCAGTTCGGCTGACAGTAGGGTAGGGATGCAAAAAGTAACTTTCCTCAGTGGTATTTGTTTGTCGCCTATCTTTACCTTGCGGTCTTTCCCCTTTAACTGACCTCTGAAAGCTATTTCATACTCTGCTAACTCTTCAAAAGTCGCTGAACAGTGAATCTCTCCCATCCGTCTCCCTGTTGCCAGTGCCACTGAACAAGATACGTCAATCCAGTTCGGGTCTTTACCCTCTGCCACTTCAGTTAGTATCCTGTGAGCGAATTTAAGTGAGTTGGTTAAATCAATTTGTACACGGTTCTCTTTTTGCCGTCGTTCAGTCACTTTCTCTCTATATCGGGCATTTTGGCGTTCTTTGTACTCGCTGAAAAGGTAGCTTAAGGCGTTTCCGAAGTGAGTAGCAATGGTAATTACTGGGTTAACTAAAGCGGGGTCTTTAAGTTCGGTCTTAGCTGCAAGTTTAAGCGCTTTTTTGAGGCTGGTAATTTGCCTTAAAGCCGTGTTGTACTGGCGTTCTGCTTCCGGTTGTTCATCTGGGTAAGTGGCTTTTAATATCCTTGCTTCTTGTGCTGCTAACCGTTCCCATCCAGGGATGTCACCTACTCCCTTCTTACGCTGATTTAGCTTGTATGGTGCTAACGCTTCAAATATGGGCAGTAGGTAGGCTACCTGTTCATCAATGAAAGTGTTCTCAAATTCATCTGGGGATTTGGCTTGTCTACTCATTCCATATTTACCTATTCACTATATCTAATGTAAGTATGGATTTATCTATTGTCAAGAGGGTGTGTAAGTCATTGCTCCCCTGTTGTGTCTGTACTTTTCTCGATACCCTTGTCTAGCCCGCTTTGATTTCCAGAGCTTCACTAAAGTCACTTTAGTTAAGACCGTTTTTGGATTTGAGCATAGGAATTGGCAAAGTGTTGGCGTAATAGGTCATGGATAAAGCGATATCCACCACCTACTCTTTGTAGAAACAAGCGCTCGGTGCAGTAGTCGAGAAATTTGGCGTAGTTCCAAGGTGCATAACCATTAAACGAGAGAATTACGCGCAAAACGAAATGTTTAATAGCAGGAGTTCCACTTCTGGTTATTCCAACAAGCATTCCAAAAAATAATCCAAACATGAAGCTACCGATTAAAAGTTCATTAAAATTCATTTCATTTCGTGCAATCTTTATACTGATAAAGCTGAGTAATGAAAAAGGTAAAGAAGTTGCAAACAAGAGAATTATAGTATTAATAAGTGATTGTCGAATCCCTTGATTAGGAGTATTTTTGTTCTCAATTTCAAGTCCATTAAGCCCATAAATAAGCCCATAAATCAAACCTGTAATCACCCCAAAAATAAGCCCATTAATCACCCCTGTAATCAACCATAAAATCACCCCTATAATCAACCATAAAATCAGTCCAATGAAAAATTTATTAAGATAAAACTTTAGAGTTTCAATTGCTTGAATTTTATCTCCAATTAGCTCAAAAAACAGCCCAAAAAACAGCCCTGCAATCAGCCCAAAAATCAACCCATAAATCAGCCCATAAATCAGTCCTGTAATCAGCCCAAAAATCAACCCATAAATCAGCCCATAAACCAGCCATTTAATAATTATTTTGTTAAGATTTTTTAGAGGATTAATTAAGATAACTGTTTTTTCAATTTTCTTTTCTATAAACTCACCAACCAGCCCATAAATCAGCCCTGAAATTAGCCCTGAAATTAGCCCAAAAAAAAGTCCAAAAATCAGTCCTACAATCTGCCTATAAATTAGTGTTTTCAGTTCTTTCAGCGGTGAAAAAACTGAAACTACCCCTACAAAAATCCCCATAAGCAGCCCAAAAATCAGCATTCCGATAACTCCCCATACAATCAAATTATAAACAAGTTTTTGAATTTTATTTTTCAACAAAGTTGGTTGTATTCTTTCAATTAAAAACTCAGTTACACTATCGTCAATTAACCTTTGTGCCAACCATCCTAACCAACGTTTAGTATTTTCTTGCTTGGGTTGTCTACCTTCATATTTTCGTTTAAGCATCCTCCGAATATAACCATCAAACAGATAACTCTGTCGCTCCTCAGATGACTGAAATTGCTGCCATGTTTGGAGTGATATTTCTTGAGCAGAAAGAACAATAATATTTAATAAGAGAGGTGTCCTAGTTAATTGGTTTAAATCTGCGTCCTGACTAATACTATCCCATAATTGTAAGTTATCCGTACTTTGTAAATACTGATAAACCTGCTCAGGAGTAAAAGGACATAATTCCAGGGAGTTATTTAGTTGAAGCAAAGTTTGATAACGCTGATACTCTTCTATCCGACTACAAACTACTACAGAATTACTCCAACTACTGGGATGTAAAAACTCATTAATTTTTACGACACACTTTTCTTGACGTTCTGCTGCTAACTCATCTAAACCATCTAAGAGGGATATAATTTCTTGATTATCTACTAGCCCTTTACCAATATCCTTTCGTACCCCATATTTATCTTTGAGTTGGTCAATTAACCAATCTTTTATATTTTGATTGTCATTCTTCCAAGAAGATAAAGAAAACAGCACTGGTATCGGATGTACAGGGTCATTCTTAGCACGGTTTACTAGTTGCTCAGCTAATTTAAGAAGCATGGTAGTTTTTCCTATCCCAGGCTCTCCCAGAATTAATAATCTACCTGCAATATCAGATTGGTCATAAACTGCTGTTATTTCCGTATTTGTTAAACGAACTTTCGGTTTTGACCCTACTTTTATCTCACTTGACCAAGGCAATTCAATCTGAGAGGGATTTTGTTGTGTATCTTGGACAATATAAATCCGATTATGTAATGACTGATTTAATCGTGACTTAACTTCAGTACGAACTTGCTTTAACAGTGCTTGTTGTACGTGGTTTCTAGAAGATAATTCACTTCCAGATGTTAGCTTAATAGCTTGTAATTTGAGATTACCTGAGTTGGTTTTACGTGCTGCACGGACTAAATCTTTAATCCATCCTTCTGATTCTGCTGTTTGTATTGTTCTGAAGATAATTTCTTGTAAACTTCCTGAAGGGGCGATCACTTCTAAATTCTTATCCAATTCAAACGACAACATTTGCTCTAATGATGATTTCGTCGGAAAAGCATCAACTAAAGCGGATTGTAGTTCCTTACGCTGCCGTCCAGATAAACCCATTTTTTCAAACCAAGCGATAATATACCGGGAAATTGCGGATTAATAGAAAAATTTAAACTATTCTACAGGACACGTGAGATTAATTCCGGTTCCAAATCATTTTCACGCTTCGTGATTCTAATCAAATATCTTTTACAGTTTGTAACAAATCAACGAATGTAGTACGCTGCTATCCCTTGGCGTGTGGTTGTTTTAGCGTAATGTCGTTTAAACCATATTTCCCGACATCTTCACCCACAGGTGATAGCATAGCCAAACTTGACGCCGCACCCAACACCTGTTCTTCCGATACCTCTAGGTAATTTTGTAACTGCTCTAAGTTCCGATGTCCAGATATCTCCTGAATCACCCGTAACGGTATACCAGCATTACTCATCTGGGTTAGGGCAGTTCTCCTAAAGCTATGGGTACTCACTCCAGTTATCCCTACCCTTTGACAAGCCGTTCTTAAAATCCTTGCGGCTGAGTCCTCACTAATATGTCCGTCACTCCGACCGGGAAATAAATAAGGCTTACCCGCAAATGTGTAGTAACTAGACAATAGTTCTCTTAAATCTTCTATCACTGGTATAGACCGGGTAGCTAACTTGCCCTTAGTGTTTGATTTCCTGAGAATCAGCTTAGGTCTAACAGTCCTTTTGGGTGTGTAGATATCGGGGGTCAACAAGGTACAAGCTTCACGAATGCGACACGCTGTAAACAGACATACCCCAAACAAAGTTTCTGTCACGGTCATTATCCAGCCCGTAATTAAAAATTTGCTGTATTTCTGACTGTGTAAGCACTTTAGCCCTACCGTGCCGATTGACTTTCATCGCTGAGTTGGTATTGACCCTGTATCACAGCGTACAGCTATTGCGATACCTATAAATTAAAAATACTTTTCTTTATAGATGGTTTTTAGCAGTTCCTTCACCCTTTAAATTTATTATTCGGCTTCAAGCCAGCCCTTTACTGTTTCAGCAGGAATGCTAAATAGTGGATGATTAAAAATTGCTTTTAGTGCTTCCAATCCACCAGCTTTTAAGGCAGATTGTAACCTCGCTTTTAGTGTTGGATTACGTTTAATCTCCTGATGAATAGCTTCTGTAACCACTGCGTCTGTGGGGTTAGCTTGAGATAACTGGAAGAGTAACTGCTGTATTTCTGCTGCTGCTTGTGCTAGGTTTTGTTTTTGTTCTTGGGTGTAGTTGGTGATGTTACCACTTATTTGACCAGCGTTTACTGTATGAGCATTTACCTGAGCACCACCAAATTGAGCACCTTGGTTATTGTTATTAAATTGTTGTTTTGAACCTTCTGACATTATAATATCTCCTCCTTGAGTATAAAAACTAGGACGTTCTAACGCCGTCGTTATCATAATTTCTAATCTACGTATTTGTAATTCTTTCTCTGCTATTAATGCTTGAAAGTCTTTCTCTGCTAGTGTTTTAAGTTGATTGTAATTAATAAAATATTCTTTACTCAATTCAGATTTGTTAGCTGATGCTGCGGTTTTAGCTCGGAGCAGTATTTTATCATCTCCCCGTCTTTCTATTGCTACAATTTCAAGTTCGGCATTTGGGTTGTTTTCAGCTAATTCTTTGAAAGCGACTGCAATGGCACGTGGGTCAACACCTTGGTTATGATAAAGGTCGAGAGTGTCAACAATCGGTTTGATAAAATCACCAAATTCCCCATCTGCAAAAACCTCTTCCCTATTATCTGGTTTACGCCAAGGGTCAGGATTTTCTTTTGTAGGGAGTCGCATATAAACGTAAGAGCATTGCACGCCATCAAAATTGGTGTCACTGGTAATACCCCAATCTTGAATGTAAGCTCCGGTGAGAGTCGCGCCTGTAAAATCTGTTCCGTCTAACTGTGCTTTTACTAGCTTTGCTCTGGATAAATTAGCGTCCTTCAAGTTGCCTTCACTCAAGTCTGTGCTCACAAAACTTGGATCTATTAAGTTAGCTCCATGCAAATTAATCCCCCGTAAGTTTTGACGGTCAAAATTTATGTCCTGTCCAAGTCCAGTTACCAGTACCTGACGTACTTGGGCTTTTTGAAGATATGTTACACCAGGACGAGCAAGGTCAAGCTTTTTAGTGTTGCGGAAACAGGTACGAGTCAGAATAGCACCTCTAAAATCCGTATTTTTAAGTGTCGCTCCTGTAAAGTTAGCATCAGTTAAATCAGCTTTGCGAAAACTTGTACCGCGAAAGGCTGCAAAAGCAACAGCGATGTTCCGAATCAAAGCGTGCTTTTCGTCTCCCTTCATTGCTCGCCAACTGATATGAATACTCAATAACACGACGGCTCCGGCTCCGGCTAAGGCGACGGCTAAGGCGACGACTCCGGCTAAGGCGACGGCTCCGGCTAAGACGACGGCGAAAGCGACGGCTCCGGTTAAGGAGACGGCGGTGGCGACGGTGACGGTGAAGGCTCCGGCTAAGGCGATGGCTCCTAAACCTGCTTGTATTCCTTGGCGAATTGTGATGAAAATGAAAATAGCTAGTATAACTATAATAATCCAGCCCGCAATTTGATAAGTTATTTGTTCTTGAGGGTCTTTACTTGAGTAAAATATTAGGGACGCCACCAAAGCGCCAGCATAACCTGAGAAAATTCCTGACACTCCCGACAGCAACCACGAAACAACAACCAGGAAAATAGCCCACCGCTTTTGCAGTCCCGCTTTAACATGGCTGAAGTTTGCACCGATAAGATTTGTACCAGTAAAATCGCAACCTCGGATATTTGCATAGCTAAAGTTTCCTCCCTCAAGGTTTTGACCTTTAAAGGAGCGCCCACGGAGATTTTGACCGGAGTAATCTGGTGGCATAGCTGGGGAAGGTATCATACCGTAAACAGAGTTTTGCTACAGATTCTATCCTGAATTTTCCAGATTCTCACCCAAACCGTGCTATAGCTACTAGTAAAATGAAAAAATGCCCCTCGTATAGAAGGGCATCTATATTTTTGGATTAAAAGCTGGCGGTCTCTCTGGATTGCCAGTTTTTAACTTGCTTGTTGCCGTTTCAACTCTTGTATCAATACTTGACAGCGCTTCATAGCTTCTCTTGCCTGTTGTCGGTACTGTTTGGCTTGTTGCGGATCTGATTCATACACTTCAGAACCTTTACGCCGGAGGTCAACAGCTTGCTTACTAAGTTCTTTAGCGCGAGTCTTTAAATCTTCAATTGTTTTCATCGTTCCTCCAGTTCTGAAATCACAAATTCTAAATTTTCAGCTTCTTCATAAAGTTTATCTGCTCTACTCTCTAGTAAGCTAGCGTCCTCATAATGATTGTTGTTAAGGGCATTTTGAGATGCTATATACAATTCGTCAATAATGCTTTGTAACTGGATATAAGCACTTAGTAAAGCGTTTTTGGTTTCAGGTCTCATACTACAGTTCAATTCCTCCATCAAAATCTTCAGGTTCCTCTACATCAACCACAGTTACTTCTACAGGCTGTTTTTGCTCATTTTGGTTTACCAAGTTTACTGATTCTACAGTGGTCACTACTGGTTGTTTACCTTCTAAATACCTGAGATAGAATCCTATGGCATCTTCTATAAACTTTGCTACTGGGATATCTAACGCTTGTGACCATTGCTCTACTTTAGATTGTTGATACTTTTTAATCCTGACTTTATCAACTGTCATCACATCACCTCACTGACCAATCCTTTAAGGTTGTCAAATGCACCATTGTCCGAAATTAGAAAACCTTTTTTCTTGAATGCAGCACTCAGTAAGGGGAGTTTAGAACCGCCACCAATAATCAGAATTTTGTCACCAGCTAGCTTGTATTGCTCTAACTGCTTTGTGACCTCACGTAGTTTACAGTCGATAAAGTCTTTTAACTCTAGTTCGTACACTGAATAGAAATTCAAATCTGATTCACCGTAGTAAAGTGCTGCTATCTTGTCCCCAGTCTCAGTTTTCTTGAACTTCACCCCAACTTCTATACTCCTGTTGATTACATCTTTACTAGGCGGTTGCTTGATGAGTGCTTTAAGGTCAGAGTTAGCAGCTATCTTCTCAATCAGGTACTCTGCACCAAAATCCTTAACAACAGGCTCGCCAACAAGTTCGGAATTAAAGAACCGCGTGATGGACGTGTTACCGCCACCAATATCACAGATAGTTACAGCACCGTCTAAATTCTGGCTCTTGAGTGCTGCTATACCTTCTGGGTACACTGCATTAATCTTGATTTGTACCAATACGGGTACACCTGCTAACTCTACTTTGTGTGTACCTTCATTCTTTCTAATCACTGGCTCATGCCGTTTAACGTCGTTACAGGTCACGGTGACTTCAAAACTCATCTCAGAGTTAACCTGTGGCAAGTGTGCCAGTGTTCCGAGAAAGTACTGTAACCATAGAGAAGACTTGCCCGTATAGTCGTCTACCAATCTAATGAGGTCACTGCTACCACTTCTCGCGGCTTGAGTCCCAACCAACCAGCAAGTATTTTTCAAGTCTTCCCGTACTCCATCAATATATTTAACGTGACCGGGAATCTTATCTGAAGTGTTGTTGAGACAGCGTGCATACCAGCTTGGTTCTCTCAGGTAGTCGTAGCCTTCCACATAAGCTTTAATCCAATGGTTCCCAAGGTCTATAACCGACTTGAAATATTTTTTGATTTTAGAGGGTGTTTTTGAGGCGGTTTTTTGACGGGTACTTTTGGGTACATCAGCAGTTTTATCAGTCATTTCTAAATCTCCTTATTGTCTATAGGGTAAAGGTTTGAGACTTTGATTAAAGTTAGGATAACACAGGCGAGAGTAAAATGTACCCAATTGGGTACTATTTTTACCAATGTGGTCTATTCAATGGGGATTGACCTAAAACTTTTCTTAACTGGTTAATTAGCTTATAGTCGTCAATATTGGTGTAATATAGTTCGACTTCATTGTTATTAGTTAATAAAACTTTCACACATGATTCACCTTTAATTCCAAAATATCTCCAATAAATCAGAGTAATTTTCTCAATATCAAAAGTGTGTGTATCATTACCTATGAATTTAGACATTTGATTTTCTCCTAACATTAATTGTTGGCGGATTGGTGCTATTGGTGCTATTGGTGCTACACCCCCTATAGGAAAAAAAGTGGTGCTAGCACCAACGCAATATCAAGGATTTCAGGCTTCAATTGTGGCTGTGTTGGTGCTGTTTTGGTGCTGTTTGGTGCTAGCACCACAAGCCAAAAATACAGCCACACTGTCTATAAATTGTTAATTACTGTTAGAGATAGATTCATCAACCTTGAAATGATGCCCACAATCTTTACATTGCATTTTTCTCAACCCCTTGTACCATCCATTCTTTTTAGTCTTTGTAGAATCACACTCTGGACAAGTTATATTAGATTCTAAATCGTCATTTTCTATCTCATTCTGTACTTCATCTAAAATGTTAGAAATTAGTAAATTTTGAGTATTTGTACTTATTTGAGCAACTTTCTCAAACGGCTTGGACGCTAGCCTGGATTTACCATCAGTGAGCATTCCCTTGTGAGCTACTGGGATTTCTAAAAGCAGTGCTTGCCCGTTACAGTACAAAGCAGCTAACCTGTATTGGTTTTCTGGGGAGATGTCTTCATTAGTCTTAGCGATCCACTTGGAAGCTTTGTTGTAATGCTTGCTGAACTTCTCCAGCGTCTCAGGATTCATCCCCAAATCCTTATCAGCGTGTTTGAGGAAAGTATCGATAGCATTACTAATGAACAACAAGCAGCAATTGTTCATCTCATCCCATTGCCAACCACTTTTACCCACTTCCCCAGACTGACCAATCAAAATCAACTTCATGCTGTTATGCCTAAAAGTAGTCCAAATTTCAGCAGCAGTCTTCTTATCATCCCGGTTATGCTTTTTATCAAACTCATCAAAGATGGCAAGGATAGGGGTCTTAGGGTCTGTGGAGGTTTTATTGTCTCTTGCCTTAAGTAAATTTGCAAACTGGTTAAATAGCTTAGAAGCTTCATTAGGATTGGTCGCTGCTTTTTCACAATCCCAGTAATCTTCTTCACTACCGTCTTGAGGGTCAGATAACCAGATTTCATAACCGTCTAAGTTGTGTAGGTAGTAGTTGAGAAGGTTTTTAACTGCGATTCCCTTACCTCCACCTGTAGCACTCATGACCCGTAGCGTAGGTTTACCAGTTTTCTCAATGTGGTACTTGCGGATAGTTTGTCCGAACAGTTCAGCCCTGATAATGCCACACTCCCTAAAGATATCTTCAGCAGTAGGTAATGGTTGCTTAACTGGTAGCTTGGTTTGAATTTCGATTGTGACCGTAGCGTTATGGCTGTGGATTTCAATCTTAGGAAGTGTCTTGTCAATCGCTCCAACTAAAGCTGCTAACCGTTCACTGCTGTTTTCTTGTTCTAGCTCCTTAATCGTTATACCGGGATTGCGACCAATGGAGAAAATAAACCTGCACCCCACCTCAGTCTCTTGCCAGTCCAGACAATCAAGTTTAAATCTGAAATATCTGTAGTAGTATTCAGAGATTTTATTGCCAGTGCTAGGAATTGAACTTGTACCGTAGAACTGATAAGGTCTGTCTAAGGTTTCTCTCAATTGTTCGTTTTCTTGCTGGAGTTCATTAATTACCAAGTTACGCTTTTCTAGCAAGTCCAGTAATTGAGCGTGGATTGAGTTGTTATTAAGTAGTAGTGCCTCGTACTTCTCTGTAATGCGTTCGTCAACTTCATTAATACCCTCTGTAAACCGTTCTATAGCTACTGGCTTAGGAATTGAATTATCAAGGGATTGCTTGAGTTCTTTATTCTCACTCTTAATCTCTTTAACTTTGTAATCCTTCCACCGTGTTTTACAGTTAAGAAACTTGTTGTCAAAAGCGAAAATGAAACCAAGAATCTCCCCAAAATCTTTAAATTCGCGGTCACGAACAATCTCTATGGCTTCGTTTAATTCAGTCTTGAGGTTATGCAAATCTTCTAATCGTCTATCAAAAGTGTTACGTAACTCAATCGGTACATCTGGATTATGTCGGGCATTTTCAAGTAGTTTTTGCAGTCCTGATAAATCCTTGCATCTTTCAGAGAAAAACTTGACTGTTTGCATTCTAGAATCAGTCATAAAATCTTCAACTCTAGTATCACGTTGACTGACAATTCCTTCTAGTTCTTTAATTTTCAAGTCTTTTTCAGAAACAACCTTGAAGTATTCTTTAGCTTTTTCGTTTAGCTGTTCTTTAAGACTGTTAACTTGTTCCAAGTACTTCTCACCTTGACTTTCAAGAACTGCAATACTACTTTTAAGATTGTCAATTGTTACTTTTAGGTCATTAAGTTCTCTGCCTCTAGTGGCTTGAATCTCAGAAATTCTCTCAGCAGTTTCTTTTTCTAAGTTTTCGTGTCTCTCGCTGTAAGCAATACCCAATCCAGTACACACCAAGGCTGAAGTAGTACCACCAACACCAACAGTTAAAGCTAAACTTTTCTGCCATCCTTCAGGTAAGTTCCATGCTTGAATAGCCCCAGTTACGCCTAATAAAGTACTTGCTGTGAATACGCCGTAATAGATATGATTGAATTTCATAATGTATAGTCTGTATGAGTACAAATTAGAGGGGAATCTCACCCCTCTTTTTTATCGACTTACTGTGAAGATTTCTTCAGAATTACCTGACCTAGTTGCAGACTAGCACCTACAGCGAATAATCCTGCACCTATTGAAATCATCACATTCTTACCAAAGAATCGACTTCCAAAAAATCCAATCCCAGTTCCTAAAATAATTGAACTTCCAAGAATAGCTACTAATTTCTGTTTGTCTGTCACGCTAAGTTTCATTTCATTTTCTCCATTACATAGATTAAATTTATCTAGAATCCCGCCGCAAATTTAGCTACCGCTTCTTGCTTAATCTTTTCTTTTTCGTACTGAACATTTTGAATTTCGTATTTTTGTTTTTCGACTTGTTCGCGTAACATTTCAACTTTGAGGTTTTCTTGTTGTTGAATGTGTTCAGTTTGTTGCTGAGTACCAGTAGTGCGTATACGTTGCTGTACTAGCAATTCTTCATCTTGTTCAAGCCTAGAAAGCTCGGTATCACGTCCAACCACAGCACGTTGGTACTGAACTGCTTTTTTCTCATTGTTGATACCAGCCGTCTTACCGTCAATTAACAGCCCGATTAGTTTCTGTTGTTCAAGGTCAAGAGTGGCTAAATCTTGTTTGAGTTTCGTGTTATTGATAGCAACGCCAACATAATTACGCTGTCTAGCAATAACAATATTTCGTCTAATTGCTTCACCAGAGTCTAATTCAGGGACTGAAGAATCAATGTTGGCATCTGCCTTAGCCAAAATAGCAGCAGTGTCTACAGTACCATCTGTGAGTGAGCCAGGATTGTGATTGAGTGCTGACTGTACAGCAGTGTTTGTTTTAGTGACAACCGTTCCGACAACTTGACCAACAGTACCGATTACTTGACCACCTTGTTGAAGTTTTTCAGCAAGTCGATTTCTTCTAGCTTCCGCTTGCTCTGGGGTTTCATCACCTTTAATATGGTCAATTTGTGGAGTGTTAGAAGCTACTGTATCGGAAGTTGTTTCAGTGACTTGGTTAGTGGTAGTTTCTCCAGTCACACGCTTTGAGCCAGTTAAACCACCTTTCTTACCACGATTGGGATTGTCGAGGCTAGCTCCTGTGATTGTTCCTTTTCTTGGCATAATTAAAGAATCCTTTGTTTGTGGAATGAACGAGGGTGATAGATACGGGTCAGGTCGGACAACTTGCCCGTATCTCAAAAATTTAATCCTTGAAAAATAACTCAACCTGAGTAGGGATAACACGAGCTTTAGCGCAGAACTGAGAGCGACTATTACCACACTTGTAAGCAGCAAAATAACTGCCTAGTACAAGAGTTATTACAAGCATGATGAAGATATTTGAGAAAACTTCTAATTGCACTGGAAAACTGTATCTATGCTTAAGTTTGGCTTGTTGGCGGTTGAATTCAGCTAGCTTGATTTCTTCAAGAACTTCAATTGCAGAAGTCAGTTTTTGAAGTTTCATACTATCACTCACACTACTACGAGCTTCACAATACAAATCTGCTTTGAGCATTTTGAGTTTTTCGTCATCACTGATTAGTCCGAGTGCTTTTGACTCTTCGTTCCAATCGTGATTACGTTGTTGCATATATTGAACAGCTTCAACAACTTCTGTTAACCAAGTATCGATGTGTTCAAAAAGTCTCATGGTTTATTCCTTAATTTCAATGATTTGCTGATTAGGTTCTAATAACTGCAATCTGTTAGTGTTGGTACTGGCATCGACTCTACTGATGAGTTCTTGCATAGCTTCACAGTTGTTTTTACGTGTCAGTACACGGCGTATGATTGGCTTAATTTCAGGATTCATTCATGTCCTTTATGCAGGGTCAATAAGGTCAATAAGCCAATTCCACTGGAGGGAATCGCGTTCGGGCAGAGATAGCGCGTATTCTTCACCCTCAAAACTCACCCACAATTCAGTCGCGTCTTCAATGTCTTCAGCGTTTAACTCAAACTGGTCAAGCTGAGTAAGTACGATGGGGCAAGGGATGCCCGGTAACCAGATGGCATCTACAGCCATAAAGATTGGTTGTCCGGTGCGGTCGCTCTGTCCTGTGGGCTGGTTTATCGTTGTGAAGTAGCTCATGTCCTCTGTCCTCTCTCGCTCACATCCTTACTATATGAGTTTGCCGTCATGCTGGCATTATGGCTTGTGACACTTGTTTAGCTGGCATAATGGCTTGCTGGCATAATGGCATAAACGTGATACATTTCTGGCATGACGGCAAAAAGAAGATAAAATCATGCTGGCAATCGATGAAATAATGACTGTGACTGAAAAACCTAAAAATAAGCGACAAGACCCGAACTTTACGAAAATTACGGCTGATATAGAAAAAGACGTGGCTGCAAAAACTCGTGCTATATGTGCTTTAACAGACGTTTCATTATCAGACGCTGTTAATGAAGCGTTAAAAATGTGGATTGAAACTAAGAAAAAAGATAGTAATTTTGAAATTTAAAAGATGCTTAAAAAACCTGATAAATCACAAGAAATGATGATAACTTGTGTTGAAATCACTGAAAAAACATTACCATTGCCGATAAAAATAAACCAAGACTCATTAGAAAATTACTTGAAAGGTAAACATTTTTGGTTTTGTTTACGAAAAATGTTTATGAACTTTTTTAGTGGTAATCCAATTTTTTATAACGTTAATGGACAAGAAACAGAAATTTCAAAAACATTGTTAGAACTCAGTTTCAACCATTATTTATCACTATATAAAGTAATTAATTATGGATGGGATGAAATTTCTAAAAGCTTACAATATTTGGATACTAAGATAACCACCCCAGGAGATGCTATAGTTTATATACTCAAGGGTGATTCATTGATTTGGTTAGAAGATAATCCAGTAAAACCCGAAACTTTGTATAGAGCTTGGTTGGAATATACAAATTGTCAAGGGAAATCGTCTAATGCAAAATTAAACGATTACATCAGAAGAATTGGAAAACAAACTGGTGTTAGCCTTGGAAATTACCAGCCGTCAGAACACATTATGTTTAGAGATACCTGTGTAGAACTAGCCAATGTGTCACGCTCTACAATCGCTAAATTAGCAGTGAAAGATTTTAAGCGTGACCAGGCAGAATTACTGGCTTTTCTCGGTCAAAAATTGCGCGGTCTTTGGTAGTTTACAGAACTTTACAATTTTTACCACAGATTCCCCAACAACATAGTTACCCGTGTTTGACTAAAAATACAAGTAAAAAGTACCCCTACACAGTTAGTGGAAGGGGTATCGATATTATGAAACAAATTTATGGTATCCCACCTAGCAGCACAAATCGAATTGTGCAAATTTTGCGATAGCACTAATCTCATAAAACAGACTGGAGACGCTGAACCTACCAGTCACTATGGACACTTGACCTGTGGCGACTGCAAGAAGTTTATCACGTGGTTGCAAGACCCTGCACTAACTGAAGTGTTTGAAGTTCGCCAAGGCATGATACGTGACCTACTGAAGAGAAGCGGTAGTCTAAACCAATGTGAAGCACCATTTCTTAGAAACATCCTAAATCAGCGATACCTTACCCCGAAACAACAAGACTGGCTAGATAAAATCTTTATGCGTGTACTGGGAAGAGTATCACCGAGGCAACCAGCCGCAAAACAAAACCCGCCTACTCAACGGGTAGCGGGTCAGTTTGGATTGCCATGAGTTTAAGCTGCATTGCTTTGCTGAAATACAGCACGTTCTAAAGCTCGCACTCTTTCTTCTAAATCTTCTTTAGATTGATGTTCTTGATATAGTTTCAGAACAAAATCAGCCATTGACAGATTAAGCTCTGAAGCTTCTTGTTTCATCTTTTCTAAAATCTCACTGCTAATTCTGACTGATAGTTGAGCGTCTTTCAAAACTGGCTTAGGCATACGACATAACGATTTTTGAGGTATCTATACCTTTGACTATAGCCCAATTGTTAAAAGAAAATCAAATGTAAGTCATATGATGTACCAGTTTGTTAAACTGTCCACTATACAAACGAAATGTAAGTCATATGACTTACATTAAAAAAGTAAACAAAACAGGGCTAGATGCCCACAAGGATAAACTACCATGCGTAAATCAGCAAAAACAATCAATTTAGGCGTTGCGGGTTTCATTAAGACTGATTCTGAAGGCTACGCAACTGGTGAACTCATTCAAGTTCAAGCAATAGAAAGTGAGTTGAATGGTGAGACAGTTGAACAAATTGAGTGGATTTGGGCAGTAGAAAGCACTAAGGGTACTTCAAAGATGTACTTGTGGACACGTCCAAACATCAACCCCAACAAATATATAAGCCGTCCAGAACAGGGTGAAGCTGAGTACTCATTATTAACTCAATTGTTACTGAATCTTGGATTGCTAAGCGAGAACAACTTAGACCAGTTAAGAGAGAATCCAGAGTACATAGAAGAGTTAGACATCGACCTTGAAGAATTACAAGGTCAACAATTTAGATTCAAACTCATTCCTGGCAAGATGGGCAAGCCAAGCAAGCCAGATGTTAAAACCATTGAGTTACTAACCGTTAAACCAGACCTAGAAGTATAAGCATAAAAACAACGGCTAGGGAGTGAAAGCTCTAGCCGTTCTATATCTTAAGGATTTCTATAATGTTAAAAATAGGTAAGAAAAATATCAACCTGATCGCGGTTGAAATCGAATCTAAGCTACCTGATATTGTAACAGAACCACTACCTATAGTACAGTTACCGCCAATTCCCGATAATGTTACGAATGCCACAGATACCGAATATCAAGATGACAAACTTAATCTGCTAATTGAGTGTGTGACATCATACATACCTGAATTAGAAGATTACTTTGGTGAATCTGCTAAATGCTTTTTTGCTAGAGAGGAATTAGATGCTGATTTTAACCCTCTAAAAAATCACCTGATAAAATTGGGTTATGATGTCAAGTCTATTCCTAGAAATGCAATTACTAAAGAACTAAACAAACTTTGGGATAAATATGTACCTAGACCGCACGAAAGAAATCAAAAAAAGCTGAATAATTTTCTCAAAATGCCTATAGTGCAAGAGTTTTTCAACAGGCATAAGCTAGATATTGAGAAAATACAGATTGAAATTTACAAAGATGGACGCAAAGCATTAAAACTCAAATTTAGAAAGATAAAAGTTACTTTATTGATGTTTTTTGCTTTCGCTGACTTATTCAAAGTTTTTGGTGATAACCTACGTTGGATATGGACTGAAGAAGCAAAGCTTACACAGTTTCGCACCATTAAAGTATTGGGTAAAGTTCGTCAGTCTCTAATGGTAAATGGTGAAATTTTAGATTTCGACTATTCACTTTTTGACCCTCGTTATGTATTTCCGCCTATCCCATCTGGCTTAGACAATCAATGTAAAGTGTTTGGGGTTGATGGAAGTAAAGTTGATATGGGTAGTGAGATTAAAGCAATAGGAGGAGAAGACAAACCACATCAGTACTGGATTGAGCATATTCACGAAGTAGGCGAAAAATACCCTACTGTTCTAAAAAACTATGCTATAAATGACCCTGTAATTACGTATAAATTATACAAAAGGTTACAGGAATTGTTTAAGCAGATATTTGAAATTTTAGAAATACCCCACACACCAGATATTTGTGAAAGTATCGCTGAAACGTGTGGTAAAAACATTCAAACCATCTTCAAACATCTAAATTTATTTCACTTTTCAAGCTTAAATGATGGTATAGAACCTGAAATTGCAGAGAAAAAACTAGAAGAATTATTGAAATTAAGCGGTCTTAGAAATCTTTCTAAACTTCAACATAATGAATATGGTGTGTTACCGGGTGAAACAGTAGGAGGACTCTTACAATCGCGTACAGCACCTTATCCGTTGATTAAAGGCTTATTGATGGACTTGGATGAAAAATCATGCTATGCGACCGCACTATGTAACATGAACATTTATTTAGGTGAACCAATACACCAAACATTCCACAATAGCGACAATGCACCTACTTTAGGTCAAGCATGGAATGCAATTAAAAACTTAGGCGTTCCAAAAGATGCTTACCTTATAATGGCATCTGGAAAACTTAAAAAAGCCATTAACACATTAGTGTTATCCAATCTAAAGTTTAACCCTGAGACTTGCATTACATCAGATTACAAGCGTTATGCATTCCCAGAAGACTTAGATTTAGAACAAGAGTACATTAATCTTATTAACAGTGAAAAATCTTCTGAACCTAGTAGCACCAGTGTAATTGACACCAAGGAAATTATAGCTGGAAAGTTTGGAGAAGCTACTTTTACGGCACTCTCAGACCTACCAGAAGATTGGTTTGAAGAATTTTTAAATCTCAAAGTAGATGCTGTCATCTTCTATCATCCAAATTTGATGTGTGATTCTTTTAGTGAATATTTTGAAAAAGTTAAGTTACTCAGTAAATCACCTATCAAAATTACACTAAACGAACAAACTGCACTTTCTACAAAAGAAGTTCAGGTTTACGCAAACAACGTATGTTTAAGGTTTCCAGCGTGGAAATATTATCAAAATATCAAAAAATTACGAGGTAAATACAAAGAAGATAAAAACCCAATTCAAGAAATTTTCAAATTAATCTTGAATTCGACATATGGTGTGTTGGCATCACCTGTAATGGGTATCAATAACGTAATAGCTGCTAACTACATCACTGCTTGTGCGCGTGCTGCTTGTTGGCGAATGATTGTAAGTTTAAACGGTACACAAGCTATTACAGATGGTACAGCCTTAAAAACAGAAACCATTCCATTCGGTCAGACACTACGAGAAATACTAGCTAAAAACCCAAAATACTTAATCGAATATGAACCTAACTTCAGTCACAATGAATTAAACGATTGGACACCTAAAAAAGCTGGAGACTTCAACACAATCTATAAAGAACATCTCAAAAAGTTTTTAGGTAAAACTGATTGGTTAATAGATATGTACGACTATGACCTAAAAGATGAAAAAACAGATACAGGTGAAGAAAATTTTATCTTTAACGAACTACTAAATACAAATGGTGCTAATTACATAAAACAGGGATTTGGCACTAAGAAAATGAAAGCTAGGTCTTATAGAAGTAATGAATTTCTTATTAAGTGGTATAACGACATATGCAATGACAAGTATGATAGACATCTAATAATAGTTGATGAAAATGTCGTCAAATTAGCTGATGGCAGTGAAGATGCACTACGCATACTAAAAGACGCTGAAAAAGTATCAAATCAAGGTAAGCGAAATGTAATCAAAATGACTTCAGAACTAGCAGAGGAAATCACCAGCTATGGCATTCTTCATCCTATGGGATGGAGTAAGAAAGAAATAAAGTTGATGAAGTTAATCAGCACCAGTCAGTTTTTACCACCTACAAAAGAGGTAAGAAAAGACTTAGACCGCTTTTTACTTCGATGTAGCACAATTTCTAAAGAACTGCTAGATGGTAAATTCTGGAAAAACTTACAAGAGTCACATCTTAAAGAAGTGGAAGCATATTTTAAACAAGAAAGAATTAACATAACAATGCGTTCTGACCTGAATTACGAAGCATTTAACGATAAATATCCATGTGGTTTAGGTTTTGAATTAATCTGTTGGGGGAGTACCAGAACATTTACAGAAGTTCGTCAGGTAATACAAAAGTACGTACTTGATAAAACATTCAATGTAGGAATTAAAGTGAATAACTTGCAACAACACATAGATTTTTCTGACAAAATTCTTCCCAAACTTAAAGACAACAGACAGTTAAAACTATTTCTAGCAGCATCACAAATTATCAAATTAAATGCTGAGATGGAATACAGAGAAAAGCTCTCTAGAAGCGTTCAAGATAACCCTACAGGACGTAAAGTAACATTCTCTGACATCACCACTATTAAACTAGAAAACGTGAAAATGTAAAGAACTTTTGATAGAATTACAAAATTGAAGTTATCACAGTATTTTTACGGTATTTTATTCGATTAAACGTAAATATAAGCATGAAAATTCAGCAATTGTATCGAGGTTTTATTAGTAAATATTTGTCATATTTGTTGTATTAGATTATCAATCCTTTTTGATAATCTAGAAGAGGTCTGTGTTTTTAGAGAGACCAAAATTGTAAACAATTTTGGGGTCTCAAAATGACTATAAAACAAATGTTTCTGTTAGTTGTAGGTGTTGTTTACCCATTAAGCCTATCTGCTTATAAAGTAGAATATTTACCTCTAGCAGAAAAAATTACACCAGTGGCGTTAACTCTTATTTATAACAGTAAAGAAGATTCAAATAAAAAACGCAAATAAACACTAGTACTACTCCCCCTATGCCCGTGTGTGGTGTTGGGGGTTTTGGTGATTTACGCATAGCAAAAAATACATAGATTTCCGTACACCCTTCACTCCCCTATAGAGAATTCTCTATGGATTACGTATAAATTGCTGAAAACTATATAGGACAATAGTTTTAATAATGCAGTATAAAATACATAGAGAGTAAGTACATCCATCTATAGCATAGATAAAACTCTATGGATTATTTTACGCATATTTTAAGTAAATTTATTTACACTTAGTTTTACGCACGTAGATAATAAACCACATAAATACGTTATGTAATACACTACTACTTTTTAAGTTTATACAAGCTAAAAACCCTTACTACACGGTCGTTTCAAGCGTACCTCCGATGTAACTGGCTTGTAGAGCCACTTTCGAGCATTTTTTTGAAAAAAATTTTTTTCCGATTTTACCTCTGAGAAAACCTAGTCAGTGAGCGACTTTTGAGCATTTTCTGAAAAAATTTTCAAATCCCGAATTTTTCAGAGGTATTTTTCAACCCCTATATAGGGGTGGTCGAACGTTCGCACCTAATACCTCTGTACGAACGTTCGACCACCCCCCACACCCCGACCATCCCCAGTGATGCCCGTGCCATGACTGGATACTCCCCCCAGTCATGCCCGACCACTGCCCCAAAGGATACGGGACTCCTACCCCCAACACACCCTCTAGAATCGCTTGCAAGCTGTCTGTAATTTAATCTTGGTAACATAGCCCGTTTTCAAAACGTCTCATTAGCGGTGTCTAGAATCCTTATCTGGTAACGGACGAGAGGAAACGGGACTCCTACCCCGACCACTCCCCCAACGCGGGACGCTGGACGCACCGCCACAATGATTATTGATAAGCTAAATCTCAAAAAGTTGTCGCGATCGCAGAAGGAAAACTTATGTCATGTCCCTACACCCCCGACGCGCTACCCCGACTGCCAAAAAGTTTTTAGGTAAAAATACAGGGTGGTTTCGCTCTCGTTCGCTTTTTGTCAATCGGACAAAACCCACTCGTACATAGATACAACTATGACTGTACAAGTCCGCCTTAGTACATAGATATCGATATGGGTATACGAGTTAATACTAGTACACAGATGACAGTGAGACCGTCAATATGGGTGTACAAGAGGGTGCGTTAGAAACAGGGACAATTCGTTTATCTATGTACGAGTGGGTATGTCTACATAAATATGGGTGTACGAGAGGGTGTACGATGACTGAACGAGTCCTTTGATACATAGATAAATCGTCTCGTACATAGATATATGCGTGTACGAGTCGTCATGTATCTATGTACGAGAGGATGTGTGCAATCCACTATCTATGTACTAGAGGATATGTGTATTTGGTTATCTCTGTACGAGAGGGTTAAGATAGACTTATCTTTGCACGAGTACGACTAATCTATAGATACCATACTTTCATTCCATGTTCTCATGAGAACATGGAATGAAAGTATGGTATCTATAGATTAG
>NZ_WJFC01000193.1 GCF_009725235.1 Scytonema sp. UIC 10036
GGACAAAAAAGAATCCCCAATGCCCAATGACAAATAGCTATTGACAAATGACAAATGACTATTGACAAATGACAAATAATCAAAAATTAAAGAGAAAGCCGCTTGGGTTCCTCTTAGTCATTCTGGCTTGGAGTTTGGCTATGGGTTGGCTTTTAGCTATGGCAACTCATGCCCAAGGCAAGCTTCCTACTTCTTCTGAAGTCGGCACTGTTGATGTCGTTCCTGCACAACAGCGACTTGGGCAGGAATTATATTTGGAAAATTGCTCGACTTGTCACATTGCTTTACCGCCTGCTGTTTTACCTACCCAAACTTGGAAAAATTTGTTGGAGGACTCACAACACTATGGAGTACAAATCAAACCATTAGTCGATCCGCCACGTATCCTAGTGTGGCGGTATCTTTCTGCTTTCTCTCGTCCCCAATTGCTAGAAGACGAACAAATACCCTATCGTGTTGGTAATTCCCGTTATTTTAGAGCTTTACACCCTCAAGTTAAGCTACCAAAGCCCGTTCAATAGGTACTTGGCTCACCTTGTCATCCATCCGCCTCAGACTTTAATTTCTCGTCATTTACAGGCCTGTGGGAATTAGGGGTAGGGATAGGGGGTAGGGCTAGGGAATGGAATTGGGCAACAAGGTGGACAAGGAGATAAGGGTAAATGCTCCAATTCCCAATCCCACCAGCCCCCAATCCCCGCATTTTGCCCTTAATAAGGAGGGGTTATTCGAGTTCGCCAATCCACGCAATCCAAATCCCAAATCCCAAATCCAAATCCAAATCCCAAATCCAAATCCAAACTCCCAAATCCCAAATCCCAAATCCCAAATCCCAAATCCCAATCCCAAATGCCCAAATCCCAAATCTCAAATCCAATCCCCTCCCCAGGGAGGCGGTAATCGCTACCCTCCTCAGTGGGCTTTAGGTGCTTCAACTGTAGCAAAATGTATATTGAAACAGTTTACATTTAGATAACAATTCACTTCCAATCTGTGGAAATCTGATTGCTGTTAAATGCTTTTTGAGCAAGTTTTTCAGCACTAACCCATCTCATACTAAGACTGTTCGGTTAAGGTTATAATTAATCCCAATCCTACGCTCCCGGCCCCTTAATTCGTTCAAATCTGCGATGCGGTAAACTTTGTTGGGGCCCAACCCCTTGGTCTCCTTAAAAAAAGATAACCAACCTAAAGATACACACATTAATCTTCTAGAGGAAGATCTTAGAGACTCGTGTGACAGCTTTATGGCCTGACGAGAGGAAGTAAGGTGATAGTTAGAAACAGCGCTCTTGCCAAAGGCGAAACCTCTTGATGACATCTTACCAGTAGCGTTGCTGTGGTTCGGGAAGCAGGCAGCTAGAGTGTTAGGGCTTGATCACTTTCATGGTCAATGAGTTGGGTGGTATTATTCTCCGCTCAGGCAATGGCCGAGGTGAAGCTGGTGAGGGCAAAACTCTAGTTGCAACAATTACCATGTTGGTTTAAATGCTCTTACAGGGAAGGGCCGTTCACGTAATCACGGTGAACGGTTACTTAGCCCGTCGTGGGTGCGGAATCGGATGGGACAGTACATCGTTTCTTGGGATTGAGGTGGGGGCTGATTCAGCAAACGATGACGCCAACTCGAAAGCAGAAGAAGTCCGATTGCGATATCACTTATGGCACCAACAGAGAGGTGGGTTTTGACTACCTGCGGGATATCGGCGATGATCCGCTGGGCGGACGTGGTCAGCGCCCAGTTACAAGTACTGTTTGGTCGACTAAGCCGGATTTATTGGGGATG
This sequence comes from Scytonema sp. UIC 10036, assembly GCF_009725235.1. The sequence continues at coordinate 1,787 of NZ_WJFC01000193.1, forward strand.
TGAGTAGGACTTCCGCTGGTAGATCGCGTCGCAATTCGAAAGAGAAGCGCACAAGAACCTCTCGAGACTCCCACTGATCGCCCGGACCTCCACACACTGAAAAAAGAGGGGAGCATTCGGTATGAACGCAGGCCGCGTGAAGCGACGTGAGAGAAATAGTTCGCTCGAGAGCCACCGAGCAAGGACGGTCATAGAGGTGTGTGTGCGGAACTGCGGCGACGAGGCAGCTTAGCCGCGCTCGCCGAGTGAATGCGCAGACCTGTGCAGTCTTGAAAGGTTACACATAAGACAGCTCACGTGGTCCATTGCTGGGCGATCATAACCAACTCAGTTGTGGTATTAACGAAGCCAGCTAGACAACGACTGTCTTTCTCACGAGATAGGGACTGTAACCGAAGTTATTCGTCACGCTCCTGCCAATACACGGGAGTTGTTGACGCATAGGGGAGGAATTTACGGGTCGGGGCCTGTCCGGCACGGGGTACGCCGCCCGGGGAGTACGATGGACTGCACCAAGCAATTGAGCAAAAGAACACATGCACAAACCGGTGTGTTTAGAGAGGAAGACGAGACAACTCTTCAAGTGTCCTCCTAGCCACAGGAGAGTTAGGCGATTCGCCACGAACGGCCTGGAGTTTTTATTGTGCCGTTTTGAGCCCTTCTCTGAGTTCAGTTTGCTCAGGCGCGATGGAGGGGTGCCTATGACCCGAAGAGACGGTGTTTGAAAAAATTTTATAAGCTGGTTGTCGAAGCGCGGTTCGATACCCACCGTATGACGAGACAGCGGCCTGAGCTAAGCGAAGAAGCGCCGTACAGCAGATTTGCCCGATATGGTGTTTAAGACTGAAGCAGTGTTAAATGGAAGCGATCGCACGAAGTATAGGGTGCCGAATCGCATCACAAGAGCGCAAGTATCGGAGACCACCTGGTCAGGTTTCTACGCTTGCGTTGGGACTCATCCGCAACGCTACAAATAGATAGTCCCGAGCGCACGCTAAGTCTAGAAGACAAATGGAGATTCCCCCGACACCTCTGCTGAACCTTCAGCGGCCGCCAGCCGCGCGCGATAGACGTGGAGGGCCAAGCAGAAATTGTCGAAAACCAAAGGCGGGCACGATAAAGGGTGCCGCAGTACTTGCGGCGACTAAAATGGCGCGTGGTGGTGAGCCATACTATGCTGATTTGCTTGGGTGAACAGCCTCTACCGCTAGACATGTAGATTTGGCACGTGCGTGCTAAGATACCGATCAGTGAGAATGTCACATGCGTACTGGCCACTGTGTTCATACCAGTTGTGTTTGTGTGACGACCTTTTTTTGTGGCGCGCTAGGCGCGTTCGACGGCGCCGTGCAGGCAGCGCGGCGTTCAGTGAGATGTACCCATGCGTGCTGGGTGAGGCACGGCTACGCTCACCCTGGTGAAAAAGTGCAGAACGTTTGGGGACTGTTAGGGCTCACCGTGTTCGTATCAGCTTGGTTCGGCGTCATGCCCCAACGTGTCTCGACCAGCCCGGCGAGAGCCTAGCGGGTCGCGGGGCCCCAACCCCAGAACTTCGGACATCGCCAGCCTCTCGCTGCAGCCAGGAGTCAGGGAAGAATGGCGCTTGAAAAGAATGCCATGGGTCAACTTCTGTTCATGTGTGAGAGAGTACGGGGAATATAGTTTATCACAAATGGAAAGCTGAAGAAAAGTCGTGTAGCCGCAGAAAAAGCACCAACTGACCGACCGTGTGATTCCAAAAATTACGGAAGCTTACAACGCGAGTTAAGCACGAGTACGAAGAGTTCACCCAAAATGACACGAAGAAGTAGTACAACAGGGTGGTTTAACATGTCACGGTACAGAACGTCACGAATCGCGCGGAATTGACAACCAGTTGCGCCGTGCGGGGAACGAGACCGGCCCAGACAACAACTTGCCGGTTCCACAAGATCTTCCTCGTTTAGAAGATAGACTTACTACGGATTTTTGTGGCGAGGTTCTCCGGGCCGCGTGCACGTTGAGAACCATTTAACGTAGACGAAGGATATGCCTATTGAGGTCCGGCAGGCACTGACCACCGTAGTTTGGAGAGAGTGCTCAGAAAAAAGGCGTGTGCAAACTTTCACTTCACTACGGTGCACTGATCCCGGGACAGCGCGGGTCCTCTCGCATGATTGACCGCGCAAGAACTGGATGACAAACGCCACAGGCGGGAAACGTGGCACTGTTTATAGACCGAACGTCGCTGGTGTCTTTCGGAGGACATCAGATTCTCGAGGAAGAGACAGAGGTGATTAAGGTACGAGCTGGTGCGGGCTCGGAACCGCATCAGACTCCGCGTGACTATGCGACCGCTCACTACATCACCCCGCGCCCACGATTTGCCACCCTGGAGAAGGTGACACATTTGGGACACAGAGATTGGTAGAAAAGTCAAAGAATTTGTTTATCTGCTAGCAGATTTACGAAGTCAAGTCAGCTAGAAGATATGTCAATGACTGAGATTAAGCGTTCTTGCACGAGCAAGTGAGAATTGCTACGATCTGAAAGAAGCTCAGATTGACAAATTCAGCCCGATTGATGCGTCAAGCAGAAAGATTCTTTATTTTTTGCAGAGAAATCGCGAGCTCGGTTTGGCGCCGACACAACTCAACGGTGTCGCAAGTCGGAGATGACCTTTCGTACTCGCGGTCCGAATCCGTAGGGCATATTGGGCGACACGGGAGTGGACAGAAGAAGCGTTGCCCCGTTGATTGTGAGCTACAAGAGTGGAAGAGAGTTCTGTTAGTTTAGATAGCATGGTTAACATCGCCGACGATGTACGTCGGCTATGTGAAAGCGTCCTACCTATTCATGTTCCAACCACGAACCTCCTGGAGTTGCTATGATGCAGAGACATCTTCCGAGAGATTGCGTTGTAGGAGTCACCTGCCGTCCCCACCACGACACCCCTCGGCTTCCCCCCCCGCACGCTCACCTCACCCCCTTCGTTCCCAGCCTCCAGGCTGCGCATATTCGTTTCTTTGTATTAGGGAGATAGGGTACCTCTTGCACCAAAGTTTCCATTCCCAGTCCATGGGTTTCCGCGCGCCCCTGATTATTCGTAACTGGATATAAATCCACAACGTATGCTCGTCATCCCACTCTGAGACCTTTCTCCACGCATTTATATAAAGACGGGAGTGTGGGTAGAACGAGTGCCGAGTCGTTCGACCCGGTTCAAAAAGTTGTCTCACTCGCGCAAGCACGCAGTGCCTCTAAAGCAGGTGTTTTCTTCTTCCATACTCTCCGCATATGTCGGGTGCCTGGATCACCGAGGGCGCGCTTCACTGGCCTTTTTTGAGCATTCCAAATTAACCGCAGATATTTTCAGGAGTAAGTGTTCAAATGAGTAAGGTGGTTACATCGAAGGAGCCCCACGCAGAAATTTTACAGGAACCAAATGGGGCAAGTCACCGTGGTATCCAAAACGTGCTTGACAAATTTAATCGATCAAGTTTTGTCGTAGCTCAGCAGTTTTGTAAGTTTCACTGAAGAAGTTGTGTCTTTATGATTAGCGATAGAATGTTTTTGAGAGTGCCGGCGCAGCGGTGAGTTGGACCTGACACACTTCTCGGTACCCACTGCCATTATTAATCAACGCGTTTAGTTCAGTCTGGCGAGCGAATGTAGAGACCAGCAGCCGGAAATAAAGCTTGGGACGGGATTTTTCGAGCTGTTGACCTCTGTATTGGAGGACGCGGGTGCGAGGGGATTTTGATGTTGTCTGGTTAGAGCAGGAGCACCGCGGGGGCGCCTTAGCCCTGCACCTCATGGTGGTGGACACCAAGAGGTGATCTAGACTCTTGGGCCTCGACAGAACCAGATTTAAAAATCGTAAGTTGCGGGTATTACCTAGATGAATTCCGAGCAAGACGGGCTTCTCATGCTTAGCTTTCACTCTCCGGTTTAATAGTGATATGAAGTCATAGATTGCATGTAGTAAGAGCCTCGGGCTGTTCTGAGACCGTTGGCACTCTGAGAAAGGCCAGAACACGGCCAGCGACTTCTCTCTACATGGAGGTAGGGTCTATGAGATGCCCTGAACGTAAAATCAATACACTTATTCCCTTCATCCGAGTGAAGATTTGATTAATATTTGGATATTCAAAGCGTGCCAACTCGGTCTTTCCGGAGTCGTTGTCGATCGTAAAGCGCTCGGCGACCATAGATAGGGAGTTGGCGGATTTGGTATAAATTAAAGCGTATCAAAGGGTGGCCCAGTATCGGCAGGCGCCCTCGGGAGACGTGGAGCAGCTCGGACTCTTGGGATTTAAAGATTCTATAAAGGCGTTCCTCTGGATGTATTTGGTACTCGGCTCGTGTGTGCGCCAATACCCGTGCGCTCAGTCGAACTCAAACAGATCCGAACTTTTCAAACTAGAAAGATACTCGCGTAGCATTCCTAAAGATTTGTAAAGCCGGCGCTTTCCATACTGCAGAGCTCGACGGTGCTTCAACATCTCCCCCCGGCAGGGAGAATCTTGGGTTATACTAGGCCGCGGACCTTCAATTGTGAGAGACAGCGCGGGTGTCTCGTGGATTGTCCTCTGCTCTTGTATTATGACACTCTTCGCGGACTTCCCTATGAGAAGGGTTAACGCTAATCACGCTTAGTGGTTTGGGCACTTGAGACTCTATGTACAACTTCCGAACTCGAGTAGCGCGTGTTTGAAGCGAGGCGGGTCGCAGGGCTTTTTGTGTGATGAGTTCCTTTTTCGTATTGAATATGGATCACGCGAATTTCGGCAAAAACTCACGGCTCACCTGCGCTCTACCTGACAGCGGGAATCTTCATCCTGTTGTTTGTCTACAGCCGGCTCTTTTCCGATTCCGCCCTTGTACACTCTTTAGGCCGCGGCAATTGTTGGTGTTCAGTTTCGCGGCGAACATAGTAGCTACTTCAGTTCTGAGCTAGGTTAGGGGGACCTTTTGCTCGCCCAAAATAAGGGATTCTCTAGATATGGTTCATCCCCGAAATGGTGAAGTGAAATTAGACAATGACCGACATAATAGCGTTTCCCTTGTACTCTCTCTTAGAAAATAGACGAGCGCTGGCCACAGTGAGTGATAATAATAAAATTCAAATTGACACCAAGAGCAAGCAACAAATGGCGCAACGTAGAATCACTTAGTCAGAGCCAAGCCAGGTGGCGGGCACAATGAATGTGGGATCTGTAAGCCCGAGTGAATCGGAAACCAGAATTTGGGGGTCTAGACCCTAGTGTGTTAGTCCGCTTATCGGTGCACCCGTCGGCGGCTGCCGGTGGTCACCAGACATGGCAAATGCCAGATCCAGAGGCTTAGAGCAAGTAATTTCGGCGCATGTCGAGGATATGGCTATCGTGTCAGGAGTAGGCAATCGCGAAGCTTTACAAGGAGCACTCGACGGGAGCTGCATTGGCGCCACAAAACGATGACGTCTGTGGTCTGCCCGGCGAACACCTATGGGAGCCATCCCCGCGAAGTATTACGAGGTTGGCCACCAAGAACGAAAACCCTCAGCATGCGCGCTGAGTCTTCGGTAGGGACGAAGATTCGGGGCTTGACCGCACTCGCAGGCCAGACTGACTAGTTCACGCGCGCTCAGAACTCGACGCTCTCACGCCCCGGCAGTATGGTCTTACCCAAGGCAGCTCTCAGATCTCGCGCAACTGCTGTTTCTACTGTGTACCGCCTGGGTGTGTTTTGAGTACTGAGACAGAGCAACGAGCGATACTGGAGACCGCTTCGAGACAACTCACGTCATGCAAAAAATGTCTTAGACAATGAACCTGCTTCTTTGGACGTTGAAGAGCACTGCATAAGAGAACCCGAGAATCCTTCTACTCCAAGATGTTTATCTTTTAGCCATACATCAGCAATCGCATGGAAAAGTTCCGACAGATGGTAGACCAATCGGCCGACGCCTCCAAACAAGAGAGGAGAAATTGCCTATTGTTGCGAATATGTACTTACGAACAGGTAGAATGGCCTAATGTTCGCCCATATGCATGACCTGGAATGGACAGGAGCAATTTAATTCATCTAACTTCCTCTTTCCATACACACAAGAACTTTTTCTCGCATAGAGACACAGGAGACCTCTGCTTAACTATGTACACGGCACGATATAGATTTGGGAGGGCGCGGATATTCATCATGATGGGAAGACTGACGGCCTAAAAAAAATCTTTTTCACTCGCAATAGCGGTAGTATGTACCACAGTGTCGAGAGCCCTGTACTGCGCGGTTGTAGCGGATCCTCGTCAGTATGAGTCACCTGCTCACACGACGAATCACCACGTGAGGGTCAGACTGAAGAGGATCACTACAGCAGCGCTGTAAAGGGCTAAGACTCTGTGGTACATACTACCGCTATTGCGAGTGAAAAAGATTTTGCGTTTAGGTCGTCAGTCTTCCAATCATGATGAATAAGCGCGCCCTCCAATATCTAAGTTTTGTGTGCCATAGTTAAGCAGTGGAATATGTGCCGCTTTGAAGAAATGAGATCTTGTGTGTATGGAAAGAAGTCAAGCTTATGTGAAATTGCTGTGTTCATTGTAGGTTATGCAGAAGGGCGAACATCAGCCCATTCTACATGATCGTAAGAACAGCCGGCGCATCCGCAACTACACCGCAACTGCTCCTCTCACGTTTGTAGGCTTCGGCCGATTGGTCAACGATATTGTCGGAACTTTTCCATGCGATTGCTGATGTATGGCTAACAGATAGACATCTTGGAGGAGAAGGATTTTCGTAGTTCTCGGTAGGAAGTGCGCAACAACGTCCAAAGAAGCAGGTTCATTGTCTAAGACATGTTTTGCATGGCGTGAGATATCTTCGGTCTGCAGTATCGCTCTCTTGCTCTGTCTCAGTAGTCAAAAGCGTGCCAGGCGGTACAAGAGAGAAAACAGCAGTTGCTAAGATCTGAGAGCGGACTTGGGTAAGATATACAGCCTGGTGTGAGAGCGTCGAAGAACGTGCGTGAGCTAGTCAGTCTTGCCTGCTTGCGATCGAGACCCGAGCTCACGTCCCTACCGAAGACTCAGCGCGTTGCTGAGTGTTTTCGTTCTTGGAGGCAAACGGTAATACTTCGCGGGGATTCTCCCATAGGTTTTCTCCGGGCAGTCCACAGACGTCAGGCGTTCGTGGCGCCAGGGCATTCGCGTCGAGTGCTCCTTGTAAAGCTTCGTAGATTGCCAAACCGTTGAGACGATAGAATATCCTTGACATGCGCAGAAATGCATGCGCCGCATCTCATCTGGCACGGTGCCATGTCTGGTGAAAGCGGAATACGCCGAAGTTGCAGGATAATGGACTAACGCACGAGGGTCTAAACCCCCAAAAGCTGGTTTCCAATTCAATCGGGCTCACAGATCCCACATTCATTGTGCCCGCGGGATGGGCTCTCAACTAAGTGAGTGTACGTTGCGTCATGCGTTGCTTGCTCCTGGTGTCAATTTGAATTTTATTATTAGGTGGCCGGCGCGCGTCTATTTTCTGAGAAAGAGTGCGCAAGTAAAACTTATTATGAGGGTCATTGGTAACTAGACTTCACCATTTCGGGGATGAACCATATCTAGAGAATCCCTTATTTTGGGCGAGCAAACTGGTAGTACAATATCCTAACACGGAACTGAACCCTAGCGACTATATAAAGGCGGCGTTGAAACTGAACACCAATGAAATTGCTTGTTAGTAGGGCCTCCGGAGTGTACCAGGTACGGAATCGGAAAAGAGCCACCTGTAGACAAACAGCAGGACGGTGGTTCAAACGCCATCAGGCCCAGAGCGCAGGTGAGGTGTGAGCTGATGCCGAAATGAGAAGCGTGATCCATATTGAATGCGAGATGGAACTCATAACACAAAAATAACTGCGACTTTCGCCTCGCTTCAAACATGCGCTAGTCGCGTACGGAAGTTGTACATAGAGTCTCAAGTGTTCTAGTAGATTATGTGTGATTGTGCGTTAACGTGGGGCTCAAAGGCCAACTCCACGCAGAGTGTCAAAATACAAGAGTAAAGAGGCCGCCCCCCGCCCCCCCCGGGCTGCGCCCGCGCGGGCGTGCGGGCCCCGCGGCCCAAATAACCCAAAATTCGCCCTGCCGGGGGGTGATGTTTAAGCGTGCGTCGACCTGCGTAGTCTGGCGCGTCGGTTTTTTGCAGCCTTTTGGAATGCGGCTCGAAATCTTACTAGCTTGAAAAGTTCATGATCTGTTTGAGTTCGAATTAGAACACGGGTCTTGGCTACACGCGGGCCGCTACCAAATACAGCCAGAGGATCGCTGTTTATAGAATTTATTGAATTAAGAACCGTGCTGCTCCACGTCTCCCTGGTCGCCTGCCGACCAGAGCCGCTGATATTTCATACGCTTTAGGTTCATACCAAATCCGCCAACTCCCTATGTTACGCACGCCGAGCGCTTCCAGGGATCGACAACGCCTTCGGACGGACCGAGTTGCTACACGCTTTGAATCGCCAAATATTAATCTAATCTTAACTCTGATGAAGGGAATTAGTGTATTGACTATACTTTCAGGGCAGGCGCATAGACCCTGCGTCCATCTAGAGAGAAGGCGCGGGCCGTGTTCTGGGATTTCGGCAAAGTGACAGGGTCTAACGAGATGCGCCTGGGCTATGGACTACATGTAAGCTATGACTTCCATCGTCTGTTCAATGGAAAAAAAGCTAAGCATGAGAAAGTTTTGCTCGGAATTCAATAGGTCCTATACCCGCAACTTACGATTTTTAAATCTGGTTCTGTCCATGCCCAAGAATCTAGTTCACCATTGGTGTCCACAGCACACGTGCAGGGCTAAGGCGCTCTGCGTACTTCAGATCTAACCAGACAATTCAAAATCCCCTCGCACAGCGTCCTCTGAATACAGAGGTCAACAGCTCGAAAAATCCCGTCCGGGCTTTATTTCCGGCTGCTTGTCTCAATATTCGCTCGCCAGACTGAACTAAACGCGTTGATTATTCATGGCAGTGGGTACCGAGCAGTTTGTCTTGTCTAACTCACCGTTGCTCCGTACTCTCAAACCCATATATCGCTAGATAACAGAGGCGAACTTCTTCAAAGAAACTTACAATACTGCTCGCTACGCCAAAACTTGATCGATTAGATTTGTCAAGCACGTTGTGGATGGCAGGGTGACTTGCCCCATTTGTTTCCTGTAAAATTTGGCGTGACTTTTAGACCAACCACTTTACTCATTTGCACACTTACTCCTGAAAGTATCTGCGGACTAATTTGGAATGGCAAAAAAGAATAGTGAAGCGCCACTCGGTGATTGGCACTACAGGTGCGGAGAGTATGGAAGAAGAAAACACCTGCTGTAGAGGAACAGCAATTGGTGCGAAGTGAGACAACTTGTTGAACCGGAACGAACGACTCTCACAGTTAACCCACACTGTCGGATTTATATAGCATGCCTGGAGACAGGTCGCAGAGTGGTATTCGAGGTACGTTGTAGAGTTCATCCCGGTATGAATAAGCAGGAGTCGCGGAATTCCCATGGACTGGGAATGGACCATAATGCAAGCTACCGTATAACGGCTAGACCAAGCGACGAATATGCTCTTCGCCTGGGGGCTGGGAACGTAGGGGGTGAGGAGAGCACTGAGGGGGGGGAAGATCGAGGGGTGAACGTATTGGGGACGGCAGGTGACTCCTACAACGCAATCTCTCGGAAGATGTCTCTGCATCATGTGAGGTCCATTGAGGCTAGTGGATGGAAGATGGATAGGCAGGACGCTAGGTGGCATCGCGGACGTACATCGGCGGCGATGTTAACCATGCTATCTATACTAACAGAACTCGCTTCAACTCATGTAACTGCAATCAACGGGACAACTCTTCTTCTGTCCACACCCGTGTCGAGCAGTATTCACTATGGAGGGCCCTCGCGTTCTAGAGGTCATCTGACGTCTTGCGACATCGTTTCTTGTGTCGGCTCCAAAGGTGAACTCGCGATTTCTCTCCAAAAACGGAACGACTCTTTCTGCTTGACGCATCAATCGGGCTGAATTTGTCAATCTGAGCTTCTTTCAGATCGTAGCAATTCTCCCTTGCTCGTGCAAGAACGCTTAATCTCAGTCAATGACATATGTTCCAGCTGTCCGACAGTCGTAATTCTGCTAGCACATAAACAAATTCTTTGACTTTTCTACCAAGCTCCACCCAAATCATCAGCTTCTCTTAGGGTGGCTGATTCGCGGACGTTGTGGCGATGTAGGGAGCGCCCGCGTAGTAGACGCGGGGACGGATGCGGTTCCGAGTGCGCTCCAGCTCGTAATTAATCACCTGTGTGTAATGTCGAGAAGCTGATGTCCTCCTAAAGACACCAGCGACGTTCCGACTATAAATACTGCCACACTCGTCCCGCCTGTGGCGTCTGTCATACAGTTCTTGCGCGGTCAATCACCGCAAGAGCACCCGTGTTGGCCCGAGAACATTGTCCGTAGTGAAGTGAAAGTTTGCACACGTCTTTTTGCTGAGCACCACTCTCCAAACTACGGTGCTCAGCATGCTGATGCGAGTAAGAGGCATATACTTCGTCTACGTTAATTGGTGCTCGGCGTGCACTCGAAAAATCGGAAAACCTCGCCACAAAAATCCGTCGGTAAGTCTATCTTCTAAACGAGGAAGATCTGGTGGAACCGGCGAGTTGTAGTGGGTCGTGTATCGTTCCCTGCACGGCGCAACTGGTTGTCAAGCCGCGCGCGATTCGTGACGTTCTGTACCGTGACGCGTCAAAACCACCCGGGTTGTACTACTTCTCCAGCGTGTCATTTTGTGTGAACTCTTCGTACTCGTGCTTAACTCGTTTTGTAAGCTTCCGTATTTTTTTGTAATCTGTGTGTCACGGTCGTTCAATTGGTGCTTTTTCTGCGGTTACACGACTTTTCTTCAGCTTGATTCTGATAAACTACGTTCGCCGTACTCTCTCACACATGAACTAAGTTGACCCATTGCATTCTTTCCTAGCGCCAATCTTATGGTGGGCTGCAGTTCTCGCAATGTCAAAGTTCTGGAGTTGGGACACTAGACCTGCTAGGCGCTAGAGGGGCTTTCGCACACGGTGTGTTGACGTCGTCCTGGCAGGATACGAACACGGAAAGCCTTACCCCGCCCCAACCGTTGGATCCACTTGAGTCAGCAGGACAGAGCATAACAGTGCCTCACCCAGCACGCATGGGTATATCTCAATGAACGCCGCGCTGCCTGCACGGCGTGTCAAACGCGCCTAGCGCGCCACAAAAATAGGTTTTCACTCAGTTTATCTCAGTATGTACAAAGTGGCCACTATCATGTGAGGATTCGCGTTGTTCGGTACCTTATAACGCACGTAATAAATCGAGAATATCCATCGGTAGCCTGGTCACTGCGAATGAGCATTGTATGGCAGAAAATCACGCAATTAGAGTCGCCGCAAGGCCTAGGCACTCTGCTCTCGTGGCCGCCTTTGGTTGACGACAATTTCTGATTGGCAACTTCTATCGCGCCCAGCTGGCGGTCGCTGGCGGTTCTCTGAGGTGTCGGGCGAGTCCCCATTTGTCGCTCAAGACTTAGCGCCGGACGGGACTATCTACAGTAGCATTGCCATCTCTAACAACGCTCGCGTAGTTCCGGACTAGAACTGGTCTCCGATACTTGCGCTGTTGCATTTCTCGGCACAGTATACTTCGTGCGAACGCTTCCATTTACCATTGCTTCAGTCTTAAACACCATATCCGGCAAAGATGCTGTACGGCGCTTCTTCGCTTAGCTTCCGCTGACTCGTCATACGGTGATATAGAACCGCGCTTCGAAAACCAGTTTATAAAATTTTTTCAAACTCCGTCTTCGCCGGTCTTAGGCACCCCTCGTCGCGCCTGGGCCCTGGAGTCAGATTATGGGCTGACAACGGCTCAAGAAGGCGGCAGGTTTCGTGGCGAATGAGCCTAACTTTGTGTGGCTAGGAGGACAGTTGTGAGTTCTCTCGTGCCTGAAATGGTTTGAGCATCGTTCTTTTGCTCAATTGCTTGGTGCAGTCCATAGTACTCGCCGAACGGCGTACCCCGTGCAAGACAGGCCCCGACCCGTAAATTCCTCCCCGACGCGTCAACAACTCCCGTCCATTGTCAGTCGTGACGAATAACGCGGTTACAGTCGCTATCACGTGCATAGACAGTCGTTTTTTGTGTGGCTTCGTTAATACCATTGGAACAGAGAAGGTTGCTGAGGCCGGCAATGGACCTCTTTCGCTGGTTATGAAAGAAGAATAACAGTTCTGCGAATTCTTCGTCGAGCACGGCTTGCTGCCTCGTCGCTTTCGGCACACACGCCTCTCCGACATCCTTGCAACGGAACTACGAGCGGCTGTGGCAGACGTCGCTTCGTCGGGGCCTACGTTCACATGGAATGCTGCGTCTTTTTTCAGTGTGTGGAGAATTTCGGGCGCTCCTTGCGTGTTATCGAGACTGTTCTTGTGCGCTTGGTCTTTCGACTTGCCCGAGATAATGAGCGGTGTCCTGCTTGCATCCCAAATAAATCTACTTCGTCAATCACACAGTAGTTAAACGGGGCGCTGACCACATCCGCCCGGAGTCGCCATGTTATCCCGCAGGTAGTCAAAACCCACCTCACTGTTGGTGCCATAAGTGATATCGCAATCGTAATTCTTCTGCTTTCGCGTTGGCGTCATCGTTTGCTGAATCAGCCCCCACCTCAATCCCAAGAAACGATGTACTGTCCCATACGATTCCGCGTCCACGACGGGCTAAGTAATCGTTCACCGTGATTACGTGAACGGCCTTTACCTGTAAGAGCATTTAAATTAACTTGGTAATTGTTGCAACTAGAGTTTTGCCCTCACCAGCTTCATCTCGGCAATTGCCTGAGTGGAGAATAATACCACCCAACTAATTGACCATGCAAGTGAGCATGCCCTAACACTCTGGCTGCCTGCTTCCCGAACCACAGCAACGCTTCTGGTAAGATGTCATCAAGAGTTTTCGCCTTTGGCAAGAGCGCTGTTTAAAACTATCACCCCACTTCCTCTCGTCTTGCTTTAAAGCTGTCACACGAGGCTTTAATATCTTCCTCTAGAAGATTAATGTGTAAAACTTAAGGTTGGTTATTTTTTTTTAAGTTTACGAAGCGTTTGGGCCCCAACAAAGTTTACCGCATGGCAGATTTGAACGAATTAAGGGGCCGGGAGCGAAGGATTGGGATTAATTATAACCTTAACCGAACAGTCTTAGTTTGAGATGGGTTAGTCCTGAAAAACTTGCTCAAAAAGCATTTAACAGCAATCAGATTTCCACTGATTGGATTTGAATTGTTATCTAAATGTAAACTGTTTCAATATACATTTTGCTAGAGTTGAAGCACCAAAAGCCCACTGAGGAGGGTAGCGATTACCGCCTCCTTGGGGAGTAGGATTGGATTTGGGATTTGGGATTTGGGAATTTGGGATTGGGATTTGGGATTTGGGATTTGGGATTTGGGATTTGGGAATTTGGATTTGGATTTGGGATTTGGATTTGGATTTGGGATTTGGGATTTGGATGGCGTGGATTGGCGAACTCGATTTAACGCCTCCTTATTAAGGGCAAAATTTGGGGATTGGGGGTTGGTGGGATTGGGAATTGGAGCATTTACCCTTATCTCCTTGTCCACCTTGTTGCCCAATTCCGCTTCCCTAGCCCTACCCCCTATCCCTACCCCTAATTCCCACATGCCTGTAAATGACGATAAATTAAAGTCTGAGGCGGATGGATGACAAGGTGAGCCAAGTACCTATTGAACGGGCTTTGTAGCTAACTTGAGGGTGTAAAGCTCTAAAATAACGGGAATTACCACACGCACATAGGGTATTTGTTCGTCTTCTAGCAATTGGGGACGGAGAGAAAGCAGAAAGATACCGCCACACTAGGATACGTGGCGGATCGAGTAATGGTCGTTTGATTTTGTACATAGTACGTGGGTTGTGCGTCTCCAACAAATTTTTCCAATGTTTGGGAGGTAAAACAGCCGGCGGTAAAGCAAGTGACAATTGTGAGTGACACAATTTTTCCATATATCAGTTTTTCCATGCGACAATCTCCGCTGTGTTGTGTGCGCAGGAACGACATCACCGTGCCGACTCAGAAGAAGTAGGAAGCTTGCTTGGGCATGAGTTGCCATAGCTAAAAACCAACGCCATAGCCAAACTCCAAGCCAGAATGACTAAGAGGAACCCAAGCGGCTTTTTTCTTTAATTTTTGATTATTTGTCATTTGCAATATATTTTCATTTGTCAATAGCTATTTGTCATTGGGCATTGGGGATTCTTTTTTTGTCCCACCCCACCCCTAACCCCCTAAATAGGGACAGAAACGCAAATAATCGTTTCCATCACGGTTTTTTGCCCTGCGTCTCCCCTCCTTCCACTAGGTATATTGCGATGGCAAAGAAGCATAAAGGTGCTAAGAATTAAGGTTAACGGGATCAATCGGGAATGGCGTAGTCTCTCCCTAGTAAAAAACTAGGCTTGCGTTGCTCGTTGTAAGGCAACAGTACCGCGAGGACTAACACCTAGTGTAATTTCTTCATCGTGTCGTGTTGCTCGCACTAATTCAAGAATATACTGTTGTAGCGAAGTATTTACCTTGACTTTTGAACAGATTTGTTGTATTGATTGGACTTCTGCTAAAGAGATACACGGTTGTAAATCAGCAACGTTGACTCCATCTTGATGGCGTTGCAACATCTGAAGTTCTTCTGCTTCAGTAGGATAGCCGAGACTCAGGGACAGCATGAATCGATCCATCTGTGCCTCAGGTAGGGGAAAAGTACCTTGATATTCAATTGGGTTCTGAGTTGCAATGACGAAAAATGGCATGGGAACGTGACGAGAAACTCCATCCACCGTGACTTGATGTTCTTCCATCACCTCTAGCAAAGCTGATTGGGTACGAGGTGTGGCACGATTGATTTCGTCTGTTAGTAAGACATTAGCAAATACCGGACCCGGAAGAAAAGTAAATTCACCGCTTTTTGGATTCCAGATGTTAGTACCCGTAATATCAGTTGGAAGTAGATCGGGAGTACACTGTAATCTTTGAAACTTCGCATCAATGGAACGAGCTAAAGATTTGGCGAGGAGGGTTTTGCCTACCCCAGGGACATCTTCCAATAAAGCATGACCACCTGCTAGCAGAGCAACTAGTACTAGACGTATTGGTTCAGCTTTACCAACAATCGCTAGTGCCAAGTTTTGTGTTAAAGCGTCAATTTTTTGTCTCATATAGAAATTAGGGAATTGTTAGTAGTTAGTAGTTAGTGGTTGGTAGTTAGTGGAACAATTAACCACTAACCACTAACCAATAACCCATTACAGTATTCCCACCCATCACTGAGAACTAACCAGCCAAAAATGCTCTTGCCGCAATGCAGTCTTGTTGAATTTGTTGTTTTAGGGCTTCCAATGAAGAAAATTTTTTCTCAGGTCGTAAAAATTGTTCTAGCTGTACTGCTAGTTTTTTACCGTACAGATCGCCAGACCAATCAAATAAATGGATTTCTACGGATTGATACGTACCATTTACTGTTGGACGGTTACCTATATTCATCACGCCTAAGTAACTATCTTCTGGTGTGTTCAGTGTCTCACTGAGGGTGAAAACATGAACAGCGTATACCCCAAAACTTGGCAAAAATTTATCTTTTGGTAATTGTAGGTTGGCAGTGGGAAAACCAATTGTTCTACCAAGTTGTTGACCTCTGATGACATGACCTATTAGGGTATAAGGTCTTCCTAATAGTTTATTTGCTTGACGAATATCACCATTTTGCAGGACTTGACGAATAAGTGAAGTGCTAATGCGAGTCTGCCGATTGGAATCGCTGGCATCACTGTTGTCTGTCTTTTCAGAAGATGCACAAGTTTCTAGAGGAACAATGGTGACGGGAATATCAAACTTGGCGGCAATGATTTGCAAATCCTTGGCAGTCCCACTACGATTTGAGCCAAAACAAAAATCTTGCCCGACGCTAATCCGTTTGGCTTGTAATTGTTGGATGAGAATTTTTTCTACAAACTGTTCGGGAGTTAACGCAGACAATTCCTTATCAAAGGGTAGCAGTACTAATTGTTCTACCCCAAGCGATCGCAACTGAAAAATTTTTTCATCCAACGGTGTCAACCAAGTGCGGGCGAGACCCGTGAAAAATTCCTGAGGATGGGGATTAAAGGTAACCACCGTTGAGTAGGCGTGTGAGGATGCCGTGACATCAGGCAATATGGGTTGAATAACCCGTTGGTGACCGCGATGTACGCCGTCAAATTTGCCCAGTGCAACACACGTTGGTGTTAGAGCCAGTTCGGTTGAAGAAGTAACCCACACAGAAAACCCATTTTGAGACAGATTTAGCACGTCGATTCTGGGATTTTTTTAGGAATGTTTAAGCTATCAGCGATGTAGCTATCGGATATCAACTTAATTATAATTGTCGGCTGATGACTGATGGCTAACGGCAAACCGCTTGCAGTTGGCGGTTGAGCGTTTTTTGCTGAACAGCTGTTTGCAAAACGTGTGCGGAAAGCGCACACGCTTCTAATCACCAATCTAATCCAAAATCCTCCTTTGCTCCCTTAGTACACCTCTAAACAAAGAATTTCCTAACAGGAAAAGATTCTGATAAGGTAATAGGTACGGGAATCTGAAGTACCATGCCCTCACGTGCCATCACAGCCCCCGGATATTTCTCTGCTGCTTCTTGAGCGACACGATCGAGAAATTCATCATCATGAGAGGGGTCGTGATGATAGATGACTAAAGTTTTGACATTAGCAGCTTGGGCTACTTTCACAGCTTCCTGCCAAGTAGAGTGCCCCCAACCAATTTTAGGTCTGGTTAGAGAATGGTATTCTTCATCAGTATAAGTAGAATCATAGATGAGGATATCAGCATCACGAGCCAACTTCAGAACATTTTCATCTATTCTGTCAGGATAATGTTCGGTGTCAGTCACGTAAACAGCCGATCTTCCACGCCAGTTCACCCTGTATCCTACAGCTTCACCAGGATGGTTGAGAGGGGAAGTCTCCACAGTAATATCATTAATGTGTATTGCGTGCCCCGGTATCACATCACGAAAATTCAGATTCGCTTGCATGATTTGCAAGGGAACCGGAAAATTTGGATGCAGCATCTGGTCATTCAGACGTTGTTCTATGGTAGAGCCATCGGGAGCGATCGCACCATAGATATGAAACGTGTTTCCCATAATAAACCCAGGGCTAAAGAAGGGAAACCCTTGCATATGGTCCCAGTGGGAGTGGGTGAAGAAAATATGCGCTTCCACCGGCATTTTGGACAATAAAGATTGTCCTAAAACGTGTAAACCCGTGCCTCCATCAAAAATTAAGCGTTTGCCGCCCACTTGCATCTCAACGCAAGGGGTATTACCGCCATAACGAACGGTATTAGGTCCCGGACAGGGGATACTGCCGCGAACGCCCCAAAAATAAACGGAAAATAAATTCTCTATCCTAGACATGAGTTTTACTTGCTGGACTGAGTGGGCGATCAATACAAAAAATTTTTACTTTAATTAATAAGTTTATGCTGTCTTAAGGCTTTTTCTAGAGAAGAGACTTCTTGGGAAGACAGCACACCCTGCTAACACATTGTTTTTGTTTTTAGGAATGAAAAAACTTTTTAGCTTAATTTTCAGATCTTCAAATATTTATCTATGGTTTATCCTCAAAATCGACTCCTCACTTTATAACCTAAATTCTACCGAGTTGCATTTCGGCAACTAAATGGAGTTTTCCGTATATTCAATAAACTTTACGGAAATTTAAATTCCCACTTAGATAACTCACTAAGACCTCGTGCATAGGTAAGATTGTATTGCAAAGGTGTTATACTGATATAGTTTTCACGGATAACGCGAACATCAATAGGTATATTCTGAGAAACATTCAAACCGATGGGTGGTTCAACGTCCTCCAAAACTTCACCAGTTAACCAATAATAAGTTTTCCCACGAGGATCGACCCGCTTATCAAAAACATCGACATAACGTCGCACGCCTTGACGGGTAAGCTTCACGCCGGCAATCTCTTCCCATTTGACAGGAGGAATATTGACATTAAGTAACATCAACTCCGGCAGGGGGTTTTTCTCAATTTGCCCTACTAAAATTTTGGCAAAGTCAGCAGAGGGTTGAAAATCCAGACTATTGCGGCTACCAAGACTGAAGGCGATACTGGGAATACCCTCAATTAAGCCTTCCATTGCTGCAGACACAGTACCAGAGTAGAGAATTTCAGTTCCCAAATTGGCACCATGATTAATGCCAGAAAGAACTAAGTCGGGTGGTGATTCCAGCAAAGCCCACAGAGCCAATTTAACACAGTCAGAAGGAGTCCCATCACAAGCCCAAGCCCTGACAGTTGGATGAAAGAGAGATTCCACGATTTCGGCGCGGATCGGCTGGTGTAGCGTTAACCCATGTCCGGTAGCGGAACGTTCCCGATCCGGGCAAACTACATTTACATCGTGACCTGCTTCCGCTAAGGTGTTGGCAAGAGTACGAATACCTAGAGATGAAATACCATCATCATTACTAATTAGTAGTTTCATGGTTAGTGGTTAGTTGTTAGTGGTTAGTTGTTAGTGGTGTAGAAGAGGCGTCTCGCCTGTCATCTTTAGTGGTTACTGGTCACTGATTAAGCAAGAATCTCATATAATAGTTTAGTCCTGGGTGCTAGAAAACAACAGTTTGGCTTTGACTGCTGTCTTTGCTCGTGGATGCCATACTAACGTCATTCGTTCTTTGCAAATAACTTTTGACCAATGACAAATGACCAATGACAAATGACCAATGACAAATGACCAATGACAAATGACAAATAACAAATGACTAACAATTTAGAAGCTCAACTTTTAGCACTGCAAGAGGAAGGAGAAAAGGCAATCGCTGCCGCCGATACACTAGAACGCCTTGAGGAACTAAGAGTCAGCTACCTGGGTAAGAAAGGTCAGCTAGGGGCGCTGTTGAGAAGTATGGGTCAACTGAGTGCAGAAGAAAGACCAAAAATTGGGGCGATCGCAAACACGGTAAAAGATGCCCTACAAGCGAGTCTAGACCAGCAACTCGCAGCCTTAGAAAAAGCTCAAATTCAAGCGCAGCTAGATGCTGAAACTCTCGACGTGACAATGCCAGGAATCTACCGTCCTCTAGGTCGCGTCCATCCGCTGAATGGGATAATTGATAGAGCGATAGACATCTTTGTGGGTATGGGTTACACAGTAGCCAACGGTTTGGAGATGGAAACAGACTACTACAACTTTGAAGCGCTCAATACTCCACCCGATCACCCAGCCCGCGATATGCAGGATACATTCTATTTGCCTGATGGAAATCTCCTGCGGACTCATACCTCCTCAGTACAAATTCATTACATGGAAACCGAGGAACCACCCATTCGAGTTATTGCTCCCGGACGTGTTTACCGGAGAGATAATGTCGATGCAACTCACTCAGCCGTTTTCCATCAGATAGAACTTTTAGCAGTCGATGAAGGATTAACCTTTACCGACCTTAAAGGAACTGTAAAAGTATTTTTACAAGAAATGTTTGGAGACGTGGAAATTCGCTTCCGCGCCAGCTATTTTCCCTTCACAGAACCTTCTGCAGAAGTTGATTTGCAATGGAATGGTCGCTGGTTGGAAGTCATGGGCTGCGGAATGGTCGATCCGAATGTACTTAAAGCTGTTGGCTACGATCCAGAAGTTTATACTGGCTTTGCTGCGGGTTTTGGGGTAGAACGTTTTGCCATGGTACTCCATCAAATTGATGATATTCGCCGCGTCTACGCTAGCGACTTACGTTTCTTAAAGCAATTTTAATTATTTGCTAATGGCTAATGGCTAATGGCTAATGGTAACGTGTAATGAACTATTAGCAATTAGCAATTAGCCATTAGCTATTTACAACAATTATCACAATGTCCGCAACGCCAGTTGGCTTCTTGGTTAAAACCAAAAGCGTTCAATAAGAATCCCCAACGGCATTGCCTAGAGAGAAGATACTGGTTCATCTGCTTGGTCGCACCTGATTGTGTGATGGGTGAAGTTTTTGTACCGGGAAGAACTGTATAATGGAATGGGTCAATCCACTTGAGTTGACCGTTACCGTGCAGTAAAGAAAGTGCGATCGCAGCTTCGGGAAATTGTCGTGTGATTGTCGCCACTTCACCAGTAGAAGGCAATTTTTTCATCAGTTGCTGTGCAGAGTTTTGAAGCGATCGCAATTTCTGCTCAAAAAACTTTTGTCTTTGTTTGTCTTCCGGATCTAACCATCCCGTAGGTTCACTTATCAAAGTCAGCGCTACGGCTGGTTTACCATCCCTTCCCGCACGTCCAATTTCCTGCACGTACTCTGATAGCAGTAAGGGTGAGTGAAAGTGAATGACCCAACGCACATCAGACTTATTGATACCCATACCAAAAGCAGACGTACAAACCACAAACGATACTTTTCCACTCAGCCATTTTGCTTCTACAGCGCGACGTTCTTCTGCACCCAGCCCTGCATGATAGCTAGTGGTAGAGTAACCCATCTGTTGCAGCCATGCAGCTAAATCTTCACTATCTTGCCTTGTCCGAACGTAAATCAACCCACTTTGTTGTGTTTTATCTTTCAGAAACTTCAAAATCTGTTGCTTTCTCCCTCTAGGCGTCCAAGCTATGCGAACAGAGGGGTTAATATTGGGACGGTAAGGATTAACGCAAAAAACTGTTGGTTCGTGTAATTGTAAGACTTGTTGAATTGTTGCTTTGGCGGTGGGGTCAGCAGTAGCAGTGAAAGCAGCGATCGCGATCGTTGTTCCCACTGGTTTAGATTTAAGGAGTGCAAATCTGACGGCTTCCAATCTTCGATAAGCAGGTCTAAAAGTATCTCCCCACTGCACCAAACAATGTGCCTCATCTAAAATCAGGGCATTAATGGTCAGTTCAGGTTTACACAATCTTTCCCATACAGCTGGACTGAGTAAAGTTTCTGGTGATAGGTAAAGCAACCGCAACTGTTGTTTTTCCACAGCTTGCAAAGTCTTGCGTTTTTCAAACGATGGCAATTCACCATGTAAAAGAGCAGCTGCTAAGTTACGTTCTCGTAATTCCTGTACTTGATTTTCCATCAGCGCTACTAAAGGGGAAATTACGAGCGTGAGTCCAGTTTGTAATAATGCTGGTAACTGAAAACAAATAGATTTCCCCCCACCTGTAGGCATGATAATCAGTGCATCTTTTTTAGCCAACAAACTTTGAATAATTTCTCCCTGCGGGGGGCGGAAGTCTTCATAACCCCAAATTTTTTGAAATGCAGCGCGGACTTCATGCCATGAGGTTGTCGCAGGGTGATTCATAAGTAGCCCCGTAATAGAAAGTAATTAAATACACTTTCTGCTACTGAAAGACTGAGTCCGGAAGTTTATTTATGTTATGTACAAAAATTACCCCCCTCTGTCCCCCCGATGCCTCGGGAGGATGAAAGGGGGGTGTACCTCATTAGCCTGAGAAAGGCTATAATGACTTTATAATTTACCGAAATATGCCAATTGCGTATCGGTTAGATGATACGCAATTTGTGTCAATTATTGAGGCTTCTACTTAGGTGTTACGTAACTGATTTCAGAAACAGCGCGTCTACAAATGTAGCTATCTTGTGTATTTTTGCACATAACTTGGTAAAGACACTTCGATATCCAAATGTGGGTCTGGAACTGCATCTCCTGTAACTAGTTTTAAAGGCAAAACACCAGCCCAAACTGGTAAAGCATAATCAGCTTCATCATCTTTTGGTGGTCCTGTCCGCACCTTAGCAGACGCTTCTGTTATAGGTAAGTAAAGCACTAAAGTCCCGTCTAATTCCTGACGATTAGGCTGCCGTACTTCTGCCCATCGTTCCGGTACAATATGCTCTGTAAAAGCTTTCAATGCTTCTAACTTCTGTTGTCTATCTTGTACTAGAGTCGCCGTACCAAATATGACGACAGAACGGTAATTCATAGAGTGGTGAAATGCAGATCGTGCTAGAACTAACCCATCTAGTAAAGTCACTGTGACACACACTTCCACACCATGAATTAAAGAACGAAGCATACGACTTGCAGGGGAACCATGGATATAAAGTTTGTCTCCAACTCGACCGTAAGCAGTTGGAATAACATAGGGTTGATTATCGACAACAAACCCTACGTGGCAAACTAATCCTTCATCTAAAATTTCATGGATTACCTGAGATTCGTAATGACCGCGTTGCGGTACCCGCTTAATTTGATTGCGTTTTG
Organism: Scytonema sp. UIC 10036; assembly: GCF_009725235.1. The sequence goes on from NZ_WJFC01000193.1 coordinate 24,125, forward strand.
TAACAGTCAACTGTTCGCGCTCGCCCTTGGCGCAAGCATTACCCGGCTTATCGCTATGATTATTTAACGTCGTCATAAATGTATGTTCCAATTACCAAAAAACGAAGTAGTGTGGACAGTACCGACTTTTCTAAAAAATTTACAAATCTAATTGCATGGCATTACTGCTGGAAAAACCAAGACTTTCATAAACTGGTTTTCCTAATGGAGAAGCGTTGAGAAGTACCCGCGTACAACCAATCTCTTTCAAATGAGTTACCGCCTGAGTTGTCAGTTGCTTGGCAATTCCTTGTCTGCGATATGAAGGTTCAACATAAACGCCCCAAATATATCCATATTTGCGGTGTTGTTGCTTGATAATGTTTGGGTAAAGACCGCTATAAAGTTGACAACTGGTAGAACCAACAACTGCACCTTCAATCTCTGCTACAAAAGCTTTATAGGATAACTCTTGACGTGCTTGCTCTACAAACTCAAGGGTAATATTTAACCAATCGGGAGCGATCGCATCCTCTGGAACCCCCAGATCTAACCACATTCTATAAAAATGCTTGGCAATGAGGAAGTCTTCTGATACAGTCGCTTCTTTAATAATGATTTGTTGTTCGATCGGCATAAAGAAGTATGAAGGATAAAGTTAAAAGTTTTCATCCTTTATCCTTCATACTTTTTCTAAGTGGTCTTTAACAAGAGCCACTTTTGTCGTTTTATATAAGTCCACTTCCTAATGTCTCCTACTGATGCGGCGAAGCGGTCTATCTTAATTTGAGTCTTAGAGGTTGTTTGAAAAGTGGTTGGTTGTCATTTTAATCACATTATTACCCCCCTTAGTCCCCCCGATGGATTGGGGGAAATAAGAGAAATCCGGTTCCCTCCCCTTTACAAGAAGCTACGGTGGTGTACACAAGTCATATTTACCCCCCTTAATCCCCCCTTATAAAGGCTATACATTAGTCACATCTTTCTTTACAATCTTGAAACCCTTGCCTACAATCCATTCTGGACGCTGAGATTTTCACCAGACTTGACAAAATAGCATTTATTATTCTCGCAAAAATTCTATTTTTATTGAGAATGAACAACGAACGAATCAGGGTTAGAAAAAACGTGAGTGATTACTCTCGTAAATGTTGAGAAAGATCCGGGTAATGGATAGCTTTATAAGGGGGGATTAAGGGGGGTAATAATGTGATGAAAATCACAGTCAATCACTTTTAAAACATCCTCTAAAACTTGTACCTGTAATGTATTGGTGTTAATTAGGTCAACAAATGTCTGTAAATGTTGGGTTTCGTTCCTCAACCCAACCTACTACCACATCCACCTTAAAATGTTGGGTTGAGGCTGCAGGGGGGCAGGG
>NZ_WJFC01000194.1 GCF_009725235.1 Scytonema sp. UIC 10036
GAGTAGGGGAGGGGGGCGATGTTAGTTTTGATAACCATGTGGGAATTATAAAAGCGTCTAATGTAGCAAAGAAAATAGATTATTATGGGCGATTCTTTAAATGCTAATGAAGCTCAGTCTCTGGCAAAAAAATCACTTTATTTAGCAGCCGATGAAGCTGCCAGAATTGTAAAAAATGCTATGAACTATAACTCACCAGAAGGAAATGCTTACGCAAGTGATTCTGGTGGGTTCTCTACTTCTGGTGAAGCAAAGAAAATTCAGTTAGCTCTTGAGGTTTTACGAATAGCTTGGTTATCTAAGTAAATCCTTTTAGAATCTTTTTTCAGAATGTAGAAAACTTGAGTTCTCGCTATCAGCCATTAAATAACACTTGTAGCGAGAAACTGATGAAAGTTGTAACAAAAGAAGTACTAACAGTTTAATAAAAAATTTAGTGAGAGTTAAAGTATATTTGTACTCAGTCCCCGATTATAAGATTTAGAATCGTTCAGTGTCTTCTATTGTCAGTACTCCAGTAACAATCATTCTCAAAGTCCCAACCCTCAACGATGATAAGACAGACTTTATTCGTATGTTTGGACTTTGGCAACAAGTTAGAGGAATTCACAAACCTCAAGTTGTCTTTGATTTTTCAGGATGTAAATTTCTCCGCCAAAACGCCGTAGCATTTTTAGGTGGCTTAGCTCGACTTATTGAAAGTGGTGGTGGTCAAGTCAATTTTGCTTGGGATACACTTCAAAATGGTATCAGATTGAACTTGACTGAAAATGGTTTTATATATGCCTTTGAAAAAAATCAGCCAGGTTGGCAAGGTAATTCTGTTCCTTACAGAGAAGATTTGAACGACAACCTTAATGGTATTTTAAACTACCTGGATAAAAAATGGCTTGGACGCGACTGGGTAGAAGTAAGTCAGACTATCAAAGATGAGATTATCCAGAATGTTCTTGAAATCTATAGTAATGCTTTTGAACACGCAGTATCTGATATAGGTATATTTACTTGCGGACAGCGTTATCCTAACTTGAATATACTAAAGTTGACAGTGATTGATTTTGGTATTGGTATTCCGGCAAAAGTACGGCAATTTCTTCAAAAACCTAGTATGTTGGCTCAAGATGCTTTGGATTGGGCATTTCAACCCGGTAAGACAACGCGACGTGGCGGAATACCGGGGGGTATTGGTCTTGACTCGTTAAAAAAATTTGTCAAGAGTAAACAGGGTAAAATAGAATTTTATAGTCACGACGGTTATGCTTTAATTGACTCAAACCAAGAAATCTACCAAAGCGCACCCACTTACTTTGAGGGAACCTTAATAAATATCACAATTAAATGCGACGTAAATTACCATAACTTTATACAAAATGAGTTATTGTTTTAGTACAATTGTTCTTTTAAGGAGCTTGAAGCCATGAAATACAAGGTTTACGAGCTAATCGGCGAAAACTGTATGAGTCAGCAAGCTGGACAGCAAATCTATAATTTGATTCATCCCCAGTTGCAAGCAGGGAAGTCAGTAGAACTAGATTTTACTGGCGTAAGAAGATTATTGTCAGTATTTTTTAATTTTGCTGTTGGTCAATTGCTACGTGATATTAAACCCGAAGATCTGGATCGGCTTCTGGTTGTATCTCACCTAAGTCCTATTGGTCAACAGACTTATGACAACGTAATTGAGAACGCTTTACGTTATTACTCGAATGAGAATTATCGTAAAGCCGTAGATGAAATGATTTTGGAACAATCTCTCTGTTCTTAATGGCACTTAACTACAACGTACAGGCGTATGTCATTGATATTGGATCTGACTGTCCTCAAACAGGGGATATTTTTTTTGTTGATACCAATGTATGGTATTGGCTAACATATCCCCCAGCGAGTTCGTCTCTTACTGCTTATCAAAGTGTTTATTCAAACTACATAACAGATACGATTGAAGCTGGTGCTACTCTTTGCTGTTCCGGATTGTCTCTAGCTGAATTAGCCCATATTATTGAAAAAGAAGAAAAAAAGTTGTCCTCTTACAGTTTTGTTAATAATAAAGAATACCGTCATAATTATCCATCAGAACGAGCAAAGGTTGTTTCTCAAGTACAAACTGTTTGGAATCAGGTTGAGAGTGTTTATGGTGTCCAAATTGATTTAACGCTTGATAAAGCTACGGTAAATGCTGCTGTTACTCGGTTTAGTACTCAGTGCTTGGATGGCTATGACCTGTTTATTCTTGAATCTATGAAACAGGAATCATTGACCAAGATTATTACTGATGATGGCGATTATGTAACAGTGCCAGGAATTCAAATGTTTACCGCTAATCCAAATGTAATCAAAGAAGCTAAAAGGTGTAGAAAGTTGATAATTAGGTGATTTTATAGCGAGTTTTTCATGTTTATGTGATTTATGCACCCTTTGACTACTAAAAACAGAGTATTAAGTAAAGTTATTAAGATAGATGTAATACGTTAATACATCTATTAAATTTTATGGCTACTAAAAAGCGCTCAAAAATCAATAACCTATACTTAGAAGCTCTTCAGGGCAAAGATTTAGAAAATTATAAGCAATTAGTGTCCTGCGAGATTAGCGATATACTACTTGCTAACTTTAGATATGTTCATTGCAGGTTGCTTAGCTTGCTCTCTGGAGATGTAGAGCTAAAAGCCAGCTTTAAGCGAATCATTGAACTAGCAGAGGAATTGTGTGAAAACGGAGAATTAAGCGAAGACGATTTACTGGAAATCAAACGGCTGCTAGGGGGCGTTAACTTACAGCAAATAGCTAATATCTCCAGTACTGCCAGTACGCTAGCTGTTACAGCCTCTAAGGTTTCTAAAGAGGGTGACATCTTTTTACAAAACAAGATTCTTAAACAATTTTTAATTGATATATTGCAGAAATCTCAAGACACTGTAGCTCGACAACTAGCCATAAACGCACTTGCTACGCTTAAGCTTGAGGCTGGTTTGCCAACAGAGAGGTTAAATGAGTTGCTAGAAATGACGGCAGTAGATGCTTCTCCCGATTTAGACTAATCTATTAGTTCGGATGAATTTCCTTTAGTTCGGTTGAATTGAAAATAAGAACTATAGCCAATTCATCAAATATCGTTGAGGGGGCTTTCATTCTGCGTCCGTGTTTTGTTCGGTTCCGGCTTGATATAGCCTTCCCTAAGCGTGACTTAGCCCCTGTAGATTTCAACCAGGGACGAGTTGCCATTATCCGTTCCCTGGCTTTCTGCCTCCTTTCCTCAGACCAACTACCTGCCAAAGTACTGTGCCTCCATCTCTCTAAGTTGTGGTGTCAAATCTTTCATTAACCGTTCCCACTCCTGATGGTTTTTAGCAGCCTCAAAGATTTGCGCTGTACTTAATGGCTGAGGTTCCGGCTGGTGAGGTGCATATACGATTGCGGACTGGTGCGATCTCGCTTCCATCTCAGCCCGTATTCTTTGTGTTGTTTCTCGTTCAAGCTTACACAATTGTTTTGTTTCTTTAACCATCCCCTCTGTGAGTATTTCTAATTCCTGTAGTTCCGCCCACAGTTGTACTAGTAATTTTTGTGGTTTGTGTTGCTTGCTTTGCACCAAGTTTCTAACTAATCTTTGTTTTAAATTCATTACTTTGACCTAATAAAAATAAATGGTAGATGGCAACTGATAACTGATAGCTGCAACTTTAGAAATCTATATCATAAGAAGCCAATGCTGTAGCTTGCATTGATTTAAAGATTTCCTCCAATTGCTTTCTTACTCTTAGTGTAAGCCATTCGCAAGTTTCGATAGTTTCTGAAAATGTAACCTCAGCTTCAGAAGCGCTTACATGATTTTCTATTAATGAGTAATGGCGATAAACAAGATCTGTTGATTGTTCTAAGTTTTTGGATAAGTCCAATTCATTGAGCAGTGTTTCAACAGAATCAATGTGGCTGGTTTTTACACAACCAGAAACCCATTCCATCTGCTGTTTTTTGATTTCATGGGAATCTTTTGAGCAAACTGCAAGGTAGCCTTCAAAAGCTTTTACAACTGTAGATGCACCAAACTCTTGACCTAACCGCCATAGTTTTTCATGGCTTGCCCAAGTATCCGAATCAATGATTTTCTTAGCCAAAGTAGCAAGAGAAATGGTATTAGATTTCTTGGTGGACTCAGCTTTTACAGGCTTACTTTCGATAGCTTCCACAATTTTAGTATTAGCTGTGACTTCTTCCGAAATTTCCACTTTGACTATTTCAGCGCTTTCAATTCCCAATCCCGGTAATGCATCCTGAGTTGCCAAGACTTCTTTAACTGTGTACCAAGAGTTAACGCGATCGCGTACACTATTAGGCACTAACTTAAGCGCTGTCTCCAGTTGTTGTAGGGTTACAAATCTCTTAAGCGCTTCGTACTCATCTTTGGTGTGTGTGTTGGCAATCTTGGTTGCCAGATTACCAACATTCTGCAATTGTTGTTGCTCACGCTCCAGCTTTTCAAGTTCTTTTTGTTCCTTAATTTCAGCTTTGTACTTACAGTACATCTCAGCTAGTTTGTAATCCTCCTGATTGATTCGGTAATGGTAGATTTTACTTCTCTTTTTCTTGCCTTTGCCCTTTTCGCCTTCACCCTCAACCGTAACTTTGACCTCTTTCTTATCAATCCCTATCCCTATTTGGTCAAAAACTTGTGCTAGTATTTGCCCGTTGGTGATGCTTTCAGGATTGAAGCCTAAGACATCTTTAGTCTGCTTCGGGTACTTCTTCAGCATTTCACACATTGGCTGAATATCATTTGGGGTCTGCCATTTTTCAGGAATTAGCAATGATTTAATGCCTATCTTTTCACGAGCAAATCTCTTTCTAGCGCTCCAGCGAATATCACCTGCAAATCTATCACCCATCTTAGATTGTTTAGCTTCTATTGAAAAATCTTTTTCAATTGATTCAGCAATATCTTGCTGCAATAGGTAATAATTTTCAAGCTGGCGATAATAACGACCTGCTTTATTCCTAAGCATTAACGCTGCATATCCGGTTAACTCAACCCCCGATTTATGCTCGAATTTAATAGTCTCCGCCAACTCTTGACCAAAGTACTCGCGCATCTTTGTTTTGAGATAACCTAACCTCAAATCTTCATTTACTGCTGTTTGCAATCTGAAAGCGTCCTCTACTAGCTGTACTTCGTTTTCATTCAAAAATCGGGCATTAGCTACCGCTTCAGCTTGTCCGATTTCAATGCTACCCCACACAGCCTTAAGCTTATCTTCAATTTGCTTGGTGCCTCCCTCTGGGCAAAAGTCAACTAATTCAATGGTGTAACCATTTTCTTGTAAATGCTCTAATGTGAACCGCTTCAAGAATTGCATCGTAGCTACACGGTAAGCCGTGTTTTTGCAGAACAACTCGAAGTGTGGACTTGACCAGCTTTTTTCTATCGGCTTGTACTCAGCATTAAACGAGAGTAAATGAGTGAAATTTTGGCGATAATTGCGCTCGAAATAATCCTTTACTCGCTCTGGGGTAATGTCATCTTTATCAAGCCCGGATGGCATGAAGCCAACTTCAGCCACCCATAAATAGATGTCTTCAGCCCCTCGAATTCTGTTCAGGAATTGCTTGACTTCGGTATCAAGTAGAATCCCGTTCACAAAAGCAAAAACTGAATCTTTAAACCTACCGTTTACCAGTGAAATACCACTGATGACACTAGGAGAGCAAGAAATTAATTTGTACTTTTGAGAGTACAAATTAACATCACTAAAAAATTCTACAACTCTTGGATCGGCTTGAGTGTCAGCCGTAATTTCTAGAATTTCATCAATGAGTTCTGGTAATTGTTGGCGAACATATTCCGTAACTGATTGGCATCCCATCACCCCAGTTCTTAAATCATCCATCAAGAATGTTGGGATTCCCGCTTTTAGTTTTTCAATCAGCTTTCCCACCAATCCTTCAGGTGAGCTAGCGTCATGTACCTTGATTGCTGGCTTGGGATAGTTGAAGGTGTTTTTAATTAATTGAAACTTGCTATCTTTTGGCGAGATAGCTTTAATATAATCCCATTCCTTCTTAGTCAAATCAGCGCTCATGTACAAAGGAGTACCACCCCCTTCTAGCGTTGCTTGGTGGTGTGCTATAAGGGTAGACAACACCAACGGTCTTTGCCCATCTTTGTTGCATAAAGGACTGAAGTTGAAATTAAAAATTTGGTCGCACTCATCCCATATTGCTAAAGTTTTAGGATTTTTGCTAAGAATTCGAGGGTCAATTCTTGGCGCAGACGGACTACAGAAAGTGATTTTTTTGTAATCACTAACGTCCTCATTCTCTCCTAAATCATTGATGCATCTTGTATCATACAGCTTTGAAGCAGATTCACGAGCCAAGCTAATTCTGGGAGACCAGCCAATGAGTGTGTCTGCATCTTTTGATAATTCTCTTGCCAGCTTCGATTTACCGACACCGGGGAAAGCAACAACACCATTGACTACCTCTGGCTTAATTAGGTGTGCTAGGGTTTCTTGATGTTGCTCATGGACAACAATGATATCTTCGTTGTCGTCAAATTTGGTTAAGTTGTCCCTAGCTGCTTTCAGTTCTTCAAATCTCTTATCTTTTTCCTCTGCCGATTCTTTTTCTTTCTTCTGGCTAGCTACTCGCTTGCACTGAATATCAGCCAAATTGAAGAATTCATCGGTGCTGATGTAGTTGATATTTGCCAAGTCCTCAACAGGCAATTCATCAATATCATCTTGTTGCTTAGTTAGTTGCGACCACCAAACAACTTGAATAGTCCAGCCAAGTTCTCTAAGCAAGTCACAGGTTCTACGCCAGCGCTTGACCACATCACCGTTACCAGCGTCCCCAGCGTCAGGGAAAATTTTGATTACCTTATCTCCCCCTAACAACTCGTGAGCCTTGTTAAGGTAGCTCTCTAGCTGCTTAGGCGAACCAGCAAACTGACCCCCAGCCGAACCAAGCACGATCGCATTCAGCCTTCGGCTAGCTAAAAATGGCTTAGCACCAACACCCTCGCAGAGCGCGATCGTGCTAGGGGAATCAGGCTTGAATACAGCTAAGGGTAATTCAGCCTCGCCATCTATATAGATGTGGCACGGATTCTTCTGGCTGGACAGCCACCTGTATTTATTGCCATCGTTAAGCCCTAACACGCGACCTTGCGCCGCTATTATTTGTCCCTCCCAATCGCGGATAGGGCAGAGATAGCCTTCATAAGCATTGCTTAAGCTAGTCCCCTGTCCGCCGACACCGGGTAGATTACTGGGGTAGTACTTTCCTAATGGCTGAAATTTGGTAATTGATTTGAAGCCACTATCAATGATGTCCTGTTCACTGAAGCCACGCCCCCTTAAATCATCTAAGGTTTCTTGGTTTAAGGGGAGTTGGTCAAGAATCTCAGAATATAATTTGTGACGCTCACTTGCTGGCAAGGACTGCTTAGCTAAGGTTTCTTGGTGCGATCGCGCTTGTTCCTCCCTTTGCTTTTTCCGCGCTTCCCATTCAAGCTTGCGTTCTTCCGTCCATTCTTTAGAATTATCAATCTTGAAAGTAGCAGTGTGACCAGTGCCGCATTCCTTAACGCAGGTGTAATTAAATCCATCCGCACCAAGCACCATTTCACCCTTACGGACATCGCTGTAAGATTTGCAGAAGATTACTTCTGAAAGTATCCGGCAATCGCCCTTGATGTTTTCGCAAATGGGACAAGGATTATTGCGGCTGGTTGGAATCGGTCTTTCATAAAGGCTCATTTATTTGCCCCCTTCATGAAACCTGCGTACTTGGCGATGTTTAACCGAACAGAATCCGGAACTTGCCCCTCAGCCTCGAAGTAAGCGCGATCGCGCAAAATCAGCAAATCTTCTAAGGCTTCAGCCTCGCTAAACCTTCCTTGCGATCTAAATTTTCTTACAAATCCTTTGTAAGCTTTGAAGATAAAATCGCTTTCTTCCTTAATCTGCTGCTCACTGAGACCATTCTCACGCCCTAATCGCTCAGCATGAAACTTAAGCCAGCAAGTGCGATCGCGCCTATTTTTGCTAGAATTAAAATAGTTAGATTGTCTAACCATTTCGTCAATTTCTGATAAATCGAATTGTTTCCAAGTCATGTTTAGCACTGAGAATGAGTTTACTTTTCAGTGCTGCCCTCTTATAAAATCCCTTACTACATTTGCGATTACCCTAAAAAAGCGGTAAGCTTAGTTAAGATAAATTTTTAAATAAATTGCAAAGTTTTTTGGTTGTCTTGCGTTCACGTGGGGCAACATCTTTTTTTTGGGGACGTGAAGCGCTTCAAAATGAATTATACTGCTGTTTGATTGTTTGCCAAGAAATGTAACAAAGCATTTCTGGCTAGTGTGGCTTTGGTTACGCCTCGCTTTCGAGCTTCCGCAGCTACATCAATATTGATTGGTTCTCTGAAAGTGATTTTCTCTTCTTTCGTTGTACGCATAGTTTTTTGTTTGTCTCTACTTAAAGTATTCCAACTTTTTGGACACCGATGTCCCATAAGTCAGAATGTAGCATATTTTTTTTGATTGTGATCGCTGGAATGCTTGGTGTGTCTACTATAGCATTATGTATTACGTGTAGTAGAGGCAAACAATAATACACGCGTTGAGGTGCGATCGCGCTTCTATCTGCGGCACTGTGACACTTGGAATTGTTAAGCGTAGCAGCCGGATGAAAACGTGCTACACGAATAACGGAATATCAAGCTTTATAGCTGTAGCACTGTGACAGTTGTAGTCGCAGTGCTTAATAATTTGTTACATATTTATTTTCATGCATTCCCTCTCCCATTTATTTTTAAGTATAAATACTCAATCGTGTTTGTAGTTATCAAATTTCACTCCCAAATCAACTGACAAAACCTTTTCTATTTTTCTGATAATTTCTTCAGTAGCTGGCGCGAGTAAATTCTCATTCTCTAGCTGGTACCAGTACGTCCTACTAATTCCACACTCTCTGCATATCTGTGACAGCGATCGCGTGTCCGATTCTCTGGCGTTCCTTATTTTCTGTCCTATCCCTGGAAACTCCCCAATAACTTCTATAGTTCGTTTAATCTGCATTTGTAATGTATTAGCCATATTTTTACCTATTTACTCTAATCCTAGTGTAAATTGCCTGTTAACAGTTGTCAATTGTTTGTTAACAGTGTACAATAGGCGTAGATGGGACAAAAACACAGCAGAGGCGACTGCTAGACATACAGCCAGTGACCATCTTGAACTAAATGCATGAAACTATGACAACAAAGTTCTTTGTGATTCCTCACTATGAAATTGACTTCCGTTATTCCAGTCAAGGCTCAGACCTTGAAATTATTAACGATGAAGGGGATGTAATCGCGTCATTTGTAGGTGAACGGGCTTTAAAAGTATTCACCCTACTTATGTCATTCCCTACAGTATCAGAGCGAGACATTTATATAGATGCACGTATTGCAGAGTTAACCAACACGAGCTTTTAACCATGCTGCAACCATTCCCGCATAAAAATAATGACTTCAAGTGCTACCTTTGGGCATTGCTCCATTCATCCCAGTTAATTGATTTTGGCTTCTACCCTCGTATCTGGAAGTCTTCAAAAGCCCGTCGGTTCATAATCGACTTTGGACTTATCCAGGGATTCATTTACATTCATTCCCTTGAACTAGACTTTTTCATACCTGATGAAGTCTGGGTGGCTTACTTAAGTGCTTATGGCATTCCACAAGAAAAACAACGTGATTATTATTTAGGATGCCCTTTTTGATATGGATGCAGAAATCAAACCAATCATACGCCGAACACTTGCCAAGCTTAATTCTCTAGAAGCTATGCAAGAAGCTATTTCAAGGTTGGACAACAGCACATATACAAACAGGCTCAAACTACTCGAACCAAATCAACCAGTTAAGGAGACTGTATGAACTTTGGCGAACACATTGAAAACACCGTCCTTGGCTCACTAGACAAGATTGACGATATGCTTAAGCGCCACAAAGAATGGAACGATGAATCAGCCTCTTTAGGACTTATCAGCGATGACGAAAAACTTCGGATGTTGAAAGCTGAACTCTACCGTGAGGTTCGACTGTCTAATCCAAACCAACAAAAAATCATTAACTTGACTCAAGCTATTCAGATGTTAGAGGAAATCAAACAAGCTAAGGAGGCACGAGAACTAGAACATCGCAAGCTTAACCTAACTTTTCCAGCACAAGCGAATGCAATTCTCAATACTTCGGCTTTATTCGCTGTATTGCTTGTGATTGGCTCTTATGCTGCATCATTCACCTGTGGTAACGCTCTTACTCCCTTTTGCGGTTATGCCCGGTCAGTGGTCTATCCGATTAACAAATTTTTCTCCCCAGTCAATGTTGACAATTAAAATCCTTGCTGTATCGCTCTCAACGCTTGCAATATCTGTATTCCTTGATATTGCGTTCTAAAGCTAAAGTCGGGCAAGTCTCGAAACAAAACCCGACTCTAACACCCTCTGCAAACATCAAAAACACAAAGGATATCAATATTATGCCATTGAAGAAATCAAAAACCGGAACTGTAACTGGAGCTTCGTTAGAACCTAAAACACGTGGTAAAAAAGGCGGGCTAACTGGTTCTAAACGTGTTGCTGAGACTGAAACTACTGCTAGCGCTAACGAAACACCATACCCTGATGTACCACAAGGCTTTGATACTCTACCGGAATATCAAGAAGCTGATAACAACGCCCGTGCTAAGGTTGCAGCACACTTTGTTCCAGCAACAACACAACAGACTGTAGGAACCATTGTTAATACAGCTTCGGCTTCAGTTCAAGCAACTAACAACGGTACAGTATCCCCCAGCACTCCAGTAGATTTTGCAGGTATCGTTGCCACGGGTAGCGCTGAGGTTCCAGGATATGTTTCTGGAATTAGTAACGCTGAAGCTGTAAAACGCCGATTAGCAATACAGCGAGAGCGTAATGAAATCGGCGTCATGATAGATAGAAAGAAACTTGAACAAGATGTAATGCAATTAGGTATCGAGCATCGCAAAGTTGAGGGTAAAGTCATTGAATACCACACTGAAGGCGTACACAATCAACGCAAAGCTGTTACTTTCCATCGTGCTGAGGTAGCTCGTGACACCGAAGCATCGAGACTTACTCAAGACCGTGAGTTATTGACACAACAGAATATTGCTACTCAAGGAACACAGACGCTCACTGCTGGAGTAAAACGCGAATGGGAACAAAAGCTCGAACTTCAAACAGCGAAATCAGACCACTTGAAACTTGAGATTGAATCAGCTAAATACGAAAACGAGTACAAACGACAAGAGTTAGAAGCAAAACTACTCTCCGGTTTCTAATTTCCAGTTAACTAGTTAACCGAAAAATCTAGGGAGGGATAAAACTCTCCCTTTTTTGTAAAAACATTCGAGGTTGTTATGTCTCAGAGATTTTTGAACAATGCAGTGTTAGTCGGTTCTCTTTTATTGTGTGGCGGGGGTATTTGGAGCTTTACGCGTACTGGTAACAATCCCATACAACATACACTTGCTCTTTCTATTGCGGTCGCTGGAGGTACAACAGCAGTAGGGTGCGTTGCGTTTGGTGCTTTGTATGGTTCGGAAGCTGAAGAGAAAATCAGAAAAGCTAATCAAAAATATGAGTCTGAAATATCGGGCAATAAATATCAAGTAGAAACCGCCAAAAGAACTTTAGAGGATATCAGGCAAGAAAAACTTAATCTAGAACGCCAACTTGAAAAGCACTTGTATGAGAGCAATTTTGAGATAGAAAAACGAGACACAGCTATTCAAATTTTGAACCAAAAAGTAAAAACTATCGAGGCTGAATATTTAGTTAAGGTTCAAGAAATTAATCGTAAATTGGAGACTGAAGATAAGCGAGTTGAAGATTTTCTAATCAACTTTAAGCAAGCCATGTTTGACAGTCTTACAGCTAAAGTTGAATCGCTCGAAATTCTTTATGCTGAGATTGAGCGTAAACTGAATGATGAAAACTTCACAGCAGTACATCCAGCTTTAGCCAAACGATTACAAGAAATTCAGAACATTTACGACAAGTGCAATGGCATACTAAGAAAATTTGAACATTTAGACATTAGTGCCTACGATGTAATGCTTGATTATTTTTGGCAGATAACCAACGATGTTTCGGCTGTACGGGTCAGATATCGTAATTCTCTAAATTCAGCGACTCAGCAACGAAAAGAAGAATTAGAGAACCAAATTATCAACTCTGTGAGTAAAGAACGGGCAAAGGCTACCTTAAAAGAATATTCAGACTTTCAACGCAAACAACTTGATGATTTAATCTTAAAAGTTGACGAAAGTAATGCCGAATGGAAACAGCTTAAAGATGCACTACTCAAGGATTTAGAAACAGCACACTTAGAGATTGATAAGCTTAACCAACAAATAGCCGAACTTCAAAAACCATTGCTGGCAGTAGGAGATAGTACATATGCTCGGACTGCAAATAGAATTTCAATGTACTACTTCGACCAGTACAAATACAAGCTTGATGTAATCCAATGGGATGAAAATGAGACAGGGTATTCTATATTATTTGCCACTAGACGGACAGCCGGACTAACCGAAAAAGAGCTATTACCTGAGAATACCCTAGAGCAATTAGCAGCATTCACAAACTGCTTACAGGGCACACTACCTAAGTTCACTTTCAACTACCAACACAGTACAGTGACTCTTGATGTGACCCTACGCAAGCCAGTTAAGAAAGAGCAAGCCAAGGGGGATATTGATAAGATGTGGGTTCCTGTTGAAAGATTTGAGACCTACGTTAAGAACTGGGAACGGATTAGAATCACTGCTGGCTCAACTGGTGGCAAGTCTCCTACGGCTAAAAACTTGGCACTGGCAATAATGAAAGCTCGGAAGGGAGAAGGGGAAATCAGATTGTATGACCCTCAGCATGGGAGCAAGAAGGATTACTGGGATATGCCTAAGCGTGGGACATCTCATGAGCATAACGTCATTGGCATGGGAGAACTGTGTGCTGAACTTGATAGACGTACCAAGCATCCCAGTAATCACCCCTTCATTCTGTACATCTTTGATGAAGTGGATAGTACCATTGCTCAAGATAACGGTGAAAGTGGTTATTACTACTTTAGAAATAAAGTGACTTACTCACTCAAACAAGCCAGTCATCAAAACATTGGGGCTATTTACATCGGTCAAGCCTGCGATGCGTCCACCATACCGGGTATGTCATGGTCTGATTGGAACAATGCTGTGCAACTGCATATTGGGGCTAACGCTGGTATCTTCATCGACAAATCAAAAACCATAGCTCCAGAGGACAAGACCCGATTGCTTGAACAGTACCGCAAGATTCAAGAGTACTGCGACCGCAAGAATGAGGAATTAGGTTTGGACATTTTCACTGACCCAAGTGCTTATCGATTTGCCTTAGCCGTACCACTGACCGGGCTGCCTAAGTTTATTCAGCTACCCGACTTCGATAGCTACGACTACTGGGAAGTGATGGACAAGAAAGAGGCTGAAGTAAGTACAAATACTCAAAATTCACTTATTTCTAACATTTTAAATGAAGCAACTACAACAGGTGACATTAATACTACTAAAGACTTCGAGTTAAATATTAAATGTCCCGATTGTCAAACACCTAACCCTAAATCTAAAGGGAATAGATGGCAATGTGTTAATCCTGATTGTGGTAGAACTTGGTTAAAAAATTCTAAAAAGCAGAATTAACTAATAGTAACTAGGAAAAGATAGCGCTATGTACTGCAATTCTTTTCCTGTACTTTGGTACCGTACCGTGGTACATCCTGTGTACCGTGATGGCTGAAACCCTTGGTATTGCGTCGGTACATGGTACGGTACTTTTCCCTATAGGGAGGTCGTGTACTTCGTGTACTTTTGGTACTTTTTCATTCAATTAATGTTAGGAGAAAATCATGAGCCAGTTTATTAGCAACGATAAGTACGCAATTAATATTGATAGCATTGTTGCTATTGAATGGAATTGTTTCGACTCAGATAAGCCAGGTCACTTTACAAAGATTTGGTTTAATAACGGACAATCATTGAAATTATATTTCATGGATAAAGCTGATGATGACATACAGATGAAACTAGAACAGCTTATTAAGTCTTCAGATTAATTTTGAAAAAATGTACCCAATAGGGTACAAAAAACTCTTTCATGTGTTATCATGACAGTAATTAAAGCTTCAAGCCTTTACCCAGTAAACAATATGGAGATTTTAAAATGACTGAAAAAACAGTAATTGTACCCAAAAGTACCCGTCAAAAAAACACCTCAAAAACGCCCTCTAAAATCAAAAAGCATTTCAAATCGGTTATAGACCTAGGCAACCATTGGATTAAGGCGTATCTCGAAGGCTACGACTATCTAAGAGAGCCTAGTTGGTACGCTCGCTGCTTGAACAACATTTCAGAAAAGATTCCCGGTCACGTCAAATATATTGATGGCGTGAGGGAAGATTTGAAAAACACTTGCTGGCTAGTAGGTACTCAAGCGGTCAGAAGCGGTAGCAGTGACCTTATGCGATTGGTAGATGATTACACAGGCAAGTCGTCTCTATGGCTTCAATACTTTCTTGGTACACTGGCACACTTACCACAGCTTAATCCTGAGATGAGTTTTGAAGTGACCGTAACCTGTAACGACATTAAGCGCCATGAACCAGTGATTAGAAAGAACGAAGGTACCCATAAAGTAGAGCTAGCTGGTGTACCCGTATTGGTACAAATTAAGATTAATGCAGTGTACCCAGAAGGTATAGCCGCACTCAAGAGTCAAAACTTAGACGGTGCGGTCACTATCTGTGACATTGGCGGTGGCAACACGTCTATCACTCGTTTCTTTAACTCAGAAATCGTGGGTGAGCCAGTTGTTAAGGATTTTGGTGCAGAATACCTAATTGAGAAGATAGGGGCTAACTCCGACCTGAAAGCACTCATCAAGCAACCTCCTAGTAAAGATGTAATCAACAGGAGTATAGAAGCTGGGGTGAAGTTCAAAAAATCTGAGACAGGAGATAAGATAGCGCTTCTTTACTACGGTGAATCGGATTTGAATTTCTATTCAGTGTACGCATTAGAGTTAAAGGATTTCATTGAGTGTAAGTTACGTGAGGTCACTAACCAGTTAGAGCAATATAAGCTAGCTGGTGACAAAATTCTCATCATTGGTGGTGGTTCTAAACTCCCCTTACTGAGTGTGGCACTGAAGAAAAAAGGTTTCTTGATTTCGGACAATGGTGCATTTGACAACCTTATGGGATTGGTTAGTGAGGTTATCTAATGGCTATCGACAAAATCAGGATTAAAAAGTATCAGCAATCCAAGGTTGAGCAGTGGTCACAAGCCTTAGACATCCCGGTAACAAAGTTTATAGAAGATGCCATCAACTTTTACACAAGGTATTTAGACGGCAAACAACCAGTGACCACTGTAGAATCAGTAAACCAAATAGACCAGACTGAGCAAAAACATCCTGTTGAAACTACTGTGATTGATGTAGAAGAACCAGAAGATTTTGATGGAGGAATTGAATTATGAAAACACATGAATTAAAAACTTGGAAACCATTCTTTGAAGCGGTAATCAGTGGAGAAAAAACTTTTGAGATACGAAAAGATGATAGAGGTTTTGAAGTAGGTGATATTCTCCATTTGATTGAAGTAGACCCCGACAATAACTTACAACCAACTGGGAGAATCGCTAGATTTACAATCACCTACATTTTAAGAGGTGAGCAATGGGGAGTTATGTCAGAATACGCGATACTAGCTATTAAATAAGGAGAACTGTATATGACCACAAATCAACCAACCATAGAAGAACGCTTAAGTAGACTAGAAACTTTATTTGTCAACGTAGGCGAGAAAGTAGCTGAACATGACGAAACAATCAAGCAACATGATGGAAACATTGATGTATTGGTAGCCAACATTCAGCTATTGACCGAGAACGTAGCTGCTGTAAGCCAAAGGGTAGACGCACTAGCAGAGCAAGCCGCAATAGACCGTCAAGAATTACGTAATTCAGTTAATCAAATACTTAATTACTTGCGTGACCGAAATGGTGGTAGTTCTCCACCACAAATTTAAAAACTGGCAATCCAGAGAGACCACCAGTTTCACATCATGAGTATAGAAGTCCTTCGACATAAAGGACTTTTTTTCATTTTACAGATAAAGAAATAACTTTCTCGAAAAGTTTTCTCATAAGTAAATCGCCTGTAAACACCAAAATACGGGCTTTTTCATGTCTTATAAAATCCCCTTTCGGGGCGAGGGAAGTGGAAAGGCTGAAAGTCATCTATGTGTTGAAAGAAGACATGGGTTTCCATCCCCTTTCGGGGTGATGTAAGTGGAAAGGCGTGCTAACTACTGCTCAAAGCCAAATCCCCTTCAAAGAGTTGTTTCCGTCCCCTTTCGGGGTGATGTAAGTGGAAAGTCCCTCAGACAAGCCATATGCTTTTCTCTGGGTCAATAACGTTTCCGTCCCCTTGCGGGGTGATGTAAGTGGAAAGTAGAAGCAAAGCTTGAGGAGTACAAAGAACAGCTCACGTTTCCGTCCCCTTGCGGGGTGATGTAAGTGTAAAGTATCAAAATAAACTGATACAAGCGCTTCTAGTTACATCGTTTCCATCCCCTTTCGCGGTGATGTAAGTGTAAAGAGTTCACTCTTGCGTTGCATTTCTACAGGTTTGGATTCCGAGGGTTTCCATCCCCTTTCGGGGCGAGGGAAGTGTAAAGTTTAAACCGTATTATCGCAAAGCAGCAAAGCCCTCAAGGTTTCCATCCCCTTTCGGGGCGAGGGAAGTGTAAAGCAAAAAGGTTTGATTTTTCAGGATTTGCTTACAAAAGTTTCCATCCCCTTTCGGGGCGAGGGAAGTGTAAAGCGAAATAATTACTAAAAGTTTGCTGTTTTAATGTGTTTCCATCCCCTTTCGGGGCGAGGGAAGTGTAAAGAATCATGGAACGCAAGTGTCAGCTTCTATCTTTGCTTGTTTCCATCCCCTTTCGGGGCGAGGGAAGTGTAAAGCGCAACTGTAAACGGTATCAAAATTTTGGATGAGAAATTGTTTCCATCCCCTTTCGGGGCGAGGGAAGTGTAAAGAGTTCACTCTTGAAAGCCTTACTGTGAGCGAGTTTCAGACCCCCTAATCGACACACCTCTAAAAAATTCTCAAAAATTTTCCCAAAGTGGTCTTTTTTGCAGCCTGAAAGTCTTACAGCGTAAGCCATCGACACACCTTAACGAAGTTATGCGGTTTTCAAGGTTCGGGCGAGGTGTGTCGATTTGAGTCAACACTGCCTAAAACATAGAAGTTGTGATTTATAATGTCAAGTTTTAGTCTCAAAACTTAATTGAGTAGCTGATAAAGAAAATTTAGTGACCTACTTAGCCGTAGACTGTTGATACAGGGTCAACAGCAGTTGAGCGATGAAAGTCAATCGACATGGTAGGGCTAAAGTGCTTACACATGAGGAGATACAGCAAATTTTCAACCACGGGCTAGTATTTGACCGTGACCGAACTTTGTTTGGAGTATGCCTGTTTACAGCGTGTCGCATACGTGAAGCTTGTACCCTGTTGACCACTGACATCTACACACCCAAAGGACTGGTTAGACCTAAGCTGATTCTCAGGAAAGCGAACACTAAGGGCAAACTGGCAACTCGGTCTATACCAGTGATAGAAGATTTAAGAGAAATATTGTCTAGTTACTACACATTTGCGGGTAAGACTTATTTGTTCCCAGGCAGGAGTGACGGACATATTAGTGAAGATTCAGCCGCAAGAATTTTAAGAACGGCTTGCCAGCGAGTTGGGATAACTGGAGTGAGTACCCACAGTTTTAGACGGACTGCCTTAACCCAGATGAGCAATGCTGGCATACCGTTACGGGTTATTCAGGAGATAAGCGGTCACAGGAATCTTGAGCAGTTGCAGAAATACCTAGAGGTATCGGAAGAACAAGTATTGGGTGCGGCTTCAAGCTTAGCTATGCTGTCACCTGTGGGACAAGATGTCGGGAAATATGGATATGACGACATCACGTTAAAACAACCGCATACCAAGGGATAGAAGTGTACTACATAAATTAGGAGACACCATTTTTAAAACGAAACCCGGTATCTTACCGGGTTTCATTTACTGACTGATTAATTCCTCGTAGCGCGATCGCTCCAATTCCCCAGACTCATAAAGGTCTTTGTAAACCAATTCCCTAATATACCTACTCTTGTCTGGTTTCTTCTCTAGTAGCTCAATGATATCTGGAGCAAACTTGCACCCTATTGTTTTCTTACTCAATCCGTTGGGAGTGGGAATAAACTTCCCGCTTTTGTCTCTTTGCATAGTGGTTTCCATAATTGGCGTATATACACCTACCCTAACACAGTTAACCGTGGTTAACTACCGATAAACTGTGATTATGGCTAAGTCGAAAAACATAAGTAACAATCATCAAAAATCCGTAGTTTACCGTGGTTAACAACGGTTATCTATGGCATAATAGAGACATGAGGGCAAGAGGAAAGCTGAGCGAAGGAAGCTCGCACCCACGCCCGATAAAAATTCAATCTCGCTTCATTGTTTAAGGAATCTCAACCATGTTACTTAACAACACACTGACCACCATTCAATCTTCTATCGATTCAGTTCAAGCGCAAATTACAGCACTACAAGCGCAATTGGCGGAACTTCAGCACCACCAACAGGCTGTAATGAGTGTTGAGTCAGCCTGTGAAACTGCGATCGCGCAAGTCAAAACCGCGCTACAAATGCTCACTTCAGTCTCACCTGACGATATCAACACATTCAAAACCGCTATCAATGATGTGTTCGGTGAAGACCTACCCCAACTAACTGCAAGTGTTGACCCTGTAGAACCTACACCCCCGACACCAGCACCAGCACCTACCAATAACGATGTGTGGGGTGATGAGACACAGCCAACTATCGATGTTTCTGCTGTTGCAGTGATGGACGCACCCCAACCAGAATCACAACCCGATAGTGAGTTGCATCTACTCACGTTTATGGAATTGATGGAATTATCAAGCGAGCAACTTAAGCGGCTGGCAAAGGCTAAGGGGGTGGAAGGATATCGCAAAATGACTAAAGGCGCGATCGCTGAACTCTTGCAAGATTCAATTCCCGCCAATGAAATAAAAATGGATAAGCCACAAAACTAGTACTGTGACCTGGGCAAGTCGTAAAACTAGCCTCAAACAAAAACCCAAGTAATTTAAGGAGAATTTTACGAATTTCAACATTATTCAAGCAATCCTAAAACCATTTGAGAGTTCGTCAGAGTGCATCTAAATCCATCTGTCTATCTTTCAAAGGAAAAAATATGAATCCCATAAAACACTTTGCCAAAGTTGGTCAAAAATTAAGCGAATCTCAACAAATCATGCAACAAGTTTATTTAGAATTTCACTTGATTGAAGATTTTGAAGGAATTCAACTAGGAGTATTGAGAGAGCTTATTGAATTTCATTCGATGATTTGGGATAGAGTTTTTGAATTAATGGCTCATACTGATGTACGAAAATACAACTATCTAAACTACCCAAGCCAAAATAGGTCAGAAGAGTGGTTCCCGTGGCAAGAATATAATCGATTCTCCAAAAAACAAGAATTGAATAACGAGCAACTTAAAGAGCTTCACAAAAAACTTGAAGCCAGTAATGGAGAAGTTACCTTATCTGAATCAGAACTACACTTCATTATTAAGGCGATAGAAGAAAAAATGAAATGACGCAACAGCGAAGCACAATAAGCAAAGCTTAACGGTAAAAAGCGCGATCGCACCTCACTAGTTGCTAGCAGTCGCGCTTCAAAATAAGCTCGAACAACTTTGTACGCAACAGTTGACTGGCGTACAAAGTTAATGCTAGCATATGTGTACAAAGTTAAAAAGAGGTGGAGGGGAATATGGCTGAAAAAACATACATCAAGTTTGTGAAAGAAGTCCGTACAGCCTGGGTTAAGGAATGGTCGATGGAGTTCCTTAAGGGTCTTGAAGCTACCCCAAACGATTCTATTGAGAGCTACTGCAAAACTAAATTAGATGAGTTTAGTTCGATCTGCGTGGAAAAGACTGGTAATCCAGAAGATTCCGATAGCTGGAAGAGTTCAGCAGTTACCTACTTGTCTGGTGTTCGCAAGGCTGTTAAAGCATGGCAAGAGTCAGTAGAACTAAATGATGGCAACAGTTTCGAGTACAAAGGTAAAGACGGCAATGTTACCCGTGACCATAAAGCCCTGTTGTACATGAACTATGGGCGTGACTTCCTTAAGGATGTTAAAGAAAAGGGAGAGACGAAAAAGCAAGAACAACGACGCAATTTAACCCCTATCAACAACGTGTCTGAGATTCAAGGTGCTATTGAAAGTGCCTGTTTGTCAGATGATTGGCGAGAACTGGCAACAGGCATTGAGTTTGCGCTTGGTGCGCGTTTGGGAGAAGTATTACTCACAGCTGAGATTAAACAGCTTAATCAGTTCCAAGTTGAATTCAAGGGACAAATCAAAACTAAGGATGAGGATAGGTTTGAATATCCCAAGTACACTTTAATCGAGTCCTGGAAGGTCGTAGACGCGCTCTTAAAACTGCGTCGGATGGCTGAAAACAAAGAAATTAAAAACTGTTTACTCGCTGAGGTTGATAGCCGCAAGAATGCCACAGTTAACCGCAAGGTCAGAGAGATATTCGGAGAACTATTACAGCCTCCACACGGAGTAGAGCAAATCTCAAGCCATAAACTCAGATCGGCTCATGCCGCGATCGCATTCTATTTATTCGGCAGTTACACACAATCATTTGGTTCATTCGTCAAGGATAACCTCGGACACAAGGGAGATGGAGAAGCAGCTAACTATGAAGACTATTCTGTTGTTGATAAAAATGGTAAGCCAATGATACAAGGTGCTTGGCTGGACAGACTGAAAGAAGAACCGGGTAAACCAACTCAAGTCATTGTACAGCCACGGTTAAGGCTCACTAAAGCAGCTAAGGACTTAATTGATAATCAAGGGTTCTTACCATTCCCCGACCAAGTAAGCAGAGTAGAAGAACTAATTAGGTTAGCTCAAGTCGGTAAGCAGTTTGAGGAAGGTAAGTTAGTTAAAGAGGTTGTAACAATCGTGGAAAAGCCAGTTGAAAAAATTGTTGAGAAAGTAGTTGAAGTACCAGTTGAGAAGATTGTTGAAGTTCCTGTTGAAAAGGTAGTAGAGAAAATGATTGAAGTGCCAGTTGAAGTGTCTGTTGAACAAGTTATCGAAAAAATGCTGCAAGATAAAACGATTGAAAAAATAATCCAACAATTGCTTGCAGTGCCTACTGTTGAAGTCACCACTGCTGAAATAGTCACTGCTGAAGAATCTACTATTGAAGTTGCTACTATTGAAGTTGCTACTGCTGAAGTTCCCATTGCTGAAATACCCACTATTGAAGTACTCACTACTGAACAACCACAAAAACCAGTAATAGAAAAAGATTTAAGTCAAGTCAGTAACGATAAACTGTATGGCTCAACTACTCCTTATAGTGGCAACGAAAAAATTAGAAGAGCAGTACAGGCTGTGAAAGCTTATAACGAACGGCAGTACAGTACAGATACAATGTGGGCTATCAACACTAAAGTTTTGACTGAGTTGACTGGATGTAGATCGTCCATCCTAAAAAACTATTTAGAATCACCTGAAGGTAGGTTGCAGGTGACGGACTATAACTTAGAGAAAGGCTTGGGATATCACCACAACAAAGGACGTGGTAGTGTTACACAGTTCATTAAGCTAGAAGGTACTCAAGCAGCGTCTACTACTCCAGTGCAAGCAACTGTAACCCCAAAAATTAAAAGCCAAACTATTACCTTAAAAGCTACAGAAGTTTCACGAATGGACATTGAACACACGCTAAAACAAAAACCAGGTTGGACAGTGACCACTAAGGATAGAAGTAAAGTTGTGGCGGTCTATGGGCTTAATGAAAATAATGAAGTAGTGGAAATTAAAGATTAAGCAACCTTGCTATCAATCATTAAAAAACGTGCTGCAAGCTAACCTCAGATGACATTAGTTTCTGGGGTTAAATTTTTGGCTCGAAAACTCAGTTTTCAAAATTGGTCGGAAAAACGCTGAGAGCGAGAATTAACAGGGGATTGGGGAATGTCGGGATAGAAAAAGTTTCAAGTATTAGAAGACAAGGAAGGCGCACAGTTTCCAAAAACCGCGACTTTTTCTAGATACTAGCTATTGTCCCAAATCCCCATCACTTCGTGAATAGCCGCGCCTTTTTTGGGTCAGTTAAGTATTACTTACCTTTCAAGCGCCAGAAAATTCTCTACACAACATTATTAATAAGTATTGCTTATATAAAAATTAGCGAGCGGCTTGCTCAAATGTATATACTCGCTTTTATACACCCGGTTATAAATGTTTACTAACAATGCATAATATCAATGTGCTTTACTAAAATTTTCTAGATCGCCGATCAAATAATCTAAGTAATATTGAATTATGGACTCATGCGCTTCGTCAGGTAACAAAAAAGATTTTATCTTGTAATCCCTTATATATCGAACTATATCCAGAACTATATCCAGAACTATATTCAAAGGAATATTTTTTAGTTCTTCTAATTTTATAATACTAACTGGCATTCTATGATCGTACTTTATATTACATTTTAACCATGCTAAATATAATTCAATTAAATTGTAAAAATCAAACCTATTAATTTCCTTAACAAGCCCTTCTGCTAAATCTTTCTGCGGAATTGTATTCCAAATTGCATCGCAAGCTTCAATCGTAATTCTTATAATAAGGTCATTATCCTCTAGAGTATTAGTTATTAATAATCTTTGCAAAAAATTGTCATGACACTGTTTAAGGCTATTGATTTGTTCAAGTCTATTGCTTTGCGAAAAATTGTCATGCCACTGTTCAATTCTATTGAATTCCATATTTTTACTAATTTATATTTTTTTTAGATTTACACTAATTTCTTAGTATTTGCTAGTCATATTCAAAGGTTATAAATATGATTATAAAACGCACTTGTGTTCTATTAAAATAACTTCATAGGCTTTTCATGAGTATCTTCAAGTTCTCCAAACCGTAAGACAGAACTCACTTGTGCCCTATATTTCATGATTTTTTTAACAAAAACAATGTCTAAATTATTTTCCTCAGTAGTCTCATGTTTATGTTCATCTTTTTTTTGTTTCTGTATTAAAATAGAATCAAAAACTTTATCTATTTGCTCTTGTAAAGAGCTTTCTGAATTGACTTGCAAATTGAATTCCGAAATTAATCGCTTATAGACTTTTTGCCATTGAGGTTTATCTGCTTCCAGGGGTCTTAATACTTCCTTCAGTCTTTCAAATAAGTTATTGTCATCAGACATAATATTCACCTCTAAAATACAATCTTAAGTGCTGACCATATATAAATAGCAAGCGGAATGACCGAGAGTACTGTAGAGAAGAATCCTACAGTCACCCAAAATCTCTTTCTTTTATTTTGTCCAGAGTTATGATGAGCAGCCAGACTATATTGTTCAGCCAGTATACTTATGAATTTAATCTCAGAATTAGCGCCTAAAGGCGACGAATCCCAAAAATACAAATCTCGTAAAGGATTTTTAGGGTGTGGATTTTTATAGTTTTGCAATCTCATAGAGTAAAGAAGTGAGAGGATAGCTATTAATATAAAAATTAACCATATTGTTCCCGAAATATATATGAAATCCACCCAAAAATATTTTTCAAATAACTTATTATTATTAATTTTAAATATCGCTTGACTAACAGGCTCGAAAAATTTTATATTAAATAGTACTGAACCTAAAATAATGGTTATAAAAGATATATAAAATTGGACTTTTGATTCTAAACGTTCTTTACTATTCTCTTCCATTTCAAAAATTTTTTGGCAATATTCTAATCGTGTCTTTTCAAAAGATAATTGTTTCGCTTCAATTGCGTCCTGCTCCATGCTCCACCCACTTTTGCCAACTTAAACTTTTTAGATAATCTTATTTATAAAAATATTTACATATGAAACAAACTTTTGAAATAAAACTTAAAGAAAGTTATACTACACTTCACTAACTTCTTAGAAAGATTTTAAAAGTATAACATTTTATAAAACCATAAGAAATTAAGCGACTAACTAACAAGACTGGGGCTGAAATAGGTTGATTATTCCAGCCCAGCTATGCGAAGAGCAAAAATCCTCTAGAATTATTCACAACTTATAAGTTCGTGATATACCGACGAACTGGGGACACTTCGTTTAGAGCGGGTGGTGTCGGGGACGGGCAGAAAATTAATCGTGAAGTGACCACTAACTCAGCAGCCCCCTCCCCTACTCCCCTCCCCCCTCCCATTCCCGTAGTACGATCGCCCCCTTCCCTCGCTTGCTTCCGAGCAGCATTAATACTTACTACGCATTTGTCCCCACCCGTACAGTATAGGTATAAAATTCCAAGTGTCCCCACCCGTACAAGGGGGATGTAAACCACTAAATTTAGGGGGGTGGGGACAGGGTAGGGACAGAGTAAAAATACTCATGTAGCTAACCCCACCAATTACCAGTTTTTGTCCCTATCCGTACACCTTAAGTATAAAATTTTAAGTGTCCCCACCCGTACAAAATTTGTCCCCACCCCCATGATTAGGTCTAAAAAGAGGGGGTGGGGACATAAGCATTTATACTCATTAAGGGTGGGGGTGGGGACACAGCAAGTCAAAATTTGATATTCTAGCCACTGAGTCATCAAATTATTCAAATAGAGCGGCTTTAAGGCACCTAGAAGGCGTGGCAATAGCAAGAATAGACAATCCAGCGTCAAAGGCTTAGCGCGGTTTTTAGGCGGTTTTTTTTTGCGCTTTTTTTAGAGACAGCCAGGTCGGCAAGTGTCCCCACCCCCCCCCTAAAAAAACCGTTTCACTATAAAAACACGGGGGGGTGGGGACATAAGCAAATATACTCATCAAGAG
>NZ_WJFC01000195.1 GCF_009725235.1 Scytonema sp. UIC 10036
TACAGTATTGTGTAGGTTGGGTTGAGGAACGAAACCCAACAATTTCATTTAAATGTTGGGTTTCGTTCCTCAACCCAACCTACGGTGTCTTAATGTTTACTTTATAAATCATCTCTTATCATTTGGGTGGTTTCTGTGTACAGATCGCAGGCTGATTTAAAATTGAGTTTGCGGTAGATCTTCCCATATTTCCCATGACAACCCATTTGGCATAGTTGCACCTGTCAAATCGGCACTAGCCAAATTAGCACCCTCCAGTCTAGCCGCAGTTAAATCAGCACCCATCAAATGGGCACCCCTCAGATCGGCACCCCTTAAATCGGCACCCGTCAAATCAGCATTTCTCAGTTCAGTACTTCTTAAATCCATTCCTCGCAAATCTGCCCCTCTCAGGTTACAGGCTGTACAATCCCGGAATTGCCGTAAATGTCTTATATCATTTGGATTCTCAATAGTAGGGATGTTCATAATTTCTGGGTGGATGGCGGCTGGTTCTACAGCAGCTTTATGACTGAAAGAAAGAATTGCGATCGCACTCAATAAACTCAAGCCTTCCAAAATGACTCTAGCTGTATTAAACCCTATACTGGGTCGTACAGGTTCAATGAAATTTATGGATTTGAGTAAACACAAAGCAGTGTTAGCATTGGGAAAGCGCTCCTGTGGTGATGGTGCTACCATCTTTTCCAACCATGAAACTAACCGTGAATTGACTTGGGGAACAAGCGAGTTGAGATTAACACGAAAATTATCATCAATTAACTCACCAACCTGAGTCGATTTTGTCTGTGTTAGCAAGCAGACAAGAGTCATCCCAAGACTGTATAAATCAGAAGCTAGAGTCAGCGAACGACCAAAAAGCACCTCTGGCGGCATAAATCCTAAGGTACCTTTGACAGTACTGCTAGCAGATAAGTTTTCAATTCCAATTCTGGCTAACCCAAAATCCACTAAATAAACATTGAGCTGCTCATCGACTAAGATATTTTCCGGTTTGATATCGCGATGAATAATTGGAGGGAGTTGTTTTTGCAAGTAGACGAGAACCTCTAGAATAGCGATCGCAATGAGTTGAACGCTCTCAATCGTAAAATGCTGTGGTTCTGCCAAGGAACGAGCATCAATATATTCTTGTACCAAGCAAAAACCACAATCCGTTTCAAATGTTGCAAGATACTTGGGAATCCTGGGATGTTGCAGTTGCTGTAATAGCGCTATTTCTTGTTGCAAAGCTTCATATCCCGACCAACTCGATCCTACCCTAGCAAACTGAAATTGCTTGATAACAACTTTTTGCTGAGTTTGAAGACAGATGGCTTTGTAAGTAACTCGCCCACCCTCAAGATTGTGTCCTAACTCTTGTTCTACTAAATAACCCTGTTGAGAGAAATCTGGAAATTGGTTGGTATGAGAAGTTATTGAGTGACTGGAAATTTCGTTCATAGGATTTATTTTTATTTTAAAGCCTTACTTTTTTCAACCAAGCGGATAAACTCAGCTCGATAACCATCTAAATCACTTCCTTGAGACTGACGCGCCCGTTGCAAAACACTATCAAAAGTGGCAGTTCCTTTGTAAGGAGAATTTCTCAGAACCATGCCAAATTCTGCAACAGCCGTGGCAAACTTAAAATTTGTTGTTGCTTCACTCAACTTAACACCTCGGTCAACAACAGGATAAGTCAGTAGTTGAGAAGTGGACTCTTGGGGTTCTTTGTAGCGTAGCTTTACTTGCATGATTTCGTCATGACTTGACAAACTTTTTTGTTGATATTTTAACGAATCTACCTTTGGTAGTGGTACATCACTTTTTACTCCTGTCGCTATAATTTCATAAAGTGCTGTAACAGAATGCCCTGCACCCAACTCCCCCGCATCTTTTCCATCGTCATTAAAATCCCGATCTGCCAAAAGTCGATTTTCGTAGCCAATGAGACGATAGCCTTGGACTTTGGCTGGATTAAACTCTACTTGAATTTTGACATCTTTAGCAATTGTCAAAAGTGTCGCCCCCATTTCTTTAACAAGAACTTTTTTCGCCTCCAGTAAATTATCGATATAAGCATAATTACCGTTTCCTTTATCGGCGAGTTGTTCCATTTTGGCATCTTGTAAATTGCCCGTCCCAAATCCAAGTACAGTTAAGAAAATCCCCTGTTCTCGCTCTTTCTCGATCAGACGTACTAGTTCCTCATCACTAGAAACGCCTACATTAAAATCGCCGTCCGTTGCCAAAATAACGCGATTGTTCCCTGATGACAGAAAATTCTCCTTAGCAATTCTATAAGCAAGTTGAATTCCTTCCCCACCTGCTGTTGAACCACCTGCTGCTAATTGTTCTATGGCATCGAAGATTTTATCTTTTTGAGAACCGGGCGTAGGTGGTAAGACTAAACCCGCATTGCCAGCGTAGACAACTATTGATACTTTATCAGAATCTCGTAACTCTTTCACTAACAAACGCAATGCTGACTTCAGCAGTGGTAGTTTGTTATAATCTTCCATCGAACCAGAAACATCTAACAAAAAGACAAGATTGTTAGGAGGCAAATTTTCTGTAGAAATCCGTTTAGATTGCAAACCAATTTGGACAAGTTTATGCTTGGGATTCCAAGGTGCATCTGAGACTTCTGTTGTAACGGAAAAGGGCTTGTTGCCATCAGGTTGGGAATAATCATAAGAAAAATAGTTAATCATTTCTTCAACGCGGACTGCATCGGCACTTGGCAATTGACCCTGGTTGATGAAGCGCCGTATATTACTATATGAGGCGGCATCTACATCAATCGAGAAAGTGGAAAGGGGATTGACAGTAACACTCTGAAACTGATTGTCTTCATTGTGTTTATAACCCTCGCGACTGAGACTTCCATCGCGATCGCTCGGCTGAATGGATGACGGTTGACTCAGTAATGGGGTTCCCGTGTTTGCTACGGGAGATTCAGCTAGGGGGCGAGATACTGAAAGTTTTGGTAGTGCTGCATGTTGAAGTGGCTGCGTTGGAGATTGTTGGTGAGGCGCAGGTGCTTTTACTGATTGATTTTCTGCTGGTGCTAATGTTGTACTTGTGGTAGTTTCAGGTTGACTGCAAGCAACTAGATTTCCCATCAAAACAGCAATTCCAAACAGAGCAAGTGCCCGATGCAGGTGATTCATAAGTTCTGCTACGTTAGAGTTGAGGATATGTAGAAGTGAGGATATGGGGGCGAAGAGGTTTTCCTAGTTCTACAATTCCTATCCGGTTTTTTACCGATTGGTTACGGAAAATGTAACCAGTGACCAGTAATATATTTCTGATTATGAGGGGCAAAAACTGTTTAGGCGATCGCATCCCGAACTCGATGTTATAAAACTTGTAGAAAATCACCTCGCTGACACCAAAGACTTTACCTCGCGTCATGGCACCCTGCAGGGAATCTTTACAGATTTACTAGAGCGCCGGTCCAGTAGAAGAGATTGACAAATCAGGCATAGTGTGTTGGGCACGACAAGGAACTCAGGTACAGCAAAGGTGTTGGTTTGATAGCATTAAGAGCCAAGCATTTCTTCTGCAAGTTTATTGCAATCAAGATCAATAGACTTGTATGTTGCACCTAAGGGTACAAACGAGAGACTTGGTAAAAATATCAGTGGTAATGCTACATTCTTTTGCGCGCCTTCCTCTCTACTGCTTGGGTCAAACCAAAGCAGGGCATCCGCGCCATCCACTTTATGTAAAAAACAGTGTATGTCCCATGCAATTGTCGTTATGACTAAAATGTTTGGGGCGGAGCGAAGGCTGGGAAATCGTCTGCCCTTGATCGCTATTCGGCGGCAACAGTCGCGATCGCTCGTGTTGTTTGGAGTGAGATCGCTTCATTGGTCGCGGTGTGACTAGTCATTGAGTTTGGTGGAGCGGTGTGAGTCACCGAATGGTAATTGCTTGATAAAAGTGACGATTCGCTCAACTTCTTGGAACCCAACATGAGTATGAAACTCATAACTTTCTTTGTTTTCCACTAAAGCATCTGAGGCTAGTTCCGTACATCCATGTTCGAGTGCCCACCCTTCGGCATACTCAATTAAAGATGTGCCCACACCAAGTTTTCGATACTCATCTTTGACGTAGATTCCTTCTACATATGCAACAGGACTGTGAGTAGCACCAGGAACGTAATCAGATCGAAGGGAAAGATTCATAAATCCAATTGCTTCTCCATCATGATTTCTGACTAGAAATGATTCACAGCGCTCGGATTTAAGAATCTCCACTAGAGTCATCTGCATTTCTTCAACCGAATCATCTGACCATAATTTCAACGCCATCTCTAGCCACTCACTAAAATCATCCCGAGTAATTTTGACAATTTTCATCATATTTATAAAGCGTTTCTCAAACCCACTTGAAGGCACGTGCTAAAAATTGTAGCAACGTCAAATGAAGAATGGGGAGGTGTCAAGTTTGTTACAATAAGTCATCGCACACAGAAGCCACAAGTTAATCAAAACTACGCTAGCTGCTTAATCCCAAAGGCGTTGAGTCATTGCAAAGCTATCTACATTGCTCATCAAAGATTCGATATCTTGGTTTGTTTCTGCCAACAGTTCATCAAGCGTGCGATCGTTAACTTTAATATCTTCTAGTTGACACATTTGTTGATTGAGGACAAAAAAGACTGTTTTGGCCATTGAGGGCTTGCGAGAATTTTCCATGCAGATCGAGATATTGGGGCATTTGTAGTCCACGCCTACCATCTCCCGACAATTTAAACCCATTGGACAGTACATAAAGTGAGAACTTTTACTCTAATTTAAAGCGATTGTATAATTCGAGCGCAAAGACTCTGTATTGGTCAAAATAGAGCGTCGCTATTCTAACAGATAGCTGTGGATTATTTCTTATTCAACACGGGACACAACTTTCTCAATCAAAGCGGCAGCACGAGTGGTACCACCTGCATTTACAATCTCCTGCTGCAATCGAACTGCATTGGTTTTGTAAGATGAGAGGGTTCGCACTTGCTCTATGGCAGAATGTAAGTGAGGAACTGAAATGCGAGACACAGGTACGACTTGTCCCGTTCCCGTCCAAGCAATCCGCGCTGCTACTCCAGGCTGGTCAAGGGAAATAGGGATTGCAACCATCGGTACTCCTTCTCTGAGGGATTCTAGGGTAGTATTGAGTCCGGCATGGGTAATGGTGAGACTGGCTTTTGATAACAGTTCTAGTTGGGGTGCGTAGTTAACAACAATTGGAGAGCCGGGAAGTTCTGGTAGGGATTCCGGGCTCATGCCACCACCTAAAGAGATGACTAACTGAGCATCAGTTAACGCGCAGGCTCGTGCAATCCCTTCAAAAATATATTGCAAGCGATTTTGTAACGTTCCTAGCGATGCGTAAATCAAAGGTTGTCCGGTTAACTTTTCAAAGGGGAATTCTACGAACGAACGAGTTTTTGGGTTGAATAATGGACCTACAAAATGAACGTGTTCTGGTAAATTCTGTCTGGGAAATTCAAACGCAGCAACTTGCTGGCTAATGATGGTCAGTTGAGAATAAAGATCCTGGGATTTAGTATATGCGGGTAAGTTGTTTTCACTCCGGAACTGAGCGATTGCTCCCATAACAGGTTGCACAACCCGATCCAACAATGAATAACTTAACTGATTGCGTAGTTTTGCCCACCAGGCAGGGTTGTAATTCCAGATAGTGGTAGCCGGAGGAATGCTGGCATCCCGATAAGACATCAAAGCGCAAGCAACACTGACAAAAGGGATATCTACAAAATTGGCAATCGTTCCTCCTTCTGGTGAAACCTGGTCTACGATTAATGCTTCCACTCCCACTTCTTTGAGTGCTTTTGGTGCTGAGTTTAAGAAAGTCTTGGTAATATCTTTTACCCAATTTACGGTATAGCGTATAGCTGCAAATCCGCTCAACTTTCCCTGGTGACTGAAAATTTCTGCCATTGCACCAGAGGGAAAATCAGATTCACCAATTGCCCTAAATTCCAATCCTGCCGCAACCGTGCTTGGTCGTGCATCCAAGATTCCGCATAAAGTAACCCGATGACCTCGTTGCTGTAGTTCTACACCTAAGGCAGTCATTGGGTTAAGGTGACCTGCTGTTGCCGGACAAATAATACCAAAATGGGTCATGGTAGATGTTTGATGAAAGTTTGGCACTACTAAATAACAGTATGCGACAGACATACCGTTATATGTTGCTTGTATTTCTGTCCTAGATAAATAGAACAAAGCCTCTAGCACCGCATAACAAACAATATCTAGCATTATTTTACCAATGACTAACCAAAACTTATCGGAAAACGGGGATATCGACCGACTCTGTGCAACCGCGTGCGAGCTTGGAGTAGCCATCACAGGCATTGCGATATGGCTGTACTCCCTATAATTATAAAGACAACTAAAGCCGTGCCATTCACTTGAGGGTTAGATGGATAAAACCATCCGCCTTGAATGAAAGCAAATGCCACAATAAAACTTAATATGGCTCCTAACAGTACGGCGAGCGCAAAATTAACTATCCTTCTCTTTTGCAGCCCTGCTTTAGCTCCAGTAAAATTAGCTCCTCTTAATTTGGCGTTAGTAAAATCCGCACCTCGGATATCTGCACTGCTAAAGTTTGCCCCTTCAAGATTCCTACCTCTAAAGGAGCGCCCTCGAAAATTTTGACCGGAGTAATCTAGGGGCATAACGAGCGAAAAAATGTTTCCTGACAAATTGTTATACAGCTTTTTCCGTCAGTGTTCCGGTTTTAGAGGGAGCGTCCGGGTGCAACTTAATAGGCGTTAGTGCGATTTGGCTTAGAGAAAAAGCTCATATTGCGATGTTTGATGAGGAGCAGTGCAGACAAGTGATAAAACTTTGCTTTTTTTGAAACGAGCGAGTAGTAACTGGGGATTGATTTTTCATCAAAATCCCACTTGCCTACAGTGGAAGAAAAATTAATAAGGAGTGCCATCTTTATGAGTAAAAACCCAGGATTTACCATCAAGACTAACTTGTGCTAGTAAATCATCATCTGGATAAGTGACTGCATCATTAGGAGTCCGGTCTCCCACCTCTAAATATATTGCCACCGTACTCGAACGATTGAGCAAATGATGTCCGTTGCCGTCACCTGCTCTAAACCCAGCTGCCATACCCGAAGTGAGCCTTTGTTCGCCTGCATCTGTCACCAAAATGACTTCGCCATCTAATACATAAATAAATTCATCTTGGTGAGAGTGCCAGTGCCGTAATGCAGAAGCGCTTCCTGGTTCTAGAGTTACTAAATTCACACCAAAATTTTTCAAGCCAGCAAAATTGCCCAATCGCTGTCGTATCCGTCCGGCGACAACCTCTTGAAACTGTTGTGGGTAGCGCGAACCCGTTTCCTTTGGTACGTTTGTTGGGTCAATAATCATGTTGAGTAAATATTGGGAAATCAATTTGTTAATTATCGCACGGATCGTTAGGTATACTCAGTTGACATTGAGCCTGACTCCTTGTTATGGGGTTAAATCCCCGACTAAATTCTTACCCAACTGACGACTGAGTTCTGACAACTGAGTTCTTCATTTAAGCACTCTCAAAACCTGTGACGAGTTGCCTAACATTTTCACTGAGAGCTTCAACAAAGTACCCACCCTCTTGCACAAATAGAGTCGGCAAGCAGAGTGACTTAATCTTTCTTCCGATTTTATTGTAGGACGTAGACTCAAGAGCAAAACAACCCAAGGGGTCAAATTTAAACGTGTCGAAGCCAGTTGCCACCACCAAGGCTTCTGCCTTGAACGACGAGATTGCGTCTATAGCTTTCTCTAGGGCTTGTATATAAGAGGCTTCATTGGTTCCAGTCGGCAGTGGAATATTCAGGTTATATCCATAGCCTTCGCCTGAACCGCGTTCGTTTTCAAAGCCCGTATAGAAGGGATAAAAGTTGGTCGGTAACCCGTGAATTGAGATTGTCAAAACGTCACCATGCTGATAAAAAATTTGCTGTGTACCGTTACCGTGATGCATGTCGATATCGAGAATTGCAACTAGGGTAAACTGATGCAGAAGTTCTCGGGCTGCGATCGCGGCGTTATTCAAGAAGCACATACCCGGTGCGCCAAGGATGAGTAATTTGCCTGCGATCGCGCTGCTATCAAAAACGTCAACTATTCCAGTAACGGCAACGGCTCCGGCAAAGGTAACAGCAAAGGAAACTGCACAGGCAATTGCAGAAGCCCCAGCGACAGCAATGGTGGAAGCCCATTGGCATGCTTCTGGGGCGATCGCTCCGTCCTTTCCACTCCTCGGTGCGTTATTCAGTAGCACAAGCTTAAAGAGTGCTTATCGCTCAATTTTTCAAGAGAACTGCCACCAAAGCATATTTTATTCTTGCTCATCACTTAAGCGATACGGCTGTACTCCATTAAGTGCGATCGCAACGAAGAAGTTTCAATCCCTAATAGGGAGTCGTATAAATTGCCACCTGGGTAGAAGAGATAGACAGCATATCTCAGAAAGTTTCAATCCCTAATAGGGAGTCGTATAAATTGCCACTCTTGTTAAAAAAGCAAAGCCTATTTTTGAGAAGTTTCAATCCCTAATAGGGAGTCGTATAAATTGCCACTTTAATCAAAAATGGCTCTCAGCCAATTACACAATTTCTTGCAATACCACTTTCGAGTACGAACTTGATGAATCGGGTAAAGCGATCGCAGAAGTAGGATTGGACGATTTGGAAAATTCCCTTCCCTACACGTTAATTTTTATCGATAAAATTAAACGGGTGGAGATTGAAAGAACCAATTGTGAAAAAATCGTTTACGAGAAGCAAGAGCCAACTCATTTAACCGCCGACATCAAAATCGTTGAATTTGATAAAATCCAAGGCGATCGCACTCAGAAGCTGTATTTTGCTTGTCTGTCCAAAGAACTGACCAGTATAGCCATTCAAGTTGAAAAAGATGACAACCAGACATCTATTTTACCTTTTAATGATAAAACCCCAAAAATCTTCCTGGGCTTTCCACTGATTGGAACGGAGGATTTCAATTTTCCCGTTGTCATCAACAATCCCTTTCTAGAGCCGACAGAGCCGAGAGATGGGGTGTTTCTCACCATGAAGAATGAAGAGAACATTATCAACAATCAAAAGATAGTCCAAGACTCTGTTGAACTTTACTTTATTCTTTTACAGTATGCCATAGATAAGGACTGGCAGAACTTGTACTTATTAGCCAAAACGGATTTACCAAACCAGAAGGATTGGGTTTCTACAGATTGGTACGCGCAAAACATCCAAAAAGTCTTAAGAGCTAGATTAATGCAGTCTAGTATAGTTTATACGGACAACCCCCTGTACCCGAAAATTCAACTGACAGAAGCTTTATTCCCCTACGCCAAGTCAAAATCTAAAATATCGGTCATTTGGGATTTCGCCAATACCTTCTTGAGCGATTGCCTGCCCAAGAAAGAGCATATTGGGTTTTGGTATGACATTATAGACAACAGTTGGGGGAAGGATTTACGCTACACTTTGAAGCGGTTGGTTGGTGATGTTGCTAAGTTTGCAAATGTGCTTCAACTGGCAGATAAGATAAACCAATCTGAAGAAGAAGCATTACATTGGCTGAACAATCTGATTGGCTTTGTGTTATCAGAAGAGAGGGATTTATTAAGCGAGTTTGCGATTGTTCCCAACCAGTATGGGGAGTTCAAGAAAAAAGAAGAACTTTGGACGGATAAAGATATTCCCGAAGAACTTAAGGATATCTTGAAGATTTTACAAGAAGACTGGCGGGGTAAGCTAAAACACAATCAAATAACCAGTTGCGAGCTAGAGATCGCCAAATCCATTCAAGATATTGTCGATGGTATCAATAAAATTATCAAAGGCAATACCAATTCCAAGATTAAAGATGCTGTTTTGGGATTGATTGCTTGTTTTCCTGCAGATAGCAGTTTATCTAAGAATGGCGATGAAGTGTTGGGGTTTGCGAAAGACTTTTACCCAACTCCAGACAAGAAAATATAGCCAATTGGATACCGGGGATTTGGCAGGAGTGCCAGGAATGGTTTATGAACCAAGTCTGTCATGATATTGCACTCAAACAGAACGTTGTCAATCTCGCGGAATATCTCAATCAAGATGCTTTAAGGTGGTTGAGCGATTTTGTGAAGTTTGCTGTCAAGTATAATTTTGACAGTTACTTTGGTAAATATGCAATTTTACCCAATCAGAAAGGGGAGTTTGCTTGCAAAAAGGAATTGTATGTAGACTTGGGAATTGATGAAGAGTTAAAAGATATTCTAGAGGAATTGGGGGATGATTGCCGCAGTGGGTTGTTAGCTGTTGAAATCGAACTCGACCTGGATGGGAAAATTCATACTTCAGAAGATATTGCTCGTGAAATTACTAAAAGAGTAGAAGCTATCTTAAAAAATGAAGGTCTTGATAAAAGAGAAGAAAGAAATAAACGAGTTTTTTCCAAGCTTTTACTCTGGTTTTATGAAAATGAATCTTTAGCAGAGAAGATTTTTGGCGATTTATACAACAGGCGTTACCGTTTGAGAAGTGATGAGGAAATCATTGAGGATATTAAATTCAGACAAGCGATTCTCAACAATAAAAATGGCTACACAGAGCAAGAGATTATAGAATTAATTAACACTCCCAAAGAAGAGCTATTTCGGATGTCTCCCGAAGATTTCCACAAATTCCAACAGTGGCAGCAGAATCAAAGTCAAGTGGCTCCACAAGTAGTGCAAGAAGAGTACAAAGAATTAGTTACCCCTCAAGAATTGTTGACGCGGTTGTGCATCTATTCTCCCGAAACGCTGGAACTGGCTAGGAGGCGGTTTAGAGGCACGAGGATTTACGAATATCTCCGCTATATCCCTCATGATTTTGCCGAGTATGCTTACGTAAAAGCAATCATCGAACGTGCTAAAAATAACATCAGAGCTTATTTGAGCCAAAGAGATGATTACAATTGCGATCGCTGGTACGAACAAAGCACGACTGTCATTGCTGGTATTGTGAAAAATGATAGACCCATCAGAATTGTGGTGAGACCCTCAGATGGGGGACAAGTTATCCTCTTTTATGAATCTGAGTTTGATGCTTTGGAATATCCCGAAAGTGAACTGTGGGTTGATAACGATATCAGGCAGGAAATTATCACTCTCGGTAGAGTCTTGAAAAATACGGGGATAAATCGGATACCTTTGTAGGAATTGTCAGGAGCGTTGGGAGTGCGAGCAAAGCAGCTGAGTTAAGCGATCGCCAATCATAATGCTTGTCGCTACTCCTCCAACGCTTCCACATACGGAAAATACAAGTACAGTTTACTCGTGAGTCGTGCCATCTGGCATGATAGTACCAGCAAGCTGTGCGCTAAGAAGATTCGCACCAGTAAGGTTTGCATCTTTCAAATTTGCTTGTGTAAGATTCGCATTTGTCAAGTTGGCTCCACGCAGTTCGGATGCAATCAAGCTTGTCCCACTCAAGTTTAGACTGGAGAGGTCAGCCCCACATAGGTTAGTCTCGTTTAAATTGGCTCCACTGAAATCGCCTCTCAGTGTTACTCCAACTAAATTTACCCCTGCTAGATTAGCATCGTTTAATTTTGTATAATTATCAAATTTTGCGTTTTTTAAATTCGCTTGACTTAAATCTGCTGCAATCAAATTAGCAGACTTAAAATTGACGTGAATTAGATTAGAACTTTTCAAATCTGCCGCTCTTAAGTTTGCTGATTCTAGATTTGCGTGACCCATATAGGTTTTACTTAAATTTGCCGCTACTAATTTTGTGCTGCTAAAGTTTGTCTTACTTAAATTTGCTTCATACAGATTTGCAGTAGTTAAATCTGCTCCGTTAAGGTTTGCATCGCTTAAGTTAATTTGAACTAGATTTGATTGAAGAAGTCTTACATTGTTTAAAATCGCCTTGGATAAATTGGCTCCTTTCAAATTGGATTGGCTGAGATCTGCACCTTCCATGTTTGCTGAGTTGAGATTTGCTCCTTGTAAATCTGCCTTAGCCAGGTTTACCTTATAAAGGTTTGCACCAGCTAAATTAGCATTTTGCAGTGATGCACTGGGGGCAATCAAATACGCACCAGCTTGACCGACATTAAAGCCTGTAGGAAAGACAGTTGTTGAGTCGTAATAGCTCTGCAGGAGATTAATGTTCTCAAGATTAGCTCCTTCTAAATTTGCGTGAATTAGGTTGGCTTTACTGAGATCGGCATGACTCAGATCTGCCTTCATTAAGTTGACTTGCTTCAAGTCTGCTCCATTAAAATTCGCTCCACTGAGGTTAGCTCCACTGAGATTGACCTCATGCATATAAGCCCCACTGAGGTTAGCTTTTTTTAATGTTGCTTTCTCTAGCTTCGCCGATTTCAGTTTTGTTTTATAAAGGTAGGCATTATCTAAGTTAGCTCCAGTCAAGTTTGCACCCGATAAGTCTGCCTCACTTAAATCTGCTCCTCTTAAATTTGCACCGCTCAAGTTCTCACAATCTAGGTTAGTGCGGCTAAGATTTGCTCCAGACAGGTTTGCATTGCTCAGATTGATTTTGTTCAAAGCTTTTCCACTAAGATTGACTCCTGCCAAATTAATTCCGGTAAAATCTCTTTCCCCAGCCTTATAGCGACTTAAAAATTCTTCAGCATCAACAGGTATTTCATGGTTGGGTTCCTCTGCTGCATAAATTCTGTTGACCAACCACATGATTCTCTCAATTTTAAATTCTCGATCGCTAAACGCTCTGCTAAATTTCTCCCGTTCTTCTGCTACATCAATTTGTTCGTCTGGCTCGGTTTCGGCAATATAAACTTGTTGCTGTTCGACCGTTTCAACAAGTTGTTTTACGACTTCAGCATCATCTAAATTGACCCGCTCAATTGCTACCTCGCCCAAATTGTTGCTCGCATTAGATAGCTCTTGAAGGCGTTGTTCTAAGTCAATAACTCGTGCGGATAACTCTGCAATTGCCTCTTGCATACTCTGAATTTGCTCTAATTCAGGTCTGTTGTTAAATTCTTGTTTGAGATCGTCAAAATATTTCTTAAGCCAAACCCTATATATAAATTGCCCAAGATCGGACCTGGAGTAACAACCACGACCTATGAGAGTGTATTTTCGCTGAAAAAACACAAAATTGTTATCTTTTATACTTGATTGTTTTAATACTATTGGCTCCAGTGGTTTAAAACCGTCAACTTCAGATGTTTGGAGATAAATCAGTAGCATTGGAATAGAAAACAGGGAGCGATCGCATGACATCAGTCATATTATTGCGTGCGTATTCTTGCTGAAAGGGGATCGCGCTCCCTAGAAACGGCTTCTGAAGTTTGTAAAAGTGTCAGAGCGATCGCTCCGGTCTCTCTACCAAGCACTTCAGTAGATTTTTCCGATAATTGATATAAGCAACAAATCTTAAGGGCCTTTTACCTAGAGAATCTAGATAAGAGGACACCTCTTCTAAAGAAAATTTATCAAAAATATTTAAGTCTGTTAATGCTTTTACCTGGATGCCAAGAAGTTCGGCAACCCCAGTATAATGCAAGTTAGCTTCGGGATGGTTTTCCAAATAGTTAAACAATTTCCAATCTACAATTAAAAATTCAAATTTATAAGAATTCCAATTATATGTTGCTATCCATGCTGGACTGTAAACTTGCTCATTCTTACCGCAATAATCTTTGTTATAAGTCCAAGCTTTCTTGATTTCATTGGCATACCTCTTTCTCATGGAATTTTCTAAAATTTCATGGTCGTTAATATTTATCAAAATAATTATGCAATGTCTTCCCTCATTATCTTTATACTTACCAGCTACGATGGAACGAATGATAGGAAAAAGAGATGTTGGTTTGTTGAGAACTTTCAATAATCGCTTAATCTCGCGTTCGACTTGGGGCTGTTTCGGTAAATACTTTTTCACTTTACAACCGTTCAGTTCGGGCTGAAATAAGTTCACGTAATACCGTTCTTGTTCGTCCAAACAGTTGACGGGAACTTGTTTCCAATAAATCTTATGGCACAACTTGCGGTTTGACCGAATCAACTGGGGATACCTGTGATGGGTTCTACCAGCCCATCTGTTTTTAAGATTGGCAGCTTGGCCTACATACCAGACATACCGATTGGCATCCGCGATCGCGTATATTCCAGAACAGGAAGGTAAAAGATGCCGTTCGTTAAATCTAACATTATACCAATTTGTCCATTCCATAACTTCTATACAAGAGATTGGCATAGGGGTAACTCTTTTAGAATGCCCACTGCATTACGAGAACAAAGTCACTTTTATCTAGAATCCGATAGAATGTCTCAATCCAAGAAGTGCAAACGCACGTTATGGTTGTCAAAATCTACCACCTGTTGTGTTTTTATCATGGTTACAATCGAAGTTAGGTAAGTCTTTAATTCCCCTAGTACTACCACTCTTGGGTTTTGTTTGGATTGCACCCAAGGGTGATACGCCACTCACTTAGTAATGAATGACTTTTCGTCGTTTTTGAAAAATTCTCGTTTATAATTGACCAAATTGAACAAGCTATTTTGATGAAAGAAGTTTATGCCCGCATTATCCACGAACGAGCCTTGTTGATGTGTCGTGCAGAAGCAGAGGTTTTGTGTCAGTATGCAGAACTGGGGGAAGAAATTTACCGGATGTGGGTAGATACGTTGGACGCAACCGCACCTGATGACTACGATTTAACTGACTCTATTCATGAGTTGGGCACTCGCTATGGCATAAATACACAAACCGTTACAAATCTTTTTGAAGTGATTCGGCAATTGGTTTTAGAATACGATGCGTTGATAGACCAAATTTAAACAACTTGTTC
Source organism: Scytonema sp. UIC 10036 (assembly GCF_009725235.1). The sequence continues at coordinate 14,843 of NZ_WJFC01000195.1, forward strand.
GCCAAAGCCTTTACCGCTTTTTATTGGCATTTGCTGACACTTCTGCATCCACCCGGCATTTTTTAAAGCCAGAGCGGGAGGAAGACCGCGCAAGTACCAACGGTATATTTTGGCAACAAAATTCTCTTGATTTTCATCCGGTCTCAACGCGCCAAGGATAGCAGTTCTCACCGACTCTGGCACGCGATCGGCTAAGGGTTCTCCTTTAAGTAAAGAAAATTCATCCCAGCCAGACTTTAAGTTGAGCCATTCTTTGAAACCCGCTTTATTTCCCTTGGAGCGCAATTCTAAAATTTTTTCTTTTAACCTCTGTGGTGGTTTTGGTACGGGCAAACCATCTGGAATTTCTACAGTGGGTGGTAACTTAGCTTTGAGTACAGAACCAGCAGCTGCATCGGCACGGCTGTTTTTGTGTCGCGGTATCCAGTTTAAATGGTATTCTTCAAACTGTAATAGTAGCTTACACCCTTGTTGATAAAGGGGTTGGAGTCTCGGAGTTTTACACTTATAGCGCCTGGAAAGTTGGTAGATAACTAACTGGCTATCACCAAAAACTTTGATGTGCTTGCAGCCAAGTTCGAGAGCTTTTTTTAAGCCTGCAATAGCACCACTGTACTCTGCAACGTTATTTGTTTGCACTCCCGTCGAAATAAATAACTGTCCAATCTTTCTTGTTCATAGAATTCCATGCTCCTGCTCTTGCCGCTTAAGTTCTCGAATTAAAGCTTGGCAAAGTTTACTTGCACCATAAGCTTGACGCATTAAGGTGCGCCCACCATGGCGATCGCCATTTAATGTGAGTTCGACTCCTTGACGGCTAAAAGACGCTGCCTGCCTCCCAAGTTCTTTTATTCTGTTTTTCAAGGGTTCTAAATCTTCCATTTGTTGTCCTTTAGTTCACACCTTAGGAGAAAGCGCTCTGGTATTAACCACAAGCGCCCTGTTAGGTGAAATTTGTTGTAGATGCTTGTTACTGAGATCGTCCCTCAATTCGCTTCCTTAACTCTGCTTCAAATTCTTCATCTGTCGTGCAAAGTACACCCGGTCTGGCATCAAGTCTGTCCATGTATTTGTGGAATGCGATCGTGTCGTTTGGATGCGTCCTGACGTAATTTAATAGCTCTTTGTCCGACATTTCATCAAAATTAGGTTGAGTCATTTAATGAAAACCTCCCCATTCGGATAAATCTCTACTTCGATTGTGTCGCCAATCAATACAAAAATCCGTTTGGAGCGTTCATCCAATCGAACGACATTGATTGGTTGTAACAAGTTGCTCGCTCTGACACATCTACGGTAAAACGCTCGCAACTGTTCTAAAGTTGGTTCCAATTCATCACCTCTTATTTATGTTTCACGGTTCAGAACGGACTACTTGTGGCTGCCCATGCAAGTAACGAGAGGTACATGACAACCTTGTTATGCAGGCGTGGCAATGACATAAATGTTTTGCCTCAGTCAATCGTAGTACTACTATTAGTTGTAGTCTAGCAGGTTGGATGGAAGTTTCACTTGTTTTTGCTTTAGTGTTTGTAATACTACTATTGGTTGTTAATCAGAAAAACTAATACTAAAAGATGTACTCTTTTAATGTCCACAACCATAAGTAGTACCCCTTATAATATGAGTACCGAGTTAAGGCATGATCGTGATTATTACGCTAAAAAAATTAAGAGAAGCAGCTGGGTTGTCACAAAACGACCTAGCGAGAAAAACTGGTTATAGTCCCCAATTCATACAAAAAATCGAGCAAGGTAAAGCAAAGTCTTTAACGTTGGAAGCAGCTGCTAAATTTTGTCAAGCTTTAGGGTGTAAACCAGGGGACTTGCTAGAAGAGGGATTAACACCACAAGACCCCCAAAAGAATAAAGGAGAAAAGACAGTAGTCACTAAAACTGCTCAAGAGCAAGAAAACTTGGAGACACGTTTTAACGACACTCAATCATCAAAATTGAGAAAAATAAATCGCCGAAAGGTGGCATGAGGTAAGATCGCCTTTCGGCGAGTGCTACAGGTGATAGTCCTTGTAGGAGACTCACACTTCAGGCGATAAGCGCTCTTTCAGCTTGCGCTCTTGTGCGATCGCATTCCTATCGGTGTTGCAATTGATGACTTTGGGACTTAGAAATACTCCTCTAAACGATACATAGTCAACAAATACACAACACAACGTTTAATTCTGAGCGATCGCACAGCCCTTGCAAGCTGAAAGAGTGCCAATCGCAGCTTTGCGCCACACAGCAGTATCTTGCCATTCTGTGTTGCTTTAAAAAGTTGAAGCTAGCATTCGACCGTCCACATAACTACTCATACAAAAAACCTCTACTCGGCTACAGCAACAACTCGCGCTTGACTTACACTCGCTTCTTCGTCTACCGCATCTACCCAAGTAGAAGCAACAATTTAAAAACCTTAATTCCATAGTAAGCCAACAAGCCCAAGTTGATTGCAGGTCGGGTAGCGGTTTTCTCTCATCAAAAAATTAGGAACCGCAATTATGTCACAACAACTAACAGCACCCAAAATTACTCAGCATTACCTCAATCAACGCCACAAAAAAGACCTTTTCGAGAAACGAGGACTGGACCCCAAATGGTGTGAAGTCAACTGCCGCTCAACTTCCACAAACCAAGCCACAGAGCTACTGGGATATACCGCACAAAGCGATGGCATTTGGTTGGAAGGAGCTAATTACCAAGGGCAGTACTATCCCGATAAGCGATGGTCTTCACAAGGCAAGTCAGAACAAAAATCTCCCAAGTACCGCAGCCCCAAAGGTGAATATGACATCATGTTGCCCATCCATCCAGAGGACCCTCGCTACTGGGATGACATCGAGGCGTTAAAGCTCAAGTGCTACATCATTGACGGTCACCCTTGCTTGGTGGTAACTGAGGGGTTCTTTAAGGCGATCGCTCTCTGCTCCCACGAAGTCCCCACAATAGCGCTACAGGGAGTAGAAATGGGTCTTACTCCAACTGATGCCGATCCCCAAGGCAAGCGATATCTAGTCCCATCCTTGGAAAAGCTTGCCCGTGCTGGCTTTGGGTTCATCCACGCCTTTGACGCCGATGCTGTTACCAACCCTAACGTCATCGATGCTCAAAGGAAACTCGTCCACCAGTTAAAGAAATTTAACATACCGCAATATAACGTAACCGGACTGTGGACGGAAGACCAGGGGAAGGGAATTGACGATTACATTCAACTCAATGGAGCAGACAAATTCAAGCAGGAGGTGTTAGCTAAGGCCGTGAGTATCGATAAATGGGAACAACAATTCAACAAAAAAGAAGAAACCCAGAAAAAATGGACTCAATCGTCTCTAGCTGAAGAACTTGCCGAAGAATACCGTCCAAAGTTGGCATGGCATGCAAGCCGCAAGTGCTGGTACTGGTACGCACATAAAGTTTCTGGTGTATGGTCACAAACCGTTGACGAAGCGATCGGTGCTCTAGTGACAACAGAAGCCAAGAACCGTCTGGGACCAGTTTTCAACCACGACTTTATCTCCGGCACCATCAAATTTCTTAAATATGAGTTAGCAGTTGATGAATGGTCTGAGGCACAAGGGTTGATACCACTTATTGATGGAGTCCTCGACCCCAAGTCAATGAAACTGCTGCCTCACTCTCCCGGTTACCGCTTCTTATGGCAGCTGCCATACAAATGGCAGGACAGAGCCATTGGCTGTCAGCCTATTATTCATTGGCTTTCTGAAATCATGAAACAGGATGCTTCCTTGGTCCAGCTGCTGCGGGCATACCTCAAATCAGTGGTAACGGGGAGATCTGACCTCCACAGATTTTTGGAAGCAATAGGACCTGGGGGAACGGGTAAGAGTACATTCTTGCGACTTGCTACAGCATTGGTTGGTAAAGAAAATACGATAGTGTCTACGTTGAAGCAGTTAGAAACCAATCGCTTCGAGACGGCTGCTTTGTACGGCAAGCGCCTGGTACTCATTACAGACTCCGAGCGTTACGGTGGAGAAGTTCAGACTTTAAAAAACCTGACTGGAGAAGACGACTTAAGGAACGAGCGTAAGTGTATCCAACAAACGGGGGGATTCAAGTATACAGGCATGGTGATGATTGCCGCAAACGAACCCGTCCAATCAAGCGATTACACCAGTGGACTAAAACGACGGCGGTTAACAATTCCCTTCACCCATCAAGTCCTACCACACCTACAACGCGACCTTGACTCTGAATTCAAACCCTATTTACCAAGGCTACTGCAATGGGTCTTAGAGATGCCCGATGTGGAGATGGTTAGCTTGGTGGACGATACACAAAATACCGTATCATCGCTTGCTGGTTTCAGTGCTGAGTTTTTACTTGACACCAATCCCCTAGCTGACTGGATGGACAGTTGTTTGGTTTTAGAACCAGGTGCAAAAACCTATGTCGGAACTCTGTCCAAATCTGCCGAACTGTATCTTTATCCCAGTTACTGCTCTTGGATGGATGAAACTGGTAGCAGGTCAGTCTCTCTTCGCCGTTTCAGTGAATGTCTTATCGACCTCTGCTCCAATCAACTGAAACTGCAAGGAATCAAGAAAGGACGCGACAACCAAGGTGCTTACATCACGGGACTGGCAATACGACAACCGGGGTCTGATGCAACCCGCCCAATTACAGGTGGTGGTGATTCTGCCCTGACGAGTCTATATGGGGCAAGTGACGATTTGAGTGATGATTACGTGACGGTTCAAACCCTTGTCAGTGACAGAACTGATGAACTAATTTCAGAGGAGCAACCATCTACCATCACAGAAAATTGCCAACCTTCAACTCAAAATTCAGAAGAATGTGCGATACAACCCATCACTACCCATCACCATCCAACACCAAGCGTCACGAACGGTCTGGTTATTGCCGTGGGAACTACTGCTGACTACAGTGGCGAAAAGGTGACAATTGTAGGTTGGAAGGATAACGGTAAACAAGTGTGGGTGGAATTACCAAGTGGCAAGCAAGTGTTGGTGAGGCGAGGAAGTTTAAAATCGTGGGTGGAGTAATTGAGTTGGTAGATGTATTTAAAAAGTAGTTTTCAGCATCAATATTTGCAGTATTCTGTCTGTAGCGAGCGCACCTTAAAGAACTATTATTTAAGTGTGACATCTACAGTCATGGAGAGCTTCTATGTTGAAAAGACTCACTCCTATTGTCGCTCTATTTAGCTCACTACTACTGCCGCTTACCATTCCTACTAAAAGTTTGGCTCAAACACTAACACAGTTTGTCAGTGGCTTGTTTCTCCCAACTGGCGTTACGGTTGACTTGAACAACAATGTTTATGTGGTATCAGATAGTGGCTTAAGTGCGATCGTTAGTAAATTTGCTGACAATGGTGTGTTCCTTGCACAAGCTCCTATAGGTGGCATCACGGTTGGCTACCAAGGCAAACTGGCAACCAATTCAGTCACAGGACAAATCTTTTTCTTGGCACCAAACGGGCAGATTCTCTTGATTAATCCAGCAAGCGGTGCAGTGACTCCACTTGTCGATCTACACGCTATTGCCATTGATACTAGTAGTATCCTTGACATAGCTTCCGGTAAAGTTGACAATTTTGGTGGCATTCTAGGATTAACTTCATTTTTTAACTACGGCGATATTGCTGTTTTTCAACGCCAAAATAATATCCTTGATTTATTCGTAACTGGTACATCACAAGCTCAAGCTTTTCCTTTCGTCATGCGCTTGCGATTTCAAAATAACACTTTAGTCCAAGCAAAGGTCATAGCCAGTTCTCGTGCTTCAACGGCAGGAAGTTATAACATCGAGTCGGGAATCGCAGTTAACAATCGAGGAACTGTATTTACAACCTTACCAATTCCAGCAGGCAATCCCGCATTTGGGAATTACACTGTTCCAGTGGCTTTCGGTGCTGACTTTGACCAGACTTCCAGCACATCTGACGATCCTCGCATTGTGTTAAATGGCATCGGTTTATCAACCAAAGGCATGACTTCTGACGCTGCTGGTAACTTCTATGTCGCTGGTTCTTCAGTCGGTAGTACAATCGGTGGCATTGCGGCGGGGAGTGGTGGACTGTATATATTTCCGCCAACTCTCGATAGCGCGATCGCAGCGATTCCTGTAGGCGGTCTAAGAGGAACATCTGATGTTGCTGTAAATCCAGCAGGAGATAGAGTTTACGTTACAAATAGCAATAGCAATAGTGTCATTTTGATTAGGAGGTGACAAAAACCAAGCTAGGTAACAAAAACCGTTAGCTCCCATTCCCAGGAAGATGAGCGTGTAAAACAGCTTTTTCTGCATTTTCCGGTTGTGGTTTGTATCGGGTTTTCACCGTTAACTCTTCCAAAATTCATGTATAAATAATAAGATTTCTCTCTCTAGTTGCGGATATGCGGCGGTTCTTTGCTTACTGTTGGTACTAAAAACGCCCGTAGTCCACTAAGGGCGATCGCCATCCCAAGCAGCCAAAACGAATTTCCACTCCTCAAGAGTTTCAGGTGCTTTCCCTTTAATGAGACCGATAAACCGGGTTAACCTCTTTGCTTTTTGTGCGTCTTCACCAAAAACCTCAACCAAATCGCGCTCGAAATTGGGATTGTAGCCTTTAGCCACAAGAGCAGCAACCTGAGGTATCGGTCATATTCAACTCGTAGATGGGTTTCTTTGTCATATTGGAGATGTTCGCGTGAGAGTGCAGATGCTTCTATTCTGGCTTACTAACAAGGGTTTGCTTAAGCTGTAGTAGAAACATACACTTGTTGTGAACTTTGCTGTGAATCGCCCAACTTTCCCCTTGTTAGTACTCTTGTCCTTTTCTCCCCCAGAACTGCCATGCTGGTGCTCTTGCTCTTGTTCTTTGGTGCGAGCGCAACGCCACCATCGCACTCCTAACAGTCGCTTGTTGTGACAATTGAAGTGGGAGAAAGATTGCGATCGCCCAGCCGCGCAAGCGGAAAGAGCGCTTATCGCGTCCATCAAGCTCATAACGTACAATGGGCGTTTTAGCTTCTAAAATCTAAAAAAACCCCACACTTTTAAAGCTTGGGAAGTCATTTATAAGTAGGTGAGTGGAAATAAACAAAACTATGTAACAAAATGTAAACTTCACCGAAAGGGTTAATTTAGCTAGAGTTTGAGCTTATTTACAAAACTAAACATAGTTGTGTTTTTTAACGCCGACTTACTTACTTGGTTATTAAGTACTACGCTATGTTGAGTGGATGAGAGGGGATAACATACATTCTTTCCACTTCATACATTTCAGCATCTTTATGTGTGTTTAACTCAAACCATTTTTGAAAGCTCATACCTGCTTTTTAGCTCTGACTCTTCCACATCCCGTGAAAAGCCGGCTAGTTCGCGGTTTTAATACATAAATCAGAGGAAGAGAAAAATAATTGTGCGATTTCAGGTATTGTTTTTACCAGATGACCTTCTAGCAGTGATTGCCTGAGTGGCAAATCCGAGTTTGACTACTTTTTACAAAGCACGTTATTAAGAGCTAAACCACAAGTAGGGCAATACCACCATTTTTTAGCAGCTACATCCCACTGCCATGCACCAGTTTCAGAACCGAGACTTTTAATTTCAAAATCTAATGCATATCTATAGCCAACATATTTACAGTAAGCATTTGCCCCTCTTTGTTGTGCATCAACATCATTACCATTTTCTCCTTTTCTAGCAACTTCTACTGGTCCTCCTCTGACAATTGGCTCTGAAAACGTTCGCTCTTCAGTTAAACCAATTTTAGCTGTTCCTATAATGGAAGTCATTGTTAAACCTACAACATATAATAAAACTTGCGCTTTTTTTCTAATCATGACAATTCTTCCAAATTACTTATTTCTTGAACCATTGATTACAGCAAATATCATCTAAATGATGTCACAAGAGCAGGCTGAATGCCGACTCACAAGAGCTAAAAAATTCATACTTTTACTTTATTTACTTAGCAATTGCTGTGTGCTGAATTCCAATTTTATAGCAAAAAATCAGCCATTTTTTGTTCTTTAACAAATCTACAAAATCGAGCTTTTATAATGTCAGCATCAATTTCGGTTATTCGTAAATTATTTAATTGTCGCCAGTAATATTGCTGAAATTTTATGTTGTTTTATAGGTTTAGATAATGAGCTTATGTTTCAATACGATTCATTTAAGCTTCAAAGTGTTGTAAATTAAGCATTAACCTCAGTGGAAAGGAATTGATGGATACAAATAGTGCTCTGCATGAAATGGCATATTCCACATAAAAAATCGCACAGGTCACAGGGTTAGTGTTACCCGCGTATTGGTTAATGGATTCGCATCAAACGAGCAACCTGTATGCTCCCCTAGCTAGTAAAATAAAACGCAATCTGGGGTTGATCTACAATGAGCAGCAGCAGCCAATAGAGCACAAACCAGGGCTGTTTGAATGCAATTGACACAGCGATCGCTACTGCACAAACAACTAATTATCCTAGGGTCAGTAGATCGCAAACTTTTTCCTGAATAATGATAAGTTTTTCTAATAACTTATTCTCACTTGCTCCTGCCATGACATGGTGCGATCGCCACGAGCCATGTTGTCTTTGGCATTTTCCCATTTAATATTGTTGGGATGATTGGAGCCACCCTTGCTGTGAGGGTTAACGTGACTGGCGTGCTTGTCAGAGAGATAGTTTTCGGCGTTACTAGCTGCAGATTTGCCATCTACACCTGCCCGCCCTGAAGGGGGAATATTCTCCAACATTTGTTGGGCTTGTGTTCTTGTTCTGATTGATTCGCCGGGACGAATACCACCTTTATATAATCTACGTGCCGCATTTAAAGGTAAATCTTGTAAATTGGCGTGATGAATTTTGGTTGTTGCCGCAGCATTGACAGCAGAATTGACGGCAGAATTAGGATGAGAATCAAGAGACATAAATAATTATTTTGTTCTCTATTATTAAGTGTAATTACGTATATAGAACAACAAGCCTACTGTATTATAGGCATCATAAAAGTAAAATGACCACGGGTGTGCGATGCAGAGTCTTTCTGGATGCGATAAGATTTTGGCACGACTGGCTTTGAATAGCACGCGAAAATCTTGAGTATTAAGATAAGCGATAACCAGTATATTTATACAAGTCGAAAACCAGACGAAAACCCTACTCAGGATTTACCAGGCAGGGTTTTTATATTCCTAAACAGAGAAGTCATTCTGAATGAAGGGCTGTACCATACTGTATGGGCAAAAGAAGAACAATTGCTTTCAAAAGATGCGATCGCCCATTGCAAAGTTTTGTCCATCACAGCCTAAGTAACGTCTTTAGATACTATGCTTGGGGTGCGATTATGACCGGATTGGGGATTGAAACGCACCCTAATAATTTTTGACTCGCGATCGCCCTTACGAGCCACAGAATCCCTACACTCGTCCTGGTTTTTGTATAAGTTGTTGTCGTCGTTTAAGGAACTGAGAGTACTAGAGGTTCTGTACTCGTCGTCATCAGGCGTTGAGGATTGTCGTCGTAGGCTTCTATTTGCCAGAAATCTCCTACCATAGCAATACCTCCTTTTGCGATCGTTGAATCGCCAAAGGTAAATTCCCGAATCAGCACAAATGATCCTGTAGGTTCGGGGACACCAAAGCGTTTTTCTAACTCATTACCAACTTCTTGAATTTTGGTAACGATCGATTCTTTCAAATTGTTGAATAGTTCATCAAACACGAGCGATACTTCCCAGTTACAATACTTTTGGTGTTCCCTTAAAAAGAATAAAAGTTAGCATGAGATTTTGTACTGAGAAGAACTCAGAAAAACAACGGTGATAGTTCCGCATCCTGACGTAAGATTTTTAGCTCCACTGATTCAGCTTGAACAAAGGTTAAACGTCACCACATAGGCAATAGACCCCATTGAGTATCTTGTGCGTCGTAAATTGCAATGTGACAGAATGCAATCCTCAAACTAAAAGAGACTGTCTATCCTAAATGGACAGACAGTCATTCCACAAAAAATATTTAGAAACTTATTATTTGAAAGTCCCTTAGGGAACACCAAAAAATAAATTATTCCAAATCCAAAATAAACGTGTAGGGGCGCAATGCCTTGCGCCCCTACGATGGGATAATTTTTTAATTGGAAGTCCCT
>NZ_WJFC01000196.1 GCF_009725235.1 Scytonema sp. UIC 10036
TTATTAAATCGATATACTAATAATATTAAACTCTACAATCAAAAAATCCGCAGTTTTTGGGTTCAGCTTTCATCTACCAATGCTTTATCAAAAAAAACAACACAATCTTCTCAAGACAAGTTATTTTTTCTGTTAAAAGATCGAGAAGTTATTGAAATTAATGTAAAATTTGAAAAACTTGCAGACGAATTAAGTTTAGTCAACCAACGTGCAAAATATCAAGAACAACAAGCAAATAAGAACTTCAATAATGCTCAAAAACTACGAATTAAAATTATTATTGGAAGTATACTTTTATCAACTTTAGTCGCAGGTCTATTAGCATGGTATACTAGTAGAGCGATCGCAAGACCGATTACAGCGATCGCAAATATAGCTAAAAAAATTATCCAAGAATCAAATTTTGATATTAGAGCTAACGTAACTGTTAATAATGAAGTAGGAACATTAGCTACTTCTTTAAATCAACTTATCCAATGGGTAGGAGATTACACACTTCAACTAGAAATAGCTCGTCAAACTTTAGAAAGAAAAGTAGAAGAAAGAACTATAGAGCTTCAACAAGCTCATCAAAATTTAGAAAACAAAGTAGAAGAGAGAACATTAGAGCTTCAACAGGTTTTACAGGATTTGAAAGAAGCTCAAAGTATAGTGGTTCAAACAGAAAAATTATCCTCACTTGGAGCGATGGTAGCAGGAATAGCTCATGAAATTAATAACCCTATCAACTTTATATATGGAAATATTCAATACGCTGATAGCTATTTTCAAGAAATATTAAGTGTGGTCGAGTTGTACGAGCAACTGTATCCAGATGGCAATCCGGTGATTAAGAATAAATTAGAAGAACTAGATTGGGAATATCTCGTTCAAGATTTAGCAAAATTGCTGTCTTCAATGAAAACAGGAGCAGAAAGAATTAGAGAAATTGTATTATCTTTACGAAATTTTTCTCGTTTAGATGAAGCTGAGATAAAAGAAGTAGATATCCATGAAGGTATTAACAGTACACTTTTAATTCTGAATCATAGACTTCAAGAAGATATTAAAGTTATAACAGACTATGGCAATCTACCTTTAATAGAGTGTTATCCAGCAAAACTCAATCAAGTTTTTATCAATATTATTAATAATTCTATAGATGCACTGTTAGATATGGATGATTTAGCAAATAAACAGATTTGGATTAAAACAGAAACTATTAAGGAAAACTTTATTCAAATAAGTATCAAAGATAATGGTATCGGTATCCCAGAAGAAATTATACATAAGTTATTCGATCCCTTTTTTACGACTAAACCAGTTGGTAAAGGAACTGGATTAGGATTGAGCATTTCCTACAAAATTATTGAAAAACATCAAGGAAGAATCGAAGTCACCTCAGAAGTTGGCAAGGGTACTGAATTTAAAATTGTAATACCAGTTAAACTTTCAATATATATGAATATGGCTCATGTTTGATTTTTAAAATATACGTAGTATGGGGAGTGATGATTGTCTCAAACAGGTAGTTCACTAGTGGTGGATGACGATAAGGATATGCGGGACTTGATACGGTTTATTCTAGAACAACAGGGAGCGCAAGTTACGGTGGCTGCAAGTGCTGCTGAGGCAATAATGTTGTTCGATCGCCAACCGCCCAATCTTTTTGAAACGTCACTTAACACCACCATAAAGGTTGCAGGCGATTCCGCTCGTCTTCAGCAAATTATTTGGAATTTGTTAGCGAATGCTGTAAAGTTTAATGACATAAATGATTTTGCGTAACCAGTTATTACACTTCAACAATAAAATAACTATTAGTCAAAGCTTTAGCCAAACCATTCAAGTGGACTTACAAAGGTCGTCCACTGGTAGCTTAAGCTGACGGAAGACTTCCGCCGCAATGCACTAGTTTAGCTGTATCTTTGTGCTTTAGATAGTTATGAAAGTCCTTTTAGAAACAGAAAGATTGATTTTGCGCTCCTTTACAGCAGAAGATGCTGAAAACCTTTTTCAACTCGATAGTGACCCTAAGGTTATGCGTTTTATTAACGGGGGAAAGCCAACAGAATACAACACGATTAAAGAACAAGTGTTACCTAAATTTTTAGGGTACTATCAAAAATACGACCGCTTTGGATTTTGGGCGACTGTCGAAAAATCAAACAATGAGTTTATTGGATGGTTTCATTTCTATCCTGCTGTTGAAAATCAATTTGCTGTTGAACTGCAAATAGTTAACAGCAATGAAATTGCTCTAGGTTACCGATTGTGCCAATCAACTTGGGGAAAAGGATATGCAACTGAAGCATCCATTGCATTGATAAACAAGGGTTTTCTGGAATGGGACGTTCAAAGAGTTGTGGCATGGGCATTAACAGTCAACAAAGCATCGACTCGGGTTATGGAAAAAGTAGGGTTGAAGTTGGAAAAAGAGTTTGTTTTCACAGAAAGTCAGCTACCAAACCTGCAACCATCAGAGCGAATAATAGCTTTTTATGGTTTAAATAAAAATCAGGTTTTGTAATCACCTCCCAAACTAAAACGATTACCAAAGTAAAGCCTCTATCTTAGGGACTTCTAAAAAATAAAATATACAATTTGAACTTGTCCATCGTAACTCATTGCGTTTGCTGAAACTGGTTAATACCCTGCTCGATTTCTCACGGCTCGAAGCCGGACGGCTACAGGCGGTTTATGAACCAACCGATCTAGCAGCATTTACAGCAGAGTTAGCGAGTGTGTTTCGTTCCGCGATCGAGCAAGCAGAATTAGAGTTTATCGTCGCGTGTGAATCTCTGTCTGAACCCATGTATGTGGATCGACAGATGTGGGAAAAAATTATTCTCAACCTACTCTCAAATGCTTTTAAGTTCACCTTTTCAGGCGCAATCTCACTCAAGCTCCGTAAAGTAAACAACCAGATTGAATTAACCGTGAGTGATACCGGGATTGGCATTCCAAAAACGGAATTACCTCGTTTGTTTGAACGGTTTCACCGCGTTGAAGGAGCACGGGGAAGAACTCAGGAAGGTTCTGGAATCGGGTTAGCATTAAAACTACCATCGCTCCTCAAGCTGTTGATTTCAACAATCTACGAATTATAGTAGTAGATGATGATGAAGATATGCGACATTTGGTGCAAGTGACTGCGGCGGCTTCTGCTGCTGAGGTTTTGATGTTGTTCGATCGCCAACCGCCCGATCTCGTCATGAGTGATATTGGAATGCCAAAAATTGATGGTTATATGCTAATGCGAAAAATTCGCAGTCGCTCTCCCGAACAAGGTGGATTGGTTCCGGCAATCGCCCTCACCGCCTATGCTGGGGAGTATGACCAGCAACAGGCTCTTAAATTGGGATTTCAGAAGCATATTTCTAAACCAGTAGACCCAGAAGAATTGGTAAATGCGATTGCATCACTGATTGCAGGAATGAAATAAATCATGCTCTCACCTCCACTCAATTTACTTCTAGAAGCCAAAACTGTGGACGCATCCGAACACAGTGCTTGGTACTTTCCTATGGAAAACGGACGGTATGAGGTCAAACCCGGTTTTATACCTCTGGGTAAATCTTTAGGTAATGGTGAGGCTGACAAACGGGTTTTTCAATTTGATGAAAACTTTCCTCATTACCGTCATGTTAAGCTTTTATCTCGTGCCGAACAATTGAGCAAATATTACCAAACCTACAATTATTCTGATGCCGTAGCAGGTGCGATTGCTTGTCTCATTATTGACCGTCTTTCTCAAGAATATCCCCAAAACTTCTGCTGTCAACCAACAAGCCATGGTTTATCCTTTCACAACCAACTCACTGGAGAAACTCTTTACATAGATAAAAACTGGCGGTTGCAACAAGTTCAAACTCAAGGTCAACCAGTTTTTCCTCCCTATGCTTCCACCCTGGATGCTTTAGCAACCCAAGTACAGGAAGATATAACCGTGATGAGCCACAGTACTGATGGTTGTAACTGGTTGAGTGCAGTTCATTTGTGCTACCCCAACCATTGGTCTGCTGAGGAAAAAATTGGCAAGGATTTCACCACAATTCACGCACCCGTAGCAGGAATCGAGAAAATTAACCGACGGGCGAGTGCGATCGTTAACACAATGATTGTCCGAGAATCCATGGTACGCTTTGCTTGGGGATTGAGTACCGACACTCGCCTCAACCACCATCCCGAACCACCTCCAAGTGTGTCATCAGACATATGGCATGGTAGAAGTTTTAACCGTGATAATGCCAAATTATTCTTAAGAATAGAACGACAAGTCATTTGGGGTTTACCAGAACATAACGCAGTGCTGTTTACCATCCGCACCTATTTTAGAGATTGTACTACTATCAAAAAAGATACAAATTTGCGATTAAAATTATTTGCTGCTCTTCAGTCGATGACACCAGAATCTTTAATTTATAAAGGTTTAGCAGAAAGTAGGGACAGTATTTTAGCTTGGTTAACAGAAGTTTAGAGCGGTTCCCAAATTAGTGAGTTACGTTGGTAGGGGCGCAAGGCATTGCGCCCCTACAATTGGGTGTACTTCAGGCTCAGGAGAACTGCTATAGCTATCAGGAGAAAGGCAGAGAACAGAAGCAGGTTAAAAAATATTAAAATAGAGAAAAATACTTTACGAATCTTAATAATGACAGTTACTTGGCAACAGATACCAACAAGCACCGTAGAAAAACACTTTTGGACTTGGCAGGGTCATAAAATCCAGTATACCGTGATGGGAACAGGTAAACCCCTCGTACTCGTTCATGGCTTTGGTGCATCTATTGGACATTGGCGAAAAAACATCCCAGTTTTAGCAGCTGCAGGTTACCGAGTCTTTGCCCTCGACTTATTAGGATTTGGCGGTTCTGATAAACCACCATTAAAATACACAGTAGAAGTGTGGGTAGAACTCCTAAAAGATTTTTGGACAGTACACATACAAGAACCAGCAGTATTTATCGGCAATTCCATTGGCGCACTCATCGGTTTGATAGTTGTGACAAAACATCCAGAAATAGCTGCCGGTGGCGTTTTAATTAACAGTGCGGGTGGGTTAAGTCATCGTCCCCACGAACTGAATCCACCCCTACGCATTGCAATGGCAGCTTTCAACAAATTTGTAAGTTCCCCAATTACAGGGGCGTTCGTTTTCAATCGCGTTCGTCAAAAAGCCCAAATTCGCCGCACCCTATATCAGGTTTACCGCAATCGAGAAGCCGTCACAGATGAACTGGTAGACTTACTTTATACACCCTCCTGCGATCCCGGAGCACAACAAGTTTTTGCAGCGATCCTCACAGCACCTCCCGGTCCCTCTCCAGCAGAATTATTACCCAATGTGGAATGCCCATTATTAGTTGTTTGGGGTGCTGAAGACCCTTGGACACCAATTACAGGCGCAAAACTATACGAACAAGCACGGGACAATGGTAAAGATATCAAAATTGTTCCCATTCCCGGTGCCGGTCATTGTCCTCATGATGAAGTGCCAGATGTCGTCAATCAACAAATTATAAATTGGCTATCATCAGTAACCAGTGACCAGTAACCAGACCTCTCGTTCCCAAGCTCCGCCCCTCTCGTTCCCAGGCGGAGCCTGGGAATGCAGATACCAAGGCTCTGCCTCCTGAGTAAGGCATTCCCCAGCCAGAGGCTAGAAAAGAGGTGAGCGGTCTGGCTAACTGGCCGATCGCCCTGTCGTTTATGCTTCCGGTTCTATCCCCAATGCACGCAATTGCGCTGCCAACCGTTCAGCGCGTTGCCGTTCTTGTTCGGCGCGTTGCCGTTCTTGTTCGGCACGTTGCCGTTCTTGTTCGGCAAACTCAAAACCCCATAGTAAAAGCTCTCTTTGTTCATTCCACCAACGCAACCAGTAACTAGAACGATTTTCTCGGCTTCCCTGCCAGGTACCTAAAAATAGGTTCATTTCTTGAATCCAGTAAAGGTTATTTTCATCTGGCGACTGCAACTGATAACGACCCAAATCATCTAGTTGATAAACTTCCAGTATTCCCGTATCTGGCTCAAAAATGGCATAATTAGGAACTTTTAAAACTTGCTCGTAATAGTACCATTTACCAGGGGGATACGTAGGTTTGCTGGAGTACTCACTCCCTTCAGTATCGGAAAGGAATTCCATCACAATCACCGGAAAATCACCTTGAAGTTTTGGCGTATAACTGCGCTTAACTTCTTCTCGTGACACCTTGATAGAAGGTACAAATCCCCAATCAGGTGCTTTAACCACAATGCGATTGTTCAAAGTGGCACAAATGGCATAATTGGTTATGGTTAAAGCGTTAGCTGGCAATCTTCCAGCAACTTCTAAACTTTCTGTTAAAGCAGCTGCTAATAATGGCTGATTGATGTTATCCACAGGTTCATCATCTAAAACAAAATCATTCGGTAACTTTTCCCAAGTGATTTCATAAGTGGCTGCACTAGCTAGCATGGTAAGAGTGCCTCCTTAACGCTATCGATACACCTAGCTTAACTTCAGCAACCAGTGACCAGCTTATTACCGATCGCCTATCGCCCGTCACTGTCAATGCAGTACTATTGTTCTATCATGATAAGGGGGACAATGATAATATTAAGAACTGTTTCGCACTAGAGCTGTTTCTCTCACCCTGTTCATTATGTTAGACACCCAGCGATCGCTATCCTTAAATGGGCACCTTCCTCAAAAAAACCCAAACAGCCAAAACACCATCCGCATTCGGGGTGCTAGACAGCACAACCTGAAAAATATCGATCTGGAACTACCTCGCGATCGCTTGATTGTCTTTACTGGGGTTTCTGGTTCTGGCAAATCTTCCTTGGCATTTGACACAATCTTTGCAGAAGGACAGCGCCGCTACGTAGAATCCCTGAGCGCTTATGCACGGCAATTCTTGGGACAGGTGGATAAACCTGATGTTGAGGCAATTGAGGGATTAAGCCCAGCCATTTCCATCGACCAAAAGTCAACATCTCATAACCCCCGTTCTACTGTAGGGACGGTGACGGAAATTTACGACTATCTGCGACTTCTGTTTGGACGCGCAGGTGAACCCCACTGTCCCATATGCGATCGCTGTATCGCCCCCCAAACCATAGATGAGATGTGCGATCGCATCATGGAACTCCCAGATCGCACTCGCTTTCAAATTCTTGCACCTGTTGTTCGGGGGAAAAAGGGGACACATAGCAAGCTACTATCAAGTTTAGCATCCCAAGGTTTTGTCCGCGTTCGGGTAGATGGCGAAGTGCGAGAACTTTCTGATGCCATTGAATTAGATAAAAATGTTATTCATACCATAGAAGTTGTTATTGACCGATTAGTTAAAAAACCTGGTTTGCAAGAGCGATTGTTTGATTCCCTTTCCACCTGTTTGCGTCAATCTAATGGAATTGCAGTCGTTGTCATTAGTCCTTCGTCATCTGACAAAAGTGATGAGAGTAAACAAAGGACAAATGACACCGGACAAATGACTAATGACCAAGAATTAGTCTTTTCAGAAAACTTTGCCTGTCCGGAACACGGGGCGGTGATGGAAGAATTATCCCCGCGCTTGTTTTCCTTTAACTCTCCTTATGGTGCGTGTCCTCACTGTCATGGAATTGGCAGTTTAAGAAGATTTTCAGCGGAATTGGTTGTTCCCGATCCTGAAGCACCAGTATATTCTGCTATTGCTCCTTGGTCGGAAAAGGAAAATACTTATTATTTGGAGTTGTTGTATAAGTTAGGGCAAGAACACGGTTTTGAGTTGCAGACGTGTTGGAATGTGTTGACGGAGGAACAAAGAGAGATAATTCTAAATGGAGAGGAAAAAACCGCAGAGTCGCAGAGGAAGCAGAGGGAGGGATTTAAAGGAGTTTTGCCGATTTTACAGAAGCAATATGAGGGGGGTTCGGAGTTAATTAAGCAAAAGTTAGAACAGTATTTGGTGGATCAACCGTGTCCGGTGTGTGAGGGAAAGCGCTTGAAACCGGAGGCGTTGGCGGTGCGGTTGGGACAGTACCGGATTATAGATTTAACGAGTGTTTCTATTCGGGAGTCTCGGAACAAGATCGACCAATTACAATTGAGTCAGCGCCAGTTACAAATTGCCGATTTGGTTTTGAGAGAAATTAAAGCAAGATTGCAATTTTTGCTGGATGTAGGTTTAGATTACCTCACTCTTGACCGTCCGGCAATGACACTTTCTGGTGGAGAAGCACAGCGAATTCGTCTGGCGACTCAAATTGGTTCTGGGTTGACTGGGGTTTTATATGTTTTAGATGAACCCAGTATTGGTTTGCATCAAAGAGATAATGGACGATTGTTGCGAACTTTAATTAGGTTACGGGATTTGGGCAATACCTTAATTGTAGTAGAGCATGATGAAGAAACCATTCGTGCGGCTGACCATCTTGTGGATATTGGTCCTGCCGCTGGGGTTAATGGAGGTAGAATCGTTGCTCAAGGCGATTTACAGGCATTACTTAACTCGGAAGAATCTCTGACAGGCGCTTATTTATCAGGACGGAGAGCGATCGCAACTCCTGCAACACGTAGGGAAGGAAACGGGCGAAGTTTGGTTATTAAAAATGCCCATCGCAATAATTTAAGAAACATTAATGTGGAAATTCCATTAGGGAAACTGGTTTCTGTGACTGGTGTTTCTGGTTCTGGAAAATCTACCCTAATTAACGAACTTCTCTACCCGGCGCTGCAACATCAACTGACGCGCAAAGTGCCTTTTCCTAAAGAGATAGATGGCATTCAGGGATTAGATACCATTGACAAAGCTATAGTTATTGACCAATCTCCCATTGGGAGAACACCCCGTTCTAACCCAGCAACATACACGGGTGTTTTTGATGTTATTCGAGACGTTTTTTCAGAAACAATTGAAGCAAAAACCAGGGGATATAAACCAGGACAATTTTCTTTCAATGTTAAAGGGGGACGTTGTGAAGCTTGTAGCGGACAAGGTGTAAACGTCATTGAAATGAACTTTTTGCCCGATGTTTACGTACAGTGTGAAGTTTGCAAAGGTGCAAGATACAACCGCGAAACTTTGCAAGTGAAGTACAAAGATAAATCTATTTCTGACGTTCTTAATATGACAGTGGAGGAAGCTTTAGAATTTTTCCAAAACATACCCAAAGCTGTCAATAAATTGCAAACTTTAGTTGATGTTGGATTGGGATATATTCAACTGGGACAACCTGCAACAACCTTATCTGGTGGTGAAGCACAGAGGGTGAAATTAGCAACAGAACTATCACGTCGCGCTACAGGCAAAACACTTTATCTCATAGATGAACCAACAACAGGTTTATCTTTTTATGATGTTCATAAATTGTTAGATGTCCTGCAACGGTTAGTAGATAAAGGCAATTCAATTTTGGTAATTGAACACAATTTAGATGTGATACGTTGTGCAGATTGGTTGGTAGATTTAGGACCGGAAGGCGGGGACAAAGGAGGAGAAGTGATTGCAGTGGGAACACCTGAAGAAGTGGCAGAAAATCCGCGATCGTATACCGGAGAGTATTTGAAGCAAGTATTAACAGTGACCAGTGACCAGTGACCAGAGCCGTAGGGTGGGCATTGCCCACCATAGAAACTTTTAGTTGGCATTAACGTAACACTCAACAGCCGATCGCCAATCGGCTAGTTGTTGGCTGCAATGACTCCGCTTGAACAAACAACGTATTGTGGTCAGCAAAAGCCGTCCAATTTTGGTCAGATAAGGGTTCAGAGGCAACAATAACTTGGGTTGGGTGGTTCGCATCATTGCAAGACCAATAAAGAGTAGGGGCTTGCATGCGGTAGGCATAGCGAATTGCCGCAAGCGATTCACCATCACTGACAATGACATTGGCACTAAAGCTGGTGTCGTGTTCTTGAGCCAGGTTTGTCAATTTTTGCAGTGTTGCACGTAAGGCAGACAACAGGGTGCTGTCTGGAGACGACTGCCACATTTCCACCAGCAGGGCGAAGATATGTTCCGAGTCAGTCATACCCTTAATTAGGCGGTATGTGGAATCAGAAAGACTGTCACGTATCGGTCTATAGAGCGTCTGTTGAAAGTTTGCGATCTCGCCATTATGCACAAACAATAACTTGCCACTGCGGAAGGGCTGACAGTTGCTAATGTCGAGCGGTTCCCCGATTCCAGCTAGTCGGACATAGCCCACAGCACAAGAAGATCGTGCGTAGTGGCTCAACTCTTTCAGGTTTGAATCGTTCCACATCGGGATAGTGTTCCGGTAAACAAATGGTTGACCTGTTTCATCGTACCAACCTACACCTACCCCGTCTGCACAAACGACTCCTGACTTTAATTCGAGAGGCTTGTAACTTTGGTTGTAGAGCGAATGCTCTTGCTTATAGAGTAACTCATCTAATCGGATGCTATTACCAAGGTAGCCAACTAATCTACACATCAGAAAAACAGCTCAATATAGCTAGATGTACTTCGTTAACGTAAGGTTTGTACATAAAATTTTAGCAAACGAAATTTTATGTGCTATCTGACACAAGGGGGATTTGCTGCTAAAGCACTCTCTGCGATGCGGCAAAGCAGCCGCTTCGCGAACGCTTGACTGGCAAATGAATGGACAGTAGGTTGGGTTTCGTTCCGTCGGTTTTATGCCAAATTTATAGATGGAGTTTTACACTTTCCTGGTTTAGCAACAGAACATTAATCCCAAATCAGATATGAGTAGCATTGAATTAAAAAATCACCCAGTTTGATATGACAGAACACCACAAATTTAGCATACTAACTGAAAATTTTTCTCCTGAAAGAAAAGCAAAAATTGCTGCTCAAACAGCAAAATTAAAAGAAGAAATGGTACTAACTGAATTACGCCAAAACACTACTCGTAGGGGTAGAAATGAAGTGTTTTGGAAATCACTGGCGTACAGAGTCACAAAAGCGTGACATCAGCAAATCCTAAAATAAATTTCTCTATAGATAGAATTAGAGACAAACGATGACTTACTGTAACTGAGACAGCAATTCATCATAATCAGTATGAGAATCTACTCAAAACCAAATCACAATATCTCCACGCAACAACCCTACTGCTCGATAGTTTTTACTAATTCTAGCAGAATAGATACACAATGCTGAATTCACTTTTTTGAAATGCAAACTAGGATGAGTTGGGTCTTTTTTGAATTGACGATATGCTTCACGGGTACGCTCTTGAATATGTTCCGGTAAATAGCCAAAAGCGTGCCGAAATTCTGGTGTAATGCGAGATTTCACAATGTGTCTGGGTCTAATTCCTCAGTTTGTCTAGCATAATACCTTGCCATTGCTATACCTGCTAACTTTGCTAATGCATCTGAAGAACGAGAAAAAGCTTCATCCCATTGATTTTCATCTTCTAGTTCTTCTAAATCTTCCAAAATCTTTTTAGCCATAGCTTCTTGCTGGCTAAGTGGTAACTTTTTTAGTTTTGTAACGGCTTGTTCGAGTAAAGTTGACATACCAAAATTGCCCAAAAACATACAATCAAACAAAAAGTACAAAATGGTTGTTGTACTATTGTTCTACTCAATAATGTAATACCTAAGCTGATAAAAGGTGAATATCCTCAGCCGCCACTAACGCGATAGCGTATTGCAAGCAGGCACGAATATCCTCAATCTGCAAATCAGGATAGTAATCCTGAATAATGTTGTTGAACGAAAGCCCCTCATTCAAAAGCTCAAGAACGCCTTGTACGGTGATACGTGTGCCAACGACACAAGGTTTACCAAAATGAACTTGAGGACTAACAGTGATTCTATCCATGTTTCTGCTCAGTTGTGAGAACTGTTTTCCTAATTCTAATGGGTTCTCGTTAAAGTGAGGGCATAATATAAAGTACGCGATTTGTTTGGAACTTATTGGCTGTACTCGCTACTTAAGTGGGCGATCGCTTGTTTAATCCAATCTTCCACAAAAGCATCTTTTGGCAACCCAATATTTTCACTCACCACGTGCAAGGCATGGCTGACTTCACTGGCAGTATAACCCAAAGCCAACAAAGTCAATTGCACCTCGTCCAAAATTCCAGGTGCGGGACCGCCCGTAGCGACAAAAAAGCCTGCGGACTTGCGCCACTCTATCAACTTGTTTTTGAGTTCCAAACAGAGGCGTTCGGCGGTTTTCTTACCGACACCAGGAGCTTGGATCAGAAGTTGAATATTCGCTGTGATAATTGCTTGGACGAGATCGGGTAGTTCCAAGGTGTCGAGAAGTGCGATCGCTAAAGCCGCCCCCACACCACTCACACCCAGTAAATGCCGAAACACGTCTCGTTCTCCTGGTGAACCAAAGCCATAGAGCACAGGTACTTCTTCACGAATTTGGTAGTGGGTAAAAATTTGCACCTCTCCACCGATTTCTGGCAATTGCTTTGCCAGTCGGGATGGGACTTGCAGATCGTACCCCATACCATTGACTTCAAGAGTCAGGATATGGCGATGAGCACCATTGTTTTGGATAGCAGCAACAATTCCTTTGAGATAACTAATCATAAAAATCCAAAGTATTTCAATCCTTCTAGAATGCCACCCGCACAAGAGTTTTGTGCTAGGTAATGATAGTCAACGGGATTTTCATTGTGCCATTTAAGTAGCTCTGGACGAGCATTGCCAACAATAATTCCCCGTTCTGTTCCAGCTGCGAATAGAGCAATATCATTTCCCGAATCACCACAAACAACAGATCGCTCTGGTACAATGTTCCACTTTTGGCGGAGAAATTGCACTACCCGGTCTTTATCGCTGTGAGGAGGGACAATGTCCAAGTCTATACCACTGCTGTAAATTAATTTGACTATTAAACCACATTTTTCAAACTCTGACTCAAGTTGTGGTATAATTTTGCTTGCTTCTTCATCCTGAAGTAAAAAACTGACCTTAAAACGGCGTTGTTCTGACTCTGGCTGAGGAACCAAAGCTGGAAAATTGTCAGTTACAGATACTATCAGGTCACGGTGCCATCCGGAAGACCATTCCGGAGCGTATTCCTGACAGTATTATATTTGTAACAAAACTTGAGAAATTTAAAATGTTGCCCTATTCCTAATAGAAGCTAAACAATCGAATTTATGAGGATGGAACTATTCGATTGTGGAAGACAAATAGCGAGCGATCGATTTGTACTTTGAAGGCTCAAATGAAGCAAGTATGGACAGTTGCTTTTAGTCAAAATGGTCTACTGCATTTAGCCCCAATGGCAATATGCTAGTCAGTGGAAGTGAAGATAATAAAATTCGCCTATGGGTTCTGAAGAGTAAAAAGAGTCCCCAAACCCAGCCTCTAGGCTTATGAGCTAGTTGCAAAGCTTTTATCTAAAAAATTAAAGTTCTCTAGACCTTCTAATATACCAGCAGCGTAAGGGTTTTTAGCATAATAACGATATTCAGTCTGATTTTCTTTGTACCAATTTAGTAGCTCTGAACGAGCATTGTTAACGATAATGCCCCTATTTTCCTCAAAAAATAGACCTATGTCGTTGCCAGAATCCCCACACACCACTGTTTTAGAAGATTCAATACCCCATTTCTGTTGTAAATATTTTGCTGCCGTTCCTTTGTCTGCATTTGAAGGTAAGATGTCTAAATCCTGACTGCCACTGTATATTAACTTACATTTTAAACCTTGGCTTTTTAATTCCTTTTCTAACTGTGGTAGCACTTCTACAGCTTCTTCTTCGGGAATGATATAGCTCAGCTTAAATGGACGTTGCTCTGACTGTGGCTGCTTTAATAACCCTTCAAATTTTGCGGCTGTATCTGCGATCGCGCTACGATCCCAACCTAAAGACAATTCTTGTGCCCAATCTGGATCGTAAGTGTCAATTTTGGGGTCGAAGTATATCTCGGTTCCCACCGAAGTAATAAGAGCGTCCGGGATTATAAGTGTTTCCTGTTGCTCTAGCTCTCTGTATAACTCCAGCGAGCGACCAGTTGCATAAACTACCTTGACGCCGCGATCGTTCCTGTGTGCTTCCAACGCTTCATTGAGGATCTTTAACGCCCGTTTGTCACCAACTAGCGTATGATCGAGGTCAGTGATAAACAATTTCATCTCAAGATCCTCATAATAGTTTGCAGGAAAAGTATTTATTTATTTGGATATCTTAAAGTTTACAATAATGACAGCATTAAATAAATATATACATAAATAGTATTAATAATAATTAAAATTTACTATAAGTAAACAAAATCGTCTGCTGATACAGATGCAACTGTAGTGCAATATACAAAAAATCCTTTACCTGGTTATTCCGGTTTGCCTGCATTTGAAGATGAATTTCAAGTAATTGCCATTCACCAAAGTGGAGGAGTGTGACTAAAACCTGGAACTAATTGACAGTATTTACCGCAATGCTGGCAAGAGTATGATAGCGGCGTTGAAAGATTTGCAAGCGAATGCGCCAGAAATTTGCTTACGTTTGTAGCGATCGTAAGGTACTCAACAGCAAGTACGCAAAGCACAAAAAAGTTTATGCCTTTTTGGCACTCATCTTATCTTTTTCGATCTAGACAAATTAAGCACTTGTACTAAAAAAAAGAGTGGATAAACTAGGGAAGAGCATAACTCGCTGAAATTCTGAATTAGTCTATGGAGGTAGAAGCGTTGTATAGTGGTGAGTATTATTAGTTTGTCGCATCGCCTAGCTGCCAAGTTAAACCCCAGTCATAGCCTAAAAACTCGCTTGGGATTGACAATTGGCAGCATTGCCCTTGTACTGGCAATCTCAGCCAGTTTGATTGTTGGACATTATGCTAGCGAACAGGTAAAACTTGACGTTGGTAGAGCGCTAGCAGAATTAGCCTATCAAATGACTGACAAGCTAGACCGAGGAATGTTTGAGCGATACAAAGACATTCAAATAATGAGTACTCTTGACACTATCCGCAGTCCAAACTCTTCTGTGTCAGAGCAACGGA
The DNA here is from genome assembly GCF_009725235.1 of Scytonema sp. UIC 10036. Next base: position 14,917 of record NZ_WJFC01000196.1, read on the forward strand.
CTTTGTTAGAAAAACTGCAAAGTACTTATACTGATTATGCTTGGATAGGTTTGACTGACAACAAAGGTATAGTTCAAGCGAGTACGGGAAAATTGCTAGAAGGTCAAGATGTTTCTCAAAGACCTTGGTATATACACGGGCAAAAAGTTCCTTACGTAGGTGATGTCCATGAAGCAGTGAAATTAGCAAAGTTACTTCCCAACCCAACAAGTGAACCATTGCGCTTTGTAGATATTGCAGTCCCTGTTATGGATTTACAAGGAAAAGTACGGGGTGTATTAGGTGCTCATCTTAGCTGGACGTGGTCTAAAGAGTTAGAAAAATCTCTGTTGCACTCTTTAAAAAATCGCAAAATACAAATGTTGATTCTCCGTAAAAATGGCGATCTATTATTAGCACCAACCGAGGTTAAAAATGCCAATTTACTATCTCTTAAAAGTGTAAAAACAGCGCAAAGCGGTAAAAACGGTTATTTGGTTGAAACTTGGTGCGATCGCCAGACTTATCTCACTGGCTTTGCTCGTAGTGTTGGTTATCGAAATTATTCTGGATTGGGATGGCTGGTGTTGGTACGACAAAAAACTGATAAAGCTTTTATCCCAGTCCGGCATTTACAGCAGAAAATATTTACTTGGAACATGATATTGGGTACTGTTTTTACAGTTTTAGGTTGGTTGATAGCAACGGCAATTACTCATCCGATGTTAGCGATCGCAAAAGCTGCTAACTACATCCGTCAAGGTAACAGACAAGTCAAAATTCCTGCTATCAAAGGCAAAGATGAAATTGCCAATCTATCAAAATCTCTCAGTCAACTTGTTACTGCTTTAACTCAGCAAGAACAAAATCTCAAAGCCAGCAATGCTCAGTTGCAGCTAGAACTCACCTCCAAACTTATAACACAGGAAATGCTGCGTCAAAGCGAGGAGAAATTTCGCCAATTAGCAGAAAACATTCAAGAAGTTTTCTGGATTAGAGACTTTCGCACTTATGAAATTCTTTATATTAGCCCTGCATACCAACAGGTATGGCAACGGAGCTGCGAAAGTTTGTATAGCAATCCTAATTCTTGGTTAGATGCTATTCATCCTGAAGATAGAGAACGTGTTACTGCCATAATGAAGGAAAATATTCATAGTGCTTCTCAAAATGAATACCGAATTGTACAACCAGATGGAACAATTCGTTGGATTTGGGATAGCAGCTTTCCGGTACAAAACCGTCACGGACAAGTCTATCGGAGAGTAGGGATTGCCCAAGATATCACCGAACGCAAGCAGGTAGAAGAAACTCGGTTAGCTTTAGCAAAAGAAAGAGAAATAAGTCAACTTAAATCACAATTTATTGCGATCGCATCCCATGAATTCCGCACTCCATTGACTACAATTTTGCTATCTTGTGAATTTCTGAAAAACTATAGCGAACAATTAACCGAAGAAAAGAAACAGCGCCAATTTGATAAAATTAAATCTAGTGTTAAGCATCTCAATCAGATATTAGAAGATGTTTTAGTATTTGGAAAAACAGAAGCAGGGAAACTAGAGTTTGCTCCAGCGCCTATAGATTTAATTAGTTTTTGCTTGGATTTAGTAGAACAGTTACAACTGAGTGCTGGTGAAAAATACAAGATTGATTTTGTAGAGCAATGTGTATATGGTTGTGCGAGGGAAGAACTTCCCATTATGGATGAAAAACTCTTACGGCATATTTTTACAAACTTACTTTCAAATGCTATTAAATACTCTCCACAAGGAGGTCATATAAAATTTGAATTAATATGCGATCGCACAAGTGCCATTTTCCGAATTCAAGATGAAGGAATTGGCATACCAGAAGAAGAAATAGACAAACTATTTACATCTTTTTTTAGATGTAGCAACACGGGGAATCTACCTGGGACTGGACTGGGGTTAGCAATTGTTAAAAATGCAGTTGAATTACACAAAGGTCAAATCACTGTAGACAGTCAATTAGGTGTAGGAACCACTTTTACTGTTGTATTGCCTAGGGACTAGGGATTGGGGAAAAATAACTCACGCTCATTTCCTGAATCCCCAATCCAAAATCCAAAATCTAAAATCTAAAATCTACGCATCCCCTAATCCTGCAAAGTCTCAATCAACAACTCAACCTGCTGCTGTCGCTCTTGCAAAAAACCCTCACACTGACGCAAATACTCAACAGCAGAAGCAAATTGGTCAAACACCTCTTGCAACTCCAAATCACCCGACTCAATACGAGCAATAATTCTTTCTACCTCAGCAACCTTTGCTTCGTAGTTCCAACCTTCTTTATCAGTCACTTTAACCATTCCTATTCAACCTTCGTGCTCTTTGCGCCTTTGCGGTTCAAAAATCATTGACATCCACAACTTTTACTTTAACCTCACCCTGACCCAACTGAACTGACAACTCCTGTCCCACAGTTAACTCAATCGCAGAACGAGCGATCGCACCATTTTCCAGTCGCACCACGGCATAACCCCGGTGTAGGACAGCTTTTGGGTCAAGAGTTGCCAACTTTTGCCGTAACATTTCTACATGCTGTACCGATTGCTTTAGCCGCACGGTTGTCGCCCTTATCAACTGCTGGCGCTTCCAACTTAAAGCTTGAAAGTCCTGCTGAACTTGCCGATCTAACCGCAAACGCCGCAAGCGATTTTGCATTTGTTGCAATTTGTTTTCCGCCCTTTCAAAAGAGTAACGCACGCATTCTTGTAAAGCGATCGCTCGTTGCTGATGTTCGGCGTACAATTCAGCTAGCGATGGCACAACCAATTCTGCTGCCGCAGTCGGAGTATGCACCGCAGCATCTGCAACCAAATCTACCAATGATTCATCTCTTTGATGACCGATCCCCGTAATAACTGGTATTGAACAATTTGCTACTGCTCGTACTACCCGTTCATCATTAAAGCATGCCAATTCCTCCACAGCACCCCCACCCCGTGATATAATTAGCACTTCCGCACGTCCATCTTTTTCAACCCGTTTAATGGCATTGATAATAGATTGAGGTGCTTGGTCACCCTGTACTATTGCCGGAGAAAACAAAACTTGTAATCCAGGGTACCTTTGTTTGAGAGTTTTTTGAATATCACCCCAAGCCGCAGCAGTCCCAGATGTGATAACGCCGATAGTTTGGGGATGTGTAGGAAGCGATCGCTTTCTTTGTGGATCAAATAATCCTTCTGCCTCCAAGCGTTGTCGTATTTGTTGGTAACGCAGCGCCTGCAAACCAGCACCAGCAGGAAAAGCCTGCCAAACAGTCAATTGGTACTCTCCCCGTTCTCGGTAAACTTTAAGACTTCCCAAAACAATTAACTGCTCCCCAGACATGGGAACTTGTGCTAATTTTGGCAATTGACCGTTCCATGCCACACACTTGATAGCTGCCGTAGCCTCTCGGTCTTGTAGCGTAAAAAATAACCCACTGCGATGCTTGTTAGTGCTAGAAACTTCTCCAGTCACCCAAACCCGCCGCAATTCCTCATCTTGCTCCAACAGGAAGCGAATGTAATCTGTTAACCCCGCCACTGTCAGGGCTGTTTCAGGAATAGAGAGTCAGGGAGGTTAAAAGTCATATTTTGGATTTTGGATTTGGATTTTGATTTTGGATTTGGATTTTGGATTTGGATTTTAGATTTTGGATTTTAGATTTTGGATTTTAGATTTTGGATTTTGGATTTTAGATTTTGGATTTTGATTTGGGATTTGGATTGGATTCGGGATTTGGGATTCGGGATTTGGGATGCGTGGATGCAGATTGGTTACTGATGCCAATATTATACAATTTATTACTGAGTTATTTGTCCATCCCAAATAAGGTAATGAGTGCGCTAGAATCTTGTCACACTTCTTTAACAAAGAAGTACTAAATTAGCAATTTGTGTTTAAAATAGTATATCTGTTCTATTCAACTCCAAATCTACAATCCCTAGATCCATAAATATAGAGGCTCCGAATGGCTGTTAACACGACTGATGCTACTGGCAAGCAAAAAGCGCTGAACATGGTACTCAATCAGATTGAGCGTACCTTTGGCAAAGGAACTATCATGCGCCTGGGTGATGCTACCCGTATGCGGGTAGAAACAATTTCTAGTGGGGCGCTTACCCTGGATCTGGCATTAGGTGGCGGTATCCCTAAGGGAAGGGTTATTGAGATCTACGGTCCTGAAAGCTCTGGTAAAACAACATTAGCACTGCACGCAGTTGCTGAAGTGCAAAGAAACGGCGGTATTGCTGCTTACGTTGATGCGGAGCATGCCCTCGATCCTACCTATGCTGGTGCATTGGGTGTTGATATCGAAAATTTGTTAGTATCACAACCCGACACAGGGGAAGCAGCTTTGGAGATTGTTGACCAATTGGTTCGTTCTGCGGCGGTTGATATTGTGGTGATTGACTCAGTAGCAGCATTGGTTCCTCGTGCTGAAATTGAAGGCGAAATGGGTGATGCCCACGTTGGTCTTCAAGCAAGATTGATGAGCCAAGCTTTGCGTAAAATCACTGGTAATATTGGAAAATCAGGTTGTACAGTTATTTTCCTCAACCAGTTGCGGCAAAAAATTGGTGTTACCTACGGAAACCCAGAAACAACAACTGGTGGTAATGCTTTAAAATACTATGCTTCGGTACGCCTGGATATTCGCCGGATTCAAACCTTGAAAAAAGGTACTGAAGAATTTGGTAACCGCGTCAAAGTTAAAGTTGCTAAAAATAAGGTCGCACCACCTTTTAGAGTGGCAGAATTTGACATTATCTTTGGCAAAGGAATTTCTACAATCGGTTGTTTGGTAGACTTGGCTGAAGAAACAGGAGTTCTTATCCGTAAGGGCGCTTGGTACAGTTATAATAGCGAAAATATCTCCCAAGGTCGGGATAACGCTATTAAATACATGGAAGAGAAACCTGAATTTACCGAAAAGATTAAACAGTTAGTTAGAGAAAAATTAGAAATGGGTGCTGTTGTTTCTGCTAATTCAGTCGGTAAGCCAAGTGAGGACGACGAGGAAGATGTAGACGAGGAATTTGAAGAGGAGTAAGCGATCGCAGGATGGGTAAGCCCTAGCCCTACCCACTTTACTCGTTCCCAGGCTCAGCCTGGGAATGCTTTTTTTGAGGCTCTGCCTCGACTATTGTCGGCTCCATTTCCCGTTTTTATATCTAATACCATGTTCGGTTAAACGCTTATAAGATTTGTAGGTTGGGTGGAGGAACGAAACCCAACATGAGTGCAGAGTTTGTTGGGTTTCGCAAAGCCTCAACCCAACCTACGTTGACAAATTTTCTTATAAGTCATCACGCGAACTTGATATAATTTTATGAAAAAATATAAAATCTAAAATCACAACAAGCCTCGCCGCCCATTGGGACGCACGGTCATCCAGTTTGTTTTAGCTAATGCCAATTGCTCGTCAGAAATTTTAGCACCAGTTAAATTGGCTCCACACAGATTTGCTCCTCGAAGATTTGCCCCGTTAAGGTATGCGAAGCTGAGATCTGCTCCTCGAAGATCGGCTCCTTCTAAATCAGCATTGTTAAGGTATGCCTTGGTCAAATTGGAATCTTTCAGATTTGCGCGATTGAGGCTAGCTCGTCCAAAATCGCTACTGTTAAGATTAGCTCCTTGAAAATTAACATTTTGTAATTGAGAACTGTGGAAATTAGTCCCTGATAAGTCAGCACCTTGCAAATTCAGCAAATTTAAATTATACAGGGCAAAATCTCTTCTCCCTTTCGTGTAAGCTGTGAGTAAACCCTGAGTATCCAATTTACGCGGCGTTTGAGACTTATTATCTCCAGAAGAGCCGCCATGACTGTTAGCGAGAGTGGTAGACCTCATTGTCATCACTCTTTGTGTTGCTACTCCATTCAAACCTGTACCTTCTGGCATTTTGGCTCTTCTGGCTCGAATGGCTGCTGCCATTTGTGCGACTCCTTGTCCTCCAGAACTATGAGCGGAAGGAACGTTAGACAAAACATTGGATTCTTCTATATGGTTTGACGATCGCTCTTTTACACCAGTTTGCGATCGCACCATCATACTTTGTGCCAAACTATCTAAGTAAGGTTCGAGTGCTAATGCTCTAAGGACTTCCTCTGCTGTTTGGTATCGATTGCGAACTGATACTTCCAGCATCTTCCGCAGAACTTCACTTAGGTGGTCGCTAATACAGACAAGTCGTTCCCACTGCATTTCGCCTGTTGTGGGATTGTAATCTATATCTTTAGGAGATTTGCCACTCAGCAAGTAAATACAGGTTACACCTAGGGCGTAAATATCGCTAGCAAAGACGGGACGCATTGCCATTTGTTCTGGAGGAGCGAAACCAGGGGTGCCAATTGCATATGCCGTGAGTGCAGTTTGTTCGGACTGGTTTGTCAATGTTTGTACTTGATTTTTAACAGCACCAAAGTCAATCAGCACTAACCTGCAATCTTGAGAACGACGAATGATATTTGCCGGTTTAATATCGCGGTGAATCACTTTTCGTTCGTGGATGTATTGCAGTAACGGCAAAAGCTCGCTTAAAAACTGCTTAACAGCTGCTTCGCTATAAACTCCATTGCGTTTGATCTCCTGCTGTAAAGTAAGACCGTTGATATATTCCTGAACTAGGTAGAATTGTTCGCGGTCTTCAAAATAATCTAGCAAGCGGGGTACTTGGGGATGGTTACCAATCCGACCTAAAGTAACAGCTTCTCGCTCGAAAAGTTCCCGTGCCATTTGCAAGATATGGGGCGCTGTCCCTGAAGGACGCAGTTGCTTGATGACACAACTTGGTTCTCCCGGTAAAGCTTCGTCTTCAGCTAAAAATGTAGCACCGAAACCACCCTGACCTAAGGCTTTAATGATGCGATAGCGATCGCGCATTAGCAGTCGCGAGCCACAAGACTGACACCTGTCGCTATATGCTAAATTTTCGGGATTGGGACACGTGGGATTTATGCAGTAGCTCATGTACAGTCAACTCGCTACACGAATGATGATGAGTGTTGAACTCTTATCTCAATTATTAAGTTGAAAATCCATTTTTGCCAGGTCATTTTCTCTGGATTTCTATTGAAGAGTTGCTAAAGTTCGGCTTGAGTTACGTGAAGCAATCGTAAACTCCCGAATATCTACTAGTTCTGCCCTATTAACCTATACCCAGGCTGTTGTTAAGGTGTATTTCTTAAAAATCCAAATGTCAAAATTTAGGATTTTCAAAACTTAATTATTCCTTTTAAAAAAGAGTTTTTATTTTCATTGGAAATATCTTTTTTGCTGTTTTTAATAAAGACCAGCTATTTCCTTAGCTATAGATATTTTTCTAATAGTTTGGAGTTTTAAGACAGTCCGATTTGCGAACTTGTTTTTTTTTGAACCGCAGAGGACGCTGAGGGCGCAGAGGAAAGAGGCGTCTTTGAATCTGCATCACCTTAGTATAAGGTTTTACTTACTTTTTGACAAGGCAGTAAAATTACTGCTTTTTGTAGGTAGGGCTATGCCACACGGCATTGAATGTGCGGCATAGCCCTACCTACGGCTGAAATGTAAAAAATTATGAATTATGAACGATAAAAAAATTCATAATTTATCATTCAGCTTTTACAGACTGGACATAACCTCACGGGCTGCTTGCAGTGTCTGCTCAATATCTTCTTCTGTATGCGCGATGGAGGTAAACCCAGCCTCAAATTGAGAGGGTGCTAAATAAACACCGCGCTCTAACATACCGCGATGGAAGCGTCCAAACTTGGCTGTGTCGGACTTTTTGGCGTCCTCGTAGCTGTGGACTGGTCCTTCGGTAAAGAACAAACCAAACATACCGCTGATTTGCCCGCCGCAGGCTGCATGACCTGTTTCTTGGGCAACTTGTAGCAAGCCATTTGCTAATTTTTGGGTAATTCGGTCAAGATATTCGTAGGTTCCTGGTTTTTGCAACAATTCCAGCGTTTTAATTCCTGCTGTCATTGCCAAAGGATTACCAGAGAGAGTTCCTGCTTGGTACATTGGACCTGCTGGAGCAACCATTGACATGATATCTCGGCGACCGCCGTAAGCTCCTACAGGCAATCCACCGCCGATAATTTTACCGAGTGTTGTCAAATCGGGGGTAATGCCGAATTTCTCTTGAGCACCGCCGTAAGCAATGCGGAAGCCTGTCATGACTTCGTCAAATACCAACAATGCCCCATGCTCGTTGGTAAGTTCCCGCAATCCTTCTAGAAAGCCAGCATCAGGGGTAATGAAACCAGCATTCCCAACGACTGGCTCTAGTATTACACCAGCAATTTCGTCGCGGTTTTCCTCAAATAGGGCTTTGACTGCTTCTAAATCGTTGAAAGGTGCTGTCAGGGTGTTACTGGTAGCTGATTTGGGAACCCCAGGGGAGTCGGGTAAACCGAGTGTTGCTACACCAGAGCCTGCTTTTACTAAAAACATATCGGCATGACCGTGGTAGCAACCTTCAAATTTGATAATTTTGTCACGTTTGGTAAAAGCTCGCATCAATCGCAAAACAGCCATACAAGCTTCTGTACCGGAGTTAACAAATCTTACCATTTCAATGCTTGGAACAGCATCGATTACCATTTCAGCCAAGACGTTTTCCAGTACGCTTGGCGCACCGAAGCTTGTACCCTTGTCTAGCGCTTCATGCAGTGCGGCAATCACTTCAGGGTGAGTGTGTCCGCAGATAGCAGGTCCCCACGTTCCTACATAGTCAATGTACTGGTTACCATCCACATCCCATATGTACGCACCTTTGACACGGTCAAAAACGATAGGCTGTCCACCTACAGATTTAAAAGCTCGGACGGGGGAACTGACCCCTCCCGGCATTAACTTTTGGGCAGATGCAAAGATTTCTTGTGATTTTGTAGTTTTAATTGTTGTATTTACCAAGGTTCTCACCTACATTAGGAAACAAGACTCTATCTTAGGATAGGGGTAAACACTGTCTAGAACTACTATTCTAGTAAAATAGCAGAACCAGGAAAATAACAATATGTTATACAAGTCCAATCAAGACTTGCCTTTGGAAATTCGCACTCGCTTTTCTGAGGCATACCAGGATCTGTACCGAGCTGCTTTTAACTCGGCAATCCATTGGTACGGTGAAGCACCAAAAGCTCATCGGGTCGCTTTGAGTGCAGTAAAAATGCAATCGGCAATGTACAGGAGCATCGTTTAAAGTCAGGGGAAAAAAAGTAGTTTGGAAAAAGCATACCAACTGTGCTGTTGAATGGTATCGTGAAGCCAGGAACTATATTTACCGAAGAAAAAAGCAGTTGGTATGTTGTCTTCTGATGCAAAGTCATTACACAATGCCATTCCTTTAGAAAATATTCGCTACGACGAAAAAGGGCTAGTACCCGCTATTGTTCAGGACTATTTGGACGGCACTGTTCTGATGATGGCGTGGATGAATCGGCAGTCGTTACAAAAGACTTTGGAAAGTGGAGAAACTTGGTTTTGGAGCCGCTCCCGACAGGCGTTTTGGCATAAGGGAGAAACCTCTGGGCATATACAGAAGGTGAAAAGTATTCGATACGATTGTGACAGTGATGCGCTACTAGTCGGTGTAGAGCAAATAGGAGACGTAGCCTGTCACACCGGGGAACGCAGTTGTTTTCATCAAGTGAACGGAGAAATTGTTTCGCCTCCGGGCAGTACACTGTCACAAATTTTTTCAGTGATTTGCGATCGCCGCGACAATCCACAAGAAGATTCTTATACCTGCAAGTTGTTGGCAGGTGGTGATAACAAGATTTTGAAAAAAATAGGCGAAGAAAGCGCTGAGGTGGTGATGGCGTTTAAGGATGACGAACCAGATGCGATCGCTGGAGAAGTTGCCGATCTTTTCTACCACACTCTTGTGGCATTGGCTCATCATAACGTTGATATCAAAGCAGTTTATCGCAAATTGCAGGAACGGCGGAAGTAAAGGATTTTGGATTTTGGATTTTGGATTTTGGTTTTTGGATTTTGGATTTTGGATTTTGGATTTTGGATTTTGGATTGAT
>NZ_WJFC01000197.1 GCF_009725235.1 Scytonema sp. UIC 10036
TGGGCAACGCGCTCACAGAGGAGAGAAGAAACAAGTAGCTATGGTTGACTCCGTTTGACTACGCTATGCGATTACACGATAATATATTGGCGGAATTGTTGGAGAATTACTTAAAAGATGCACAGCAAAGAGTGGAAAATATCAGGGACGCGATCGTATCCGAAGATGCTGCTACCTTACATATTACAGCCCATTCTTTGCGATCGATCAGTGGTAGCGTTGGAGCAATGAAGCTTGCTACACTCTGTCAACAACTCGAAGCCATAGGTCGTGATGGTACAACAGTGGGAACTTCAACACTCAGTTCCCAGCTTAAAGCAGAGTACGAACGAGTCAAAACTTCTTTATCAGTGATTAGTGACCAGTAGGTCTTCTCGTTAGGTATTCTCGTTCCCAGGCTCAGCCTGGGAATGCCTTCCTTGCGAGGCTCCGCCTCCTGTACTTCGAGATACCAGTGACCGTGATGCGAGCGCGATCGCTACATAGGTTGGCATTCAATACTGCAAGGGATAAGAATTTTAGTAGGTTGGGTTGAGCGACAGCGAAACCCAACAAATGTCTGTTAATGTTGGGTTTCGTTCCTCAACCCAACCTACACTCGGTCACTTTCTGCCTCCTTCCCTCTGCCTTCTTTCCCAAATGATTTCTCAGAAAAGTATCAACTGCTTTTGTCTCTAATGGTTTAGAAAAAAAGTACCCTTGTGCATAATCACATCCTAAGTCTCGAAGAATATCTAACTGTCCTCGTGTCTCTACTCCTTCTGCAATGACTTTTAATTCTAAGTCTCGCGCTAGGGTAATGATTGCTCGAACAATCCCTGATTTTTTCTGATTTCCTATAATTTGATTAACAAAAGAACGGTCAATCTTTAAATTATCAACAGGAAGACTGTGTAAATAGCTAAAACACGAATATCCCGTGCCAAAGTCATCAAGAGACAACTGAATGTTTCTAGCTTGCAATTGTTCCAGAATGACACTTACTTGTCTTGTACTGTCTACAAGCATACTCTCAGTAATCTCTAGCTTCAAATTGTCTCCTTTCAGTCCAACTTTTAAAAGAAGTTTATCAATAAATTCAAGTAAATTTGGTTGCGTGAGTTGAATCCCACTTAAATTTACACTAATTGAGAGAGACGACTGGTTAAAAAACTCTTTTTGCCACAAACTTAACTGGCGGCTGGCTGTTTCTAATACCCATTGTGTAATAGGTACAATTAATCCTGTTTCTTCGGCTAAGGGAATGAACTCTGTAGGAAGAACTGTCCCTTTGGTGGGATGTCGCCATCTGAGTAGTGCTTCAAACCCTGCAATCAAGCCAGTTTTTAGTGAGATTATAGGTTGGTAACTCAAATATAACTGTTGACTTTTGATTGCTTGTTGTAAGTCGTTTTCTAACTGCAAACGCTCAATAGCACGTTGTTGCATGGCTTTCTCAAATACAATTGTACTGTCTCGTCCTTGCAATTTTGCATAATGCATAGCAGTATCTGCTGCTCGCAAAAAGTCTTCAGGTAGGTTATATCCAATGGTGCTATTAACAATACCAATATCGAGCGTAAATGATTCAAAAGGAGAGTTAAGCTTAAACGGCGATCGCATCACTTGCTTTCTCAGGCGATTTGCAAGATTTGCTACATTCTCAAAATTGCTCTCACCTCTAATTAAAATAGCAAACTCGTTTTCTCCTACCCGTGCTAAAACTTGATTGGGGGTCAAAAAACTTAAACATCGGCGAACCATCTCAATTAAAAGTTTATCACTCTGGCTGTGACCGAGACTGTATTTGATGACCTGGTATTGGTTAAGGCTTAAATAAACCACTGAAAATAAATAATTGGGATTGACGTTGCTAGATTCGATACATTGATGCAGGTATTCTAAAAATTTGAAGCGATTGGGTAATCCTGTTAAAACATCATAATAAGCTAATAATTTCAACTTTTCTTGTGCTTGTTTGCGATCGCTAATATCTTTAATAACAGTGATAAAATACTCGGGTTCTCCTCTAGGAGAACGCACAAGTACAACAGTTAGGTAAATCCAAATATAGGAGCCATTTTTGTGGATGTAGCGCTTTTCTATTGAGTAGGTTTGAATTTCCAAAGTCAACAGGCGCTGCATATATTCCAAGTCGGTGTCTAAATCTTCAGGATGGGTGATATCTTGAAAAGTCCGCTCTAATAACTCCTGTTGAGTATACCCTACAAGATCGCAGATCTTTTGGTTAACCTGCAACCACTGACCTGTTAAGCCTACATAGGCAATGCCTATAGCTGCAGAATGGAATAAGTCACAAAAGCGGTGCTCGTTTATCGAAACCATATATTTTTGTTAATTTCTTATAATTTGAGATGATTTTATATCTAATATTTTTAGGCTTCTTTCAAAAGAAATCTGTTTTTTAACAATAATGTTTCCCAGCTATTAATGCAATCTCGCCCTTGTGATTTAGACTGATAAAGCGCTACATCTGCTTGTGTAATGAGCTGAGATGGAGATGATGTGGCACAGGGGATCGTACTTGCAATTCCTAAACTGAGGGTAATGTATTGGTTGTTTTTTGCACCAGAATGGGGTATGGCAAAAGCTTTTAAAGAAGCTTGAATTTTGTTGGCTATGTAAAAAGCTCCTGTGGCTTTTGTGTTAGGCAAAATGACGGCAAATTCTTCCCCTCCATAACGAGCTACTAAATCTGCCGGACGCTTGACACATTGCTTGATGATGTTAGCCACTTGGCGAAGGCATCGATCGCCAGCTTGATGTCCGTATGTATCGTTATAAGCTTTGAAAAAATCAATATCGCATAAAATTAAAGATAAAGCTAACTGCTCCCTTTGCGATCGCTTCCATTCATGTTGCAAGTACTCCTCAAAATAACGACGGTTGGCAATTTTGGTTAGACTATCGTAACGAGCGAGATTTAGTAATTCCTGATTCTTAGCCTTCAATTTTTTTGTAAGCAGTCGTTCTTTCTTGATTTCTTGTCGGAGATTTTCGATCTCCTGTCTGGTTGCTATTAACCAACGGATTCGCTGAATCAGTAAACTTAAATGTATTGGCTTTGTAATGCAGTCAGTGACTCCTAATTCCAAAGCTTGTTCCATAGACTTCTGGTCTTCAAGAACTGTCATCATTAAAATAGGAGGGCAATTATTACCCAAATGAGTTTGTAACTTATTGCAACAAGTGAAGCCATCTATTCCAGGTATGAGTGCATCAAGCAAAACAAGATCTGGTACCAGCTTTTGACAGATATCCAAACACTGCTGTCCACCTGATGCCTCAACAACCCGGTATCCTTCTTTTTCTATAGCCTGTTGCAGCAAGAACCGCATAGCCGCGTCATTATCAACAATCAAAATTAAAGGATTGTTGTTTTGATTATTGGGAACAATTATTTTTCTTTCTTCAATATTATATTCTTTTAAGCGAAATTTTTGCCAGTCAAGCTTTGTATCAAATTGAGAAGTTAGATTTAAGACACCTTGTTGAATCCGTATGCTATCCATATTGTTACTTTACACCTCAAAATGCGTACCAACACCCACCTCACTGTCAAGATTTACAAAACCACCATTTTTAAAGCTTGATTTGTAACGGTTGTTTTTAACTGATTGTTAATCTCTTTGAGAGTTTCTTCCGAACGCTGGTATCGTTTAATCTGTTGTTGAATGCTAACAAAATATATCAATATAATAGCGATCGCATAATATCCCAGCCCATTAGTTACATCAGATATAGTGTGAAGCCAAATAAGTATTGATTGCCAATGGGAGTTAGAGCTATGAAAAGTCAAAACATCGAAAAGCAGACTGAGAAGAGTAACTTGGCTCATGCAATAATCCTTAAAAAACTTATCTTGTAAGTATTTTTGTCATCTGGGTAACAGGTTAAGCACAAAATCTAAGAAAAATCTGTGAAAAATTGATTTTAGCAATCTATGTTCGCCGATTCCTTAATTCTCCCACAATAACGATGTAATTTCTGACACTAAAGATAGGGGTTGAAAAGGTTTGGCGATTCCGCCTTTAGCTCCTAAATATTTTGTTCGTCGTCAATTATCAAAATTCGTTTGGTAGTTCTAGTAACAACATCCATGTTCTTGACCAATAATTAGAGGTTGGCTAATGTAGGAACGAGTGCCTTGACTGATGCTACATAAAGAAAATAACGAAATTCTAATTAAATCCCCTCACCAACCAAGGAATGCTGCCACTTGCTGTGCTAGTTGCATGGGATCGAAGGGTTTGGCGATTACACCAGAAATGCCTAGTTTACTAAATTCCTCTGGATCTACTGTGTCGGCTTTGGCTGTTAGCAAAATGACTGGAATGCTTTGCGTTGTGGGATAGCTTCTTAATTTTTCTATTAAAGCCAGCCCGCCTTCACCGGGCATCATCACATCTAGTAAAATGGCGTCTGGCTGTTCGCTTTTTGCCTTGAGCAATCCTTCTTTAACCGAATTAGCACTGAACGCTTCCCAACCACCTAAATTTTCCAAGCAAGCTTGAACAACTGCACTCAGGCGTTTTTCATTATCTATAATCAAAATTCGTTTGTCCGGCATAAATATTTATCTATCTAAGGGTAATGGCAACGTAAAATAAAAAGTACTACCTTTTCCTACCACACTTTCAACCCAAATTTCTCCTCCATGTTGTTGGACAATGCTTTTACATATTGCCAAACCCAAACCTGTCGCTCCTTCCTGACGGGAGTCGGAAGCATCAACTTGGTGAAATTTATCAAAGATAGTTTCGAGATGTTCGGTGGGGATTCCCGGTCCTTGGTCTTTCACTTGAAATAATACTTTGTCTGTTTGTTTGATAATAACTATGGTGACAGTGCTATTTGTTAGCGAGAATTTAATGGCATTGCTAACTAAATTGACTAGCGTTTGAATAATTCGATCTGGGTTGGCCCAAATTTGTACGTTATTAGGTGAAAACAATAAGGTTATTTGTTTTTCTGCTGCTAAAGATTCCAGACTGTTAATAATTTCTTTTACCAAATTATCTGCACTACACCACTGCTTTCGCAAAATGATTTTATTTGATTGCAAACGTTGAAAATCAAGCATATCATTAACAAGTCGCACTAAACGTTCGGCATCATTTGAGGCAATTTCTATCATTTGCTTTGCTGTTTCTGGTTGATTTTGAAGTACCCCAGTTGCAAGTAACCCCAAAGCCCCTCGAATAGAAGATAGCGGTGTTCGCAGTTCGTGACTTGCAATGGAAAGGAACTCGTTTTTTAGTTGTGCGATCGCATGACTGGCGGTTATATCTTCAATAATTCCTACACAACCCAGGAATTTTCGTTTAGTAGAAAAAATGGGTGATGTCCAAATTCGACCCCAAGAAATTTTTCCTTCAGGATGTGGAAAGGGAACTTCATCAGAGAAGCCTTCCTGTTTGAATAAAGCTTGTAACCAATTTTGAGTTACCCGATCCTGTTCCTCTTCATGAATCAACTGCAACCAATTTTTACCGATCGCTTTATCGCATTCATCACTAAAAATCATCTGACACTGAGGGTTCACATAAGTAAAATTTCCTTCCTCGTTTAGCATAAATATACAAACTGGAGAACGCTCGCATAAAGAACGAAACTTTTCTTCACTTTCTTGTAGTAAGGCTTCTGCTAGTTGACGTTCTTTTAATTCATCTTTAAGCCGATGATTTGTTTGACGTAAGATGGCTTCTACCTGTCTGCGTTTGTCAATTTGCTTTTGCAGGAGAAACCAAACACTGCTTAAAAGACTGAAACTTAGAAAATAGCCAATGCCAATAATAATAGTAATGTACCTCACACTCCTATTTGTAGCTTGCGAACGCTGACTTAGCAAAACTCTTTCTGCCTTTTCTAGCTCATCAATTTTTGCTTGGATTTGATGTTGTAAATCCCTTCCTTGATTGGTAAACTTAATTTGAATTTCTCTGTTTGCCTTTTGAGTTTTATATACCTCAATTGATTTTTTTAAACTCTGTTCTTTTTTTTTGATTAGAGGTTGTATTGCTTCGAGCTTTTGTTGCTGTTTGTTATTATACAATGTTAACATAAATAACTTTCGTAGCATTTTTTGTGTATTGCTAACTCCTATTTCATAAGTGTTTAAATAACTGATATCACCAGTAATAATATACCCCCTGCGTCCTCTCTCAGCATCTAATAAACCCATTTTCATAAATTCAATAGTATCTAAAACTTCATGAGTATGCTCAACCCAATGCTGATTTTTTAGCAGTTTTATAATACTAATATAAGAAGCAATACCTACACTTGACAAGAGAAGCAATGCTGATAAAAAACCACCAGTCAGTAAATTTTTTTTAATAGAAAATTTCATAAAAACATTTGTCTTATTCTGAAAGTCGTCATTTGTCATTGGTAAGCGTGTCATTTGTTACTGTTCTCTTCAACCGATTTAAGACACGGTTAATCAACTCTGATTCCAGAATCGGTTTATGTAAAAAGTCATCAGCACCAGCAGAAAACGCCTGTTGCACTGTTTGTGCATCTCTATTAGCAGACAAAAAGAGAATTGGCAACCCAACCCAACGCAAATCATTGCGGACTGTTTGGCATAACTCAATTCCATTAAATCCGGGCATTATTAAATCTAAAATCAATAAATCGGGTGTTGTTACTTCCAGTACTTCCCAGAACTTTTGGGGGTTGGACAAAGTTATGACCTCAATTCCTTGAGGTGAAAGCAGGTGGCGCAAACTGGCTAGTACGTAAGTATCGTCATCCACAGCCATCACTTTGGCTTTCTTGTCCGGAGTTAATTTCAATGTCCGATTGATGGCTAAATGGAGTTGTTCTTTTGAAAATGGCTTTTGTAGAAAGGTAAACCCTCCCAAACGAGCAAACTCTACACGCTGCTTTAACTGAACCGATGCACTCATCACCACCACTTGAGTTTGTGGATGTTTGATTTTTAGTTCAGTCAAAAACGTCACTCCCTGTTGTGTTTCATCAGTCAGTTGAGACAGATCCCCGACTTCTTGGAGCAGTCGGGAGTCTTGCAGATCTATCAAAACAAGTTCGGGTACGTTTTGAGCCATAGCTTCTCTTGCAGCTGCCAAAGAAGTTGCAACCTCTACCTGTAAACCAAAAGCGACTGCTTCCATCTCAATCTGTTTCGCCTGCGTCAAATTCTCACTAATGATTATCGTCTTAAATAAAGAGGATAATTTGGAAATAGTGGTTAAGGTTGTTTCTGTAGGTCCCTCTAATTTTATTTGTTTTAATGCCTCTATAAGTTCTGAAAGCTTTTGGGCTGTATCTGCTTGCGATTTCTGAGTTTCAGTCTCAAGCAATTTCTCTACTACTCTTGCTCTCTGAGAAGCATCCGTTAAACCAAAAGACCCCAATGAACCGACTAATTCATGGGCTGATGCTTGAGCTTGCAGTTTTAACTCCACATCTAGGGAATCTGATAAGAGGGCAATCAGCACCTTTTGAAATAACATTAACTGTTCTGGGAGTTCCTCTTGTTCAAACTCTTTTCTCATTGCAGCAATAACAGCCCATACATTTGCTTGAGATTTGTTCTCGTCAGTGCGGACAACACTCTCTACCGTTTTCTGAGACTCATTGTGAAGCACGTGCTTTGGTTCGGGTTTGAGTCTGTAGCCCAAACCGTAAACCGTCTCAATCATGTCTGCTGTCATCCCCGCAGATTTTAGCTTTTGCCGCAAATCTTTAATTTGATTTGTCACAGCCTCCTCTCCGGGAAATTCCTCAGCAGAGCATATTTTGTCTAGAATTTGACTGCGACTTAGCATATGTTGGGGATTTTCTAAGAAAAGCTGCAAAATTTTATATTGTTTGCGCGTCAATCGCACAATTTTGTCCCCATAGCGGACTTCTTTAGTCTCAGAGTTTAGCTGTAGATTTTCCCAACTGAGTACAGTGGGTAAATGAGATTTTGCCCTCCGCAGCAAGGAACGAATGCGGGCGATTAACTCTGGCATATCGTAAGGTTTGACTACATAATCATCAGCGCCCGCTTCTAACCCAATCACTCGATCTTGACTTTTATCTTTAGCTGTCAGCATTAAAATTGGGGTTTTGTGTCCTTGCTGTCTTAATTGACGACACAAAGTAATTCCATTTACTTTTGGAAGCTCAACATCTAGCAGTATCAAATCATACTTTTCTGTTTCTGCTAGTTGCAAACCAATTTCACCATCAGCAACTATCTCTACAGCGTATTTTTGTCCCATAAGTGCTGTTTTGAGAACTGTAGCTGTAAGTTTATTATCTTCTATTAAAAGAATTTTCATGTTTATTTTTGGTAGCATGAAATATAAGCGCTCTGTTATTTTTTTGGTTACAAGAAATACCGTACAACATTGCTCCCAGTACATAGATAACTCAAAACGCCCATTTATGTCTGTAGGATGTTAAGCCAAACCCTCCTTTTTAAGGGAGTTGTGGAGAGATTGGCAACGCGTGAAATCCGCAAAATACCGTTGAGTTTACGTAAGTCCTAAATAATTAACTGAACTTAATATAACCAATGTTTTTCAGCTCTTTTGTAGAACCAAGCAATTTAGAACAAGCAGTTGCTAAGAACCCTCTCATAGTTACCCCAGATACACTAGTAACCGATGCGATCTCATTGATGAGTCATGGGAGAGGAAATTGTGTATTGCAGGATATAAGACCCGATCTCGGTTATCTCTTAACTGATGTTCTTACGAGCTGTGTGTTGGTTATGGAGGGAAATCAGCTTTTAGGCATCTTTACTGAACGGGATGTGGTACGCCTGAGTGCGAATGGGCGACAGATTGCAGGAGAAACAATCGCCAATGTCATGACTCGCTCTGTGGTTACCTTGCGGAAATCTGAGTTCACAGACATTTTTGCAGTACTCAATTTGTTTCAGCACCATGGAATTCGACATCTTCCTATTACAGATGATAACGGACGAGCGATCGGACTTCTAACTCATGACAGTCTGAGCCAACTTTTACGTTCTGCCGATTTGTTGCGATTGCGCTTAGTGTCGGAGGTCATGGTTACGCAAGTAGTCCATGCTTCACCAGAAGCTTCTGTCTTGGAAATCGCCCAGTTAATGGCAGCACAGAACGTGAGTACGGTAGCGATCGCCGAACAGAGGTCTCAAGGAGCGACAAACAATTCCCTCCTGTTTCCTATTGGGATTGTTACGGAAAGAGATATTGTCCAATGTCAGGCATTAGAACTGGATATTAAGCGGATTCAAGGACGAGAAGTCATGAGTACTCCTGTCTTTTCAATTCGTCCGGATGACTCTCTCATGTCAGCGTTATTGCTGATGCAGCAAAGGCAGATACGTTGGGTTGCGGTCACGACCACACAAGGAAATTTAGTAGGTATTGTTACTCAAGGAACACTATTGCAAACTTTAAGTCCAGTAGAGCTTTATAAGCGGGTAGAAATATTAGAGCAGAAGTTATGCCAACTGGAGGCAGAAAAGCGGGAGTTATTGCAAAACCACAATAGATCTTTGGAACAGCAGGTGCGGGAACGTGTAGCAGAGTTACAGGCACAGGCAGAACGGGAACGACTTTTGAATGTAATTGCTAGCCGTATCCGATCTTCCTTAAATTTGCAAGACACTCTTAACACTATAGTCACTGAGGTGCGGCAATTTCTGGAATGCGATCGCGTGTACGTTTACCAACTTCATTCCGACTTGAGTGGCATTATCGTAGCAGAATCCACAGCACGAGAATGTGATTCTGTCTTAGGCAGAGTTATTCATGACTCCTGCATTGTCTCAAGCTGGTTAACTACTTATATCAATGGAAATATTCGTGTCGTTCCTGACGTTTATGCAGTCAGTATGTCTCCTTGTCATTTGGCAATGTTAGAGAAGTTGCAAATACGGGCAAAAATACTTGTTCCCATTATTCAGGGAGAGACTCTTTGGGGTATGCTAAGCGCTATTGAGGTATACAAGCCACGAGATTGGCAATCAGAGGAAGTCAATCTGCTGCAACAAATCTCGACTCAAGCATCAATTGCGATCGCCCAGGCAAAAGCTTACGAACGCGCCCAAGCAGAACTGGTGGAACGACAACGGATAGAAAATGCGCTGCGTCAAAGCGAGCATCGATATGCCTCTCTGGCAGAGGCTGCTCCCGTGGGGATTTTTCGTACTGATATGGAAGGACATTGTCTGTATGTGAACGAGCGCTGGTGTCAAATAGCCGGACTAACACCAGCAGATGCAATGGGAATGGGTTGGGTCAAAGCATTACACCCCGATGACCGAGAGCCAATTGTTGCAGAGTGGAACCGTTCTGTCAAAGAACTGACTCCTTTTCGGCTAGAATATCGGTTTCAGCGCCCAGATGGCAAAATGACTTGGGTTTTTGGTCAGGCGGTTGCCGAACGAGGAGCTAACGGGGAGATAGAGGGATACATCGGTACAATTACTGATATCAGCGAGCGTAAGGAAGCGATGGAAGCCCTGCGTCAACTGAACCAGGAGCTAGAAGCAAGGGTAGAGCAGCGTACTACTGCTTTACGTGAAAGTGAGGAACGCTGGCACCTTGCCCTCCGAGGCAGTAATGATGGTATCTGGGACTGGAACGTCAGAACCAATAAAGTTTTCTTCTCAACTCGATGGAAGGAAATGCGGGGTTTTGGAGAGCATGAAATCGGGGATGCTGTTGAGGAATGGTCGAGCCGGATTCATCCCGACGATTACAACCGTGTCCTTACGGCTGTTGCTGACCATTTTGCCCGAAAAACTCCCTTTTTCCAACAAGAGTATCGAGTCAAACGGAAAGATGGCTCGTATATGTGGATCTTGGATAAGGGGCAGGCATTGTGGGATGAAGCAGGTAACGTCATTCGCATGGCTGGTTCTGAAAGCGATATTACCGAACACAAACAAACCGAAGAACAGCTTTGTAACCTCTCGGATCGCTTAACCGTAGCCCTTAGATCGGGGGCAATTGGCATTTGGGAGTGGGATACGATCGATGACATACTCATTTGGGATGACCGGATGTACGATCTCTATGGAATACACTCGTCACAATTTGCTGGCGCATACCAAGCATGGGCAAATGGAGTGCATCCGGAAGATCGACCTCAAGCCGAAGCTGCCATTCAAAAGGCCCTACAAGGTCAGAAGGAATTTGATACGGAATTCCGCATCCTGCACCCCGATGGTACTATCCGCTTTGTTAAAGCCAACGGTCTGATTCAACGCGATGAACGGGGTCAACCGCTACGCATGATAGGCATTAACTTTGATATCAGCGATCGCAAGCTTGCAGAAGAAACTTTAAAACAACAGCTAACGACCATTGAAGCGGTGATTGATGGTATTGCCATTTTGGAAGGAGATACCTATACTTATGTAAACAAAGCACATCTAGAACTCTTTGGTTATGACAGCCCTGAAGAACTGATTGGCAAGACCTGGCGAACATTGTATTCTCCTGAAGAAATTAACCGCTTTGAACAAGAGGTGTTCCCCATCCTGATGCAGCAACATTTCTGGCAAGGAGAAGCAACTGCAACCCAAAAAGATGGCACGACCTTTGCAGAAGGATTGTCCTTAACCATGACAGAAAGTGGGAAATTAATCTGTGTATGCCGGGATATCACCGAGCAAAAGCAAGCTGAGGAAGAACTCCAGCAGATGAACGAGCGACTGGCTTTGACAAATGCCGAACTCCATCGGGCTACCCGGCTTAAAGATGAATTTCTTGCCAATATGAGCCACGAATTACGGACTCCCCTCAATGCTATTTTAGGGATGTCAGAAGGGTTTCAGGAAGAAGTTTATGGGCATTTAAACGCACGCCAGAAACAGGCAATAGCAGCTATTGAACGCAGTGGCAAACACCTGTTGGAATTGATTAACGATATTCTCGATTTATCAAAAATTGAATCTGGCAAACTGGAATTGCAGACGGATTCTGTCGCCGTTAGCTACTTATGCGAATCCAGTTTGACCTTTGTCAGGCAACAGGCAATACAGAAAAATCTTCAACTCTCAACAGAATTACCTTCGGGACTACCCAATATTGTTGTGGATGAACGACGGATTCGTCAAGTGCTAATTAATCTGCTCAATAACGCAGTTAAATTCACCCCGTCAGGAGGCAGAGTTGAGCTATTGGTACAACTTCAGCAGCAGCCAAAAGCTGGTTTTCTGTGCCTCTCAGTTGTGGACACTGGAATTGGAATTGCTCAAGAAAACATGAATAAACTGTTCCAGCCCTTTATCCAAATTGACAGCAGCCTGAATCGTCAGTATTCTGGAACAGGTCTCGGTTTAGCCCTTGTAGAACAATTAGTAAAACTGCATCAGGGTACGGTAGAGGTGACCAGTGAAGTAGGTCGGGGAAGTTGTTTTACTGTCCGCTTACCTTATGTGAACCAACCTCAGCTATTTACCCCAACTCTTGCAGAACCAACGACGCTCAGTATCCTCGCCTCTGAGAAGTCGCAGGTGCTGATTATCGAAGACTCCCTTGCTGCAGCAGAACAAACTGTTCGGTATTTAAGCGAACTGAATATGCAAGCTACTATCTATTCCAAAGGTGAAGGAGCGATCGATGAAGCACTCCGCATTCAACCGTCACTGATTATTCTGGATATTCTGTTACCCAAACTATCTGGATGGGAAGTTCTCAAACAACTCAAAGCACATCCACAAACGCTAAACATTCCTACATTAGTGATTTCAGTAGTTGATGAGCGCTCTCAGGCATTGGTTCTAGGAGCAACTGAGTACTTAGTTAAACCTATTACCCGTGAAAAGTTTTGCAATGTTTTAGAGAAAATTCAGCATCCAGAAAAATCAAAAACGACTCTCATCATTCCCCCACCTGTAGCATCAATCAAAAACACTTCCCCTCCTCTCATCTTGTTAGCAGAAGACAATGAAGCTAACACAGTAACAATCTCTAGCTATCTAGAGACTCGGGGATACCGTCTAATACTAGCAACTAATGGGCAAGAAGCCGTCACTCTCAGCAAAGCCGAACACCCCAATTTAATTATCATGGACATCCAAATGCCAGGAATGGATGGATTGGAAGCAATGCGACAAATTCGTGCCGATTTGCAGCTTAATCATACCCCAATTATTGCTGTGACTGCGTTAGCTATGCCAGGAGATAGAGAAAATTGTATAACAGCAGGAGCAAATGACTATTTGACCAAACCTGTCAAGCTAAAACTGCTCTTAGAAAAAATTCAATACCTGTTAAATCAAAAGTCATCCTAAGCTATGGAAACTTCCCCCAAAATTCTCATTATCGATGATGAACCCGATAACTTCGATGTCATTGATACATTATTGGAGAGTGAAGGTTATCAATTGAGTTATGCTTCCAATGGAAACAAAGCCCTTAATTTACTCAAGACATTCCAGCCGGATGTTATTTTGCTCGATGTGATGATGCCTCAGATGAACGGTATTGAATTCTGCCAGAAATTCAAATCTCATTCCCAATGGAAGCACATTCCTGTTATAATGGTTACCTCTCTCACTGACAAAGAAGACTTATCAAAATGTTTGGCTATGGGGGCTGATGATTTCCTCAGCAAGCCTGTGAATGGGCTTGAACTGCGTGCTCGAGTGAAATCGATGTTGCGTATCAAGCAACAACACGATGCCCTGCAAGAAACCATGCGTTTGCGAGAAGACCTCTCCCAGTCAATCGTCCACGATCTGCGAAATCCCCTCACTATAATATTGTCATCAGCAGCAATTTTGCGGACGAGTGATTACTCTCCCGAACGCCAGGAAAAGAAAACTATGAATATCATCACAGCAGGACAACGCTTGCAGTTGATGATTGATAGTTTGTTGTTAATGGCAAAATTAGAATCCGGGAAGATGGTTCTTACTAGAACAGAGGTCGATCTCCACGAGCTGTGTGCCTCTGCACTTGCCGATCTTGAACCACTTGCCGTTCAAAACCGGCGAAAACCGATCGGCAATCTGCCCGCACCCGGTGGAAGTATTTGTGTTGATAGGTCTCTATTCCGTCGAGTTGTTGATAATTTACTATCCAACGCTATTAAATTCGCACCTCCAGACAGTGAGATTATCTTAAGTGCTGATTACCCAGCACCAGGAAGAGCCAGAATACAGGTTGCTGATTCAGGACTGGGAGTAAAAGAAGAATTACACCAAATCATTTTTGAAAAATACGAAATTGGCACTCCCATTAAAGAGTCATCTCAGCTGGGATTGGGGCTGGCTTTTTGCAAAATGGTAGTAGAAGCTCACGGAGGATACATCAAAGTAAACAACAACTTGCCACAAGGGGCAATTTTTACGATTGAGGTGAGCAATCCCAAATAAGTTTCATTTTGTTACCTTTTCAAATTCTATTTATAAGGAAAAAGGCTGAAAACCCTTGAGGTTGAAGCACTCCGCCACGCTCCGTGCTTCAGCCGTCCTTGAGGCAAGGGATGAAAGCCCTTCGGGTTCGCCAGTTTGGCGGGACGGAAGCCGACACCGCCAACTGGACTCACCGCAAGCACCATGGACGGGTGCAGTGACGTTGACTATTCTCTCTGCTGTGCGATGTATCGCTTCACGGTTTCCGTACAAATATTGCCAGCAGTTGAAACAAAATAGCTCGGAGTCCATAAAGTAGGAAGTTTAAGTAATTCAGGAAACTCTTTACGCAAGAAATGAGATGCTCTTCCTTTCACACGATTCATAATCAAGGACGGGTTGTCGGTAGGCTTAGCATTGATAAATAAATGCACATGGTCAGGCATAATTTCCATTGCCACAATCTTCCATCTGTTTTCGTTGCAAACATCGCAAATAATTTCTTGCAGTCTTTCAGCTATACGACCAACTAATACCTTTTTTCTGCGCTTGGGGATGAAAACAAAGTGGTAGTTAAGCAATGAGACTGCGTTCCCCTCGTGTCTATATTCATCAGGTAAAAATTTAGCCATATTCCCGGAATTCAAGGTTGCGTTGTTGTATACAGCTATTGTATTATAAAATAATGTCAACAACAAAAAAGGAGGACTTAATTTTTGGCAGAACTTATACAGACTCAACTCATTCGCATCAAGTTACCCCAGTTTGAAACGAACATTCTGGAATTTATTTGTAAACGTTCCAACAGTCTTTGGAATCAAGCTATCTACTACATTAATCAGAATCACAAGTTAACTCATCCTGGTAACTTACCAAGCGTGCCTTATGAGCAAATAGCGCATGATTTAAAGGACGAGCTTAACTACAAACTACTCTATTCTCAATCAGCGCAACAGACATTAAAATCTGTCGCTGAAGGATTTAAAAGCTTCAAAGAACTGCTACCTATGTGGCGTAGAGGGGAATTACCGCACTTAGATTCAGAGCCAGAACCGCCAAGCTACAGGAAAAAAGGAGGATTGTTTCAGGTCTCATATCCAAAGCAAGCACTCACTTTTGATTTAGGGATTCCGTTTGTTCGCATTCCTTTGGGCGCTGAATTGAAAACCTTAGAAGGAATAAACGAACTGTTTCTTCCTACTCCAACAAACATTGACCCAGAACAAATTAGAGAACTAACTATTGTTCCCAAAAACGGGGAGTTCTACGCTGCTTACTCCTATACGGCAAAATCTCCAGATGCCGTTAAGCTTGACAAGATGAAAGTGCTGGGTATTGACCACGGTAAAAATAATTGGCTAACCTGTGTGTCTAATATTGGGACATCGTTTATTGTTGACGGGTTGCATATCAAATCGCTTAACCAATGGTTTAATAAACAGGTTGCAACCCTAAAAGAAGGTAAGCCGCAAGGGTTCTGGAATAAACATCTTGCAGGTATAACTGAGAAGCGTAATCGACAAATGCGAGACGCAGTTAACAAAGCAGCTCGTATTGTGATTGACCATTGCTTAAAACAAGGAATTGGGACGATTGTATTTGGGTGGAATCCAGGACAAAAACAGAGAGTTGATATGGGCAAGAAAGGCAACCAGTCTTTTGTCCAGATACCCACAGCTAAGTTGAAAGACCGAATTGAACAGCTGTGTAAACTGCACGGTATTGATTTTGTAGAAACTGAAGAAGCGTATACTTCAAAATCTTCGTTCTTTGATGGTGACGAGTTGCCGAAACACGGTGAAAAACCCGTAGGTTACAAACCATCTGGAAAAAGAGTGAAGAGAGGGCTGTACCGTACTGGAGATAAAAACTGGTACATCAACGCGGACTGTAACGGCGCTGCCAATATTCTGCGTAAAGTAAGCACGATGTTAGGTATAAACCTTGACGGAGTGTGTAGGGAGACTTTGACGGCTCCAGTCAGGCTACGTTTTTGGCACGTTGCGAGTAAGCAGCCTCTGCCAAAAACGGCTTGAGCGAAAAGAATCCCCTCGCCTTTAGGCAGGGGAGGCGTCAAAAACCATTTATTGGTAGAGTAACGCGCACAGTTGTTTCTTGCTCTGGGATACTTTCTATAATTAACTTCCCCTTATATAATTCAGCCAACCGTTTAGCGATCGCAAGCCCCAATCCCAGACCTTGTTGTTCGTAGAGCTTGCGCTCAAATTGTATATAAGCTCCAAGCTCTTTGAGCTGTTCTGCTGTCATACCTATTCCACGATCCCTCACTGATAGGACAAAGCTATTGCCATGTACCTTAGTGGTCACAAAAACAGGAGTACCAGATTGGGAAAATTTGAATGCATTATCAAGGATTTCTAGGAGAATTTTATGCAAACTAGATTGTGAAATTGTGACACTACTTTCCTCTAGTTCTAAATGCAAATCTGCTTGCCGATAGACCTTGCTAGCCTCTTGAAGGGCAAAGTCTGTAATTGCGGCTTTGGTATGGCTCATCATCCACTCACCACGGAGTGCTCGGGCTCGTTGTGGACTAATTGTTGCTAGCTCCAGTTCAGCAAATAATAAAAAGTTACGCGTTAATTTACGTAACCGTTTGCTAGAGTTAGTAATCGACTCTATGACGCTTAGGGCTTCATCTGGCTCAAGAATGCCATAATTCTTCCCAAGAAACTGGGCAAAGCCAATAATAGCATTCAAAGGAGTATTCAATTCCACCGGGAGTGCAAGAGTAATATTATCGCGTAACACATCTAGTTTCTGCTGGGATTGATTCTCAATTTCTGATTGCTTCTTCAAGCGTGCCGTAATTGCTGCCAATAATTCGTCGCGAGTAAATGGTTTGGTCAAATAATCATCTGCACCTAATTCCATACCCTGACGTATCGAGACTTTTGCGGCTTTTGCTGTTAAGAAAATGAAAGGAGTTGTTTGCGTGGATGGATTTTGGCGCAACTCATTAAGAACACCATAGCCATCAAGCTGTGGCATCATAACGTCACAGAGAACTAGATCGGGTTTGTTCTTCTGTGCTAAATCCACCCCCATACGACCGTCTTCTGCTTCTATGACCTCAAAATCTTCTGCGTTCAGCATAACGCTAATAATTTCGCGGATATGTTCTTCGTCTTCAATCACTAAAATTTTTGTCATTTTTTTGTCCATTTTTATTCACGGATTAAATTGTATTGACAGAGAAGCTTAATATTTTTTGGTGTTAGGAGAGATCGGAGCTCAGTAAATTCGTTTATTAGCTTAATCTCTTGCTTGTATTCGTCTTGTATGATTTTCGAGTAATGTTCATATTGTTCAACTGTTTTGCAATTTTCCAACATATGCAAAGCCGTATTCATTCTTGCCATAATTTGAGTTTTTTTTAATAGAAATTGTTCTATAATTTCTTCTTTTGTAGAATTGATAATATTGACATCAATAGTATTTTCTCCATCTTCTTTACTTTGGATATCGGTACTGTAATAGTCAACTAAAAAATCTTTTTTCTTTAATCTAACTGTCACAGCTTCTAATAATTCATCTCTAGTAAAAGGTTTGGTTACATAGTCATCAGCGCCTAAATTCATTCCCTTGCGAATCTCCGATCTCTCAACTTTAGCTGTCAGAAAAATAAAAGGAATTAAAGCAGTTTTTGGCTCTAAATGCAGAGCATTAAGAACACTATAACCATTAAAATTAGGCATCATAATGTCACAAATAATCAAATCTGGTGCCTGTGTTTTTGCTAATTCGATACCCATCTGACCATTTATAGCGCTCATCACCCCAAAACCTTCAGCTTCTAAAAGTTCAAGAATAATATTCTTAATAGCTTCGTCATCTTCAATTACTAAAACTTTTTTCATTTTTTTATCCCAAAGGTATACTGACTGTAAATGTTGTTCCTACACCAACTTCACTTTTAACCGTACTATTACCTCCAAATAAACATAAAATTTTTTTGACAATTGTTAAACCCAATCCCGTACCTGGTATATTTTCCACATTTTTACCTCGATGAAAAGGTTCAAAAATGAATTCAATATCTTCTGGTAAAATGCCCATGCCTTGGTCTTCAATTTGAAAGACTGCTTCCTGTTGATGACCAATAAGTTTTAAGTTAACTATACTACCAGGAGATGAATATTTAATTGCATTTAACAACAAGTTTTTGAGAACTTGCCTCAAAAGCTTTTCATCTAACAAACCTTGGAGACGAATGCTTTGATTGCTAAACTTAAGTTTGTGCTGGTTGCCCTTGACAGTTTGCAATTCTTTTACTAAATCTTGACATATTTCACCTATATCTATAAAAGATGGATTTAACTCTAATGCTTCTGCCTCTGCTAGATCGAGTAACAATATTTCATCCAACATTTGTGTCAAATATTTAATATTATTTTTAATGCCAAAAAAATATACACGCTTTTTGTCTTCACTCCACTTATGGCTGTAATGTTCTAGTATTTCCGTCATTCCCAAAATTTTAGTGAGTGGAGTGCGAAATTCGTGAGAGGTCGTGGTGATGAACCGGGATTTGAGTTCGTTGAGTTCTTTTTCTTTTTCCAGAGCTTTGCTAATTTCTGCACGTTGAATCGTCAATTTCTCTGCAAGCTGCTTGGTGTCAGCTAGAGCAGTATTTTGTGCTTGCAGTAGGAAGAGATAGTCAACTATAGGGTCATGAATAGCAAAGTCATTGAGATCGATGCTTAAGTGTTTCAATTGTACTAGATCGGTAACCCATGGAGAACCCAGAAATAACATACACTCCGATCGCTCGTCGTAGACCATCTGTCCCTTAAGCTGCATTGAATTATGCTGGTATTGAATCAAAAACAAAGATTTCTGACGCTTTGCGATCGCATCAAATTCCATTGGTATATTTGGACGAGTTACCTGAAAATGTTCGGCTATCTGAGAGCCTACAGATATTTTGGGATATTTTTGCTCCAAAACCTTACCAATTTGTACTATCTCAGTATTTCGGTTAAAAGCTATATGAAATGGGAAAATATTTGCAAGTAGATGCGGTGATAGAGCAACTCGATCGCAAGGCATAAGATATCATCTTTTTTTGTATCTAATGGAAAACTCATCATGGTCGAAACCTTCGTCACGATTTTGTGTCTGTACAATTTCAACCTCTGTATTAAATCTAGTGCCAAGCCCTTTCACCAGTCCAAGCACCATTGGTGAAAGACCTTCCCTAGTTGATTGATAGTTGAGTTGCATTATATCTTCATCCATCTCCGTACATTCAAATGAAGGTGGCTTGAGGTTTGGAAAACTTAAGCCCACACGAGCATGAAGATTATCTAGATTGTGAAGAAATTCCGATAGATCGCTTCCTGCCATTTCTAACATCTGACCATAGCCTTCTGTAGCTGTATAAAGTACCCAGTATTCACCAAAAGCTTGTAGAATTTCCTGAGGAGATATTTCCAACACAAGACTAGCTGCATACACAAGTCGATGGGTTACATCATCTGGATAGCTTTCCATACTAATGAAAGCATCAATATTGACTTCAGCTTTGTGTTTGATAGTTTCCCAGATATCTTCACCAAAACGGCTGCACACCATATTTTGAATTGCTTTGTTAACTAAACCGTACATAATCACCTCTTGTATTTATTGAGTGATAATTAGATGAAAATAAG
Source organism: Scytonema sp. UIC 10036 (assembly GCF_009725235.1). Next base: position 19,996 of record NZ_WJFC01000197.1, read on the forward strand.
GGAAAATATTTTATTGATTTAATCCAATTTATTGCCTTCATTATCTTTAATACGACTGTCTTTTAGAATGGTCACTGTAAAAGTTGTCCCTACTCCAACTTCACTATTAACGGTAATTTTGCCTTTATGTAATTCAACTGCTTTTTTGACAATCGCCAACCCCAAACCAGTCCCAGAGATTTTCCCGACATTATGAGCTCTGTAAAATCCCTCAAATAGGTGCTTTTGATCTTCTTTGGGAATACCAATCCCTCGATCTTGAACTTGAAAAACAATTTCCCGATCGAGAAAAATTAATGAAAATCGTACATTTCCTCCTAAGGGTGAATATTTAATAGCATTCGAGAGCAAATTATTGAGAATATGTGTGAGAAGTTTTTCATCTATATAAGCATCAGTTGGTTCGCCTTCAATAGTCAAAATAATTTTATGTTCAGCCTGAGCCGTTAATTGTAATTCTTCTATAAGAGAATTACAGAAATTCACTAAATTGATCCAGATAGGATAAAAATCCCATTTTCCGGCTTCTACTTTACCAAGTAATAAAACATCATCTAGCATCTGAGTCATGCGATTGACTGCAGTGTGAATGCGATCGAAATAAACCAGTTTTTTATCTTCATTCCATTGATTGCTGTAATGTTTGAGCAATTCAGTTGTACCCATGATAGTCGTCAAGGGAGTACGGAACTCATGAGAAGTCATAGAGACAAAGCGAGATTTAAGTTGATTAAGTTCTTTTTCTTTTTCTAAAGCTTTGCGGAGTTCTTGTTCTGCTTGCTTGCGCTGTGTAATGTCATTTAAGGTACCAGAAGTACCGAGAGTTACCCCACTAGCATCTCGTATCAGTCTTGCAAAGACTTCCATCCAGCGAAAACTACCATCTTTAGTGAGATAGCGAACTTCATGGCGACTGCAATCTCTGTGGCTATGGGTGAGGATTTGACAAAGCTCTAGAATCTGTTGTCTGTCGTCAGGATGGATGTAATTCAAAAAGTTTGTGCCAAGACTTTCTTCTACAGAAAATCCCGTAATTTCCGTCCAAGCAGGATTTAAAAACGTCCATAACCCATCTTTATCCCTTTGGAAGATGATTTCTTTAACAGTGTCAACAACAGAGCGATACTTTTGTTCGCTCTCTCTGAGCGCTATCTCTGATATATGACGCTCAATGGCAATTCCTCCCAAACGAGAACACGCTAGCAGCAGTGTTGTATCCTGTTCGTTGGGAAAGCGTGGCGTCCGATAATACATAGTGAGAGTCCCTACGACATCCCCGTTGCTAGCAAAAATGGGCATGGACCAACAAGACTTGAGTTTGTAGGATAATGCTAGATCGCGGAAATCAGTAAAGTTATCCCACAAAGGATCGTTGGCGATGTCAGACACAATTACTGTTTTTTGGCGATAAGCTGCTGTACCGCTACTAGCACCAATAGGTACGATAGGGATACCCTTATCGAGTGCGTGTAAATAAGTTTGCGGTAGACTGGGAGCGACTGGAGAACATAGCTTGTTGCTTTTTTGATCGACTTGCAGGATACAACAAATACCCTCATCGGATTGTTCTTCAATCAACAAGGCAAGGAAAGATAGGGCTTCTGACAGTGGTGTTCCTGTAGCCACCATCTCTAAAAAATGGTTTTGTCCGCTTAAAAGTGCTTGGTTGTACCGACTTTCAGCAAGTAAGCGATCGCGTTCTGCTTCTATCTGCTTCCGCTCGGTTATGTCTCGAGTGACACAAATGAAGTTGCCATCTTCAATCATGGTGAGGGAGGCTTCTCCAGCAAATGTGCTACCATCTCTTTTCTTGCCAATGGTTTCTCCTTGCCAATAACCCTTTTGTTTAAGAATAGGCAGGATATCTTGCTGAAATTGGCTGTTCCCCGTTGTGTAGTAAAGTTCGCCCCAGGTTTTCCCAAAGAGTTCAACAGCGCTATCGTAACCAAACAGTTGAACGTAAGCTTTATTCAAGTAGATATATTGACTATTTCCATCGAGAATTGCAATACCATCAGTTGCTGCTTCTACAGCAGCTAACTGTCGTTGCAGTTGCTTTTCTGTATGCTTGCTATCGGTAATATCAATGCCGATTAAGACGGCTGCTGTTTGCTGTGCGTACTTCTGAGCAACAATAAAATAGTTTCTTTGGGAGCCATCGATCTGTACGCTCATTTCATGAGTGGCTGTATCGCTAGTGGTTGCAAAAACATTGCTAGCAAACTCATGAAATTCTAAGCTATGTTGCAGGAAACCAAAGGGTTTACCGATAAAATCTTCCTGAGGTTTATTGAAGGCTTTTGCCAAATGCCCGTTAACACCTAAATATTTTAAATCGGAACTAATCCAAGAAACAAATGCTGGCACTGCATCTAAAACAACTTGGAGTTTGTCTTTTGCTGTTTGCAATTCTGCTTCAGCACGCAGGCGCTCAAAAATTTCTTGTTTTAATTGCGCGTTTATCCCCTGAAAATCTGATATGGAACAGGTTTGTTTTTTCCATGCTGCTTGAGTTTCAGTTAATTCTACTTTGCTTTGCTGATAAAAACGCACTGGTATTGGATGTTTTGCTGTCTGTGCTTCTACCCGTTTTTCCATCTTAGGGTTAAGGCTTTGCAACAGCCCAACTTCGGACTCTGGTTGATAAGCTATTGGCTGCATCTGAGTGCTGCTGCACAGTCTTGCAGTATAGAGTATCTGTAGCAAATGAGTTTGAGAGATTGTACCTAGCAATTCCCCGCGATCGCCAGACACTACCAACTGTTGCACTTGTTCAGACAGCATATGCTCGCGAGCTGTTAATAAAGAATCCTCAGGGTTCAAACACAATAAAGGTACACTCCCAATTGGGACGCTAAGCGTTAAGTTCAGTTCCTGTGCGAGAAGTTTCACAATATCTCGTTCGGTGACAATACCTACTGGGACTAATTGATTCTCCGTAGTTTCTTCAGCAATGACTACGCTACTCACTCGGTACCTTACCATCAACTGGGTTAATTCGAGGATGGATACTGTTGGTTCAGCATAAATGACTTCTGTGGTCATCACCTCTGCCACTTTTTGAAACTTAAATATGTCCGTGGGCTGCAAACTACGCTGAATACTATCTGGGGTCACGATTCCCAGCAGCTGACCATCATCAGTTACGATTGGTAAGTGAGAAATGCGACGCTTGTGGCAAAAGTTGACTACTGTTAAAAGATCCTGACACTCAGAGTCACTTAAGGTAATCAAATGTGGTGCGATCGCATCAGCAACTTTCAGCCTCTTCCAGTTCAGATCTGAGGCGACACACTTGACAAGATCGCGCTCAGTGACCACCCCTACTAGCTGTTGCGCCTCTGTCATGACCAATACACAATGAGTTGGTATGTCGTCTTTCCTAGATACGAGATCTGAAATCTCTAATTGATGAAATATAGGCAGGGTACTGCTAAAACCTATCTGACCTAATAGAGGTATAATATCAACCAAGGGAGTTCCAGGCGTAACGATTGATAGGCGAGACGAGATCGTGGCATTCTCTAAAGCGAAAGTGGACATGAGCAAGTTATTATAAGGTGGCATAGCAAAAATAGAATGATGCTTATTTAAGGAAGGACACAAGCCCCTATCTTCTGATTTCTTGTGTTTTTCATACAAGTAAAGATGTTTTACTGCTCTCATCATGCATTTTCCGCGTCTATTTAGACATCGTGATATATTCGGGAAAAATTCTGGGGCTATTACGGAAATTTTTCGTATATTTACTGTCAGTGCATGATGGTATGCGTTGGTTGGCAGAATGGGTATATGCGATCGGTATTGAATGTTGTATTTAATGAATTATCCTGAAAAGGGAGTTTTAATAATTGGCTATTTTCAACGAAGATTTATTTGATGGATTTAGTTATCTTTTTAGAAAGATTGTTGCTCTAAAAATTATTCTTCTAACTGAAAACACATGACTAGCTTTCTTTCTAAATCAGAGATTTTTGTCAACCAGTTTCTTAACAGTCTTCACCCAGATGTAGCAGATACTTTTACTGAGGCTCAGCTAGAAGCAATAAAAAGAGCATTTGACTCTCGTACTGGTAATAAGGATACTTTAGATCTGGATTTTTCCAATCTCATTTCAAAACGCGAACTTCATTCAGATACATTAGTACCGCAAAAAGATGAAGTGTATGGTAGTGAAGCAGTAGCTCCCGTAAATAGTTTAGTTGTCGATACAAGTACTAAAAAAAGTCAAAACTTAGCTAGAATATTAGTGAGTTCAGCACTCATTTTTCTTGCTGTCACCTCTAGTTTTTCTATGTTAGTTATGATTAAGAGAAGAATGAATATTAATCTTTTCCCCGATTTTGATTTTCCTGATGAAATTGTTGAGAATACTCTTTGTCCTTCGCGAAAAAGCAGTTTTTAATCAAAAATATTTACAGAAAAATATAGCAGTTTCAGGTGCATTACATATAATCTTTGAGGATTTTAGAATAATTGATAAACTGAGGTTTTAGTCTTAGTT
>NZ_WJFC01000198.1 GCF_009725235.1 Scytonema sp. UIC 10036
ACTATAAGAAAAATAAATTTTTAAAAAAAGAGTCATAAAATTGTTACTTACTAAGCTAGAAATAAAGTAACGACAGGGCAAGTTGTTTCACGATTTTGTAAAAGAAAAGGCATTTTTATGAATTGATAGAAGGAAAGAAATGATGCAATATTATTCTATAGATTAGTGTTCCCAATACCAAAATAAAATAATTTTTCTAAAGAAAATCATTTTATTCCTGACTCGATTTTTTCTTTGTTGTAGTGCTAATTGGTACTGATAACTGTCTTGTCTAAATTGTCTTTAAAGACTAATTGCACCCTTTCCGCTCTAAAATTCTACTTTTGCATATAGGTAAGGCTAGCCGCACAACATTGAATGCTGAGTATTGCCCACCCTAAGCTCATAGGTAATCTTTTAGCGGGAAGGGAGTAGCCTGAAGTTCAGCTGAGAATATAGAGGGTAAATAATGAAAAATATCAACAAAAGCATCACCGCTCTTTCACCAGCAAAACAGACACAACCAAAGTTAGAGTTTCAAAATAATGCGGATTTTAACAAACAACAGACTGTTGTTCAAAGAACTAATGAGGATATCAAAAATCTACAAATTATAGAAGCATCTCTGTTGAAATCTCCTTGGATTGATGAGTGCGCGGTACTAGTTCGAGAAGGCAAAGCTTTCAAACGAGAGCTAGTTGCTTATCTGGTTGCTGCCAATCCATTTGCGTTGGAACAGCTAGAATCTCACTTACAAGCCACTTTACCCACTGCTTTAATGCCAAACGCTTATGTTTTAGTCTCTACCATACCACTTACCGAGCAAGGGTTGGTGGACGAACAAGCATTAGTCAACCAGGAAGTTATTGATTCTGAATTAGTGCAGCGATGGGAGGAGCAACTGCGATCGCATTCAGAGGTTGAGCAAGTAGCAGTTGTAGTTGATGAGTATACAGAAAAAATTCCACCACTGCATTTGAAAGACGTTCTTCCTAAGTGGAAAGATTTTAATAAAAACATACATCATTCTAACAAAATAGTTACTCAAGCTACCACAGCAAGATCGGATATTCTTGCTATCAGTCGTGGCGAGCCACTAAAATTACCGATAGATGCTCCAAAGAATCTTGCGGAAGTGCTACTGAAGGCTGCTGTAGGAGCTTCTGAGAAAGGAATTGTCTACATTGACTCTAACGGTTCCGAAACTATTCAGTCTTATCAAACTTTGTTTCAAGAAGCACAGAGGCTGTTAGCAGGTTTAAGAAAGCTAAATCTTCAGCCTCAAGATAAAGTCATCTTCCTTTTAAATGAGCATCAAGACTTTATTCAAGCATTTTGGGGTTGTATTTTGGGAGGGTTTGTCCCAGTACCAATTTCCACTGCATCTAACTATGACGATCTATCTGACAGTCATGTCAAGAAGCTACAAAACGCATGGCAAGTTTTGGATCGACCTATAGTGTTGACAACTAGTACGATCGCTCCTCAAGTCCGCGCCTTATTCACTCGTTTAAATCTAGAAAACTGTTTAGTTCAGACGGTAGAAGATTTAAGATTACAAGAACCAATAGAAAATTGGCACTGTAGCCAACCGGATGATCTAGCGTTGTTATTGTTGACTTCTGGTAGTACTGGTATGCCTAAAGGGGTCACCCTGACACATGGCAATATCATCAGCAGTATCGCTGGTACGTCCAAAACGCAAAATCTGACTGACCAAGATATTTCCTTAAACTGGCTACCTCTGGATCATCCCGGTCCTTTAATTCGATGTGTCATTAGATGCATCTTTTTGGGTTGCCAACAGATTCATGCTTCGACTGCAATCGTGTTGGAAGATATCTTAGTATGGCTCGATTGGCTCGAACGTTATCGCGTGACAACAACTTGGTCTCCCAATTTTGCTTTTGCCTTGCTGAGCGATCGTGCTGAAGATATCAAGAAGCGGCGTTGGGATTTATCCTCAGTGAAATCTTTTTTAAACACAGCCGAGCCTATCGTTCCTCAAACAGCACGACGAGTACTAGAACTACTTTTACCTCATGGATTAGCAGCCAATGCTATGCATTCTTCTTGGGGTATGGCTGAAACTTCCTCAGGTGTCACCTTCTCAGACAGATATTTATTAGAATCACCAATCCCGCAGTATTCTTCTTTTGCAGAATTAGGCTTCCCCATTCCTGAAACTTGCCTTCGGATCGTCAATGACAAAAATGAAGTTGTCAACGAACAAACAATTGGTTATTTACAAGTTAAAGGTTCTACAGTTACCCCAAGTTATTATCACAATCTTGAACTCAATCGAGAAGCCTTCACTGAAGATGGTTGGTTAAAAACTGGGGATTTAGGATTTCTGCATGAGGGGCGTCTTACTATTACAGGGCGGACTAAAAATATCATCATCATCAATGGTGTTAACTATTACTCTCATGAGATTGAAGAAGTCGTAGCAGCGGTTAAAGGAGTAGAAGTCTCTTACACTGCAGCTTGTGCAACTCGGCAACCAGGAAATAATACAGACGAACTGATAGTCTTTTTCCATACTCTTATTACTGAAGAAAAACGTTTAGTAGATCTCCTCAAAGAGATTCGCAGAAATATTGTTAGCAAAATAGGGATAAAACCTGATTATTTGATTCCAGTTGAAAAACAAACAATTCCCAAGACTTCTATTGGGAAAATTCAACACGCAGAACTAAAAAAGAGATTTGAAAGTGGTGAGTTTGATGCTATTGTCAAGCGAGTGGATGTTTTGCTGGGCAATCACAATACTCTTCCAAACTGGTTTTATCGTCAAATATGGCGACGAAAAGAAGCAGTCAGTTTGGATACTCAGCCAACAACAGGGTTAACCCTAGTATTTTTAGATTCATTAGGGTTAGGAGATTTTATTTGCGCTGAGCTAGAAAAACTCGGTAAACCTTATATAGGTGTTGAAATAGGCTCGGATTTTGCTAACCTCGCTCATAATCGCTATTGCATCGCTCCAGAAAATTCCGCTCATTACAAACACTTAATAGAGTGTATTTCAAAAGAAAAGCTTCCAATTACACAAGTATTACATTTGTGGACTTATGACGAGTACGTAGGAGATATTTCCGCTCTCGAAATGCTCGAAGAAGCGCAAGAGCGTGGAGCTTACAGCCTGCTTTTTTTAGTTCAGGCATTGGATCGGATTCAAGGTTCGGATACGCCAGTTCGGTTGCTGTTAATTGCAAGCTACAGTCAAGCCATTTCAACGCAAGAAAAAATAGCTTGTGATCGCGTACCCTTACAAGGACTCGCTAAAACAATCTCCGCAGAATTACCATGGTTGGACTGTCGGCATCTTGACTTACCCATACAAGACAACAAAATTAATGCAGAATGTATTTCTCAAGAGATTCAAGTTATTCAAAACGAACAGGAAGTTGCTTACCGCAATGGGAAACGTTTGGTTCCTCGTCTAGAAAAGGTTGACTTGCTCCAGGAAGAAAAGCAACAACTTCCTTTTAAAGAAGGGGGAATGTATTTAATTTCTGGTGGACTTGGAGGAATTGGTGTAGAGATTGCCAAATATCTACTACAGTACTACAAAGCTAAGTTGTTGCTTTTAGGTAGGACTTCCTTGCCCGAGCGAAGTACTTGGGAAAGTTATTTGCACAAAGGAGATGTTGCTTCAGAGCGCATCAAAGCTTACCAGGACTTAGAGCAACTAGAGGGAGAAATTATTTACGAAGCTGTTGATATTTGTGATTTGGTGCAGTTGAATCAAGTAGTAGAGCGAGTTAGCTATAATTGGAATTCCAATTTAGATGGTATTCTTCATCTAGCAGGGATTACCACGAGATGCACGCTTCTTGAAGAAACGCTCGATAGCGTTGCCGCCACATTTCGTCCTAAGGTTTTTGGTACTTGGACGTTGCATCAATTGATTAAACACAAGCCAGACAGTGTTTTCATCAGCTTTTCTTCAGTCAACAGTTTCTTTGGAGGTTTTGGTGCAGGTGCCTACTCGGCGGCTAACCGTTTTATAGATGCCTTTTCCCATTACCAGCGATATCAGAGTTTAGTGCAAAGTTATTGCTTTGCCTGGAGTATGTGGGATGAGGTGGGTATGAGCCGTAGCAATCAAATGAAAGATCTAGCGCTTGCCCGAGGATACTATGCCATCACTAAAGAGCAGGGATTGCAATCCTTGTTTACTCTTCTACACCACAACCAAACACAACTTTTGGTGGGATTAGATGGCAGCAGGCTTCCCATGCAACAGTACATGGAAACAAAATCTTACTGTATTCATAAATTATCCGCTTATTTGACAGCAAAAACCACAGTATCTAGCAAGCAATTGCAGGAATTGAAAGTGTGCGATCGCTTCGGTACTCCAAGCTCCTGCAACTTCATAGAGCTTGAGGAAATGCCTCTAACAATCACAGGTGACATCGATCGAGAACAACTGACTACCTTAAAGCGTCGCACCAGTCAGTCAGGCGAAAGAGTAACACCAAGAAATGAGTTAGAACGTCAGATTGCTAACATTTGGCAACAAGTATTAAGCGTGTCACAAGTGGGGATCTACGATAACTTTTTTGAATTAGGTGGACATTCATTACTAGCTGTCAAATTATTCGCGCAAATTGAGAAGCAATTTGGAAAAAAACTACCCCTTGCTACCCTTTTTCAATCGGGTACAGTGGAAGCTCTAGCAAGCGTGCTTCAAGAACAACAAGAAATAACTTCTCAAGTTTTGGGAATAGAGAAGGAGACATCAGAAACTCCTTGGTCATCTTTAGTAGTTATCCAACCTAACGGTTCCAAGCCTTCTCTATTCTTACCCCACCCTCTTGGTGGAGAAACTCTGTGTTATCGAACGTTAGCTATGCATTTAGGAACGGATCGACCAGTTTATGGGTTGCAACCACAAGGGCTAGATGGAAGACAAGCTCTTTACACTCGTGTTGAAGACATGGCAGCCCATTACATCAAAGAAATTCAGACGGTACAGCCCAAGGGTCCTTACTACTTAGGGGGGTACTCATTTGGAGGTATCATTGCTTTCGAGATGGCTCAGCAACTGTATAAGCAAGGTGAAAAAGTAGGCATTCTTGCCATGCTTGATACCACCCGTCCGGGATGCGAGCGCCGATTATCTTTCCGCCACCGAGTTCTCGAGCATTTAGAGAATTTTTCTCAGCAAGGAGTTACTTACTTACAGTACAAGCTTGTGGGTTGGAGCGAGTGGATTGGGTTCCATATCCAGTACAAGTATAAAAAGTTAATGGGAATTACCGACACTTCCCGTAAGGATAACAAGTACTTGGAAATCATGGATACTAACTTTCACGCCCTCGATCGGTACACTTTCCAAACTTATCCCGGTCAAATGACCCTCCTGCGGACTTCCGATCGGCATCGAGACGATGCTACAGGTATGCAGTACGACCCGTTGTTTGGTTGGGGTGAATTGGTACAGGGAGGAATAGATGTCCACCATATTCCCGGTTCTCACTATACTTTGTTGGAAGAACCTCATGTTCGAGTGCTAGCTGAGAAATTAAAAAATTGTTTGGAAAATTCATAATTCTTAAAGGGGCTGGCGACTGGATGTAGGTAGGGCTATGGCGCACAACATCGAATGTGTGGCATAGCCCTACCAACTTTGCTAATACGGGAGGCGGAGCCTCTTCTCAGGCATTCCCAGGCGGAGCCTGGGAACGAGAAGTCCCTACTCCCTACTCCGGTAAATTTCCAAACACTCTTTCAACGACTTGTTTAGTCTTAGTTTCTAAAATTTGCCAGTCCACATCTCCCGTTTCATCGATTAAACTGGTATCTATCTCAACTTTTTCAAGCCCTGGTATGTAGTTAAGAAAACACACTTGATAACACAGTTCCCACAAATCAATACTGACTTGTTGCTCTTGACGCTGTAGGCACAAATGATATCCTGGATGGGGCATGGGCAGAATGGAGAGAGTTTCTCTGATTTCCAAGGCTTGCTCTGGTGTTGCAGCTTCCAGGTCTTGCAGGAGCTTAGTCACTATAGCTTGAGTCTCATCGGTAGTGCCAGTAGGCCAAATCAAGACATCTTGATAAGTTCCTGTCCAAGAAGATACATCAAGCAGCTTGCGAATATTATCGACAACTCGAATAAAAGCTGGTTGCATGAGGATTTCTGCCTGCTGCCATGCTACTGAATCGCTTATTTTAGGTGGCATTGGAATAAACTAAGGTTATTGAAAGAAAAATTAACAACGTGTATTTATTAAAAAACTGGGTTTTACATCCAAATCTTTTCCCAAGATAGCGGATTTTATCCAGGAATATTTGGAGATATTTATTACGCTCTTTTAATCGGGTGTGAACACTGGGGAGTGAAAATGATAGGCAAGCTACTAGATTACCGTTACCAAGTCATTAAAGTCCTTGCTACAGGGGGCTTTGGTGAAACATACATTGCTAAAGATACCAAGCGACCGGGCAACCCCATCTGCGTTGTCAAGCACTTAAAGCCTGCGAGTTCTGACTCCAAAGTGTTTGACACTGCCAGACGGCTGTTTCATAGTGAAGCTGAAACTCTGGAAAAATTGGGCAATCATGACCAAATACCCCGACTTTTGGCTTATTTTGATGAAAACCAAGAATTTTTCTTGGTACAAGAATTTGTTGAAGGGCATCCTCTCAGCGATGAATTGCATCCGAACCGTCGCTGGAATGAAAACCAAGTTACGGCGATGCTACAGGAAGTTCTCGGTATCTTGAAATTTGTCCACGGTCAAGGCGTTATTCACCGTGACATCAAACCAGATAACATCATCCGCCGCTCTTCGGATGGCAAATTAGTTTTAGTGGATTTTGGAGCAGTCAAGCAATTACGTGTATCTTCTGGATACTCTACCAATACACAATTGTTTACGGTTGCGGGAAACCATTCTGCTACGGTAGCTATTGGGACTCCCGGTTATATGCCCACAGAACAAGGACAAGGCAAACCCCGTCCTAACAGCGATCTTTACTCTTTAGGTATTATCGCTATTCAAGCGCTAACGGGTATTGCGCCAATGGATTTACAAGAAGACACTTACACGGGGGAAATCCTATGGCAGCATTTAGTTCCTATAAGCAATAATTTGGAAGCGGTTTTAAGCAAGATGGTGCGATACCATTTTAAAGACCGCTACCAAAGTGCATCGGAAGCACTGCAAGCGTTACAGTTGTTTGCGCCTGCGTCTTCAGTTCAATTAGAATATGTTAACACTTCTACAAGCTACCAAGCCATCAAGTATTCGTCTCCTGAATCCAGACAGAAAACAATCGCCGTAGCCCCAATAAATCCTGTTGCTCGTTCACCAATCGAAGCTGCACCTAAATCCACGCCCACGCCCAAAGCAAATAACGGACCTGATTTACTACAGCTATCAATTTTAGCTCTTTTAGCTGGTGGCGCTGCTGCTATCACCCCAGCTGTAGTAAAAAATGTTCAAAATGTTGTCGCTAATTTTTCCGATCGTAGCAGTACAACATCATCACAAATGTGCTTTGCAGTTATTAAAGAAAATTCAAATATTCGTTCTGAACCCAGTAACATTTCTGATAGCGTTATAAAAACTATTACAGAAGATAGTCATTTTGAAGTGACAGGTTTGCGAACAAAGCGCGGTTGGGTACAAATTAAACTCGATCCTAAAACCTCAGGTTGGGCACATCCCGATATTATCAAAAATAATGAACTTTGGGTTGATTGCCTGCGAGACAAAGGAACCGCAGTTAAAACAGAGGATGATGAGGATCTGATTACAGTCCGTCCCGCTCCTAAGGCGAAATCAAAACCAGCCGTAAAGCCAAGCCCTTCATCTTCAGAAGATTTATTGGACAAATTACAGGGGGCATCTGCTGAGGATTCTAAAATTTTAGAACAAGCTAGAAAGAAATATGAATCGGGAGATTTACAGGGTGCGATCGCATTACTAAAATCTGTGACTTCTAATGCTCCTGCTGTCAAAGAGACAACAGAAATGGTAGCTCAATGGCAGAAAGATTGGGCTAAAGCAGAAGCTTTATTTAAAGATATCGATACAGCGATTGCTGAAGGACAATGGGATAAAGTTTTGGGGTATAAAAACGACCCAGAAAAATTACCCGATATTCAGTATTGGCAAGAGAAAATTGAGCCACTCTTTAAACAAGCTGCCGATAATATAGGCAAAAAAGAACCTCTGAAAAACACCCCTGAAGAATCGAATGTAGACCGCTAATGGCTAATGGCTAATGGCTAATAGAAAAATGACAATTAGCAATTAGCAATTAGCAATTAGCAATTAGCCATTTTATTTTTTCACTGGTTGAGGTGGAGTTGGTCGCTCTAAACCAGCCGTAAAAAAGTAAACGCGATCGCAATATTGGCTAGAGCTAGAGCAAACAGCTTCAACAGCAATATTAGAAACATTGCTCACATCAAGTGCCAAAGTAGTTGACTGACCTGGGGTGACAGTGCGGCTTTCCACCTGTTGACCATCCAAGTACACTCGAACATCAACACTTGTATTCTTTGTGCTGTTATCGCGCATTCCAAATCCTAAATTTAAAGTTTGAAACACGGGTTGAGGACGGTTTTCTGGCTTAATATTGCAAGTGAGTGAAGCAGAGCGGGAACCGGGTCCTAGATAAAATTGACTAGTATAAACTGCTCTTCCTATAGAAACATCAAGATTTTGCTCGCGGGCAGTGCCAAGCCCACTATTAACACATTTGGCATTCAGCAAGGGTATAGGGCGCTGTGCCTTTTGTGCATGAGCAATTCCTCCAGTAACAGTGGTGACTAAGGATAAAAGTACAGTAGTGGCGATCGTTGAAGCAATTAAACTAGTTTTTTGCATTTTTGTCTAGTAAATAAAGTTGCGGCAATAGGGCAAAAACAAAAATAATAATAACTTGGTTTGGTTAATGGTTAGTGGTTAGTTGTTAGTCGTTCCTCGTTCCCAGGCGGAGCCTGGGAATGCGTTATGCGAGGCTCTGCCTCGTCGCGTGTGATACCAAATCCGTTTTTATAACCTCTCTTAGCCCATAACGCATTGCCTCGGCTATACAAACGAAGTCCGCCTGCGCGGACTAAATTATCAAGGGGGTAAAAAATGCGGATTTAGTGTGAGCTGAAGACGGGAGGCAGAGCCTCCCAAAGGCATTCCCAGGCGGAGCCTGGGAACGAGAGGTTACTAACCACCAACCAATTTAATCAACTCTGACACGGAAACGAATGTAAGCAGGGTTACCACTGGAAGCTCCAAAAGTGCCAAAGTTAACAATCACTGCACCCCTACTATTTGTTTGACTCAAACAGCGATTGTTCGGCGGTAAGGGTGCTAGAGGTGTTAAAAATGTACCTTGGTCGGCACCAGTACCACTGCCAACAACGGCAATCGTACCGTTACTGTAACTTGTTCCTTCTGGAATTAAATCGCAGAATCTGACATCGTTCGTATTTTGGGCAAGGAAGTAGATTGTATATTCGACTTCATCACCGCTTTGTAAAGGAGTTTGAAGGTCGCGAATACCGAGAACTGGTTGTAACTGATTGATACTATTGTCGTCATCACCAGCACCGTCATCAAAGGTATTGAAATTGCCACCAATGGGCTGATTGTTTCTCAATACGTTGGTAATCCGTTTGACTATGCGTAAATTTGGTTCACCTGCACCTACAGCAGAAGCAACGAAACCAAAGTCTACTGTGTCAAGATTTTGACCGGCAGCCAAGGTCACAGTTTCTGGTGGAACTAGAGTGGGTGTGAAGTCTGCCGGAGGATTGCTAACGATGACTCTGTAAGTACCTACAGGTAAGTTGGGAAACAAATATCTCCCATTCTCATCAGTAGTCGCAGAACGGTTGATATCGTCAGGCGTACCTGATTGACCGTCAGGTCCGGCACCTGTCAAAGTAACGGTAGCGCCGCTAATTCCTCTTTCACCTGGATCTTGAGTGTTATTGCGATTTGTGTCAATAAAGACAGTATCACCAATGGAAGCAAGTTGCGGTTGTGTAAAACCAAAATCTATCGTGTCAAGATTTTGACCTGAGGCTAGGGTAATGGTAGCAGGTGGTGTTTGAGTTGGGTTAGCACCTGTGGGTGGATTGGTGACAGAAACTCTGTAATTTCCGGCAGTTAAATTGGGAAAGCTATATCGACCATTATTATCAGTCGTGGTAGTACGGCTGGTGTCATCAGATGTGTCGAATTGATTATCAGGTCCCGCACCTGTTAAAGCAACGGTACGACTGCTAATTCCAGGTTCTCCTGAATCTTGAACATTGTTACCGTTGGTATCTGTGTATACAGTATCACCAATTGAACCTAGTGCTTGTTGAGTGAAGCCAAAATCTGCTGTATCAAAATTCTGGCTGGCTGTTAAGGTGATGGTGGCAGGTGGTGTTTGAGTGGGGTTGAAACCGTTAGGTGGATTGGTGACAGTCACTCTGTAGTTACCAGGAGGTAAGCTGGTAAAACTGTATCTACCATTACCATCAGTAGTTGTGGTACGGCTGGTATCGTCGGATGTACCAAATTGATTATCGGGTCCTGCACCTACCAAACTGATGTTGCGATCGCTAATCCCTGGTTCTCCTGGGTCTTGAACGCCGTTGGCATTGGTATCCGTATATACAGTATCACCAATTGTACCTTGTGCTAACTGAGTAAAGCCAAAATCAACAGTGTTGATAGTTTGACCTGCCGATAGGTTAACGGGGTTTGGCTGAGTGAGTGTTGGGTTAAAACCAGCAGGAGGGTTGTTAACGGCGACTCTGTAAGTACCTGGTGGTATGTTGGTAAAACTGTAGTTACCGTTGTTATTGGTAGTCGTGGTTTGAGAAGTGTCGTCAGGTGTACCAATTTGACCATCGGCACCTCCTCCTGTGAGAACAAGGGTGATGTTAGGAAGCCCTGGTTCTCCGGGGTCTTGGACGTTGTTCCCGTTGGTATCATTGAACACCGTATCCCCAATAGTACCGCTTGCTCCCGGTCGGAAACCAAAATCAACAGTGTTATTAGTTTGACCTGCTGCTAGAGTCACAGGATTGGGCTGAGTTAAAGTTGGTGTTAGACCGGCAGGAGGGTTGCTCACCGCTACTCTATAAGTTCCTGCGGGTAAATTCGTAAAACTATAGTTACCGTTGTTATTGGTAGTTGTAGTTTGGGTTGTATCGTCAGGTGTGCCCAGCTGACCATCGGGACCTGCGCCTGTCAGGACCAGGGTAACGTTAGCAATTCCTGTTTCCCCTGGATCTTGAGTGTTATTACCGTTAGTATCGGTAAACACGGTATCGCCAATTGTACCACCTGCTCCTTGCCGGAATCCAAAGTCAACAGTGTCGATCGTTTGACCCGCAGCTAAAGTGACAGGATTGGGCTGAGTCAGGGTGGGAGTAAAACCTGCAGGGGGGGTGGTAACAGCGACTCGATAAGTTCCAGGGGGTAAGTTGGGGAAGCTGTAGTTACCGTTGTTATTGGTAGTTGTGGTTTGAGTTGTATCGTCAGCTGTACCCAATTGACCGTCAGGTCCAGCACCCGTTAAAGTTAAGGGAACGTTCGCAATACCTACTTCCCCAGGATCTTGAACGTTGTTACCATTGGCATCATTGAAAACAGTATCGCCAATTGTACCTGTTCCCGTTGGTACACAAATTTGTAGTCTTGCAAGACCAATAGTTTCATCTTGTAAAGGGTTGCCAAATTCTGTTCCCGGTTGATAGACAATATCAATTCGATTCACTGGATTGGCGATCGCAGCTGAGACGTTACCAAAGGATTCGCCGGGGAAAGAATTCTCAGTAATACCTTCTCCAAGGTTGCCAGTCACTCTAACGTATTGGCCAGGAGATACCAGGTTAACCGCAACAGGTGTGTTGCCGTTGAATGCATTAACTGTAACTCTATCTTGGTATATGAACGGTGTACCGTTGATAGTGTCACGCGCACCATTTCGGTCAACATCTAAAAGGGTTAGGGGAGATGCTAAAGTGACTGGTTGTGAAAAGGTAATGGTGAGCGTTGCGCTACTGCCTATAGGTGCTGGTCCATCAAAAGGCGAGTTCGGGTCGTTACTCTGAAAACCTATATTGAACCTTAGATTTGGTCCGAGAATGCCACCGTAAGTATCTTCACTAATTAATGTTTCGTCTGTATCGATAACTTGACCGGGAATGCTTTCGGTGAAACTAATAGTGGCATTAATTCCATTGACAGTCAGGTTTTGACTGGTAATTCCTGCCACGTTGTTCGCAGTATTCCAGTTAAGTGTTTGTGGTGTTGTACCAGCCGGACAACTGGTTTGTGCTAACACCTTTCCACCACCCGAAATACTCCCCAGGAAGGGAACTTGTGGCACTGTGAAAAGTAATGTCAGCAGCGTATGTTGCCAGGGTAGAAAACGGAGTGCTTTTTTATCAATCTTATTAAATTCAGCAGTCACGGCAAATTCCCCATTGACCGAAACAATTTTGGATTTTGGATTTTGGATTTTGGATTTTGGATTTGAGATTTGGGATTTGGGATTTGGAATTTTAGATTTGGGATTTGGGATTTGGGATTTGGAATTTTAGATTTGGGATTTGGGATTAAATACAATTTTTGGTTTCAAGCCCCCAGTCTTAACTGTAGAATAAACCTAAAATTCTCTAGTCACTGCATTAATCCGTGGGGTCAATCCAAAATCGTAAATCTAAAATCCAAAATCTATTGACTTTTGAACTACCTTGTGCGTCGTCGCTGTTCGATTTGTAAATCTTGCTCTTGATCTTCAATGATGAGTTCGACACCTCTCACATCTTTGAAGATAATTTCAACTCGGCGATCGCGGGCGTAATCAACAACATCTGTACCACCAGGAACCTTCCTTTGACTTTCTCCAAAGGAACGGATGGTCATCCTTTCTGGTGCGATACCCTTGCGTAATAAATAATTTCTTACAGATAATGCTCTCCGTCTTCCCAGGGCTTGGTTGTAAGCATCGCTGGCACGGGGATCTGTGTGACCCTGTAATTCAATGACGATGAAAGGATATTCTTGGAGAACTTCTGCCACGCGATCGAGAACCGCAGAACTGTCTTGACTGATAAAGGATTTGTCAAGTGCAAAGTGAACGTTTCTTGGTACTTGTATCCTTATTGGTTCTGGCGGTGTTTCTGGTGGTGGTTCTGGTTGTGGTGGTGGTTCGGGAGGTGCAGGGCGTGTTGTACACTGCGGTGGCTGAATTCTTTGAGGTTTTGCCGGTGGAGTTGGGTTGGGAGAAGTTCCCCTTGTTCCAATAAATGCAGCAACAGCAGGTTCCGATGTTCCGTATTTGGGGTCAGTAGCGATCGCGCTCACAATTTCCCCATTTTGTAAATTTTCTACCGTAATACTAAAATTGCCTTTTTCGTCAACTTGTGCATTCCCTAAAGGTTCTCTTAAAGCTCCATAACCGGGTTCGTAGAGTGCTTCCCTACCTGTTTGATAATCGCTCAAACGGTAAATTGTCACGGACGAACCGGGGTCAGCCTTTCCTTGTAAAGTGACGCTATTACCAGTAGGAACAAAAGTCCTTGTAGCAAATTCTGGAGCGTTAATCGCCGCATTACCCGTATCTAGTCGGCGATTGGAAGAGTTGCGTCGGGGATTGGGACCGTCACCTCTTTGAAAATCGCTGACATCCAGATTTCCTTGGGTATTCAAGTCAATGCTCAACCCTTCTAGAGCTGCAAATTTGTTGTTTTGAATGACATTACCCCTAGTGTTGGGGAACGCCGACACCACAACACCCGGTCCAGTTTGATAGTCAATTTCATTTCCTATCACTTGATGGTTGCTGCCCATCAAATAAACTGCTGCCCGTCGCAAACGTCTGCCATTATAAGTGATGCGGTTATTCTGAATTTGAACATCCCCTTCTGGTTTAAATAAATACACGCCTGCGCCATCATTAGCACAAATTAAATTGCCAACAATCCGGGATTTATTTATCACACCTTCAAATCGCAAGGCATCTGGCATTCCAGCCAGCCCGTTACCGACGATAATATTTTCACTAACTACCGTATTTTCACCACGTACTGAAGTAATAATAGCGCTTCCTTCATGGTAATAAATTCGGTTGCGTCGAATTGTTGCCCCTTGAGAGTTAAAAACATAAACTCCAAAAGCTGAGGTTGACTCTGGTAATTTTTCATCCACAGTTAATCCCAACCAGTTGTTTTCAATCACAACGTTTTTTGGAGGAACATTTCTTTCATAAAACGGAAAATCATCATTTGGGGGTTGCTGTTGGCTGGTATTTGGAGGTGGGAGAGGATGGGAAATAACTATATCCCCTGGTGGGGTGGTGAGGGTGGCTGGCTTGGGAATGCCATCATACACCAGTAAATTGCCCAGTTGCTGCTTAATTGGGCTAGCTGTAAAACCGTAAAGGTTTAAACCCCGAATTGTGATGCCATCAGCAACCACTGTTAAACCGCGAAAAACTTCGCGTTCTGGAGCGGGGGAAATCGCCACCACAGGAATTGGAATAGCAATTTCAGCAGTCGCCGAACCAGAAGCATCGTATCCGGGCTGAGTGGTGCCATCTATAACCAATCCTGGAGCCGCTAGATCGGGCAGTTGTTGTTGTAACTGGATGGCAGTGGCACCCCCAGGAAGATTAAACTCAATGCGAGAAGCTTCGCCACTTGCTGGTTGGATTTGTGCTTTTTCCGCACTGCTTAATTTCTCTGTCGAAAGCGTGCCATTAGCTAGTTCTATGGCTTCCCGTAAAGTTAGCTGCTCATCAGCCTTAACATCACCATCTTGATTGCTGTTCACTACAATTCTTAACGACGGGGAAGCAAGGGACAAGGGAGAGGGGGAAGACAAGGGAGAAGATTCTACCTTGTCCCCCTTGTCTACCTTGCCTCCTCCTTGCGCGTATGCAATACCCGAAGGTAAAAGACAAAGAGCGATCGGTAATAAATAAACTCTGCTCTTAAACATTACTCACTTCTCTCCACCACTGAACCTGCGAAAAGCTGATAGCTTCTTGAGGGAATTGATTAGCTCGATCGTGGACTTTTGTAACTCCGTGTTTTCCTGAACCGCCAGTGCTTGAACTTGTTTCAACCGCTCAATAAGTATACTTTGAGGGGTTTGTAACTGGGTTGCAGGGCTAGTTCTGGCTTGGGTTTGTCTCAAACGTCGAATAAGTTTGCTTTGAGAGTTTTGCGCTCCATTTGTAGGTTGTCTACTAGCTGTAGGAATTTCTGACTCTCGCTGCTGCCTGGGTACGGGCTTTTGCAATCCAAAGCCACCCAAAAGTTCATTCAGTTTGAGGCTGATATTGACGTAGAAACCTCCTTCAGAGCGGTAACTACCAAAATCACGGTCATCGTCCACACTACCAAAGCTATAACCCACACCTAAGCGCAGGTCAGGTGTTAAGTAATACCCACCTTCTACGGCAACACCAAATTGATTATAATCCGATCCGCTATCAAAGTCTTGTCCTATCCAGCGTCCTTCTACGGCTAAATCAGTTCGGTAACCCAATCTATAAGTGGCTCTAAGTTGTGCTAATTGGGTGTTGCTATCGTTACTTTGGTTGTTTCCCAGATCGCCGCTAGTTGCTAGACGAAAAGCGTACTTACCATAAAATTCCCATCGCCAGTTGGGGGCATAAATCCCTTCAGCTGAGAGTACGTGAGCGTTTGAGCCTCTATCGGTGTAAAATTCTGGGATTGAACCGTAGTTCTGACGCCACTCGTATTTCAGCAATCCATTGAATTTATCGCTGTTGGGGTCTCGATAAGCTAAGCCAAATCTGAGGTTGATAGCGTCTGCCAAATCGTCTACTCTGCCCACAAAGCCGGAGGTACTAGAGGGGAGATACACGGGAATATTTGCTCCGCCTGCTTGTTGAAAGCGAACAAGAGCTGTGAGGGCGGGTGAGAGTTTACCGGCTGCTGCGGCTGTTATGACGAGGTTATCGTCATCATCACCATCGCGATACTCAAACTTTGCACCAGCTTTAAAGTTGGGATTATCGCTGTAGTCCAATCCAACGCTGTAAACACTACCAGCAAACAGTCCTAGTGAAGCCGTGTTGGAACCTGTAACAGAGGTTTGGAATACACCGCCTGCAGCATTGTTATTAAAGATGTTTTTGAAGACGTATTGGTAACCCAAATTCAATTTCAAACCGGGAGCAATGCGAGCACCGTGATTGATTCCTACGGCTCCTTGACCTTGTAAGCCGTTGAATCCAGATAAAACTGAGTACTGACCGCTCAGGATTGTATCATCAGAAAATTTGTGCTCGACAATCGTGTCTAATGAGGTGATGGAGTTACCACGTAATACGCTGCTGTCATCGTAAAACTGGTGCGCTAGTCGGAATGTGACCCCTGGATATGCCTTCCAATCTAACGCCAGGGTTGTTCTGTTGGGATAGAGTGGGTCGCTATCATCCAAATTCAACTCATTTTGCGCTTGGAAGGTCAAGGATTGAGTGAGTGGAAGCTTGAGCCGAGAGACTAACTGGCTGGCATCGCCTTCAAATTGATCGCCCACGCGGTCTTCGCGAGAACGGTTGACATATTCCAAACTGAGATCGGCAAGGCGACCAATAAAGTTGAACTTTTGTAAAATTCCAGCGCGGATAGTTTCCAGTTCGTTATTGACTCTAGAACCAAAACTTGCAGCTGGTGGTTCTGGATTGAATATGTCAAAAAACGGTGTAAAACCTAAGGAACGCCCGAAGTTCTCTTCGTAGTCGTATGCGGCTGTCAGAAAGGTGGTATCGGTGACTTTTGCTAAAAGAGAACCTCCATAGCGTGTTTGTCCAGCTGTGTAGCTAAAGGTGGCGTTGTTGGAGAAACCTTCGTCAGAAGAACGATAATAGGCTCTTGCGTTCAGGCGATCGCCGATATTACCAATTGCCTCTAATCTGTAAGCATTACCCGTTCCATCTTCTCCATTGAGCAAACTACCGCTAGAACGAGCAAATTCCCCAACAATTTGACTGCCATTTCCTAACGAGACAAGGAAATCTGCTCCATACAGTTCAAAGTCTTGACCATCTTGGTATTCCCGCAGGTAACTACCACCGAGGAAGGTTTTATTTTCTGTTTCCTGAGAAATGTTGAATTGTACCCGCCCTCCAACAAGAGTAGATGTTTCCCTTCCTTCGTCTGGTTGGTAGGAGATAACAAGCCGCCGCACTTTAGTGGGACCAAAGGGCTGTGTTGCTATGGCGAATCGGGAGTTATAAAGCTTGACTGTTCCTCGGTTGTAGTCAATTTCGTAATCGCGACCGCGAAAGAGTTGTTTGCGGTCTAAAACTGTACCGGGACGGTTGATTTCTTCTTCTTCTAAATAAACGCTTTCACTACCAGGAAGCACCAAACGCCGTGACAAGAAGTAGTCACCACTTGTACCGTCAGGAACGATGATATCTCTCTCGTAGCCTTCAATATTGTTAGCGTATAAACCTGTGATTTGAACAGGACCAAAGCTGAAGTTCCCCTTGAAGCCGTGTAGTTGACGGTTTGTAGCAGTGTACAGTTGGGAGGTTCTGGCAAATTCTTCAGTGTTGTAGTCTCCCCACATGGCGTAGTCGGGTTCAGCTCCTGTCACGGGGCTGCTGCGCTCAAAGCGAAGATAAACACTGTCTATTGAGGGTGCTGTGGACGTGACGGTAGAACTGTCACCGTAGACGGGATATTGTTGTTCGCATTGCTGGTCGGGTTTGCCAAATAGACGCACATTGCCTTCGCAGTCTTGATTGAGAGGGCGATCGCTGTTATATGCTCCTGTAAACAACCACTCTCCGACTTTGCCCGTAGCAAAGACGGCTGCATCTAAATCAACCTCTGTTCCTTCGTCCAAATCTTCTGGAACAAATTCACGGAAACTACCCCAGTAATTTGTACCACGAGCACCTATCCGTAAATTTACTACCCCTGTTGTCAATGAAGGGCGCAGGTAAGTTGTAAATTCTACCTGAGTATAGGCTTCTATCGGGGTATCTTTAAACTTTTCAATTATCGAATTATCAGTTTGTTGGGGGAAGGTAGTGTCGTTTAAAACACCTCTTTGTCCAAAAAATGGTGAATCTTTGATGACATCCCTATCTCTTCGGAAGGGATTTTGTGTCCTGATACTTTCTACCGCCGCCCGCACGCGAACTTGTTGGGGTTTAATATCAGATTGCAAAGTAGCGGTAAATTCTCCACCGCGTGCTACCACCTGAAACCCGCCTTGGTCTTTATCTTGGTCAGCACCGATAAATTTCCCCGCACTGGATGTCAGGGTAACCACTATGTCCTCACGGATAATTTGACCGTTTTCATCGGTCACCTGTCCGGTAAATCTAATAGTAGAACGTCCATCTGCCTGAACTCGCGATCTCCAACAGGTACAATTTCAATTTTTATCTGGTCACCAATGACCTCTGAGGGAGTTGGGGTTGGGATTGGGGACTGGGATCTGGGGATTGGGTATTGGGATCTGGGGATTGGGTATTGGGAAGTTGGGATTGGGATTGGGGTCTGGGGATTGGGGAGTTGGAAGTTGGGAATATTGAGTAGGTTCTCCATGCTCAATGCCCAATTCCCCATGCCCAATTCCCCATGCCCAATTCTCTGCTGCTTCAGCACTGGAAAATTTGGCTTCGCCTGCAAAGCAAGGGAAAGCGAGTGCTACAAAAGCACTCCAGATACCTAGACTAGTACGGGCGCAAGGCATTGCGCCCCTACTTAGGGTAGAGGTCAATATGCAAAATGCTAGCTTTTGGCTTTTCCAATGTTGAATACCAAATTGGTTCGTAACTTTAACTTCAAGCTTTCTTGTTTTCATCGCTTATCCTCTGAAAACGCAGGCGTAACACCAAAATTCACTCTTGCCATACTATTGGGCGCTAGTTTTACCAAACGTGACTGACTGTTCCTTTCAATGAAGTACGTATTAGGTGCCAAACCATAACCTGGTAAGCTTGTCAAGTCTAGTGTTGCTGTTCGGTGTCCTGGAATGACATTGGCTAGGGAGAACAGCCCTTTGGCATCTGTGACGATACGATTGCCATCATCCATGTAGATTACGGCATTGGGAACCCCAGGTTCGTTTGGTTGCTGTTCGCCATCAAAATTTTTATCAACAAATACCCGTCCAATTAAGGTGCCGCAATCTGAGACTATTCCAGGTCGAATTCTTACTAGGTGGCTGGCTTGGTTGCTTGTCAAGTTTCCAGATCTTGCTTGTGCTAGGTTTCTGCCAGTGCCTTGAATGGCATCCGGTGTCACTTCAACGGCATAACGGACATCTAAGGTTTGATTCGGCTGTAGTGTAGTTGTTGAGGTAATTGTGACTGTACGATTTGAAGTCGCGCTGGCAGTCAAAGGAACTCGCGTATTTCCTATGGAACCTTGCAAGGTGTTGGGAACAAATTGCAGTCCTACAGGTAGTCTGTCTGCGATCGTTAAATTGGCTAGTGATGCTGTACCCGTATTTCTGATAGCAAGACGGTAAACAACGTTGTCACCCGGTTCAGCGGCAGCCCTATCGCCTGTTTTGATTATCTGTAAAGCACCTTGACCTGCTCTAAACGTGACGGGATTGGACGGTCTTGTTTCTGTAATGTTGCTTGCACCAGAACCAGCAGTATTTGTGATTACCCCCGTCGGCGTCTGAGCCACAGACGGCAGGAAACTATCAGCAAAAATACCTAAGATGGTAAATGTAAAAAAGAGGCTTTTATGCCTCAACCATGAGGATATAAAAGTCATTGCTCAACCAATAGCAAAGGTTTTTCTTTCGTTTAGGTTTCTATAAAAAAAACCTAATTTTTTCCGTCAATCCCAAACTCTACTTAATGCGTCAGATTTGTACTCTTGAAAATCCTGTCAGGGATAAAAACATTGATTTTCAATATGAGGGAAGTGTGAGTTTCGGCACTGAAAAATATACGCATATCTCAAAACTGGAATTGAATCACAGATATTAAGCTTCTGCTTTTACAAGGAAAACATTGCAGAGCACCTTAGACAAGTACACTCTTGCAATTACGACAGTGCTTCCATTACTGTGAGCAAGTAACAATTGGGGGTTAGCATTGCACGCAAATAGCTTCTTGTGAATACACAATGGTGTTTTGCTGAAAGCACCTTTCTACTGTTAATGAAAGGCATACACTCCACTTGTGGTAGAGCAATAGGTGGGATGTTGACCTGCTTTAGATACCATTGTGTTTTTTTCATTTTTATGTTACAAAATGTTTATTTTTTTACTGTCAGAGTATAATAAATAGTATCCACCTGCGTTTACACACAAGCTTCTTGCCTGACAGTACATAGCAGATGAACACCATTGACGATCCGATTGGGATACTAATATGCAGAGATTACAAACGCATTCAGCTTATTGATGGCGTGAAAATCACGAAAAAACTGCATGGCTTACCTGCGCTGTTTCCCTAGATTCCAATGACTGGCTCTAATAGTTTTCAACACAACTGAACTCAAAAACACGAGCTGTCATTTTATCAGTGAATTGGCAATAGGGAAAGCCCAAGCTATACACAATCCACAACTTTATGAATCATCGGATTTGGCGTTGGACAAATAGGTTTTAGAAGAATAATACAGTAAACTGTAAACGATGCACCAGCTTGCTTTATTGAATCTTTATTTTTGACTAGGTATGACGTAACAGCATTATCATCTAGAAGTATCTCACAAACGATTAGATAGATAACAATTTATCTCGAAATTTACGTATAAAAATTATTTCTCGAAGAAGTTTAAAGGAGCTTTAGCATATATTTGCTATTTTTTTACAAGAAGAGTTGAATCACCTGACCAGTGACCACTAAGCAGTGACCAGTGACCGTGAGCGAGTTGATGATTGACAAATAGGTAGTTTATATAACAAAAATTTCGAGCGCAGTCAGCTATCTTGCGCCCAGAATATATGATATGTTAAATTGTACGCTCAAGTCAGCAGCGTTAAACAAAATGTACTAACAGCTTAATGCCCCTAACTAATAGGTGTCATCGTAATCGTGTGTTTCAACTCGTCTAATATCATTGCGAGGAGGTAGAAACTCGGAACGACGTACAGGTGCTAGTGGTGGCGTAGGACCATTATAAGGATGAATGACTTGTACGGTACGGGCGGGACGTGGCTTTTGTGAGAACAAAGCGTTTATTCCTGCAACGACAACACCACCGCCAACAGTTAAAGCCATACCACCTACAGCCCAAACAATACCTGATGACCACCAAGGATTTTGAGATTGCTGTAAAGCTGCTTGCTGTGCTGCTTGTGCTTGATTTTGTTGCTGAGCGCTCCACTGAGCCAGGGTATGTTGGATTTGTCCCTGAAGTTGTTGGTTTTGTTGTTTGAGGTCTACGTTTTCCTTCTGAAGTTGGGCGTTCTCCATCTTCATCCGTTCCATCTGTACCCGCAGCTCTTCTGTATTGGGGTTTAGTGGTGCTGGATTGGGATATGTTTGATTGGAATACGCAGTTGGCGGAGGCATAACTGCTGGTGGTGCTACTACAGTTGTTGGCATCTGTGGGGAAACACTGAAGCCAGACTGGATGGGAGTTGCTGAGCCTTTGAGTAGCAAAAGAGCTGCCAACCCAGCTACGGCAACTCCGCCGATAAATGCCATACTCTCACTCATTACTCTCTCCCTTAATTTGCAACGAAACTACTGCGGTCGTTGACTGACGCTCTCTCACACTCATAAGGTATATATCCTATCTGAATTTCACATACAGTCTTTACCCTATTTTGCGGTAATATCTTGTTTTTTACCGCTACATATGCGCTTTTTATATTCAAGACGATATCTGTTAAATTGTCTACCAACGAAGGTGAAAAAAAGCTAGCATTTTTTCCCTAGAAGAATTAAGTAAGTATGCTTACTCAGGATGTAGTAATTGCTGTCTTGAGACTTTGACAAAACTCGGCAATGGCAATAAGTCCTTGCTGTGGTGTTCCTTCTGCCAAGCGCTTTACAAAAGCACTACCAACTATGACTGCATCGGCTCCCCATGCTTTCACTTGTTTGGCTTGTTCTGGTTTCGATATACCAAAACCTACACCAATAGGTTTATCAGTAACACTACGAATCTGTTGTAGTAAATCTGAGACTCGGACTTCCAGCGTGCCTCGCATTCCCGTAACGCCCGTGACACTCACCAAATAAATAAACCCTTGGGAAGAATGAGCAATTGCTTCTATACGTTCGGAGGAACTCGTTGGAGCAACCAACAAAATAACATCAATCCCTATTTCAGAAGCTATTTTGAGTAAGCCAGATGACTCTTCCAAAGGTAAATCCGGTACAACCAAGCCGGCTACCCCAGCTGCTGCTATATCTTTAAAAAACTTTTCAATTCCACGATTGAGAATTGGGTTGTAATAAGTAAACAAAATAATAGGGGCTTGCAAACTGGAAGTTACATTTTGTAACATTTCCAGGACTTTATCCAAAGTTATGTTTTGTTGTAAAGCACGAGTCGCTGCGGCTTGAATAATCGGTCCATCTGCTAGAGGATCGGAGTAAGGAACACCCAATTCAATGATGTCTGCTCCATTGCGATCCAGAATTCGCAGTGCTTCTGCCGTTGTTTCCAAATCGGGATCGCCTGCAGTGATAAATGGAATTAGAGCGCATTGGGATTGACGTGCAAGATTTTCAAAGCGATGGGAAATAGGTGTCATTGGTTATCAGTCATTTGTCATTTGTCCTTTGACACTATACCTAAAGACAAAGGACAAATAACAAAGAAAGAACAAATTTATACTTGAGATTGTTCTTCTTGTTCGATTTCGGCTTGAATTTTGGCTAATTCTTCAGGAGAAAGTTCTTCCAATCGCTTTTTGAAAAAGGCGTCTTCGTACTGTTGGCGTTGTGTGTGGTAAGTCATGTTTTTGCCCACCGCACGGAACAAATAGGTGAGCAACCAGATAATCAATCCAACAAACAGTACGGCTTGAGTCCAAATTCCAGCTTGTGCGCCATCTAAACCCGCCAGCTGTAGTGACAAATATACCAAGCCACCTAATATAAAAATGCCAAAACCTATACCAATAGCGTCAATGCGTCGCATGAGAAGTCTTCAGGATGAAGTATATAAGGATGAAGGATGAAATGTTTCCCAGTACAGTATATGCCCAGACTCCACACTTTATCCTTTACCCTCTATACTTTATCCTTTCTTAAACTTCTATTTTTCGCCTTTGAGGTCGATAGTTAATGACAGGCGACAGAAGTAGTAAACCTGGGAAGAACAAAAATACTAGAAAGTACATGAAAGTACGTTCTACAGAGCTAGCGTTATACCACCGCAGTTTTAAGTACAGCAGGACAGCTGCTGGTACGACGAGTAAATAAGCTCCTGCCAAAACCAAATACAGTAGCGCTACAACCATAATTCTTAGCTCTCGGTGAAAAAGACCTATTGGTTCATCTGTCTTCTATGATAGGGAATTGAGGATAAAGGGGACAAGGGGGACAAGGGGTGATAAGCAGTGCCCAATGCCCAATGCCCAATTCTCAATTCTCAAGACTGGACAAATGAAAAAATTAATGGTGGAATAAATAAAGAACATCAGTCAAAAACTGATTTCTTGTGCTATACTTGTCCAAGTGCGGATTGAGGTGAGTAAAAATCAACCTTGTCAGCAAAGCCCGGATTGACTCTGGGGGTGTGGCGGAATGGTAGACGCTACGGACTTAGAAAACTGAGCCTTGATAGAGAAATCTTTCAAGTGACTGCTCTCAAACTCAGGGAAACCTAAATCTGTTGACAGACATGGCAATCCTGAGCCAAGCCAAGGTAGTTATAAGTCATTGTTGACTTGTCTTTCTGTTAATTGTTAAAAACAAAGGACAAACAACAAATGACAAATGGCTAACAAAGGAAGGTGCAGAGGCCCGACGGGAGCTACCCTAACGTAAAGTCGAGGGTAAAGGGAGGGTCCAATTCTCAAAGCCTTACTCTTCTGTGAAAGTGTAAAGCAGTAGCGAAAGCTGCAGGAGAATGAAAATCCGTTGACCGTAAAAGGTCGTGTGGGTTCAAGTCCCTCCACCCCCATTTAAAAATAGGAAAAAACTATACAGTATAGTCGCTCCATGAGCTAAGGGCAGCGATACGTTTTGCGAGAATTAGGAATTTTCTTTAAAAGAATTGAGGATGAGGAAGTTCGCAAACAAATTAATATCCTTGAACAAGCGTTTCGTCAGCCGATTACAACAGTATTGAAGCGAGAGTTAAACCGTCTTAAAAGGAATAGCTTGACAGGAGAAGCTTTATTACAGGAATTAAAAAGACTAAATTGATGAGCTTTTATTGCTTGCTGATGTTTCCGAATGGTAAACGACAGCCGTTCCCAATAACCCACTACTGACGAAGTGTTCGCCGCTCAATCTGAAAAATGTGCTTCTTTATACAGAAAAACAGTAATTCTTCTTAGAATTTAAAAAATTTT
>NZ_WJFC01000199.1 GCF_009725235.1 Scytonema sp. UIC 10036
ACTGACCAATTTTTCTTCCAAGCTTCTTCTAAAAGCCCCTTGACAACTGCCTTGCAGCCTTAACTTGTGACAAATGATCATATATAGATTCTCTGATTCACTTTTTTACGCGAGCCAGTGCATCTTCAGCCGCTGCCTTTTCAGCATCTTTCTTGCTGCGTCCTTTACCTTCTCCATACACGCGATTGTTTACAAGTACTTTGGCTGTGAATTCAGGAGCGTGGGGAGAACCACCAGCTTGGACTGTGACATATTTGGGAGGCGTTTGAGTTATGTTACGCTGTACCCATTCTTGAAACTTGTTCTTTGAATCTACGCTAGAACGAGATTCAACAATTTTTTGTGGTACAGAATCAAATAGTGGTTCTATGATAGTACGAACTGCTTCTGCATCTGAACCATTGTCTAGGTAGTAGGCAGCTATGACGGCTTCAAAGGTGCTGCTTAGCAAATTGGGATTGTGGTAACCACCTTCTAGAATCGCTCCTTTGCCCAACCGCATTCTTAAGTCTAAGCCAACTTCTATGGCAAACTTTGCCAGTTGCTTTTCATCGACAAGTGCTGAACGTCGCCGAGTGAGTTCGTCTTCTTCTTTGTCGGGATGACGGCGATGGAGATATTCCGCACTTAAAAAAGTTAACAAAGCATCGCCTAGAAATTCTAGGCGTTCGTTGTGTTCTCCTGCATCTGGGTTTTCATGGACATAGGAACGATGAGTGAGGGCACGACGCAAGAGTTTTTCATTTCGGAATGTCAACAGTTTGTGCATTGGTTGTGTGTTGGATTTTCGGATGTGTTTTGTGTGTTATGGCAATCCTATTTGAATTATGAAAATTTTAACGAACCGCAGAGGCGCTGAGGGCGCTGAGG
Organism: Scytonema sp. UIC 10036; assembly: GCF_009725235.1. The sequence goes on from NZ_WJFC01000199.1 coordinate 871, forward strand.
GAGGAAAGAGGGGATTTCAAAAATTAAACTGGGTTCCTATTACAGGATAGGTATCAATACTACGTAGGTTTTGGTAAAAACTCAAATTGAACGTAGGTTGGGTTGAGGAACGAAACCCAACATTTATCAGCATTTGTTGGGTTTCGCACAAGGGTTTACCCAACCTACAATTTCCTTATCCGAGCAGTATTGGGATAGGTATTTGCCTTAGAAGTTTAGTAATTCGCTAGCTATATACATCAGAAATTTTAGGTGACTCTGTCAAAGGCAAAACCCAGTTTATCAAAGTAACTGGGTTTCTAGGATTAAGAGAATTTTTAGAGCCAAGAAGATTCAAACCGCTCTATGTTACTCTATTAAAAATAGATTCTGCTCGCGCATTCGGATTTTACCATCCTTTTCAACTGCTTCAATAAACTTACTAAAGCTAGAAAATTTTCCTCCATCTGGTTTACAAATGCAAGCAACTCCTTTATATTTTGGTAATAGTTGACGCATTGCGTTGTCGATTGTACTTAATTTTGTTTGCTTACCTTGACTTGATACAGTTTTAACGGCTTTAATCAAACAATTTACTGCTTCAGTATACTGAATGTGGGATTCATTAGAATTTTCTAAATGGTGAACATTTACTATCTGAGGTAATTTGTCTACAAAATAAGTCTCATCAGCAGCATCCATTAATTTCTTTTTCACATTACCTTTATGAGCAAAAATGATAATTTTTTTGCCTTTTTCTTTTAAAAATTTAAGGGGATTGACAAAATCTCCATCTCCTGAAACTAAGATAATTACATCTGAAGATTGCTGGTGGTAAATATCGTCAATTAAATCTGATTTAAGTTGATTGTCAGCGCTATTCTTTACAACACAGGTGATATCATCGCAATAGAACCCAATGTTTTGTAGCTGCCTCATTGCAACCGCTTGGTTTTCAAACATTGAGTTACAGTAAGCTTTTTTGCGAATCACGCTCCCTTGAGTTTTACCAAAATCTAACAAGTTGACTGCTTGCTCTGAACTTAAAGACACATTTTGGGTATCCCAATAAATACCAACTAGAGTCTGCTGGTGAGATTTTTTCATTTTTTTGAGGAAAATTTCAGTAAACGGTCTCAACAGCCTCACGAAATTACTCATAAAACAACAGTATGACCTTGTAAAGGTCATTTATTATCAATGAGATTCCAAAGTACAAGTCTCGCTTTGCCAACACTCATTTGATTCGGGTCTCAGATGTATCCTCTCATCCATCCTGACTAGTGCCAGATTATCCAGCTGGGTGTACATTCAGCCAAATACCTAACGTAGTTTTATCTTGTGGATATACTAGTTAGCAATAGTTAAAAATTAGACTGAATGTCCAGCCAACGGGGTAACCTGACATTAGCCAGGATGGTTGGTAGGATACACCTGAGACCTAACAAAACCAACATTTCACGTGTCAGTGATAAGCCTTGTTTGGCTGCATATTTTTACACTATTCCCAAGTTATATTTTTTGTCAATGGGGTTATTCAAATTATTTTTTACAGATTTAAGGCGATTCTTGAGAAAGATTTTACCTCTGTAGGGGCGCAAGGCATTGCGCCCCTACGATGGGTTACGGCTTTGCCGATAATTTATCTTTTAGAAATCTCCTAATTTCATAAACAGTCTGGTGAGGGCAGATAGAACTATGGAAACCTTACGAAGGAGAGTTATTCTTGTCCAATTAAACTTTTGTTTTTGGGCTGGTGCCTATAAATATTTAATCTGAGGCGGAGCCTCTGGATCTGCGTTCCCTGGCGGAGCCTGGGAACGAGTGGAGGGATTGATAACCACCATATCTTCTGAAAATCAGTTAAACTCAAGCTGTTCGAGTGCTTGTTTCTTAGAATTATACGCAAAACAAGCACGGCAGTTGCGGGGAAAAATTGCTGTGGATGAACAACTGCAAAATCTAATTTATGAAGTTTGCCGTCATGCAGATTTAACTGCGAAACGGCAAAAAGCTCTCAATCGGCTGCTCGTAAAACTACAGCAACTACCTGGTATTTATAAGTCTACTCACCAAGACTATCCTCAAGCTTTAAATGATACTTGGCAATGGGTTAGTCGCAGTATCTGTGATTTTCAGCCACGTCGTACTTCCGTGCAACAAAGCTTGGTTAGTTGGATTAATGGCTACCTGAAGTGGAGAATTGTGGATTTGTATGTTAAGGATAATCAAAATGTTACCAGTTTAAATAAACCAATACGGAATGATGAAGGAGACCAAATGACTTTGCTGGATTTCCTGCCCGATCCCCAGTTTACAAGTCTTTCTTTAGACTTATTAGACATTAAAATTCTTCAGGTGCAGGCAGGGGAGCGCCAGCGTCTCGGTCAACAAATCAAGCTACATATTACACAAGATACTCTAGGAACACTCTGTGCGTGTCATCCGCGAAAACACCCAGAATGTCACTGTCAGTTATTAGCAAAGCGTTTGCTATTGCAAGAACCTCCTGAAAAAATTTCTGACATTGCCAGAGAGTTTAATGTGAACAACCAAACCCTTTATTCACATTGGAAGCAAAAGTGCCTTCCTTTATTAGCAGATATTGGACGAAATTGTGGGTATAATCCATGACTAGTATAGAATTAGAACCGATTGGTGTTCCTCTCGGTAAAGATGCTCATCGTTGGGCTGAGATGTTTGCCTCAGAACAAGCTACACCTCAAAAGGGCAGACAAGTCTATCTTAATACTTTAGCTGTGTGTGCTGTTCACAGTTATTTAAAATGGTTGATGGTTGAAACCGATCTCAGAAGTGGCGATAGTTGGGAACCGGGTGTGCGGGCAATTTTTAATGTCGCGGATTTGGTTGTGCCTAATGTAGGAAAATTGGAGTGCCGTCCGGTGCTACCAGGTGCGGTTGCTTTTGAGTTACCAATGGAAGTTACTCAAAATAGATTTGGTTATGTGGCAGTTCAATTTAACAGTCAGTTGGATTCCGTAGAATTACTGGGATTTATTAGTGCCATAATCGCTGATGAATCGCGTGAAATAGTCCAACTGTCGGAACTACAGCCTTTAGATACTCTCATTGAGACTATTTACGCTGTCCACAGCAACGAAGTTGTCAGTTCTAGAATGACATCAGAACAGTTTTTCATCAACTTGCGTCAGTGGTTTGAGGGAATTTTTCACCAAGACTGGCAGCCTGCTGAATGGGCGCTTGCAGGTAACTTTAGGAACATAAGTCGTGTAACAAACTGTGTGAGTCGGAGTAAAGAAATTTATTTGCTCGATCGCCCGTTACTACTTTTTGTGGAAGTTACACCTCAAGAGGCTGACTCGGTTGATATTCGCATACGTCTTTATCCAGGTAAGAATGGAATTTATTTGCCAGAAAATGTACAGCTAGTTTTGTTTGATGAAGTAGGAAATGCTTGTATGGAAGCACAATCTAAAAAAACTGACACTTGGATGCAATTGGAGTTTAGTTGCCAACAAAGTGAGATGTTTAGTGTCAAAGTGGTGTTAGAAGGGACAAGTTTGACTGAAAAGTTTATTGTCTGAGCATCAAATAACAGGATACCTGTATGGGCATTGTCAAGATTAAAATCAGGCGAACATCAGAAGAGGGATTTCTAGTTATTCTGACGGCAACAAATCGTGAATATGAAACTGAGGGTTTTCTTTTACCACTTCCACCGGAATTAGAAACTTCTTTTACTCAATGGCAATCTGCTTATCGTCAAATTGAAGATGTCAGATCTTGCATTGCTCCAGCACCAGGTTTGCGTTTAACACCAAAGAGTGTGACGGTTCATTCTAACTTGGAATATACTCAAGCACTAAAAACCAACTTAAATGAGTGGTTGAATTCGGGGGATAGTAAATGGCAGCCGATTCGGGATGGCTTGATTGCGATCGCACAACAATTGCATTCCTCTGGTGAAGAAATTCGGGTGATTCTGGATGCTAAAGATATTAACTTGCGGCGTCTCCCTTGGCAAGAGTGGAGTTTATTTGAACAACACTATCCTCAAGCGGAAATTGCCTTAAGTGCGCCTAAAACAACAGATCGCAAGAGCGTTGCACGTCCCAACACTTCTAAAGTCAGAATCTTAGTGGCTGTGGGAAGAAGTGACGGGATTAATACCACCGATGACATAGAAGTTGTTCGCCGCTTGGAGGAACTTGGGGCTGAAGTTGTTTGTTTGATGCAACCGAATCTCAAAAATTTGTGTGAAGCCCTTTGGGACGAACAGGGCTATCACATCTTCATTTTTACCGGACATAGTGGGAGTCGAAAAGATGGACAAATTGGTTGGATAGAAGTTAATGACCAAGAAAGTTTAAGTATTGAGGAATTTAAGGAAGCATTAAAAGAAGCGATCGCCAAAGGATTGCAATTGGCAATTTTCAACTCTTGCGATGGTTTGGGCTTAGCCAACCAACTTGCTGAGTTACATTTGCCACAAAGCGTTGTGATGCGGGAACCCGTCCCCGATCCCGTAGCTGTGGAGTTTTTGAAACACTTTTTCCAAGAGTTTACTCGCAATAAATCTTTATTTGCTTCGGTATTGAAAGCTCGCAAACGTTTGGAACATTTTAAGTCCCGTTATCCTGGTGCAATTTGGTTACCCACAATTTGCATTGCTTCTAATGTAGAACCTCTGACTTGGCATTCTTTGAGTGGAAATTATCCTCAACCCCCAGTTTCAAAGCTGACAACTGCTAAATTTCAACCACATCTACCAGTTCTTAAAAGTCAAAAAGCAGCTGTATTGGCTGGGGTGATGGGATTGTGTCTTGGTTTTGCAATGGCAATCCCTGCTACTATTGTTCTCAACCAGCGATCGGAATCAGCACAACAGCCCACACAATCTAACATCAAATCCATCACCGTTCCGGCGGGAACTTGGCTGTATGGTGGAAGCACAACTTGGGCACCCATTCGTGGTTTGGTAGATAAGAAAATTAAACAAGAATTGCCTAAATTTAACTTGACTTACACTCAACATCCTACTTTACCACCCGGTTCGGGTACTGGTATTAAGATGTTATTAGATGGTCAAATTTCTTTTGCTCAGTCTTCCAGACCGATTCTAGATAAAGAATACGAACTGGCGGCTGCGAGGGGTGTCAAACTCAAGCAGGTTCCTGTGGGAATCGATGCGATTGCGATCGCAGTTCACCCCAGTTTAAAAATTGAAGGTTTAACTGTAGAACAACTTAAAGGGATTTATACAGGTAGAATAACTAACTGGACTCAGATAGGCGGTCCTAATATAAAAATAACACCGATCTCTCGCCCATTAAACAGTGGAACTAGTGAATTTTTCAAAGAAAATATTTTAGAAAACCAAGGTTTTGCTTCCAATATTGTCTTTATTCCTACCACCACTCAAGCGCTCAATAAAGTGGGCAATTTTCCAGAAGAGGGGGCTATTTATTATGCTTCCGCTTCTGAAATTATCAAGCAGTGTACTGTGAAAACATTACCCGTCAGCCGTCACAGAGGAAGTGCTTTAATTTCTCCAGAAGTAGGTAATTCTGAACCTAGAGATAAGTGTCAGAAACAACAGAATAAGCTGAACCTTGAGGTTTTGCAAAATGGGGAATATCCATTGACTCGCCGCCTATTTGTTATTATTAAACAAAACGGTCAAGTGGATGAACAAGCGGGAGAAGCTTACGCTAGTTTATTGTTAACAAGAGAAGGGCAAAAATTAACCGAGGAAGCTGAGTTTATTCCCATGCGATAGTGGCGCTATTTGATAGCTCATACTAAATACGTTTCCATAATCCTTCTTAGCCCTAGTGATTGGAAATCACGGCTACACAAACGAAGTCCGCCTACGCGGACTAAATTATAAAGGGGGTATGAGACGCGGATTTGGTATCATATCTTGCACCCGTAGCCTTACTGCAAAAATCAAAGCCCAAAAAGCTGATTACTTCGTAGGTAGGGCTATGCCGCACACCCCTTTATTGAGAAACTCTGCGATGGCTGGTTGGCGAAGGGCGATCGCTTTCTCTGCCGGAAAGTGTTGCCATCAAGAATGGCTTTCCTTCTGCGTCCCCAACTGACGCGCCCTGCGCTCAATAAGTTCTGACCTTGAAACGCCTGCGTCTTTGGCACCCACCATCAAACGTTCAATGGCGAAAATACTGGAATTAGACTGGTAGTTTGTTCTATTTAGTTATTCTTTGGGAAGAATAAATCTGACAGATAAAACTTGCCCTTGATTTAGTATTACTGAGCCTTGGTAAGTTTTCAATAGCAAAAACCCTACTAATTACCGTCAATCATGTTTGTACTTAACGATGTATCTGTTGCAGATAGATTCGACAACCTCATTCACACTGCGCTGTATATATGTCCTCTCCTATCGACCCTTGCAGGATGCATTGCAACAGTTTGTGCCCCAACGGCTCAGTTCCATGAGTCGAGAAGAACTTATATCCAATGCCATCACTCAAATTCATTAGATGCTGCAGGAAATCCCAAATGGATTCCAACTTCAATAGGGGCTACACTATTAAAGATTTGCTATAAACGTTAAGAAGTGTTAAGTTTAGCAGCTAGCAACGTGTGCTTAAAATTTGAACGATCGTAATTATGAGCCAAAACTACCAAGTTCGAGAACAAGAATCTATTTTGCAAGATCTAAATGGCTACAACCCAAGAGTGTTTCCAGCTTTTCATGAAACTGTTCACAATCATTTCCCTGGAACTTTGCCATTAGAAAGCTATATGAGTAAGACCTATGAGTGTTTAAATTCCCATGGCTTTACTGATGAAAACACAATGGGAATGGTAGCTATATGTCGTGATGAGATTACAGATCCGCTCTTTGATGCAGTCATTAAATACTGGGGTAAAACATTTAACTGTTGCAGCTTAGCAGGGTTTGTCACAATGGGCAAAACGGGTTTGGCAGCAGCATGTGACCATACTCCCATCTTTGACGGTTTGCGTCGTTTTACTTTTTATGCCATGCCTCATATTGCTATTTCTCGGTATGGCGAGATTGGGAAAGTCTATCGCCAAGGTCTTGACAAACCCTCTCATGCGTGCGGTGCATTGGAAGCTATTGTCAAAGAACTTGAATTAGGATGTCTCAATCTAGAAACTGATATGCAAGATATTGAGCAAAGCATTGTTCGGCAGAAAATTCTTTCTACTCTCCAGTATGGAGATAAACCCGATCTCGTTGGGATTACAAAGTTAGCTTGCGAGATTATTTCTAAAGATATAGAAAAGCTTTTGAAGACTTTAAACTCTTCTGTATTCAATTATGCTGTCATGACAGGTATTCAAATCCACGGACCTTTAGAGACACAATGGGTCTACCCTCAAAACTTTTATGTTGTAGGGTCTGAGGGAAAAAAAGCGATTGATTTATTGTAGGGGGTTTGCGTTGTAATTTTTTCTCTATGCAATTGTAGTAGTAAGTTATATCGTTTTCAGATGAAGATGCATAGAAAAAACCTCCACCATCTGTGGCATCTCTTCTTACCCCCCTTAATCCACGCCACCTGCTACAAGTCGCTTAACCCGCCCAACGCAGTGGCTCCCCCTTATAAAGGGGGGAAACAGAAAATCTATTTTCCTCCCCTTTATAAGGGGAGGTTAGGAGGGGTAAAAATAATGTGCAGCTTCATATTAAATTGGTATTAGCCGATGGCAATAATCAGCGTTCTGAACTCCCGTCATTTAAACCTCAAAACCTTAATAAGGCATCTTTGCTCAATACTATTATAGGTATTGGGCAGAGAACCGTGTAAAAACACGCAAATATCTTGATTAGAAGAGTTAGGTTGTGATAATGTCAATTATCTTATATTTATGGCAAAATATACTTATAAACCGTCTTTAAAGAAACAAAGATGACATTGCAACCAGATGTACTCAATAAAATCCTTTTTAAAACATAAGGGAGAGACTCCAGAGGAACAACTCTTGAAAAATCAAGATGCAATGAAATTATTAAAAAGTTGGCTTGAAGAAGAGGTATCAGAAGAAGAAGCCAAAGAAAGAGAAAGATATTTTGAAACTTTTAAAGAAATCATGGATAATGAACGACCATCTGGTTATAAACTTTACTCAAAAGAATGATTGTTTTCTTAGATACAGGGGTACTTGGTTTAGTGTCTTCTCCCAGTAACACTGGAGAAGGCAAAAATTGTAAAGAATGGCTTTACCGTTGCAACTACATGAGGTACAGATTCTTGTAAGGGCGCAAGGCCGCCGCGCCCCTACGATGTACTTCATTTACCTGAAAAAGGCTGTAAGTAAGTCGGCGCAAATAATCATTAATAATTTGTAGTTGCAACAAGCGTGTTCGCCGCTAAGCGTCCGCAGGTAGAGACAGCGCAACTACGAGCGGAAGTACGATATTTTACATTTCATTTGCTGTAAAATTAGCTATTCATGTGTTGTAGTTGTTCAATTTTTTCTATTAAGAGACGAACTTGAACAGGTTTGTTACGAAACCAGTCTGTTGACCAAATCCGGTGAATTTTCCAACCTAATCTTTCAAGCACCTGTTGTCTTAGCCGATCGCGATCTCTTGCAGTGGGTGAACTATGGTAAGATGCACCATCGCATTCAATCCCCAATAAAAACTCACCTGGGCGGTTATTGTTGACTACAGCCAAGTCAATACGATAGTCTGAGCATCCAACTTGGGTGCGTATAGTGCATCCCCTCTGGACTAAGGTATGATAGACATCTTCTTCAAATGGGGAGTCAAAACGAAGCGTATCTGTATAGGAGTTACCTTGCAGTCTTTCTCCCCCACTTGCTACGTATTCCAAGTAATCACGCAGTAATTTTATACCTTGGCTTTGAGTGCGTGTTAAATCGATGTCACCAGCTTGTATGGAAGAAACCAACGTAATTTTGTTTTTTGCTCGTGTGACAGCTACATTCAGTCGTCGTTCTCCACCTTGGCGATTAAGGGGACCAAAGTTAAGAGAAAGCTTACCTTGCTCGTCACGAGCATAGCCTACACTCAGTATAATTGCATCTCGCTCATCACCTTGAACATTTTCTAGTGCTTTGAGAAAAAACTGAGGTGAATTATCGCTGCAAAAAGTCTCAAAATCGGGATTGTTTTTGCTTAAAATCTCTATTTGCTCCTGAATTGCATCAGATTGGGCTTCGCTAAACGCAATAATACCAAGAGATTGTTCGGGAAACTGTTGAAAATGCTCTAACGCCAACTGAGCAACTACTTCAGCCTCCCGTCGATTATCTCTGCGTCCACCGCGATCGTAGACCCCATCGGGAACATACTTAAACCAAACTCCCAAATTTGAATTCTGAACTGGGTTTGGAAATGTAACTAATTGAGAGTCATAAAAATGTTTATTAGAAAAAGCTATCAACCGTTCATCTTGACTGCGGTAATGCCATTTCAGCGTTCGCCTAAACATAAAACTTGAACATTCATCCAAAACGCTTTCATAGCTTGCATCATCCTCATCATTGATATCTTCTTCGCTGTCTCCGGTTGAGAAGAATGATGTAGGAGGAAGTTGTTTATTATCGCCAATTACAATCACTTGATTAGAACGGATAATCGCAGGAACTACATCCTCTGTACGCAGCTGAGATGCTTCATCAAAAATGAGAACATCAAAATGCACTACATCTGCATTGATGTATTGGCTAACTGAAAGCGGGCTCATCATCCAGCAAGGCTTTAAAACTTTGACGAGATTTGGTATTCCCTTTTGTCTATCATTGAGAAGTTTACGGATAGGCAAATGTTGCCTTTTCTTAGTCACTTCTTTTGTCAACTTTGGCAACTCAGTTTGAGCCAATGAGGTTTTTTCCCAATTTTTCCAACGTTGCATATGAAGTTTTTTTAGACGCTCTCTAGCAACATTTAATTGGTTATAGTCGAGTTTAACAAATTCCTTGATTAGCCGTTCGTGTATTTCAACATTAAAATTTTTTAATTCAGGCTTTCTGGCAAGAATTGCATCAAGACAGTTTTGATAAATCAGCTTCTCTAGAATTGGGAACCAAAGTTTAGAATCTATTTTGTTGTCCCGTACAGCATTTAAAAACTTATCAGTTCCCATCTCTTGAAGTTGCTGATAGGTTTTTTTATAGGTTAACCATTCTTGAAAATAAGGTAGTTCAGAGTGAGCCAAGTTCAAGAAAGCTTCTAGTTCAGCAAAGGGAATTTGATGACGCAGTAAGTAAGAACTTGTAATGTCAGTTTCATCAAAATATGACAATAAAAACTCTAGTCCTTCCCTAATACTGGTATGACTTAATTCAAATTTCTTAACTAATTCAGCCACATCGCGCCGTCTAGACGGAGAGTTTATAACACGTTGAACGGAATCAGCCGAAAGCGAATACTTTTGTAAACCAGTCAACCAATTTAAAGCTTGTTCAATGGGTCTCAATTCTACTTGGCTAGAAACTTCTGAATTAAACAAAGAGCCAAAAACCTGACGGGGTAGATAATCAACTTGACCTAGCCTATTTTGCACAGACTCAATAGGATTAGGTTTATTGTCTCGCAAAGCGTCTAAGAACTTTTTAGCTCCACCCTTTTCAAGTTTTTCATAAGTTTCTTTGTAGATCAACCATTCTTGAAAGTGGGCTAAGTCAGATTGAGCTAGGCTTAAAAAACTTGCCAGTTCGGTAAATAAAATTTGGTTGTGAGGCAGATATCGACCAATAATATCAGTCTCATTAAAGTATAAAAACAGGAAATTCATACCCTGTCTAATCTCTTCAGGAAGAAATTCAAGTTTCCTAACTAATTCAGCCAGTTCGTTACTTGCAGAGGGAGAATTTATAACACGCTGAACGGAGTCAACAGGAAGCGAATAATTTTGTAAGGCAATTAACCAACTTAAAGCTTGTTCAATCGGTTGCAAATCTGCTTCACTAGAAATTTCCGGGTTAAATAAAGAGCCAAAAAGTTGACTGGCTGGGTAATTGCTTTGATATAGTTCGTTTCGCGCAGCTTGTATTTGAACTGCTTTTGCCAAATCACGTTTTAACTCGTTGTGAGAAACCTGCCCCTTTTTAGTACTTAGCTTTTTCAAAAGCTTGACATCGCGCCTGTAATTTGGATTAAAAATTCTAATAAACCAAAAGCGACTATATTTCTGATATCTATTAGCTAAAGCAGGCAATTCTGCAGAAAATAATTCAGCATGATATCTTTGTTTTAAAATCGGCTCATTTTCTTGTAAAAACTTCACATCTTCTTTCAATTTATTAAAGGCATTTTGAGCAGATAAAATATCAACTCTAGTCGAATTGTTAGGTAAATTCGATGGGGCTTTCAATATATGTTTAAGAGGAGGAAAGCAAGCTTCTGCATCTTCCAAATTTAATAAAGGCTGAATTCCTAGAATAATTTGAAGTTGATGACTAGCTGTCTGAAGCAAAGAAATCGCTTGTTGGAATTTATTGATTTTCTGATTGATTTCTAATTCCAAACGTTCGGAAAAAAATGTTAAGGTGCTTTTTGCCCAAACAGTTGTTTTCTCTCCTTTTAAAAAGGGTAAAAATGAAGAAATCCGAGTCAATAAATTTTGTGCTTCTTGCGAAAGTTTATTTTCTTCAATTTCTTTAACGTCTTCTTGCAAAAGAATCAACGCATCCTGAGCAGTAGAAATATCTACTCTAACCCAACTTTCAGGCAAATTAGATGGAGCCTTTAGTATATAGGCTAAGGCAGGATAGAAGCTTTCCAGAGATTCTAAATTATGTAAAGGTTGAACTTGTAGAGTCTCTTGTAATTGTGGATTAAGTTTTTGGATAGAAAATAACGCTTGCTGAAATTCCTCTATTTTATCCTTTATTTCCAATTCAAGTTCATAGGAATAAGTATCGAGAGAACTTTTTGCCCAAACAGTTGTTTGTTCTCCTTTGAAGAAGGGTAAAAACTTTGCTAATTCATTTAATAAAATTTTGGCTTTTTGTAATCTATTTTGATTCCAATCATGGTATTTAGAAAATACAATATTTAAGCTTGGTACTGCTTCATGTTGTTTTCTCAAAAGTTCCCCAAATATCTCGAATGCTGATTTATCTAGAGGCTGCTCTTTGGTATGTAACCTCGTAAGATATGAATTTATGGATTGACGATTAGAAACGAGTTGTTCAAAGAAAAAAGAGCGGTCGTTTTGCTCATTAATTTGTTCAATATAGGTAATGGTTTGCGATAAATTATTAACCAGTTTGCGTTTGTCTGTTGTGCTGCTGTGATGGAGATTGAGGCACAAATGCTCTAGACCACATTCAGCAATGCGCTTTTGGACTACATTCAGTGCTGTTTCTTTTTCGGCAACTAATAAAACTGATTTACCATCCCCAACCAGTTCAGCAAGCATATTCACAATAGTTTGACTTTTGCCCGTTCCTGGTGGACCTTGAACAACAAAGCTAGAACCAGCTTTGGCTGCTTCAATAACGACTTGCTGACTGGAGTCAGCATCAAGAATTTGAAATACTTGTTCGGGTTTAATGTGTGAATCAAGAGCAGATGCAGGCAAAGGTTCTTTATAATTATACTCATATGTACTTACATCACCGCCCATAGCCTGTAAAATTGGATGGGAAAAAATCAGATATTCATTTTCGATGATGTCCCGAACCATTGCAGCTTTGGCATAGGAAAACAATGAGAGAAACACATTTTCTTTTATTTGCCATTTATTTTTCTCTGCTAGCAGGTTGCGGATCTGGGCAAACAGTTCACCGTAGCTTATTCCTTGTAAAGATTCTCCCTCTGGAAACTCAATTCCAAAAGTTTGCTTTAACTTTTGTGCCAACGTTGGATTGAATGCAATATCTTCCTCAAGAATAGATAGTTTATAGATATCTCGTTTAGGTTCTTTTATTAATTCCACAGGAACCAGAATCAGTGGTGAAAGCAAAACATCGTCTGGTTTATCCTTGTCGTACCAAGTCAAAGTTCCAAATGCGAGAAACAAGCTATTTACTCCTCGTTCCTCAAATGATTTTCGCGCCTCAGCACGCAATTTTTTGAGCCGTTTCAATTGCTCGTTACCTGTTTGACGAGTTCTTAATTCAAGAGGATTTTTTTCTGTTGGTAATGCTTTAAGTCTTCTAGACTGGAAAATCTCTTGATATTCACTATCTATCATCTGAAAATGAAGCGATTTCTTCTCTTCTGTAAGGTGTTTGAAGAGAAGATCTGGTGCCTCTGTCAGAATTTCTAAAATTCGAGGGCTATCTTGCCGGAATTTGATCAGAGGGTTTCGTCGTCCCAAGTCAGCCAGTCCAGCTTTCCACTTAGCAATTTTTTGAACAAGGTTTGATTGAGAACCTGGAGTGGACTGTCGCATTTTCGGTTTTTTGGTGATTAGAGATGCTATCCTATAGTATAATAGCGCTTTCTTGCATAAGTATTCGTTAGCAAACTGCTCCCTCAGGGAAAATCAGTAAAGTCGCTTTCTATAAGCAAAAGGCTATCTTGCTTTCTCATTAGGCAGGTAAGTCACTAAATTTTAGCAAGAATTGCTTGAGCCGCACTTTCATCAGTAATCAGTCCCGTAATTAACTTACCACGCAGAGCAGCCAGAATTGCTTCTGCTTTTTTCACGCCACCTGCTACACCAATCATAAGTCGGCGTGCGGGTTGTTCGAGCGGTACACTGGCAACCCGGCTGTTGGTTCCTTTTTGCAGCAACACCCCGTAACAATCGTAAGCCCAACCTGCAATTTCCCCTACTGCTCCTAGTTCAATTAATTCAGCTACCTCATCGTCATTGATAAAGCCGTCTTGATGTAACGGAGCATTCCAGGCAATATGGCTAATACCGACAAAGGTTGCTTTGGCTTGCTCTGCAAGAGTCTTGACGGTGATAAACGATCGCTGAGTCTGCAAGAGTTCTCGTTCTTCAATGCTAGTCGCCACAACCGGAGTCGGCACTGGGTATGCTTGGGAACCAACGCGATCCGACAAATGTATGACCACTTCGTGACGACCTGCACGTCCATAATGAGACATATTCCCAATGATTGAAACAATCTTATGCTGGGGTTGGTTCATTGAGGGGATTTGCTCCACCATTGCTCGCAATGTGCGACCTGAAGAAAAGCCCATTATTGTTGGGGTTTTCGCCATCAAGTAAGCCTCTAAGTGGGTAGCCGCACATACGCCGATTCCGTATAATGTATCACCTTTGCCTGCGTCAGTTGGCACGACTTCACAAAGCGACAGACCAAACTTATCACGTAACGACTCAGCCAGAGCAATACACTCGCTCAGGGGATGATCGAGCCGAAATTTGATTAATTTTTCACTGACCGCCAGTGCAACCAGGCGTTGTGCAGCTTGCCGGGACACATTGAGCTTTGCTGCAATCTCCTCCTGTGTATTTCCAGCGATGTAATAAAGCCAAGCAGCATGAGCAGCTAGATCTAATTTGCGAGACCTAAGGGGCAAGCCAGTTTTGCTGGTATCGCGCTGCTCCAAGAAAGGTTCTTCCATATCCCACCTTCAAAGACTGTGTACCTATCAAAAGAGCGATCGCTTTAATTTGAGTATATGCCCAAAGACATAACTTTTGCTCAAAAATCTTTAAATTTCTATTGCCCCCCAGTAATCTCCAAGTTGAATCCAGTAATGTAGCTTGCTTCATCGCTCATCAGAAATGCCACCCCATTGGCAACCTCGTCCAAGCTACCCAAACGGCGCATCGGAACTGAATTAATCATCTGTTGCTCAACGACCTTGGGATCGGCATCAAAGTACTGAGAACCCACTGCTGCCTGCAATTCTGTTTGCCGCGTCCACATAAAACCGGGACCGATAAGCGCAGGGGAGAGCGCATTCACCCGAATGCCGTGAGGAGCCAAGTCTTTCGCCGCCGTCTGAGTCATTCCAATGACAGCAAACTTTGAAGCAGCGTATGCCAGCATATTTGGCGGACCAACTACCCCTGCATAACTTGCCATATTGACGATAACTCCTCCACTTGCATTCCGCAAATGTTGTGCGGCTGCTTTAAGAACGTGAAAAACGCCAATAACATTAATATCAATGACCTTTTGAAAGTCATCTTCGGGATATTCGTCAGTCTTAGCAAACACTCCTTGATAGCCAGCGTTGTTAAAGACATAATCAAGATGCCCAAGCTGTTCTACAACACCAGTAAAAGCTTTGGCAACATCATCAGCCGCCGTAACATCGCAGCGAAATCTACCGACTGGAACATTGTACTTTTTTAGTTCCTCAGCTACATCTGCCATCTTCGATTCATTCAAATCCAGCAGGGCTACACCAGCGCCATTAGCGGCAAAACGGTGTGCAGTTGCCTTGCCAATATCTCCCGCACCACCCGTAATTAGGATAGTTTTACCTGCAAACTGATAGGTTGCTTTTGCTGTCATAGTTTCAACCTCTTATTGAAGAATTGTTGCAAATGCCTCTCATTGAGGTGAGATTGGTATGATTCTATTATTGAGCTTTTGCCCAAAAATAGAGCATAAAATTAAAAATTTAATTTGTTCGATTTTTTACCCCAAAGGAGTCATGCGATGCGTATCCCCCGCTTCGCTAAAGTGCTGGCAGCATTCCTCGCTGGAGTGATGCTGGTACAACTGCTACACGCTTGTTCACCGCGATCGCAAGCAGCAGAGAAAACAACACTGACGATCGCCACTGTTAATAATGGCGATATGGTAGTCATGCAAGAGCTTTCTCGCCAATTTGAGAAGGCTAATCCCACTATTCAACTCAGGTGGGTTGTGCTGGAAGAAAATGTGTTGCGTCAACGTACAACTACAGATATTGCCAGTCAAGGCGGACAGTTCGATGTCCTAACCATCGGTTCCTATGAAACACCAATCTGGGCTAGGCGGGATTGGTTGACACCTTTGGATGGACTGGGCGCAAACTACGATGTCAATGACTTGCTCAAACCCATACGAGAAGGGCTTTCTCATAACGGCAAACTCTATGCAGTGCCATTCTATGGAGAAAGTTCCATGCTGTACTACCGAAAAGATTTGTTTGAAAAAGCCGGGATAGCAGTTCCCGAACAGCCAACTTATCCCCAAATCAGAGAATGGGCAAACAAAATCCACGATCCAGCGCGTGGTGTTTACGGGGTTTGCCTGCGCGGGAAACCTGGTTGGGGCGAAAACGTGGCATTTGTTTCCACGTTGGTCAATACCTATGGCGGACGGTGGTTTGATATGAAGTGGCAACCGACGATTGATACTCCCGCTTGGAAAGAGGCGACTAGCTTCTATGTTGATTTGCTTAACAAATACGGACCACCGGGAGCCAGTTCTAATGGATTTAACGAGAATCTGGCTTTATTCTCCACAGGCAAATGCGGTATGTGGGTGGATGCAACCGTTGCAGCAGGGCTGTTATCCAATCCAAAAGAATCCCAAGTTTATGATAAAGTAGGCTTTGCCCGTGCGCCAATTGAAAAATATCCCAATGGCTCAAACTGGCTTTGGGCATGGGCGCTAGCAGTTCCTAAAACCTCAAAATCACCCGAAGCCGCTCAAAAGTTCGTCGCGTGGGCAACCTCTAAAGAATACATCCAACTGGTTGCTAAAGAAAATGGCTGGGTTGCTGTACCGCCCGGTACCCGGACTTCCACCTATGAGAATCCCAACTATCGAAAAGCCGCACCGTTTGCTGAAATCGTGCTGAGAGCAATCCAATCTGCGGATATCACCCGTCCATCAGCAGAGCCTACTCCGTATAAGGGAGTTCAATATGTTGATATTCCAGAATTTCAGGCGATTGGTTCTTCAGTCGGGCAAACCCTAGCAGCAGCGCTTACCAAGCGTACTTCGGTAGATGAGGCGTTGCGGCAATCGCAAAGATCGACTGAACGGTTCATGAAACACACAGGTTATATCGAGTAGAGACGCGATTAATCGCGTCTCTACAATCAACGGGAATGTGTGAAATTCATACCTTGAATGAACCCGTGTCTCTACAATCAACAGGAATGCGTGAAATTCATATCTTGATTCAGCAACCCCAATCCAAAATCCCAAATCCGAAATCCCAAATCCCAAATCCCAAATCCCAAATCCAAAATAAAAAAACCAAAATAAATAATCCAAAATAAAAAAACCAAAAACCAAAATACCATCAAGTTATGTCTTCTTCATTAGCTGTAAAACCCCAACGCGAAACACCACCACCCACCAAGCAACGGACTAGGCGGCAAGTGTCAACCTTACCTTTGGTTGCGCCTTCGGTTGTTGTCCTGCTGCTGTGGATGATCGTGCCTTTGGTGATGACTCTGTGGTTTTCCTTTCAGCGATATAACTTGCTGAATCCAGATGCACGCAAATTCATTGGGATTGAAAATTTCACGTTCATCCTGAGTGACTCAGCTCTGTGGACATCCATCGCCATCACAATAGTTTTGGTTGTTTCTGTTCTGGCAATCACAATTGGTTTGGGCACATTACTAGCAGTGCTATTTGACCAAGACTTTTATGGTCGTGGGATTGCGCGAGTGTTGGCAATCTCTCCCTTTTTTGTGATGCCTACAGTCAGTGCCCTGATTTGGAAAAACATGCTGATGCATCCCGTGAACGGGCTGTTCGCTCAAATTACCAGGGGTTTGGGTTTGGGGGCAATCGATTGGTTTACAAGCGTTCCCCTGCTTGCCATCATCATTATTGTTTCCTGGGAATGGCTGCCTTTTGCCTTACTGATTTTGTTAACTGCCATTCAATCCCTCGATCGCGATCAGTTAGAAGCAGCCCGGATGGATGGAGCAAATGCGATCGCGATCTTTCGTTTCGTCATGCTACCCCATCTCAGCCGCGCTATTTCGGTTGTAGCCATGATTGAGACGATTTTCTTCCTAACCATCTTTGCCGAAATCTTTGTGACCACAGGTGGCGGTCCCGGACTAGCAACCACCAACCTTGCCTATTACATCTTTTTGAAAGCCCTGCTGGAATTTGATGTGGGTGGTGCCTCGGCTGGTGGATTAATTGCCGTGATTCTTGCCAATATTGTGGCTATCTTTCTCATGCGTAGTGTTGCTCGTAATTTGGATACCTAACAATGGCACGCAAAACTTCAAAGCGCTGGCTGTGGACATTACTGGGCTGGCTTTCCGCTTGCATTTTGTTTTTCCCAATTTTCTGGATGTTTCTCACCAGTTTCAAAACGGAAGTGGCAGCAGTTTCAACTCCTCCTCAGTTGTTTTTCCAACCGACATTGGAAAACTATGTTGCCATCCAAGACCGGGCAAATTATTTCAATTATGCATTTAACAGCGTAGCAATTTCTCTAGGCTCGACTATACTCGCGCTCCTACTTGCTGTACCTGCCGCTTATGCCATGGCGTTCTTTCCAACGAAGCGCACCAAAGGGACTTTACTCTGGATGCTGTCCACTAAAATGCTGCCACCGGTTGGCGTCTTGGTACCCATTTACATTTTGTGTCGCAACTTACGGTTACTTGATACCCGTATTGGATTGATTATAATTTATACCCTGATTAATTTGCCGATTGTTGTCTGGATGATTTACAGCTTCTTCAAAGAGGTTCCCAAAGATATTCTCGAAGCCGATCGCATGGATGGAGCAAGCATTCAGCAAGAACTTGTTCACGTGTTGTTGCCATTAGCATTACCTGGAATTGCCTCCACCGCATTGCTTTCGATTATTTTGTCCTGGAACGAAGCATTTTGGAGCTTGAACTTAACAACAGCAGACGCCGCACCACTCACAGCATTTATTGCTTCATTTTCCAGTCCTCAAGGATTGTTTTGGGCAAAACTTTCGGCAGCATCAACACTAGCGATCGCGCCCATCCTCATCTTTGGTTGGCTGAGTCAGCGGCAATTAGTCAGAGGTCTCACCTTTGGTGCGGTGAAGTAGAAGGCAGTCCCAATGAAACAGGACACGGAGACACCGAGACACGGGGACACGGTGAGAAATGCTTACTCTCAACTACTGGTTCACTATATAAATTCTGATAGGTACAACGATGTTCAGACTCATCTTTTCTCTCGTTCTCTCGTTCTGGTGGTTCTACCTGGGAATGCAGACGGCGAGGCTCTGCCTCGCGGGCAAGTCACAGGAGGCGGAGCCTCTGGTAAGGCATTCCCAGGGTCACAGGAGGCGGAGCCTCTGGTAAGGCATTCCCAGGCTGAGCCTGGGAACGAGGTGGTACAAAGTTTCTACAGCCCTCAAAATCAGAAATTCTTTCCTAATCCCCAGTCCCACTCCCTACCCCCTACCCCCTACCCCCTCAATGGAAACATCTTATGTCAACAGTTGCTTTAAGAGACATTCATAAAACCTATGCCGAAACTGAGATAATCAAAGGCATCGATCTTGATATTAAAGATCGCGAATTTGTTGTCTTTGTCGGTCCCTCCGGTTGTGGAAAATCCACTCTGCTCCGCATGATTGCTGGACTTGAAGAAATCTCCTCTGGCGATTTGCTGATCGATGGGCAGAAAGTCAATGATGTCCCTCCTGATAAACGTGGTTTAGCAATGGTGTTTCAAACCTACGCTCTATATCCTCACATGACCGTGGCAGAGAATATGGCATTTAGCCTCCGCCTTGCGGGTATGCCCAAGGCTCAGAGGTATGAAAGAGCACGTGAAGTTGCTCGCATCCTCCAACTGGAGCCGCTTTTGAATCGGAAGCCCAAAGAACTATCGGGAGGACAACGTCAACGGGTAGCGATCGGTCGTGCTTTGGTGCGTAATCCCAAAGTCTTCTTGTTTGATGAGCCGCTATCTAACCTTGATGCGGCTTTGCGGGTACAGATGCGGATCGAGCTTGCTAGCTTACACGATAGCTTGCAAGCCACGATGATTTATGTAACTCACGACCAAGTTGAAGCAATGACCCTTGCTGACAAAATTGTGGTGTTGCAAGGCGGAATTATAGAACAAGTGGGTTCTCCACTGGAACTGTATCACCATCCCCGCAATCTATTTGTCGCCGGATTTATTGGTTCGCCCAAAATGAACTTTATCTCGGTTACGGTATCAGCCCTCAATGACTCTGGTACAACAGTCAGACTTCCTGGGGATGCAACCGTGATGATTCCAGTGCAGCCTAAAACCCTGTCAGTTGGGGATAGAGCAACATTAGGAATTCGTCCCGAACACCTGCGGCTCGATCGCACTAACCCAAGCATGAATGGCGAAGTGTTAGTTGTAGAACGATTGGGTGGAGAAACCTATCTCTATGTCAAGATTGCGGGTGGTGATACCGTAGTTGTGCAAACAGACGGAGATAATCCTGCCAAAATACACGATTTTGTTTCTATTGATATCAACGGTGAACTTTGCCATTTGTTCGCTCAAAACGGTGAAGCCCTTCCCAAAGCTCGACGTCATCACCTAACCCTTAATGAATCCCATGAACAGCAATATCAGCACAGGCTCAGCAATCAAGCTGAATGAAGCATCCCTGTCTCGTTTAGCGAATAACGTCCGCGTACCCAATTACGATCGCCACCAAATTACAAATGGAATTGTGCATATTGGTGTGGGTGCGTTCCATCGAGCACATCAGGCATTATACCTCGATAATTATTTGCATCAGCATCCCGGCAGTGATTGGGGAATCTGTGGGATTGGTCTATTAGAATTTGACAAGCGGATGCGGGATGCACTGAATTCGCAAGATTGTTTGTATACATTAGTCGAACGGTCTCCATCGGGCGATCGCGCTCGTGTCATTGGTGCAATTACGCAGTATCTGTTTGCACCAGATAACCGTCAGGCAGCGATTGAGGCATTAGCAGATCCTAAATGCCGCATTGTCACGCTGACTATTACGGAAGGAGGTTATTATTACATTGAAGGTAGCGGTGAATTCGATGCCAATCACCCGACAATTCAGTACGATTTGCAACATCCTGATGAGCCAATTGGAGTCTATGGCTTTTTGACAGCAGCACTTGCTCGACGCCGCCAACAGGGGGTAGCACCATTTACCGTGTTATCCTGCGATAATCTGCAAGGGAACGGCAATATTGCTCGCAAAATGTTAACTGCATTTGTACAAATGCGCGATCGCGAGTTGGGAAGTTGGGTTGCGGAACAAGTCGCCTTCCCCAATTGCATGGTCGATCGCATTACTCCTGCCACAACCCCAGCAGATGTCAAAATGGTGGCAGAACAGTTTAACATTAATGATGCCTTCCCAGTTGTTGCCGAACCGTTTCTCCAGTGGGTAGTTGAAGACAAGTTCTGTGCGGGTAGACCCGATTGGGAAGCCGTTGGCGTCCAGATGACCGATGATGTCCATCCCTACGAAATGATGAAAATCCGGTTGCTCAACGCCAGCCACCTGTTAATTGGTTATCTCGGCACAATAGCCGGCTACACTTACGTCCATGAAGTCATGGCTGATACATCGATCCGGCAAGCAGTTGATAATTTGATGGCAGAAGTTACACCCACACTCCAACCCGTACCTGGGATCGATCTAGACGATTACAAAAAGACCTTAATAGAACGCTTTGCCAATCCCAAGATTCGGGATCAACTGCCACGTCTTTGCCTCAATAGCTCCGCCAAAATGCCAAAATTTGTTCTCGGTTCGCTCCGTGACGCGTTGAAGCAAGGAGGAGCGATCGATTACATGAGCCTCACAGTTGCTGCCTGGTTCCGTTACCTCAATACACGGGATGACCGAGGTAACTCCATTCCCATTGATGACCCAATGGCAGGTATCTTGACTCAACTCGCTCTTTCTAGCGGCTCCGATCCCAAACCATCGCTCAGGTTAACTGAAATTTTTGGTGATTTATCGCAGTCGTCGCGTTTTGTCGATTCAGTTACAATCCATTTACAGAGTTTGTATGAGCGTGGCGCTAAACAAACACTAGCCCAAATTCTGAGAATTTAGGAGGGGCAATTGACTGACATCGTTGTTGGCATAGACTTGGGTACAGGAGGAGTGCGGGCGATCGCAGTTGACCTACAAGGGAAAATTATCGCTCAGGCAACGAGAAGCTATCCCCTGTTAACTCCACAACCGGGTTGGACGGAACAGAACGCATCGGATTGGGTCGAAGCAAGTTTGGATGCTCTGTTTGATGTGGCTCAACAGCTCGATGGACACCGAGCAATTGCCTTGGGTTTGTCCGGACAAATGCACGGCATGGTTCCTTTAAACCGGGAGGGCAAAGCAATTAGAGCGGCAATTTTATGGAATGACCAGCGCACGGATAAAGCGGTTGCTGAGATTGAAGCCACCATTCCCCGTCAGGAGTCGATCCAGCGCACTGGAAATCCTGCAATTAGCGGGTTTCAACTGCCGAAGCTCTTATGGTTGAGGAGTGAAGAACCACAAGCCTATGCTCAACTGTGGCAGATTCTTTTGCCAAAAGATTATTTGGGATATGTGCTAACTGGCGAGCCACTGACTGAACCATCTGATGCATCTGGTGTTGGGTGTCTGAAACTGGAGAATCGCCAATGGGATACAGATATCCTCGATGCTCTCAACATTAACCCAGCGTTGTTCCCCCCGGTGATTGAATCGACTGCGATCGCCGGACGGCTGAGATCGGAAATAGCTGCACGGGTGGGATTACCTGTAGGATTACCTGTGGTTGCAGGCGGGGGTGACAATGCGGCGGCTGCGATTGGTTTGGGCATCTCATCCAGCAACCTGAACCGGGGTAGTTTGAGTATTGGCACATCAGGAGTTATTTTTGCACCGTGCGTAGGCGTAGCCCGTCGTAGACATCGCCCAGTTCCCGATCCAGAAGGGCGAGTACATTTGTTCTGTCATGTGGATGGGGGTTACCATCTGCTGGGAGTGACACTGGCGGCTGGTGGTTCTCTACGTTGGTATCGAGATACCTTTGCACCACATATGTCCTATACCGAGCTGATGGAAATAGCAGAGCGATCGCAGCCCGGTGCGGGTGGTGTTCTATTTCTGCCCCACCTATCAGGAGAGCGCAGTCCCCACCTCGATCCAAATACTCGCGGTGCTTTCGTGAATCTGTCATTAGCTCATACGCAAGCAGATATCACTCGTGCTGTTCTAGAGGGAGTTGCATTCAGCCTGCGGGAAGCGATGGAAGTTATCAGCGCGATCGCTCCCGTTCATCAACTCTTAGCAACAGGTGGAGGAGCACGCTCTCACATCTGGTTGCAAATTTTATCCGATGTTTTGCAAACAGAACTGATTGCTCCCAAAGCCGAAGAAGGAGCTGCTTACGGAGCAGCTATTTTGGCAATGGTGGGAGTAGGTGTTTACCCCAACTTAGAAACTGCACTCCAGATACTACCCAAGGATAGTCATGTAGTACAGCCGCAGGCAAATCCTTTGTATGAAGCAGGTTTTAAGCGATACAAGCTACTTTATGATACTTTGAAAGCGGTTCGTTGAGCGACATTTAAGTAAGTTGGCGAGAAAAAACCAAACTATGTAACCAAAAGTAAAATCTTTGTATTGGTTCGTAGTAGCGCTGTCTTCGCATGCATCGCAACTACAAACTAGTAATGATTATTTGCACCCACTTATATCATGTCCAGTTAATTACTGACGATACCGAGATTTTACCCCTCCCCCAGCCC
>NZ_WJFC01000200.1 GCF_009725235.1 Scytonema sp. UIC 10036
CCCCCCTTTACAAGGGGGGACTAAGGGGGGTAATAATGTGATTAAAATGACAACAAACAACTTTTCAAACATCCTCTTATATTTTTTGACAGTTAGCTGTAAAATCTACCACTAAACCTTGACTTCCAAAGACTTAAGTAGTTCTGTATTTACACCAGACTCACGAGTCAAAGCAATTTTGCCAGTGCGAGCTATTTCTCTTAACCCAAATTTTTGCAACACCTGCACGATCGCTACCATCTTCCCTGGATCTCCGACAACTTCTAAAGTCAGGGAATCTTCTGCCACATCTACCACTCTTGCTCGGAAAATCTGAGCCAATTCCACAATTTCCGAACGGTTAGTGCTTGTAGCATTGACTTTAAGCAACATCAGTTCTCGCTCTACACAAGGAATCTCAGTCACGTCCTGTACCTTAAGGACGTTGATGAGCTTATAAAGCTGCTTGGTCAGTTGCTCGATGACGCGGTCATCTCCTTGGACAACCATTGTAATTCGAGAAATACCTGATTGTTCTGCCGGACCTACAGCGAGGCTTTCAATATTAAAGCCGCGACGGGCAAATAATCCAGAAATACGGGAAAGAACTCCCGCCTCATCCTCTACAAGTACTGAAAGGGTATGTTTCATCTTTGCCAACTATGGCTAGGAGACTTACTGAAAGGGTAACGAAAGCACTAGCCACTGCTACGCTACCCATATTGCTGTTCAAATTGCAAATTTAATGTCTCATTGTAAACTGAAAAGGAACCACTGAAAATAGGGAATGGTCACTGGTCATTGTTCGCTGAAATCAAACCAAGATCCTGTGGTGTATTACAGTTAAAAAGCATTTCTGAATTTGGCAATGACAAAGCAAATACGCGATGCTGTTTCAGCCACCCTTGGAACGATCGCCCGCCTTCATTAATATATGCCATCAAACTTGGTAAACACCGATGGCGATAAAAACCGCACAATGGCTCCCAACCTTTAGTGTGACAGACCAATGCTGCGATCGCGTCCTCTTCGACATTTTTGAGTTCAGCCACCCACGCCTGCAAAACTTCAACCTGTAACTTAGGTAAATCGCAAGCGAGTAGCAATACCCAAGGCGTTTGCACCTGCGCTAATCCTTGAGCAAAGCCAACAAGTGGTCCGTGAGGTAAAGATTCCCCCAAAGGCACTTCCCGAATAAACTTGGTTTTAGGAGTGAGTAAGTGCTGATAGCGTTCTGGCCAAGAAGTTACCACATAAACTGTATCAGCACAACTTTCCGCTATTTGACAAACTAATTGCAACAGGGGTACACCTTGAATTGGAATCAAAGCTTTATCTTGCCCCATACGGGAACTCATCCCCCCTGCTAACACAATTGCGCTTAGGTCATTTGTCATTTGTCAATAGTCAATAGTCATTTGTCAATAGTCTTTTATTCTACTAACAACTAACCACTAACAACTAACAACTAACCACTAACCACTAACCACTAACCACTAACCCTCGTTAAACTCTTTTGCAATTGCTGCACGAACTGCTCTACACTTTCAGGCGCTGGCAAACACTTCAATCCTTGGCAGACTAATCCAACGCTTCCTTCTGGAAGTTTTGATGTTGAGACAAACACTGCACTGGGTAAATATGTTGGCACAAGAGATTGGATTTGTTCTTCTGAAGTACGGATTAATGTACAATTACGATACCAGTCTAGGGCAGTAAACAAACTGGGACAAGCTTGGGGAGCACGATTCATAACACCCCTAAAAGCGTTTAATGCTTGTTCGGCTATGTCTAAATAATGAAGATCGTCGGTTAAAAGAGCAAGACGGACAAGGTTTGCGATCGCCACTCCGTTAGCAGATGGTGTAGCGTTATCGGCGTAACTGCGTTCGCGCACAATCAAATCTTGGCTGGCGTCACTGGATGTATTGAAGTATCCACCAAGTTCCACACTCCAAAGATATTCATGAAATTCTTCTTGCACGGCAATTGCTTTTGAGAGCCAGTAAGAAGATGCAGGGGGAAAATTATTCTCTATAGCTCCTTGTCGATCCCCCCCGACTTCCAAAGAAACTTGATGTAAATCGAGTAGTGCTTTGATAAAAAAGGCGTAGTCCTCAGATTGCGCCAGTACTGTTGGCTGACTTTCGTAATTGAGACGGTGAAAGCGCCCATCTACAAACTGATTGTTCAAGATAAAATTTGCGGCTTTTGCTGCTACTTCCAAATATTCTGGTTTTTGGAATACCCCGTATGCCCTAGCTAAACCAGATATCATCAAGCTATTCCAAGCAACAATCATTTTTGTATCTGTAACTGCGGGAATGCGTCCTAGCCAGTTACCAGTTTTCGCTTCTTGATTGTTGCGGGCGGGGGGAAATGTAGCAGTAGATGTTGTCGTGGATGTATGTACGGCTTTATCAGTCATGTCCGTTGCAAAACCATAACGAGCAACAAACAATTTTCCTAACGCTGTTTGTAAACTTTCACTCCGTTTTCCTTGATGACGCCTTTGTAAAACGTTCTTACCTTCAAAGTTCCCGCTAGGTGTGACTGTAAACTCTTGTTGTAATTGTGTTAGTTCATCTGGAGTCAGCAGTTGCTGCAATTCGCTGTAACTCCATACATAAAAAGCCCCTTCCTCAGGTTCTGCGTCTGCTGGATTGGTGAAGCTGTCAGCATCTTGAGCAGCATAGAAGAATCCCAATGGTGAGATCATTTCCCGCTTTAACCATTGAACAGTACCAGCGATCGCGTCTTCAAAAGCTGGTTCCTGTATTCCTGCACTCCACAAATTAGCCAAATACTCCACAATTTGACCATTATCGTAAAGCATCTTTTCAAAATGCGGCACTGTCCATGTAGGATCGACTGTATAGCGATGAAAACCACCAGCTACGTGGTCGTAAATTCCCCCTAGTGCAAGATCCAAACCCCTTTGAATAGATACTTGAACGCCATCGTAACGAGAATCTTCCCACTCAAATCGAGTTCCTCGCACTGCCAGTTCTGCATAAGGAATCATTGGGAAGCTATTACCGTATTCGTTGGAAGTAATAATTCCAGTACAAGTCTCCCAACCTTTATGCAATAATTCAATATCTTGAGTTTCTGTTACTCCTCCCAATTCCAATACTGCTGAGGTCAGGAGTGACTCAAGAATAGTGGCCTTGCGATCGCGCAAATCATCTTTTTCTGTATCGTAATAATGGCGGATTGCTTGCAGAACTTGTAAAAAGCCAGGGCGACCATAGCGTGGTTCTAATGGAAAGTAAGTCCCTGCATAGAAAGGCACTAGATCCTCTGGTGAGATGAACACGTTTAACGGCCAACCGCCCTGACCGCTCATCATTTGCAAAGCCTGCATATAGATGCTGTCAATATCAGGTCTTTCTTCTCTATCCACTTTAATAGGAAGAAAGTTGGCGTTCATATACTCAGCCACTGCCCGGTCGGAAAATGCTTCTCCTTCCATCACAGTACACCAATGGCAACTAGAGTAGCCAATCGAAAGAAATATTGGTTTGTTCTGCACTTTTGCAGTGAAGAGTGCCTCATCACACCAAGACCACCAATCAATGGGGTTTTCGGCGTGTTTGCGTAGGTAGAGGCTTTTAGCTTGAGCAAGACGATTAGTCATGAAAGATGCATGAGAAAAAACCCTTATTCGCCTAGTGTAGCTTCTTATAAGTAGAGTCATGCATTCTTCCCGTGTCACTCTGTCCACGGCGTAAATATTTACTCTACCCAACTTTGCATTATTGTGCAGAAGGAGGCAGTGCGTTTGCAATAGGCACTGGAGCGACTGGTGAAGGTTGTTCTACCTTTGTCTCAATGATAGTATTTGGGCTAAGACCTGCAATAAGGTGAAGCAAGAAGGTGATAACGGCAGCTTGTAAAAGTTTTTCGAGCATGGCGGGCTCCTCTGGCTTTAGGGGGATGGCAATTCTTCTTTAGTTTGTTAACCAAATGCACCCTGTATTATGTATCTACTCGTAATGGTAATTCCATTCCGGAAAAGTACCTGTAAAAATACTAACAAGCTTAATGATTAGTGGTTAGTGGTTAGTTGTTAGTGGTTAGTGGTTAGTGGTTGGTGGTTGGTGGTTGGTGGTTAGTGGTTAGTGGTTAGTGGTTAGTGGTTAGTGGTTGGTGGTTGGTGGTTAGTGGTTAGTGGTTAGATGATAAGGTTCGGGTTTTGGGACAACCATCGGGCTTTGCAATCGATAGAATATACGTAAAATAAGTACAACCAGCTTTCATGATTCCAATTGTTATAGAACAATCAGGTCGTGGCGAACGCGCCTTTGATATCTACTCACGTCTGTTACGCGAGCGCATCATCTTTTTAGGACAGCAGATTGATGACACAGTAGCTAACTTGATTGTTGCCCAACTGCTGTTTTTAGACGCAGAAGACTCGGAGAAAGATATATATATGTACATCAACTCTCCTGGTGGTTCGGTAACTGCAGGAATGGGTATGTATGATACTATGAAGCACATCCGCCCAGATATCTGTACAATTTGTACAGGATTGGCGGCAAGTATGGGCGCTTTTCTCCTCAGTGCTGGTACAAAAGGCAAGCGGATGAGTTTACCTCACTCCCGAATTATGATTCACCAACCGTTGGGCGGTGCTCAAGGACAAGCAACTGATATTGAAATTCAGGCACGGGAAATCCTTTACCACAAGCGCAAGCTAAATGAATATTTAGCCGAGCATACAGGACAACCATTAGAAAAGATTACTGAGGATACAGAGAGAGACTTCTTTATGTCACCTTATGAAGCTAAAGACTACGGCTTAATTGACCAAGTCATCGATCGCCACTCTGCGGGTAGTCGCCCAATAGCCGTTGTCAGTCAGTAATCACAAAAGTCCTAGCCTTTGACCTAGTTAACCTCGTTGCCTTCTCGTTACCTCGTTCCCAGCCTGAGGCTGGGAACGAGAGGGCGGGCGGAGCGGTAAAGTCAAAATGACTTTGCTTAAAACCCAGCCAATGGATCTATCGGCGTAGGCTGCGACTCCAAGTATTTTAAGAAATCCTTTAATTCTTCTGCACTCAGTAAGTGACGCGATCGCTTCCCGTAAGTTTTGACCAAATAGTCGCGCCCTTGGTCTGTGTTCCAACCCAATCGCTGCATTTCAACACCAATTTTGGCAATATCATCCGAATTATCCACAGTTTCTGCCTTTTTCTTGCGCTTATTTGCTGTTTCTTGTAAATTCATTTCCTCTTGAAAGTTGGAACTGCGTGAAGGAAATGGCGTTACATTATTAGGAACTCCAGAAAAAGAGTTGTTCTCAGTTGTGTTAGGGGACACTATGCCAAAATTTTCTAACGCCGCATCAAATTGTTCTTCTTGATGGTTAGTTGTTGCAAATCCACTGTTACTATCTTGAGTTTTGCCATTTAGAGTTTTAGAAAACGGAATTTCCGGTTTATCAATAGTAGGAATGACTTCGCCAAGATCGGGAGTTGTAGTCTCAAAATTGGTTTCTGGCTTGTAACTTGTGGCAAAGCGATCGCTATGAGCGTGTTGTTTTGCTTCGTTTGCGGCTACTGGCGCTGAGACTACTGAAGTTGGAGGAGTTGCAGGTGCTTCTGTGTGAGGAGAGTTGAGCACAACGGAAGAAGCTGTCTCATTCAATCCATTAGAAGTAACTGAGGATACATTGGGCTGAACCTGCTTGGTTGGTTCTGGAGAAATAACCGGCGCTCCTTGGGGGAGATCTGTTATTCCTAAAACCATCAACGCTCTAGTTCTCGCTTTATCTTCTGCGTCCTCTAATATTTCTGCAGCCGCCATACCAGTAGCGCGAGTTGCACCATCAATTTGTACGCTTGCACGGACAATATACTTACCGTGATAAATTTGCACTAATTCACTAATGAGATTGCCTTGGGGGTACTTGCTCTGAAATTGAGCCAACATAATGCTCTCACCAAATCTTGCTCTGTTTAATAAAGGGGTTGGAAACAATTCATTGAACTCTCCCCTACCTAAATCTACTTAATTATAGATGGGTACTGCACTCAACATTTTTGTTCAAATCTATTTTCCTAGTACAAATGCACCCAACCCGTATACATTATCATATGCTCTCAGGAGTTGATAAGTTTTAAAACAGTATTAATACTTGAAAATAGGGGGGAGGGGTTAGGGGGTAGGCGTTAGGGAAATAACCACAAAAGCCCATTGCCCACTGCCCCAAAAAGCTATTCTTAAATAATTTTACTGAGAATGCTACGATAATTACTCAATTGGTGTTCTAGTACTATTTTCTGCAAGGACACTCTATATCTACAATAATGTAGTAATGGTTCGTCCTCACAGCTCGTTAAGCTGCTGGCCTAATTGTTTCCGATCCTACATATGGGTCAATTAGATTTGTCGGCAGTTTCTCCTAGTTAAAAAACAGAGTCTAGTGGCGTAAAAGAACCTTCACTTCAGACAATCTAACACCTGCGGTTTCCCTAAACAGTGCTTTTGGGCAGCGTGGAAAGTTCTCCAAAGTGCGTCTTACATAAAAACCCGTTGCGTAATTACCGAGGGGGGCAAAAAACTAAACGGGCGTACTTTTGAAGATTGACTGGAGTTAAGGAACCATATAAACCGCTAAACTCTGTAATGCTCCTGTGGTCCCCTTTATTATGGGCAATTCGTTTCCGGCTAGTGTCTGTAGTCGTGAGGGTACACAGCACGCGAACCAGATAAACAACAAATGACGTTTTGACCAAAGGTCGGTTCACTGCATGGAATTTTCAATCGCTACACTTCTCGCCAATTTTACTGATGATAAATTGGTTGCTCGTAAACTGTTGGAAAAGAAACTTGGTTGCGAAGATGAACCCAGTTTAGAAAAACTTCACATCGCCTTGGAAGTGCTCGAAAGAATCGGGATTTTGGCCAAAGAACGCGGCAAGTATCGCCGTATCTCGGAAGAGGGGGTGATTGAAGCAAAACTTCGCTGTTCCAGCAAAGGTTTTTGTTTTGCCATCCAGGATGTAGAAGGCGCAGAAGACATCTACATTCGTGAAAGTCATCTGAGCAACGCTTGGAATGGCGATCGCGTTTTGGTCAAAGTGCTGAAAGAAGGCAGTCGGAGGCGATCGCCAGAAGGAGAAGTTAAGCTCATCCTAGAGCGCTCAAATCACACTTTACTAGCACGGATCAAGCAGGTAGAAGGAGGCTACCGCGCCGTACCTTTAGACGATAGATTGCTTTTTGAACTGAAACTGCTCATCAATAACAATCAACTCGAACAAGCCATCGATCACTTGGCGCATGTGGAAGTTTTGCGTTATCCATTAGCGCAATATCCACCATTGGGTAGAGTCGTCCAAATTCTGGGTAGCGATGCGGAAGCAGCAGCCGACATAGATCTCGTCACCTGCAAACACGATCTGGCTCGTACTTTTCCAGACCCCATTCAGGAAGCAGCTTCAAAATTACCCAAAAAGCTGCTAAAAGCAGATTTAAAAAATCGTTTGGACTTGCGCTCAAAGTTTACACTTAGCATAGTTCCCAACAATGGTGATTCTAAATTTGTAGAAAATGCTTTTTCTCTGGAAAAAAATAACGAGGGCAATTGGCGAGTAAGCTTTCACATTGCCGATGCTACCCACTACATTCAACCAGAAGAAATTCTTGACCGGGAAGCATTGAAGCGAGGGCGCTCGGTATATCTTGGGAATTTAGTACTGCCCATGTTCCCAGAAGTGGTTGGTGAACGGTGTTCTTTATTACCTGGAGTTGACCGATTGGCTCTCTCTTTTTTAATGACAATTGATTCACAATCGGGAGAAATAGAAGATTGGGAAATTCAACCCACTGTTGTTAAAGTCGATACCTCAATCGGTGAATCTGAGGCAGAAACTATTCTCGCCAAGAAAGCTACGAAAACAAATAGCGGCGTTGTCCAGATTCTTCAAGAACTGGAAACTGTACAGCAATTATTGAAAAAGGTACGTCTCAATCGGGGTTGTTTGCAATTAAATCTACCACCCAATCAAAACCCATACTGTGATGAAGGTGCTTTGGGGTGTGTTGTTACCAACGATTTGCCCGTGCGTGCTCTACTCACAGAGTATACATTACTGGTAAATCAATTGATAGCAACTCATTTGAATGCTCTTGGAATTCCTGCAATTTGGCGAGTCCAAGGTACGCCCGATCCCGAAGATGTTCAAGAAATGCTAAAATTGGCGATGAACTTGGGTGTTGAACTGAATCTCGAGCCGGAAATAGAAATTCAGCCTCTTGATTACCAACAGCTAACTAGGGTTTTTGCAGAATCAGCTTCCGAGCAAGTTTTGACTTACTTGTTACAAGATACCCTCAAGCAAGCTACCTACAGCACAACCAAAGGTTCTCACTTTGGTTTGGCTTTACCAGAGTATACCCATTTCACTTCCCCCCTGCGACGTTACCCCGATTTGATGATGCAAAGAGTCTTTTATGCACTCATTGAACACGGGCGCGATCGCCGTAACACTCGTGTTAAAGATCGGGTAAACCTTCGCCACTCCTCAAGCCACGGCGAAATTAACTGGAACGTTCTCCCACCAGAATTGCAAAGTGAATTGCAAAGTGAATTGATGAGAATTATTGTTCAGCTCAACGATCGCGAAAAAGAAGTTCAAGAAGCTGAAACCGATCTGGCGGGTTTGCAAAGAGCTTCGCTGATGAAACAACGCATTGGTGAAGTTTTCACCGGTGTTATCACGGGGGTTCAATCCTACGGGTTCTTTGTAGAGATAGAAGTTCTGCCCACCGACTCAGAGAGTGGAAATACGCGAGTTCCTTTACGGGTAGAAGGGCTGGTTCACGTAAGCTCTCTCAAGGACGATTGGTATGAATACCGCGCCAGACAACAAGCGCTGTTTGGGCGCAAAAATCGTGCTTCCTACAGATTGGGCGATCGTGTAGCCGTACAAGTAAAGAGTGTTGACTATTACCGCCAACAAATTGATTTAGTCACTGTTGGTAGCGATGGTGCAATGATGGGCAAGGATATGAATATCATGAATGGCGAAGATCGAGGTATGTATATGCGCCATGACGATCTTGAGCCATTGGACTTAGATCCCTATGCTGATGATGAATAGCGATAAGTTAGTAGTTAGTGGTTAGTTGTTGGTTGTTAGTTGATGGTTGTTAGTTGATGGTTGTTAGTGGTAAAACTACTAACCACTAACCACTAACTACTAACCACCAAATACTATCCACTATCCACCAACCACTAACCACTAACCACTAACCATTAACCACTAACAATGTCAAAACCTCTCATAATAGGTGTAACAGGAGCATCTGGTCTGATTTATACTGTTCGTGCTTTAAAATTTTTGCTAGAAGCTGACTGTGAAATTGAATTAGTTGCTTCCAAATCCACCTACATGGTTTGGCAATCCGAGCAAAATATTCGTATGCCAGTAGAATCCCTTCAGCAAGAAAAATTTTGGCGACAGCAAGCTCTTGTCGAACAAGGAGGCAAACTGCACTGTCATCATTGGGGTGATGTAGGAGCGAACATTGCTAGTGGTTCGTTTCGTACTCAAGGAATGATAGTTATTCCCTGTAGCATGAGTACTGTAGCAAAGCTAGCAGCTGGTATGAGTTCAGATTTACTGGAACGAGCGGCGGATGTTCAACTCAAAGAAGGTCGGAAACTAGTGATTGTTCCCCGTGAAACTCCTTTGAGTCTGATTCACCTACGTAACTTAACAGCTTTAGCAGAAGTTGGCGCAAGAATTGTTCCTGCGATTCCTGCTTGGTATCACAATCCCCAAACTATAGAAGATCTCGTTGACTTTGTCGTCGCTCGTGCTTTGGATCAGTTAGATATTGACTGCGTCCCAATTCAACGATGTAGGGGTTAGGGGTTAGGGGTTAGGATTAGGGCACCCTACACCCTTACCCTCTACCCCCTACACCCAACCTTTACCCCTACCCCCTACCCCCTACCCCCCATCACTATGGCACTCATTCGCTTAATTCTTTTAGTGGCAGTACTTGGAGGAATTACGCTGTACTCGCTTACAAAATTGGTCACGCCGTCCTACCGCTTCTGTGTTTGGGTATGCGTACGTCGCAACCATACCACCTAGCAATTTGGATTTTGTTTAGCACAGTTGCTGGTGGATTAACAACTATCTTACTGACGTTTTTGTTCAATTTATCTGGTGCTCTTGGGGGACAGCGCCAAACTCCTTTGCGTTCGTCTCCTGAATCACCACGTCGGAACAAAACTCGTTTTGAAGAAGTAACATCTCGCCCGCCAAATCCTCCATCTTCTGGGGAGCGAGAATCCCGAACCACTGACACAGTTGATGACTGGGAAACAAGTAGCGGACTTTATGAGGACTGGGAGTTTAACAAGTCCGATCCTGAAAAAACCCAAGTTAGAGACTCTAATACCTACGATCGCGCTTCCGAACCGAAAGACAAACCAAAAACTGACTCATCCTATTCTTACAGCTACCGCGAACCAAAAAATTCTGGCGTAGGAAAAACAGAATCAGTTTATGATGCGGACTATCGGGTTATCATCCCCCCTTATCAACCACCCAAGCCTGAACCTGCAGAGGAGGATGAGTGGGGGTTTTTGGATGATGATGATGCTGAGGACGAGAAGAGATCCCCTCGGCGTTAACTTGTGACGAGTGCATGGTATTGCTTCTCTACACAAGATTGAAACGTTCGCGGGACTCCTGCCTGACTTCTCCGGTCATAGCAGCTTCTTGTAAGGTCATGAAAGCGTTAAAATCTTCTAAGTCGTACCGAGTTGTCAGCAGATGTCGCAGTTGATTTTCTGCTTCAACAGTAAGATAGCCAGTAGCTAAAGCTTTTTTTACAACGTCTCTAATCCGAGTCATGGTTGAAACCCCTAACGATCGCATCTAAAACACACTTATAAGTACGAGTTGATTCAGAGAAGATATGCAATGGTTTTGTGCTTCAACCCTTCTATGAGAAAAGTTTTTTGTGCATTTCGTCAAACAATGAGTCATACTCTACACCTTGAACAAAAACACGGACTTGTCTATTCCAGCTTGCAGCAACCGATTGCCGAGGCAGCAACAATGTGTTGGTAGAAACACAGGGCTGCATAAACACGTAATTTTCCCACCTACTTAAGTGAGTTACGTTACGCTTGCTATGTTGACTGATAAAGTCAAGATAAAGTTTCGCTCAATCTATATAAAATTTCTGTTAAGACCAAAGATACCTAAGTAACGATTACCAAGTCACCTAACAACTGTTATTAATTTCGTTATAAATTTATTATTTATTTAATTTGGCTTCATACAAAAGTCAGTATGATATGGGAAATTTGGTATTTAAAATAACGGTAATGACACCTCATAATTCAAGTCAGGTAGAAGAAGAATTTATAGAAGCTAAAAATTATTGGGAACTAGAAAAATTATATGTAGATTTAGGTTTAGCAAAAGGAAAATCTCTCACACCTGTTGAAAAAAAATTCTTAAGAGGCTTACTTTGCGGTTTTAGTCCTGCAGAAATCGCCAGTACTGTGTATCAAAGTCGTAGTAGCAGTACTGTTAGAGTTTACCTTTCTAATGGGTTGTATAAATATATAGAGGAAATGCTGACTAACCAAGCAGGACATTTTATTAAAGTAAAAAACTGGAGCCGTGTCACTCAATTGCTAGAAAAAGCAGGTTATAAAAAAGCACGGGTTCAATTAGAGCCTCTTGGAAACCAACTAAAAATAGATATACGACAAGATATTGCTTCTATAGATATGAGATCGGTACCAAGAGAAGATTGGGGCGAGGCACCTGATGTAAGTCTGTTCTATGGAAGGGTAACAGAACTCTCTCAAATTGAACAATGGATTGTTGGAGAACGCTGTCGTTTGGTGATGATTTTGGGTATGTCTGGCGTTGGAAAAACAGCTTTTTCTGCAAAACTAGCAGAACAATTGAAGGATAAGTTTGAATGTGTGATTTGGCGATCGCTAAATCTCAATTTATCTCCTGACATTCTGCTCAATCAACTCATACAAATTTTGTCACCAAAGCAAGAACTCAATCTTACAGAATCATTCTTAAGCCGTATTTCACAACTTATTGATTGTTTGCGTTCTTCCCGATGTCTCATTATTTTAGATAATTTTGATTCTATTTTGTACAATCAATATATAGGTCTTGATGTTCTTGACGAGTTATCTATTCAACAATCGCTCGCTCAATTAAGTACTAAAAATTCTTCAGCATATATTCTGCCACAGATTAGCTATTGTCAAGGATATGAGATTTATGGAGAAATTCTTAGAAGAGTCGGGGACTCCCAGCATCAAAGCTGTTTGATTGTAACGAGTCGGGAAAAACCCCAAGAAATTTCAGTGCTTGAAGGAAAATTTTTACCTGTTCGCTGCTTAAAATTAACAGGCTTAAGTTATATCGAGAGTAAGAATATACTCCAAGCTAAAGGTTTAATGACTTCCCAAGATGAAGAATGCAAATCTTTAATAAATTGGTATGCAGGCAATCCTCTATTTATTAAATTAGTGGCAACGGCAATTGAAGAATTATTTGGTGGTAGCATTAACAACTTTTTAGAACAAGGTACAGTCGTCTTTGGAGATATTCGAGCCATTTTAGATAGGCAATTTAATCGTCTATCTAGTTTGGAAAAACTGATTATGTACTGGTTAGCTTTGAACCAAGACTTGGTGTCAGTACGTAAGTTGCAGAAAGATTTTTTCCCTCGCGTGTCACAAAGATTAATTCTAGAGGCTATCGAGTTATTGCAGAAACGTTCTTTGATTGAAAAAAAGGCAGCAAATTTTTCTCAAATTCCTGTATTGATGGAATATATAGGCGAGCAATTAATTGAGGAAAATTTGCAAATGATTGGAGAAACAGAAGGTTCTCTACTCATGAGTTATACAATCTTAGAGCACAAAATCAAGAACTACATTCGGGAAATGCGTCAAAAATCTCACTCTTTAGAGTAAATTAGTTAATGGTTAGTTGTTAGTTGTTAGTGGTTAGTTGTTAGTTGTTAGTAGTCAAGAGCAACCAGCAACCAGCAACCACCAACCAGCAACCACTAACCACTAACCAGCAACCACCAACCACTTATATGACAAATAACTTATTAAAAGGAGTCAACCTATACTTGGTTGGCATGATGGGCGCGGGTAAATCTACTGTGGGACAAGTACTGGCTCAACATTTGGGCTACGGATTTGTGGATACCGACACTGTAATTGAGAAAGCTGCAGGTGGTAGAACCATAACTCAACTGTTTCAAGATGAAGGAGAAGTTGGGTTTCGCCAATTAGAAAGTCAGATTTTGGAACAAGTGTGTGCTTTCACTAAGCTTGTCATCGCAACAGGTGGAGGTATTGTCTTAAGACAAGAAAACTGGAGTTACCTTCATCACGGCTTAATTGTATGGCTGGATGTACCCGTCGAAATTCTCTACGCCCGTTTAGTGGAAGATACAACTAGACCACTTTTACAAG
The DNA here is from genome assembly GCF_009725235.1 of Scytonema sp. UIC 10036. Next base: position 13,487 of record NZ_WJFC01000200.1, read on the forward strand.
ATAGCGATCCCAAAGGGAAACTGCGATCGCTCCTCGAACAAAGACAACATCTTTACTCACAAGCTGATTTGAGAATTACTGTCAGTGAAGGAGAAACTCCAGAGCAAATTGCTACACGGGTCTTAGATGAGATTCCCAGTGTTTTAAAACCAGCTAAAGTGTGAAGATATATAGCTGAATATTGAGTGATGTTAATTTTTGTATAGCTAGTGTTTTCACGATGTAAATTTATATGTAACGTCCGTAACTGCCACGCCAAGGGTCTATTAGAAGTTCATGACAGTCAGCGAAACTGAGTATATTAAGCAAGATGCAGCCAGCCGCGTACAAGTGCTAAGTGAAGCACTACCTTACATTCAACAATTTATTGGTCGCACCATTGTTGTTAAATATGGCGGTGCAGCCATGAAAGACAGCAATCTCAAAGATAAAGTGATTCGCGACATTGTCTTTTTATCTTGTGTTGGCTTGCGACCAATTTTGGTACATGGTGGAGGACCGGAGATAAACAGTTGGCTGGATAAACTGGGAATCGAGCCTCAATTTAGAAATGGTTTGCGAGTGACTGACGCTCCGACAATGGATGTTGTGGAGATGGTATTAGTAGGTCGAGTCAATAAAGAAATCGTCGCTTTGATAAATCAAGCAGGTGGTTCAGCAGTGGGGTTGTGTGGCAAAGATGGTAACTTAATCAAAGCTCGCCCTCAAGGTGATGAAGGTATTGGCTTTGTGGGGGAAGTTAACAATGTCAATATCAAAATTTTGGAGACACTGGTTAACAATGGCTATATTCCGGTAGTTTCCAGCGTTGCAGCAGACGAAATAGGACAGCCATATAATATTAACGCCGACACCGTGGCGGGAGAGATCGCAGCTGCATTAGGCGCAGAAAAGTTAATTTTGCTAACTGATACAAGGGGGATTTTGAAAGATTACAAAGATCCTTCTACCCTGATTCCTCAAGTAGACATTCAAGAAGCGAGAGAACTCATCGCAACAGGTGTAGTCAGTGGTGGAATGATCCCAAAAGTGAATTGCTGCGTCCGTTCTCTTGCACAAGGAGTGAAAGCAGCACATATAATAGATGGTCGCATTCCCCACTCATTACTGCTAGAAATTTTTACTGATGTTGGTATTGGTACTATGATCGTTGGCTCCCATCTTCAAATAACCGGCTAATAGCTTTTGAACTGTACGTAGTAGGTAGGTAGGGCTAAAGCCCACCAATAATCTCATTTGGTAAGCTTTAGCCCATCAAACAGTACTTAAAATTCCCCTGTGTTTTATACTAAATTTTATGAACGACAACAGCAAAACGATTGTTTTATTATCCAGTAGAGAACTAGAAAAAATGCGTAAGGCTGGGCGCTTAGCTGCTCAACTTTTGCGTCACCTTGAACCAATGGTTAAACCAGGGGTTAGCACTCTAGAGCTAAACGATGAAGCAGAACGTTGGACGCAAGCGCATGGAGCAAAAAGCGCCCCTCTTGGTTATAAAGGTTATCCCAAGTCTATATGTACCAGTATTAATGAAGTTGTTTGTCATGGCATTCCCAGTGCCAAGCAAATTCTTCGCAATGGTGACATCATTAATATTGATGTAACACTCATTGTGGATCGTTACCACGGTGATACATCTGAGACATTTTTGGTTGGTACACCTTCCCCTATGGCTAAAAAGCTGGTAGAGGTAACAAGAGAATGCCGTCGCCGAGGTATAAAGGAAGTTAAACCAGGAGCATACATCGGAGACATTGGGGCTGCTATTCAAGAGTACGCAGAATCACAAGGTTTTTCCGTGGTGCGAGACTTTGTAGGACATGGTATCAGTAACATTTTCCATACTACACCAGAAATTCCTCATTACGGTACCCGTGGGAAAGGAAAACGTCTCAGAGCAGGTATGGTTTTTACCATCGAACCCATGATTAACGAAGGAACTTGGGAAGTGGAAGTTTTAAGCGATGGCTGGACTGCACTCACACGCGATCGCAAACTGAGCGCTCAATGCGAGCATACCATAGCAGTGACGGAAGAAGGTGTTGAAGTCCTGACTTTACCTGATGGGGAAGTTTTTTCTTAATGGTTAGTGGTTAGTGGTTAGTGGTTAGTGGTTAGTGGTTAGTGGTTAGTGGTTAGTGGTTAGTGGTTAGTGGTGAAGAGCAACAACCAACAACCAACAACTATCAACCAACAACCAACAACCAACAACTATCAACCAACAACTATCATTTCCCTAATTTATTTGGAATTCCTTCGCAACCGCCGGGGATTGTATTTCTTGTTTTTTCACCACCCCAGGCGCAGCAATAGTACCGTGTAGATTCAGATATCCGTCGAGCGTCGGTGAAATCAGCATTTTCTACAACAGCACCAGTGTATTCGCCAGTTTCATAATCTGGTGGTTCAGTACGGCTGCGGGGTGATGCTTTCTCCACAGAACCGTAGAACAGGCGAGTTCCATTGAGGTCAGCACCAGTAAGATTGCTTTCATATAAAATGGCGCGGGAAAGGTTGGCTTTTACCAAATCGCAATTACTAAGGTCAGCACGGACAAAATTGACTTCAGATAAGTCAGTCCACCGCAAATCTGTCCCAGCAAGGTCTGCGCCTGCTAGCATGACGCCCAAATCGATAACGCGCACACCCTCAATACGGTCTTCAGCATAACCACCAATGCCATTTAGAATCGGTCTACCCAATCGACGATCGCGTTTCAGAGGAGTCAGCAGTCTGGAACGTGAGAGAAAGCGCAGGATTTTCGCTTTACCGCTTCCATCAACACTACTTAATATTGCAGCCGTTCGACCTTCTGCGATCGCTCTTTCTTGCGGCCAATCTTCTAATAATCCTTCTTCATCCAAGACTAAGTCAGAAATGCCTTGGAAATATGAGTCAATGGTTTGTTGCTGGGTAATGATATTTTGTTGAATAGTAAGAAAGTTTTGCTGAATCGTCAGATCTTTAGAAATCACGTACTGTCGCCATGCAACGTATACCGCAATAATGGCGATGAGAATTTGTCCCAATGCACCAAACCACTCTGCTAGTGTTCCAGAAGCTTCCCAGTTAATTTTACGTCCCCAAGCCAGAAGGCGATCGCCAAAACCGCTAAACTTGACTGTACCAACAATAGCTGCTAACACTCCCAAAAATGCAACAAATATGGCTCGCTCTTGTGCGGAAAACCACTGTTTTATTGCCATTTCTATTGCTGGTAACAGTACTGCAAGGGACAGAAGAAGAGCCATTAGGATTCCGCAAGTCCCAACAATTAAGTTATTGATGGCAATTCCAATAATCACGATCGCGATCGCTACCAGTATCAGCAATAGTGCTCTGGGTTTTACCGTTATAGAGTTAGGAGTGCGTCCGTTGACAGCAGAACGTAATTGTTGGAGCGTGGATATTTTTTGTGGAGATTGTTGGGATGAAATTGCAGCTAGAGCCTCCTGGGTAGCAAGTTCAGTGGGGAATAAGGGATTTTCACATCGCCCATCTTCAAAGTCATCTGGCTGTACGATGTCCTCTAAGAGGGAGTCTTGTGAGTGGGCTTTGGATGAGTTGGAGTTGGATTCTATCGACATGTTTCTATTTTGGCACTAGCACGTCCCGATTCAACAGTGGTTTCATCCTAACCGCGACATTGCACTAGAAGCAACCTCCGTAATAAGTAGGTAGGGCTAATGCCCACCATGTGAATCTTTGTACCTACCTACTATTTACCTACATAATATTTGACAAATCTAATCGGATAGATATAGAGTCATATATGATACAATATTTATATTGATAAATTGCTCAAAAATTGTTGGCTTTAAAACCTTTTTCAAACAAGCTCTTTCATGTTGTCTATAGAAGATCGGTACAGCTTTATACTTTTTAGTAAAGCCATTTTGTTTTAGAATCGTAATTGTGAGTTATCTATTAACCCATGGTTCATAGGCGCTTGTTTCAAGCAATTGGCTTATTCGTAATTTTCTTCTTGTTTGGTTGTGGTGATACAAAATCACCAGGACAATATAGCAACCAAGCAGTAAAAGAAGTTAATGTTTCCCAACTGTTGACAGAAGTAAACGACTCTCAACAAGCAGAAGATTATTTTAATCAAGGCAATAGCTGGTTGAACGCGCAACGCTACAAAGACGCGATCGCAGCTTACGACAAAGCGATATCGATTAAACCTGAAAGTGCCAAAGTTTGGAATAACAGAGGTAATGCCTTTAACTCTTTACACCAGCATCAAGAAGCCATAGCATCTTACGACAAAGCAATTGCTCTTCAACCAAACAAACATGAGGTATGGTTCAATAAAGGTAATGTCCTAAGCAGTTTGAAACAATATAAAGAAGCCATAGCATCTTACGACAAATCAATTGCAATCAAACCAGACAAGCATGAAGCATGGATCAATAGAGGCATAGCTCTTACAAAGCTGCAACGCTATAAAGAAGCCATAGCATCCTACGATAAAGCAATTGCAATTCAGCCAAACCAACACGAAGCTTACTATAACAAAGCTTGTGCTTACGCTTTGCAAAGTAATGCTAAACTAGCTGTGGAAAACTTGCAAAAAGCTATCAAGCTTTATCCTGGGAAGTATAAAAAACTAGCAAAAACTGACCCAGATTTTAGCAAGATTCGCGGCGATAAGCAGTATCAAGCATTCATCCAGTAGAAATTGGTGAAAGTTGGCAGTTTAGGGATGCAAAATCCACAACGTGTATGAAAATTTGGCAAACTGATTTCTATCGATGTCCTCAGCCAGATGCATCTGGACAAGTTTTGTGGTATGTGGTGATTTGTGATGCAAATCGCAGCTTTGAATATGAAGCCACTTGTCCGCAAGCACAAGCAAATTCTAGTTGGGTCGCTTCTCAACTTCAGCAAGCAGCCAGAGAAAAACTGCCAAACATAATTCAAGTTTTTCGCCCCCAATCTCTCAGCATACTCGAACAGGCGGGAAAGAGTTTGGGCATTACAGTAGAAGCAACTCGCCACACTCTTGCATTAAAACAGTGGCTGCAAGAAAAGCAATATCCTGTCGCTTTGGATAAACCACCCCCCGCACCACTACCAGAAAACCTATGGGGAGAACAATGGCGTTTTGCATCACTCGTTGCAGGTGAAATCCTCGATGCATTTAGCGATCGCCCCATCCCCGTTTTAGAAATGCCAGAGCATCTACAACCCTTCAATTTAGGCTTGGCATCAACAGTACCTATACCCGGAGTTGTTATTTATGGTGGACGGCAATCCATGCGTTTGGTACGGTGGTTGCAACAAGCCGATCCTATAGCGTTGAATTACATTGCTGGTACACCTGATGGATTGGTGTTAGAAGCAGGTTTAGTCGATAGGTGGATTGTTGCCACATTTGAAGATAAAGAAGTTACAAACGCAGCTAGAGTTTACACGGAAAGAAAGCAACAAAGTCGAGGATTGCATTTTTTAGTCGTGCAACCTGATGATTCTGGTATGACTTACACGGGTTTTTGGCTGCTTAGTGACCAGTGACCAGTGACCAGTTAAGGAAAAAAAGCGATTGCCTAAGATGTGCGATCGCTTTTTTTTCTCTTTATAGTTTATTTTTAAGTATTCATGTACTATAAAAAATAGCACAGTTATCAGCTTCTACACGCAACATATGTCAAAGCAACAGCGAAGGAGAAAAGTTTGAGCGAAGTCAAAGCTGATTACGACAATCCTTGGAAAGAAGCACTCACTGAGTATTTTGAGCCTTTTTTGGAATTTTTCTTTCCACAAGTTCATGCTCTCATTGATTGGAGCCGAACTCCGCAATCTTTAGATAAAGAATTGCAACAAATTTTTCCAAATGATTGACCAGATGATGAAGTTACCCCAAGAGTTACAGCAAAGTTTTGAAGAAAAATTCAATCATTGTAGGAGGAAAGAAGAATGCCTTTAATGAGCAATATGGAATTGAGAGGTATGGAGCGTAGCTCTATACAAACGGCGCGTGAATCAGTGATAACAGTTTTAAGTGTACGACTCGGAGAATTACCTTCAGAGTTGATAGAAGCTTAAATAAGATTTCTGATTTACAACAGTTAAAACAGTTTTTAGAACAAGTAGCTACTGTTAATACAATTGATGAGTTCCAACAATTTTTTAACGATGCTCGCTCTGTAAATTAGACTGCAAAAGTTATGGAACTGCAGATGGACGCGGATGCACGCAGATGAAGCGTACCTCATTCGGATGGAAATCGCTATATCTGAACACTGAGGTAGGTTAATATTTAGATTGCATCAAAAAGCGGATGCACAAATAGTTGTATTTTGGATGTGAGGAGTAAAGTTTGTGACTAGACCACCCAGCCTTGGTGTCAGTATTTTCTTATATATTACTGGTATTTTATTAGTAATTTTGGCTATCATTCTTCTCCTACAAGCTTTTGGAGTTGTCAAGAACATTCCTAAAGAAGCAATTTGGGGTTTGGTATTGCTGTCAATAGGTTCGGGGATTTTAACCGCGATTCGGCGTCGTTAACTTTTAATTATCTGAGTAAGTCGGCATAATTAAAGTGAACTAGTCAGGAGCGTCATTTGTCATTAGTAAGGGTTTTAGTTTTGTTCACATTTTGTAATGTAGTTCTGTTTATTTCCGCCTACCTACTTATCGTTTTGCTTGAGTAGCCCTTGTAGAAGCTACTATTTATTAATGTAACCATTCACTGGTCACTGGTCATTGGGTTATGTTGGGTTTCGTTCCTCAACCCAACCTACGGTCACTGCTCACTGCTCACTGTTATCCCATGTCAACAACTGACTTTCTCACTCACCTCAATCCAAGTCAACGCCGTGCTGTTGAACATTTTTACGGTCCCTTACTAGTTGTTGCTGGTGCGGGGTCTGGCAAAACACGAGCGCTGACTTATCGCATTGCTAATCTGATTTCCCATCACCGTGTCGATCCGGAGAATATCTTGTCAGTTACCTTCACGAACAAAGCCGCACGGGAGATGAAAGAACGGATTAAGAAGCTATTTGCCGAACAGTTGGCTATGATGGAGTACGGCGAACGGTTTGATTTGCTACCAGAATACGAACAAACGAAACTTGAGTCAAAAGTTTGGAAAAAAACTGTTAAGCACTTGTGGTGCGGAACTTTCCACAGTTTGTGTTCGCGGATTCTTCGCTTTGATATCGGAAAATATGAAGATGAAAAAGGACGGCGTTGGACTCAGAATTTTTCTATCTTTGACGAGTCGGATGTTCAAAGTCTTATCAAAGACATTGTGACTAAACAACTTAATTTAGATGACAAGAAATTTGAACCTCGTTCTGTCCGCTACGCTATCAGTAACGCTAAAAACCAGGGTTTATCACCTCGAGAATTTGAAAGAGAACAACCTAATTATCGGGGACGGGTGATTGCAGAGGTTTATACTGCTTATCAAAATCGACTTGCAGAAAACAATGCCCTTGATTTTGATGACCTTATCCTAGTTCCTGTGAAATTGTTTGAGCAAAACGAGCAAGTTTTGGGTTATTGGCATAACAAGTTTCGCCACATTTTAGTGGATGAGTATCAGGATACTAACCGGACTCAGTACAATTTGATTCGGTTATTGGCGACTAATGGGGAACCGAAAAAGAGTGAATGGGATTGGACAAACCGCTCTGTTTTTGTGGTAGGTGATGCGGATCAGTCAATATATTCATTTAGAATGGCTGACTTTACTATTTTGTTGGAATTTCAGCAAGATTTTGGTGATGGCTTACCAGATGAAGATACCAGAACGATGGTAAAGCTAGAGGAAAACTATCGTTCTTGTGAAAATATCTTAGAAGCAGCAAACCATTTGATTGAGAACAATACTCAAAGAATTGATAAAGTTCTTAGGGCTACACGCGGTGCGGGGGAAGAAATTTATTGTCACAAAGCTGATGATGAGCTTGTGGAAGCTCAATTCGTTATTAATCAAATTCAAACGTTAGAACACCAACACCCTGAGTTGAACTGGGGTAGTTTTGCTGTTCTTTACCGTACTAACGCTCAGTCACGCCCCTTTGAAGAATTATTGGTTCGGAATAATATTCCTTATACGGTGGTGGGAGGAATTAAGTTTTACGATCGCAAAGAAATTAAGGATGTCTTAGCTTACTTGCGAGCGATCGCAAACCCTGCGGATACTGTCAGTTTATTACGAGTTATCAACACTCCCCGGCGTGGTATTGGTAAGGCTACAGTGGATTCCCTTATCAAAGCATCTCAAGAATTAGGGACGACTCTGTGGGAAATACTGAGTGATGAAACATCAGTTAATACCTTGGCTGGACGTTCTGCCAAAGCTGTGAATGGCTTTGCGAATTTGATTCGTGAATGGCAAGAAAACTTAGATAAGGTTCCTGTGTCAGAAGTTGTACAAGGAGTCCTTGACGGTTCGGGTTACATCCAAGACTTGATGTCTCAAGGAACAGATGAAGCAGAAGATAGGGTGCAAAACGTTCAAGAATTGTTTAATGCCGTACTGCAATTTCAGGAGGAAAACGATGATGTAACTCTACAATCGTTTCTTTCAAGTACTGCTTTGAGTTCCGATTTGGATAATTTAAAGGAAGGAGAAACAGCAGTTTCTTTACTGACTCTACACGCTTCCAAGGGGCTGGAATTTCCTGTAGTGTTTTTGGTGGGTATGGAACAGGGGTTGTTTCCTAACTACCGTTCCATGAACGATCCAGCCGCCTTAGAGGAAGAACGTCGTCTGTGTTATGTCGGAATTACTCGCGCTCAAGAACGGTTGTATTTGACTTATGCGAGGGAACGTCGTCTGTATGGATCTAGGGAACCTGCTTTGCGATCGCAATTTCTGGATGAATTGCCTGAAGAACTCATGGCATCTCAACGGAAAAGTCAAATGGCTTATATTAAACGCGCAGGTGCTAACCTACAGCAGAGTGCAGCTCGTGGGAAGAAGGAAGTAACAGAAAATTGGCAGGTGGGCGATCGGGTTCTGCACAAAACTTTTGGTATTGGGGAGATTACTCATATTTTTGGTTCTAGCACTAAGGTTTCGTTAGCGATTAAATTTGATAATTTGGGTTTGGGTCAAAAAATTATTGACCCTAAAGTTGCTCAGTTACAAAAGGCTGATTAATGGGCTTGTTGCAAAAGTTTAAGAAATTAATTATTAACCGCAGATGCACGCAGATGCACGCGGATAGACTAAATTTTTGCTTAAATGCTACTTCCCTGTCAAATATATTATGTGGAGGTTGTAACTATGACCCAAGCACAAGCACAAACCGAACCAAAGTTATATACTTTTGATGAATTTATCGAATGGTATCCAGAAAACTCAGAATTCCGGTACGAATTGCATGATGGAGTCATTGTCGAGATGCCAAAACCTAAAGGGAAGCATTCAAATTTGACGGGTTCTCTTGCTGAAAGATTACTTATAGCTATTCGAGAGATGGGTAAAGGGGATATTTGGACAATACCCAGAGAATCGATTGTAAAACCGTACCGAGACAAGTCTGGGTACGAACCGGACATCATTGTTTTAAATAAAGAAACTATCGCTACTGAGACGCGCTGGGAAAGTGAATCAATTATCCAAAATGCAACTTCGGTCAACTTAATAGTAGAAGTTGTTAGTACCAATTGGCAGGACGACTATTACGATAAACTCCGTGATTATGAAGGTATGGGTATTCCTGAATACTGGATTGTAGATTATGCTGCTTTGGGAGGGCGTAATTTTATTGGTTATCCCAAACAACCTACTATTTTTGTACACGAGCTGGTTGATGGGGAATATGTAAAAACAACGTTTAGAGGGAATGATGCGATTGTCTCTCCTACCTTCCCACAATTTAATCTCACCGCGCAACAGATTTTTAATTTGGCTAATTAAAGCGCGGTCCTTCTATATATATAACAATATTTGTATCCAGTAAATATGCCACTCTATTTATCTTACAGGTGCTAACACTGCTATCGGTAGTAACTTAGAACCAGGTAGTGTGGGTAAAGGTGGTAATATCGATATCAACGCATCATCCTTACTAATTTCTGATGGCGCTGAACTGCAAACCATCATTCGTCAAGCTTTTCAAACCCAGCCAGCAGGACAAGGCGATGCTGGCAATGTAAATATTAAAGTTACTGGTGCTGTTGATATCGCTGGAAGGAGAGGCATATCTTCCGGTGGATTTTCAGTAATGTGAATCCGGGAGCAATAGGCAATGGGGGTAACATTACCATTGATTCCGCTTCCTTCTCATTACGAGATGATGCTTCACTTTCTACCTCAACTTTTGGACAGGGAAGCGCAGGGAACGTGACAGTGACTGCAAAAAATGCTATTTCCCTTGCAGGTGGTGACATCCTCAGCACGGTGGAAGCAGGAGGTGTTGGAAAGGGTGGCAATATCAACATCAATGCTACATCCCTGTTATTCACTGATGGAGCTCAATTGATAACTGGTACTCGTGATGCATTTGATACTCAATCAGCAGGGCGGGGTGATGCAGGTAATGTCAATGTGAAAGTGACAGGTACTGTTGATATTGTTGGTACGAGAGGCATATTTCCCAGTGGGATTCGCAGCGAAGCAGAAATAGGAACAGTCGGCAATGGGGGTAACATTGTTATCAATTCTGGTTCCTTATGCAACATTCTCATTCCCCTTGGAAAGAGGGGAGATCGGAATCTCCGGTTTCCTCCCCTTTTACACGTGGAGGGCTAGGGTGGATTGAAAAGGGGCTATGCATAAGTCCTATCTTCAAGATAACTACAGTTCTAAGAGGATGTTTGAAAAGTGATTAGCTGTCATTTTAATCACATGATTACCCCCCTTAGTCCACGCCACTTGCTACAAGTCGGGAAACCCGCGATGGCGCAGTGGCTCCCCCTTATAAAGGGGGGAAATAAGA
>NZ_WJFC01000201.1 GCF_009725235.1 Scytonema sp. UIC 10036
CAAGGGGGACAAGGGGGACAAGGGGGAATAATTCTTGCTCAATTCCTAATTCCCAATTCCCAATTCCCAATTCCCAATTCCCAATTCCCAATGCTCATTTTTACAATGCAACTCATAGAAAGAGAAATTCGTCACATAGTTTTACTTCTACTCAAATTCTCTTGAAACCGGATCGTTATGAACAGGAACCGCTTTTCTACAAACTCTCGTTATTGGCGACGGACTTGGTTTTATCCGTTAATTTCCTTAACAGTAGCTTTAAGTTTGTGCTTAAGTACACCAGTAAAAACATGGGCTGGTATTGAGCGCTGGATACCGACATTGATACAGGGCGTACAAGTCATTCAGCTTTCCAATATATCCCCTCGTCAAGAGGTTGAGCTTGGCAAGCAAATGAATCAACAGCTAGGTCGTGAAGTCAAATTTTATCGTAACTCCGCAATTAGCAATTATGTGGAACAAATTGGCAGACGATTGGTTGCTAATAGCGATCGCAGCGATTTTCCTTTTACCTTTCAAGTGGTTGACGATGACAGTATCAACGCTTTTGCCACAACAGGAGGATTTGTATACGTTAACACGGGGTTGATAAAAGCTGCAGAAAATGAAGCGGAATTGGCAAGTGTAATGGCTCACGAAATCGGTCATATTACTGGAAAGCACTTGGTCAAACAAATGCGACAAAGAGCAATTGCAGGTGGTGTAGCATCTGCTGCTGGGTTAGATCGTTCTCAAGCAGTGGCGATAGGTGTAGATTTAGCCTTGAACCGTCCGCGCAGTCGTGAAGATGAATACGATGCAGACAAAAGAGGATTGAGAACTTTAACACGCAGTGGTTATGCCCCATCTGGTATGGTTTCTTTTATGCAAAAACTTTTGAAAAAAGGTTCTGGAACTCCTTCATTTTTGAGCACTCACCCCGCAACAAGCGATCGCATTAGAGCGCTTGAAAGTGCCATCGCCTCTCAGTCTGGTGGTAGCAATGCTGGTTTGGATAAAGCCGCATACCAGGCAAATACTAGAGCATTACGTTAGTTATCACTTCGTGAGTGCCACTAACAACTAACAACTAACAACTAACAACTAACAACTAACAACTAACAACTAACCCCTAACCCTAACCTCGAATCCGGCTGGATCGACAATTGCCAACGCCTCTTTTAGTGGTAGAGTACGGAGGCACTTGTTTAAGACATTGACTTGGTAAACTAATTTATTTGTGATGTCAAGTGCTGTCAACCAGCCGCTTCGGGGATGATAAGCACCAGTATCTATATCCAACCATCCTTTGCCTTGTGCTAGCTGACCGGGCGTCACTCCCGGTAAAGTAAAGGTGATTGTATGACCGACAATAATTAATTTATCAGCAAAATAGGGTTTGTCTATGCTGTGAAACTTGTCTCGCACCCAGCACATCTGCTCGGCAGTTTGTTCTACAAGGGGGATTGAGGGATCGACTCCTGCATGAGTTAACAAAACATCTCCTAAGTCAAGATATGTGGGTAAAGCTTTTAGCCATTCCACATGATCTTCTGGGATTGTGGCTTGTTTGTAACTTGCGACTGTTGCTTGTCCGCCACTGCACAGCCATGCTTGTACTATTGAAGTAGGAGCTTGTCCGCTAGTTAGAATATTTAGTAACATATGTTCGTGATTGCCTAACACGCACTCATAGTGGTTGTTTTTAACGAAATCCACAACTTGTGAGCTTTGGGGTCCACGGTCAATTAAATCTCCAAGAAAGTATATCTTATCGTCTGATATAGGGGCGATCGCATCTAACAAAGTCATCAAACTTTCGTAGTGACCGTGCACATCCCCAATAATGATTCGGCGGTAGCTAGTTGCGCTCATCAGCTCTGTGTTTTAATAACTTTGCCTAATACTTGTGCTACAGTCTAAGCTAAATTGATTTCGTAAATACGACTTGCAAATAGCTTAAAAAATTATATTTAAGGTAATTATGCCCACTTCCGGCTAATATGTGTCACTATAGCAGTTAATTTGTTAGTGGTTAGTGGTTGGTAGTTAGTAGGGGCGCAACGCCTTCACCCCCAAATATCAATTTGGCATCAGTACATAATAAATATATAATTTCTTAACAATTAACAACTAACAACTAACCAATAACCCTTCAAAATTAGTGTTTAACTGTCATCGGAAGGCGAACAACAAAAACAGATCCTTCCCCTGGTTCGCTTTTGACAGCAATTTCACCACCCATCATTTGGCAAAAGTGACGGCTAATTGCTAGCCCCAGTCCGGTTCCGCCATACTTTTTAGTAGTTGAAGCATCTCCCTGAGTAAAGGGTTGAAACAGTTGCTGCTGCTGGTGATATGTCATACCAATACCACTGTCTTCAACTGTAAAAGTGATAATCCTAGTAGAACCATTGTCATGCAAGCCCTGTTTATCTTTTTCTATCAAAAGCTTGACTTTGCCATTTTTAGTAAATTTGGCAGCATTACTTAATAGGTTATACAGAACTTGTCTGAGTTTAGTCTGGTCGGTGTGCATGAAACCAAGTTCTTCTTCAAAATAAACTTCTAGAGTGTTGCCATTTTTTTCTACCAACGGCTTCACTGTCATGACAATGTTATTAAGCAATGTTGCTAGTTCAAATGTTTCAGGGTAGAAAGTCATTTTCCCCGCTTCAATTTTTGAAAGGTCGAGGATATCGTTGATCAGTGTTAGCAAATGCCTTCCCGCGCCGTTAATAGATTCTAGGTCACTGATAAAATCATCTGCCATGCCAAAATCAGCTGCATCGTCTTTGAGCAGTTGACTTAAACCAATAATGGCATTTAATGGTGTGCGTAACTCGTGACTGATGTTAGCAAGAAACTGGCTTTTTGCCTTACTAGCTGCTTCTGCGAGTTCTTTTGCTTGTTGTAGTTCTTTAGTCCGTTCGGAGACTCTCTCAATTAAACGGTTCAGAGATTTGGCTAGTAAGCCTATTTCATCCTCAGTGCTGACTGGTGCTCGCAAATCAAAGTTAGATTTTTTTGCCACCTGTTCTGCTACTTGTGTAACAAGAATGACTGGTTCGGCGATCGCTCTAGAAGTTCGCCAAGCTATAATTGCCGCGATCGCGACTGATAGCAGCATACTCACAATAACAATTAACCGCTCGACTCCTTTTGCCAAGTCTACATCTTTTTCTATTTCTCTCTCTTGTTCTTCTGCAGTTTGCAAAATATTACTTAATTGCAAACGCAACTGATCGAGCCGGATAGCTGTTTCACCACCCATGATTTCTAGTAATTGTTCTTGTGCAAACGAAGTGCTTTGTGGCTGTTGAGGCTGTTTCTCCAGTTGTTGTAAAACAGCTTCTATTTGCCAAATGTAGGAATCTAAGTTACTTTCATAATCCTGTACGAGGGTTCGGAGAGTACTTTCGGTAGCTGCTAACTTTCCTGGTTTGCTGTCTAAAAATTCTATAATTTGTTGTTGTAGACGTTTGGCTTTGTCAAAATTCTTAAAAAGGTCAAATCTTGTGTCGGCAAGCCGTTCTGAGTCTTTTAGAACAGTAATTATGTTCGAGCTGTGTAACTGTGCGTCTGTTAAAGCATTCCTATAGTTACCCAGCATCTGTGTTTGATACCGGGCATGAGTTAATTGCCCAGTCTCTACACCTCGATAGTAGTTAGCGATCACCAAACCGGTCAGAGAGCCTAAAAAACCAATGCCAATCGCTAAAAAGTAGCCATAGCCAATTTTTTGATGAATTCGCCAAGAACTGGCTTTGAGTTTCCCTCGGGAGGGAAATTCGATGGTTGGGAGTTCGTCGGTAGAGGGCCGATCGGCTGACACTCGTTTTATTTCTATATTGCTGTCAACAGAGGTTGGTTTTTGAGTTTGCATACCTCAAATTCTCCTTGCCCTCCTACAAAAAACTGTGTAACTATACAGAGTTTGCAATTTTATTAATGAACTAGTGATTCACACCTACCACTTTATCTTCTTTTTTTCTTAAAATTCAGGTGGTTATCCACTTTCGAGTCCGGGTGAAAATTGTTAAATAAAGGCTAAGTTTTGAAGACTTAGTATAAATTTTTTTATAAAGTGCCTTTATTCGCGCAGATGACACACTACTCATAAATTAGAACCATTCTACTTTTGCGGGCTGAGGATATGTAAGATTTATAATAAATATACTTTTTGTTGGCTTTCTTTCGCTAGAATTCAGCCTTCACCGATCCTCACCCACCAAATGCCAAGCCGTACTCTTTGCCTGTAGGTATTTATTCCTTTCATGTTTGGTAACTATTATAGTTGGCACGTTCTCCATTATATGAGAGCGATAGGGATATGCAAATTTTTAACAGTTATTGAGTACAAACAAAAGACTTCTCAATAAAAAAATATGTAATTTGTGGGACGGGCGTCTCCGCCCGCACCACAAGAAATTTTAGGGTGCCGTTTTATTTGGCAATCCCTTACGCAAGCGCAGCTGACAGAAGATGCTCAACAGCTTGCTTCAGCGTCTCTACCTTATCAAGACGTTCCCAAGGTAAATCTAAGTCGTTACGTCCCAAGTGACCGTAAGCCGCGACGTCCTGATAAAAACGTCCGCCTCGTTCGTTTGGTAAGTTACGTAGATTAAAGGAGTGGATAATACCTGCAGGACGCAGTTCAAAATGCTGTTTAACCAATTCTAGCAAGGTTTCGTCTTCAACTTTACCTGTACCAAAAGTATCCAACATAATACTGACAGGTCTTGCAACACCGATCGCATAGCTGAGTTGAACTTCGCATTTTTCTGCTAAACCAGCAGCGACAATATTTTTCGCTACGTAGCGACAAGCATAAGCCGCACTGCGATCGACCTTAGTGGGGTCTTTGCCAGAAAAAGCGCCCCCACCATGACGAGAGTAACCACCATAGGTATCAACAATGATTTTGCGTCCTGTCAGACCGGAGTCTCCCTGAGGACCACCAATGACAAACTTACCCGTGGGGTTAACCAAAAAGCGAGTTTTGTCATCTGGTTTTACATCAATGTCTACAAAAACAGGCTCAACCACTGCTGACCAGAGGTCTTCCTTGATCTTGGCTTGCACTTCTGCTTCATCTGTAATTTCACCGATAGTCGCCGAGTGCTGGGTAGAAATCAGAATGGTATCGATACCAACTGGTCGTCCATCCTCATAAGCAATAGTGACTTGTGTTTTTCCATCAGGGCGTAGGTATGGCAAAACACCTGTTTTGCGGACAGCAGCCAATCGGCGAGCGGTACGGTGAGCAAGGCAGATAGGTAATGGCATGAATTCAGGCGTTTCGTTGCAAGCGAAACCAAACATAATTCCTTGGTCGCCAGCCCCAACCGTGTCAAAGAGTTCATCACTACTTTGCTCGCGGGTTTCTTGAGCGGTGTTGACACCTTGAGCGATATCAGGTGATTGTTCGTCTAGAGCTACAATCACCGCACAGCTGTTAGCAGAAAATCCGTTATCGGCGTTAGTGTAGCCAATTTCCGCAATTTTCTTGCGAGCAACATTCACGTAGTTAACATTGGCTTTAGTAGTAATTTCCCCTGTAATTAAAACCAAGCCAGTGTTTACAACAACCTCAGCAGCAACACGGCTACTGGGATCTTGAGAAAGCAGGGTATCTAGAATAGTATCGGAAATCTGATCGCAGATTTTGTCAGGATGACCTTCAGTCACTGACTCAGAACTAAATAAATAACGACGAGACAATGTGATTCCTCCTCAAAAAGGTAACAAGAGCAGCCGAACTCATGTGCCCAGGTCAACCGCTTTGATTTGCAATCATAACAATATTTTTACGTTGGGTTATTAGTTTTATACTACTTTTTTCAAAAACCTTACCTAAGTATGATTTTTTTTTTTGCAATCAAAGCTATCCCACTTGCTAGCCGTGGATTGTTAATTGAAAATATCTTGATGTCAAAAATTCAACACTTTTTTGTAGGGTGGGCACTGCCCACCGTTTCATGTTGTGCGGCAGTGCCCACCCTACGCAAAGCAGTTTAACTTTGTGCGGCATAGCCCTACCTACGCCGAGCAGCTATGCTGAAGATAGAGTATTCTAGAGCAAATCTTTCGCCCTCTACCTTCAACATAGCTACCTTCTGAGACTAGACTTTAGCTGCCAACTTTGCTTCCTTAGAGGTTAAACGCTCGTAAGCAGCACGCATTTTCAGACCGGTCAGGACTTGGAATAAACCAGTACCGTTGTTAGAGCCTGGGTACTCGCGGTGTTGGAGTAACAAGTGAGTCATCTCACCTTTGTATTTGGTGGAGGTGTTGCTCAAATGAGTCTCAATGTAAATCACTTCTTCTAGATTGTCAAATTGACCATCTATCTCCAATACAGAAACATAGCGACCGTAGTATACATCTGAACCGTAGTACAGCTGCATCCCAGGATAAGAACAGGTCAACTTGCGTCCGCAAGGAGTCCACTGAATGGTTGAGCCTTCATCAAATAAGTAGATTGGCGCAAACCCTTCTTTCCCTTCCCGTTGGAGCATGCGTACCCGCAAAACTTTACGGTCTTTATCATCTTTGATAAGATTGGTTGGCAAAACCTGTAGAACCACATCAGCAAACTCTCTTTGCGGTTCAATGTACTTTGTAAAGTCTGGCTTGCGGGAGTTAATCTGAGCTAAGACATCTTCATAGCGGTGACCGCGTTCTGCCATATCACGCTGGATTTTCCAAGCAATCTTGACTTCATCGCTGATATCAAAATAAATGCTAAAGTCAATCAGCTCTCGCACTCGCTCGTCATAGAGAGGGTGTAAACCCTCAACTACAATAATGTGGTTTGGCTCGATTTTCTCTGGTGGGTCGATAGTGCCGGTCTCGTGGTTGTAAATCGGCTTCATAATCGCTTGACCTTCTTTGAGCGCTTTGATTTGCTCGTACATCAGGTCAAAATTGTTTGCTCTTGGGTCAAGTGCAGTAATACCTGTTTCTTTGCGCTGCTTGCGATCTAAAGAATGATAGTCATCCAAACAGATGACAGTCATTAACTCTTCACCAAATAAATCTATTAGACGACGCAAAAACGTAGATTTACCGCACCCGGAGTCTCCGGCTACTCCAATTAACACCACGCGTTCCGGCTTACTAGTCATAAATCTCCTCTTGATACTAAAGATGAATCATTCAATAATTTTTTTGTTTCGTTTTGTTTCGTTTTGTTTCGTTTCAACCCTTAAGCCAGGAGTATACCCCAACGACTTATCCTGCGTTCTTGCCCTCCAACAACTCATTAACAAACAGGACGGGGTTAAACTCTAGCAGTTTTTACCCGCCTGATATCGTCAACTTTGTTGCTGGTAAGTATTTAATCCTAGTGTTAAATTGAATTGTAACAGAAGGGTGTTGTCTATACAAGGTTGATTAACCTTGATTTGATCCCCTAATTTTTTGATTAAGGGAGATTTAAGGAAAAATCTGACATCCAAACCAGTTGGATACCAGTAAAACTACACTGCTTGTGAAGATATATATTTTAGTTTACTATGTGTCGTCTTAATGTGAGTTTTTGTTTTTGAGAATCTGGCAATATTTGACAACGTACTAGATATCTCAAGCCAAAAATTATGGATTTTATTAAGGTGTGATGGAAATCACAAATGATTGTGCTGTGACTTTAAAGTCTTGGCCCAACAAGATTTTACGTATTTTCCCTAAAGACGAACGGTGGTTGACAGATTTTTCAGATCGCGTAAAACTAAGTTGTAGTTGTGTATGCTGGGTCTACATCTATCAGGATTTTGTTACTGAACTGACACGCTCGTTGTGGAATTGCTCCTAATGGTGGATGTAAAATTCAGTAAACGATGTTCTGTGTGAAAATCCTCAGTTAATTTTTGAGGCAATCGTAAAACAATGGGACTCAGTTTTGGGAAAGTCAAACAAATTACAATTGTTTTTGATTTACGTTTTTCAGAAAGATTGGTAATTGATGTTTCCCCACATTGAATGCCCTTGGGGCTGTGCTACCCATGAGTAATGAGAAGATGTCTCTCCTATAAGAGTGGTACTTCTCGAAAAAAACTTTAAATTGACTCATTATTAACATTCTCTCAAGGACTTATCCTCTACCTTAGAAGGTTAGGGATGGTCGGAAATCCTGGGCTAAACAATCTATTGGGATAAAACCAAGAGATTGTTAGACTTGAATCTGAACAGCATAAGTCCCAAGAGAACTCGTTTTTAACCCAGACACGCTAACCCTTCCCCCAGGAGAGTTTCTCGTTGCAGGCGAAGCGGAAAATGTGAAAGGGAAATGGCGGTAACGCCAACAATGAGGAAAACAGGACTATTCGTCCATAGCCCCTTCCCAAATATAAGAGACCTTGGCTCTCTACAGGGAAGAATTTCGATAAACAGGTGTGTTTTGCGATGCCTATATGTCTGAGGTGAGTGTACGTAATAAGACATCGGCAAGGGAAAGACCGCTTTTCCCACCCATCGGGCAATTGTTCCAACTTGCTAGAAGAGAGAGCACTGCACTGGTATTGTGGTGAAAAGGGTTTGTATGACAATAGGTTAAGTAGAGATCGGAGTGGTAGAAGTAATGTACATCAAAGGTGCCGTTGAAGGTGCTGCCAACACAGAATCCGGTAGCCGCGTCTTCGTATACGAAGTGGTGGGTCTGCGTCAGAGCGAAGAAACTGATAAAACGAACTACCCAATTCGTAAAAGTGGCAGTGTGTTCATCAGAGTGCCTTACAACCGCATGAACCAAGAAATGCGGCGTATCACTCGCCTTGGCGGCAAAATTGTTAGCATCCAGCCCGTGAATGTTTTGGAAGAGCTCAATGGGCAAGCTCCCAATAGTAACGCCACATCTGGTGAGAATGCTAGCAGTGAAGCAAATGGTAAAGCCACACCTGTAGCTGAGCAACAGCCCAAGAGTAACGACAACAAAGGCAACACCATGACTCAAGCGAAAGCCAAAAAAGACGCCCACGCTGACGTTCCCGTAAACATTTACCGTCCCAACGCCCCTTATATCGGTAAAGTTATCTCTAATGAGCCGTTGGTTACAGAAGGCGGTATTGGTCTTGTTCAACACATTAAATTTGACATTTCTGGTGGTAATTTAAAATACATAGAAGGTCAAAGTATCGGTATTATCCCTCCCGGTGTAGACAAGAACGGTAAACCAGAAAAGCTGAGACTGTACTCCATCGCTTCCACCCGTCATGGTGATGATGTAGATGACAAAACAGTCTCTCTTTGCGTGCGCCAGTTAGAGTACAAGCACCCAGAAACAGGCGAAACAGTCTATGGTGTTTGCTCCACACACCTGTGCCATATTAAGCCTGGGGATGAGGTGAAAATCACAGGTCCGGTTGGTAAAGAGATGTTATTACCACCAGATGAAGATGCTAACGTCATCATGATGGCAACAGGAACAGGTATCGCGCCCATGCGTGCTTACCTGTGGCGGATGTTTAAGGATAACGAAAGAGCAGCTAACCCAGAATACCAATTCAAAGGTTTCTCGTGGTTAATTTTCGGTATTCCTACAAGCCCCAACATTTTGTATAAGGAAGAACTCGAAGAGATGCAGCAAAAGTATCCCGATAACTTCCGCCTCACCTACGCCATCAGCCGCGAACAGAAAAATGCTCAAGGCGGTAGAATGTACATTCAAGACCGCGTAGCAGAACACGCTGATGAACTTTGGCAGTTAATTAAGAATGAAAAAACCCACACTTACATCTGCGGTTTGCGCGGAATGGAAGATGGTATCGACGCAGCCCTCTCTGCTGCTGCAGCTAAAGAAGGCGTAACCTGGAGCGACTACCAAAAGGAAATCAAAAAAGCAGGTCGCTGGCACGTTGAAACATACTAATTTAGTCATTGGTCATTGGTCATTGGTCATTGGTCATTAGGCTGTAAACTAAATAGGAAATATAATGAGTAGGTAGGGTTTATACCTTACCTACTGTTTATTTTGTGTATTTAAACACATAACATCACGCAAACGAACCAATAATCCGCGTTCGTCTGCTACAGTTTGCGGTTAAAAATAAAAATTTGGTGAAAGCTTGTGGGCGTAAAGCTGGGAATATTGGGATTGGGGACTGTGGGGATAGGTACAGTGCAGCTATTGCAAGACGGTACGGGTCGTCACCCACTACTACAAGAAATAGAAATATATAAAGTCGGAGTACGATCGCTTGACAAATCCCGTGCTGTCACTCTACCAGAATCAGTATTGACAACAGATTTAGAAACAATTGTCAACGATCCAAAAGTAGATGTTGTCGTTGAAGTCATGGGAGGATTGGAGCCAGCGCGATCGCTCATCTTAAAAGCCATAGAAAACGGCAAGCATATTGTGACAGCCAACAAAGCAGTCATATCGAGATTTGGCGAAGAAATCTTCACATCAGCCAACAAAGCTGGGGTCTACGTCATGCTAGAAGCAGCCGTAGGTGGAGGGATTCCAGTTATTCAACCCCTAAAACAGTCCTTAAGTGTTAACCGCATTCAAAGCGTCACGGGTATAGTCAACGGTACCACAAATTACATCCTGACACGGATGCAGCAAGAAGGCAGCAATTTTAGCGATGTTTTAGCTGATGCTCAAAGGCTGGGATATGCTGAAGCAGATCCAACAGCCGACGTCGAAGGTTTAGACGCAGCAGATAAAATTGCTATCCTCGCCTCCCTCGCCTTTGATGGAAGAATCAAGCTAGAAGACGTGTACTGTGAAGGTATTAGGCAAGTCAGCAAAACAGATATTGCCTACGCCGAAAAACTGGGATTTGTCATCAAACTTTTAGGGATCGCCAAATCAGATAGCACTCCTTCTGTCAATCCCCCCATTTCCGTAAGAGTCCACCCAACGCTTGTGCCAAAAGCCCATCCTCTAGCAAGCATCAATGGTGTAAATAATGCCATTTTTATTGAAGGGCAACCCATAGGACAAGTGATGTTATTTGGACCTGGGGCAGGGGCAGGTGCAACAGCCAGTTCTGTATCATCAGATATATTGAACCTAGTAGCATCACTGAAACTCGGTACAGCATTACCCAATCCACTCCTTGCTTGCAGGCATCAAGGCTACTGCCAAATTACACCAGTAGCAGAACTCGTTACGAGGTTTTATGCTAGGTTTTTAACAAAAGACCAATCGGGAGTCATTGGTAAAATAGGCACCTGCTTTGGCGATCGCGGAGTCAGTTTAGAGTCACTTGTCCAAACAGGTTTTCAGGGAGAACTAGCAGAAATAGTTGTCGTCACCCATGATGTCCGGGAAGGAGACTTCCGAGAAGCGCTCACAGAAATTCAAAACCTCCCTGTCATAGATAGTATTCCTAGCGTATTACGAGTTCTTTAAACGAATTATGAATACTGAATGATGAAAAAGACGCTTATTTGTTTCATAATTCATAATTCATAATTCATAATTCATAATTCCATGGATAGTGCAAAGCGTATAGCAACTCTCAACCGGATTCGCAAACTCAGCCGCCTCATGGATACGTCTTTACGTATCCCCGGTACTGGCTTTCGTATCGGAATAGATCCAATTATTGGGTTAATTCCTGGTGCTGGTGATTTAATCAGTACAGGGTTTTCAGCTTACATCATTTTTTTAGCAGCTCGTTTTAACTTACCCCCGCAAGATTTAGCCCAAATGATTTTTAACATCACTTTAGAAGGCGTTGTTGGTACAGTCCCTTTAGTTGGTGATTTATTTGATGCTTTTTACAAGTCTAATATCCGCAATTTGGCAATTTTAGAAAGACATCTCACGGTCGTTGAACCAGAATTAGAAAAAGTTGCTTCTGAGTTTGAAAAGCTTGCGAGTTAAAGATATTTAACTTTCCGTTGTCATACCATTTCACCAATGGATTGCTACACGCGATCCCCCCAGCGTGAGGTTTACCCCACCCTAACCCTCCCCGATGGATTGGGGAGGGAATTGGAAATTCAATTTCCCCTTTATAACTAAGGAATTGGAAATTCAATTTCCCCCCTTTATAAGGGGGGATTAAGGGGGGTAATTCCAACTCGTGTATAAACAGTATCCTTATAAGGGGGGCTAGGATACTCTTAAAGTCCCCCTTTTTAACCTGCTTGAGTCCGCGCCTGCTTCACCATCGCAATCAAAGTGTGATGAGCGTCTTCTGCGTCTGCTAAAACATGGTCAAATAGAATGCGAACTGGTACAGCTTCCCCATTCACCTGTGCTTTGAGATCCATTCCTTCGGCGTCAATAGAAATCATTTCTGCTGCTGTTGCATCCGATAAACCCCCAAAAGCTTGGGCATATAGCGCTACCGCGTTAGCATGATCTTCGTTCATATGATTGCAGATGCGCGAACTGACTTCTGGGGAAAACTGGAAAGACACGGCAAACTCCAACTTTGTGCTAGATTTTCTAAAATTATTTTAAGTGAGATGGGAAACTCTTAGGGCAGTCGTTGGCTAGCTAAGGAAAATACTTGGCTGATTTCATTTGTAATTTATTGCCTATACAGAAGATAATGATTAGCCAAAAACTCCTCAGCTTGAGTGCGATCGCAAATTCTTCCATCAAAGTTGCTGCTGCTAAATCATTAAGCATTTATTGAGATTATCTGGATTACTGTAACTCTGTGCATTGGTTTAGTAGGCTTTTCAGTGGTAATTAGCTCATCAGCTTTAAGCCATAGGGCTGCAGCAACATGAAGTGCATCTATCGCTGCCAAACCATAAGTACAGGCAATTTGATAAGCATCGTTTGTAATTTGCTCTAAATCTGTAGCCCAATAGCTAACCGCGCTAAAGAAAGTTTCGTAGAAGTCTGTTTCATCTTGCTGTTGGTTATAAATTGCTTTGGGCAATACTTCCAACTTAACGAACTGACTTGACACAAATTCCCGATTTCCGTTATTAAGAATGCTGTTTGCTCGAATGCTAGCGGACTGAATTCCCCGAAAAGCAGTTATGAGAACACCAGAGTCGATATACGTTTTTTTAAGACTCACGATATCCGCCCCGACGTTCAGCCAGTTCTTGTTCAATTTCTGCTTCGTTTAGTAATTGTAGTCCAGAAGCGATCGCTCGAGTACGAATTTCCCACAATTTCTTAGCTAAGGGTGTTTGTGGAATATATTCGGATTGTGGTGCTGTTGCGTCTGATTCAAATTTTAGTGCTTCAACAAACTCGAAAACCTGTTGCTGCTTTTCAGGTGTGAGTTCTCGCCAACGTTCAAGTAACTCTTCTTCTTTTCCCATAATCCATCCCCATCATAGAGCACTACTTCTATTTTCAACCGATTTAACCCTGGTAAGAGCAACCTTGTCTACTACTAAATAATAACTAATGTAAAGAATAACATTTAGCCAAAAACTCCTTAGCTTGAGAGCGATCGCAACAAGAGCATCCCAAGTTGGAAAAAACACGCCTGCGATTGGAAACCACAGCTATACAAACCAAGTTCCCCCATCTGCAGAGGCGGCCCGAAAGCCCCCATAAAAACACCTGACTTCCAGAATTTTATTCTGAGGGAATTTTTTAGGGGATGCTTCCATCGCAAATCCTTCCATCCAAAGTCTCTGCTAGTAAATCATTCAACAGTTACCGAAAGCAGGCCATGGAATCTCACTTGTAGCACATGAATTTTGAGATTATTGTACTTGAGCAGAGGGTAATTCCGGAAAGAGCTAGAAAGCTAGTGTTAGAAAATCACATAACAGTTTTTTTACTGATGACTAACGCAAATCATGGATGGATTTTCATTCTGATGTTAGATTGTTACATAGGTAGTCCAAATGATAATGTAGAAATTACAGATATCAGTAAAAAATGTAAATAAAATTACTTGCTTTTAAGGATTTATACTGCTGCACAAGAAAAGTATGGACTAAGGCAACAACTTTTCACCATACACACATAAATCTGTAATTTTACCAATAAATTATTTGAATAAATAATAAATTTCAAAAAATATGGAAAACTAAATATGGATTTCACTACTATAATTCTGATACCTTTTTTGGTTGGTCTTATTACTAACAGAGTTGATGCGATTGTACTTGCTCCCGTCGTTGAAAAGCTGTCTAGAACCAGAGCTGAGAAAAGCGGTAAAGCGGGGTTTGCAGTTAGCAATCTTTAACTCCTGTGATGGATTTGGAATAGCACGGCAATTAGCTGAATTCCACCTCCCGAATATTATAGTTATGCGAGAGCCTGTGCCTGATGAGGTGGCGCAGAAGTTTTTACAGCGTTTTCTGGAGGCATTTGCTGCAGGCAAGCCTTTACATTTAGCAGTGCGAAGAGCAAGGGAAAAAATCAATCGTCTGGAGAGTAAATTTCCTGGCGCTACTTGGTTGCCTATGACCTTTCAAAATCCAGCAGAACCACCGTTGACTTGGCAAGCACTTGGCACGGTTACACCCCCATAGAACAGCTACAGTATGGACAGGTTTATCCAGCTAGCGATTTATTTAGTTTGGGCGCAGCTTGCTTTTTTCTATTGACTATTTTTTCAAAAATGATGGCGAATGGGTGAATGATTGTTGCGATCGCCCTTGGCGCAAGCCGTACCCGGCTTATCGCACTAAAGTTAAAGAGGATAATGTTTAGCTAAAAACTCCTCAGCCTCAGAGCGATCGCAAATCCTTCCATCCAAAGTTGCTGCTAACAAATCATCAAGCATTTGCCGGAAATGTGGTCCTGGTTTGTAGCCCAATTTCTTAAGGTCATTACCATTAAGAATAGGTTGAACTTGTGACCAAACAGTCAAATATTTCCAAATTTTTTGTCTTATAGTTCGTGGACTTTGAACTGCAATTAAAATCAACATTGGTAAATCATATTGGCGGAACAATTGTACGAATTGACTGGGTGATATTTCCGCTTCTTCCCTGTCTGTTTGTGCAGAAATATTTGACTGAGCTTTTGCCAGATTTTCCAACCTATGAATACTATCATCTGGTAATTGAAGATTTTTTGCTACCGACCCTCTATATTCTGGGTTCAAATGAGCAATCAAAGCTTCCAAACGCATTTGCCAATGGATGAGAGTTTCTTGAGAATCGTACCGCCGCAAACAGCGCTCTAACAGACGTAATTGCCGCAGGAGTTCTTCATCTAAACTGAGGCTATGATGAATGCACTTTAATGCTCCTAAATCTCCCAATAACTGCAATGCTGATTTCCAATAGTGAGCTTCTAAAATATGTTTTAATTCTGCCTTAAGTCTAGTTTGCAGCGCTGGTGCTTTGCTATTTTCTCGCGCAGTACGGTCATAAACACCGCTGTCGATCGCGTAGCGGATATACTCTTCTGTTTGGGGTTCCAAGTGAAATCCCAGCCTGACGGAAAAACGCACGCCACGATAGATGCGGGTAGGATCTTCAATAAAACTGTTAGCGTGTAATACCCGAATTTGTTTTGCTTCTAAGTCAAGCAATCCGCCAAAGAAATCGAGTAGTTCACCAGAATTAGGAGATGTCAGCCGCAGTGCCATGGCGTTGATGGTAAAATCACGGCGATACAAGTCTTGACGAATTGAACTGGCTTCAACTTCGGGGTTTGCTGCTGGATAAGGATAGAATTCTGTTCTAGAGGTGGCAATATCAACCCACAGTGAATCTAATTCTGAGTCTTTGTGCCACAATAAAGCTGCAGTTTGAAAAGCGCCATGAACTTCTAAACGCGCTGTTATGTAAATTTGCTGTAGGGCTTTTGCCAATTCTACACCTGCACCCACATCTGCTGCTTTGTGAAAACCATCAACAACTAAGTCAATATCTTTAATGAGCAGAGTACCAGTGGCTTCTTTTGCTAACAGTAAATCTCTAACTGCTCCTCCAACAAGATACAGATGCCAACCGCGTTTTTCGGCTTCCTGTGAAGCTTTTGTTAGCAATTGCCACAGTTGAGGAGCAAGGCGCGATCGCAATTCCTTTAAGGTAGGAGACTTAAGGTTCTTTTCTCCACTTCTCCCCTGCTCGCGCTCTCCTCCTCTCCCTTCCTGGTGCAATTGCCGCAAAACATCAGTACGAGTCACAATACCTACTATCTGCCCGTTTTCTAACACTGGTAAGCGTCCGATGTCGTATGTTACCATCAGCGATTCTATCTCTGGCAGTGTGGTATTTGGAGTAATTGTCCTCATATTAATTGTCATGTACCCTTTAACAGGAGCATGACTAAAGCCGTGATGCAGGGCAATATCCAAATCCCTTCGAGAAAGAATACCCAACAGTTCTCCTTGCGCGTCAGCAACACACAACCCAGAGTGTCCGTAGCGCAATAAAGTGCGTTGTGCTTCGGCGATTGTGGTTTCCGGACGAATGGTACGGACTGGAGAGGACATTAAATCTCTAGCCGTTGGTGGATGAGGTACTGTTGCTTTTAACTTTTCTAAAAGTTCGTTGAGTATTTCTTCGGTGTTAACTCCTCGCAGGTTCAGTGATGCTGCTTGGGAATGTCCGCCACCACCTAAAGGTAGAAATAAGTCATTGAGGTTGACACCAGGGATGTGGGAACGCCCAATAACTGTGAGGCGCGTGTCACCTTCAGAAACGGGAGATTCATGAAAAAGCAGCAAGGTGTCTATTTCTGTTAACTCGACTAATTGGGCTGCAAGACTTGACAACCCAGCTACGAAATTCTCTGTTTTTAAAATCACCCAAGCAATTTTTTGTCCCCTAACGTCTACTTTCTGTAATTTTTCCAGCGCTACCTTTAATAGCTGTTGTAATTGAGGCGATAATCCTGGATCTACATATTGGTTAATAACTGGTAAGCTAGCTCCTTGCTGCATTAACCAAGCCAATGCTAGGGCATCCCGTGGTGTAGCATAATCAAATGTCAGGGAACCAGTATCTACGTGAATCCCTAACGCCATGACAGTTGCTTCTGCACTTGTTAAGGAAATTTGCTGTTGCTGCAATTGCTCTACGATGAGAGTTGTGGTAGCTCCTACAGGGGAGATATGTAACTCTGTAGCGGAAATATCCCCCTGTTGTTCTTTGTGATGGTCGTAAATTTTAATTTCTTGAAGGTGAGGCAAATCTAGCCACTCAGCAGCTTTCCCAAGGCGATCGCGTTGCTGTGTATCCACTACAACCAAGGAACGAATTTTCTTTGGATTGACCGAACGCCGTTCAATCAACTGATACTCATCGCGATGTAATGCTAAAAAATCCCTAACAGGTGGATGCGCTCCACCACTCAGCACAATTTTACTGCCCGGTAGCAAGCGTGACAAGCCCACTGCTGCTCCCAAGGAGTCAAAATCTGCTGTTGTATGACAAAGAATTAAATCCATAGTCATCCATCATTAGTCATTGGTCGTTAGTCATTGGTCATTAGTCATTGGTCATTGGTTATACTACAAAGGACAAATGACACTTGACAAAGGACAAATGACAAATGACTAACTAAAGTGTTGCAATTTCTGCTAGTTTAACAAATAAGGAAAAACTGTCAGTGCTGGTCTGTACAATATTCTAACTTTAGTAATCTGCTGTTTTGGGAGAAGGGAAAATGACCATCGTATTCCAAGTTGCTCTGTTGGCTCTAGTTGCTATGTCTTTTGTTCTAGTAATTGGTGTCCCCGTCGCTTACGCAACTCCACAGAACTGGAATGAATCTAAGAGACTTCTTTGGATTGGTTCTGGTGTTTGGATTGGTTTAGTGTTCTTGGTTGGCGCATTAAACTTTTTAGTAGTCTAATCAAGGACTGGGGACTGGGACTGGGGACAAGGGGACAAGGGGACAAGGGGACAAGGAAGAAGTACTAATCTCAATGCCCTTTTGCCCAATGTCCTTTTGCCCAATCCCCGATCCCCAATTCCAATTCTGCTCCTATACTTGTATGCGAAGGACATGAATTATAGATAAATTAGGAGCTTCATGGCAGTTTTCGAGGGAACTTTTACTCAGACGGAACCTTTGCGATTGGCATTGGTGATTGGTCGATTTAATGACCTAGTGACCGCTAAGTTGCTAGAAGGCTGTCAAGATTGCTTGAAACGCCACGGAGTAGATCCCAATCCTCACGGTTCTCAAGTAGATTATGTTTGGGTGCCGGGTAGTTTTGAAGTTCCGGTTGTAGCTCGTCAATTGGCACTCTCTGGTCGCTACGATGCAATAATTTGTCTGGGTGCTGTTATCAAAGGGCAAACCCCTCATTTTGATTACGTATCTTCTGAGGTTGCTAAAGGCATTGCTGCTGCTGCTTTTCAAACTGGCGTACCAGTGATTTTTGGCATTTTGACAACTGATACCATGCAGCAAGCTTTAGAACGAGCTGGTATTAAAAGCAATCATGGCTGGGATTACGCCATGAGCGCTTTGGAAATGGCTAGTCTTATGCGACAGTTACGTTCTAATCTTGCAGAACCTTTTGGTGGTAATTCGCTATCCCCTGCGTCTCTAAAGAGTGCTGTAGGGAGTTAGTTGTTGGTGGATAGTGGATAGTTGTTAGTAAAACCACTATCCACTATCCACTATCCACCAACAAATTTAAAAAAAGGTGTTGACAAATCAAAAATAATCTGAGATATTAAGTAAAGAAATGAATTGCGGGTATAGCTCAGTGGTAGAGCGTCACCTTGCCAAGGTGAATGTCGCGCGTTCGAATCGCGTTACCCGCTTTTTGACAAACGGTTTTTATCTTATCGTTCCCAGGCTCCGCCTGGGAATGCAGACTGCGAGGCTCCGCCTCGCGATACAAGAGGCTGAAGCCTAGGAAGCAGTTACTAGTTGCTCTCAATTTATCTGGAATGCAGTCAGGGAAGCTCTGTATAGTGGGTAGGTAGAGTACAGCAGGAGGCGGAGCCTCTAGGTAAGGCATTCCCAGGTAGAACCTGGGAACGAGGTGGTAGGGGGAACCTGGGAACGAGGTGGTAGGAAGTTTTGATGTGGTATATGAGTCTTAATTACTTAGAAATGCTTGATTTTTTTAAATATACGTAATACAATTTATCAAATATTAAACCTCCTTAACAGGGAATTCCATTAAGGAGGTTACACACCAGCAGAAGACTCGTACACCTGATTTTCTCTAGAAATCGTCTAAGAATTGGCTAAGGCGGCTGATTACTGGGTCTACCTCTTCTAAAGGAGGAGGTGGGACAGCAGCATTGGTGGGCAAAGGAGTATGGTTAACAACTTCAACGGTTGGTACAGCTTGAGCTTGGGTTAGAGGCTGTACTGTTGAGACTTGATTCATCATGATTGCCAACTGTGCAACTTGTTGACTGAGTTGTGTCAGATGACGTTCCATGGTCTCTAATCGATAAGACTCCTTAGCAAAAAAACGTTCCTCAAGGTCGGCTATTTGACTCTGCATCTCGGCAATTTGTGTTTCAACTCCTGGTGGTGTTGCGGCTGATATTGCTGTTGGTGCAGATGGTACTGTAGTCGGTGCTGGTGTTAATGTTGGTGGATCTGTTGCGACTGGTTTGGGGGTAGGTCGTACAGATTCCGGTACGCATAAAGATTGCCATAACGCCTCTTTACAGAGATCGCTAAAAGTTTTTTCTGGATCTTTTTCCAATTGACTTTCTACGAGGGCTAATAAGCTCTCGTCAGCGACCCCTGGGTTGAAGGTAACCGATTTAACTACCTTTTTTGACCATTGGAACATCAGTATTAAGCCCTAGCAGAGCGTGCAGAGGATAATTGTGCCTCTCCATAAATATACTGCCCCAAAGCATTTGCTTGCCGTGATGGTGCAGCTAAATGTGCATTGATTTTAGCCTCTTTCAGTAGGCGTTGAACATCTTCCCAGAAGAATTCTCCACCACCTCCAGTTAGGATAACATCAGTAACGCGTTCTGGCAGCCATGCTAACACGCGGCTGCAAATTTCGCGAGAAAACATCTCAGTAAGGTTGGGCAGAAAATCATCTAGGTTAGTTGGCTTGCTCGAACCCCTTGGACGGTAATAGCGATCGCCCTTTGGACGATTCACTGCGGCAATTAGAGACAAAGATTGGCTGTCCGCACCTTCTATTTCAGCTGCTACGAGTTCGTAAAACTTGCTCATTCCAAAATCTTCACTCTTGGAAGCACCTCGGGCAAAGCGGAAGTTATCAACCATCAAACAATCGGTTGTTTGATGTCCAATATCAACAATTGCCACCGAAACTTTGGTAAAATCGGGCATGACTGTAGCAGCCTTTTTAGGCTGAGCTTCGCACCACAGCAAGCTGCCATAACCTTCTGGCATCACCCAAACCTTGGTAATATTTAAGCTTACCGATTCACCACGAAAGTTCATGATGTGAGGTCCGGAAAGCTGGCTAATCAATTGGGCTTTTTCCCGTTCAAATTGCTCTTGAGAAAGGTACGGTAACCCCAGTACAACTGAGATTTCGTCCTTAAGTTTGAAGTAACCAGCAGCTGCTAGGACTTTTATGAGGGCGTCTTCTACCTTAGATTGACCGACACCTAAATTAGCTCCAAAATCCGCAGCTAACTGACCAACAGCATAGCCACTGCCTTGGTACTCCAGCCAAAGGTCCATTAAGGGGTCAGTAGCACGGGCTTCAAAAACACCCCCACGCACCTGTTCCATGGACATTTCTTTGACGTTAGCGGAAATAAACGTTACGTTACCAGGTTCCCGACTGACGCAGGTTTTTGTAGAAGTTCTTCCTAAGTCAATACTCAGAATCTTTTTCCCAGTGCTTGTGGGAGCGGGTTGAGTTGGAGTTGCATTGATTGGTGTAGTTGCTGAGACCCTGTTCATGGGGATAGCAGCAGCATTCATAGGGGTAGCGGCGGATGGTTGGTCTGTCATGAAAGCTCCTAGTAGTTTATTCGCTCTAACAAGTTATCATGCCCATCTTACAAAAATGCGTGTATCAGAAAACCCCGAGCTGCTTTAACTCGCTTGAACTCTGCCGAATACGAGAGAAATAGTTCAGCAAAGATTCTGACACATAGCTTTCACTGCTTCCCCTAAAGTGAGAAAACAGTGAGTTGAGCTTGAGGGCTAGCTACGCTTGCTTTTGGGGAAACAACACATAACTTTTTTATAATTTTATGCACATAACAGTATTTACCGTCTCCTGTGTTTTTTCCTGCGTTTCACTACCCAGGCAATGAATGCCACGATGAGAACCGCAAGAACAATTTTAGATACAGGAGCTAGGTACTTGTCCACAAGTTCATACTGACTCCCCAACACATATCCTGAGTATGTTAGCAAACCTACCCAGGCAGCGCTACCCAATGTAGAGTAAATTATAAAAGGTATCAAGGGCATATTGCTGACACCGGCGGGAACGGAAATTAGCGTCCGAACTCCTGGCACAAGGCGACCGATCAAAACAGCTTTTGTACCTTGCCTATCAAACCAACCTTTCGCTTTAACAATATCTTTGCTTGATACACTCAACCATTTCCCATATTTGTCCGCTAGGGCAGATAAGCGCTTTTCTCCCAGAAATTTTCCCGGATAATACCATACCAGTGCGCCCGCCACGGAACCTACCAGCCCTGCAAAGAACACGCCTAGAACATTAAGCTTAGCCCCTGGCAGATTGGATGTGTATCCTGCCAAGGGCATAATCAGTTCCGAGGGAATAGGAGGAAATAAGTTTTCGAGAAACATCAGCAGGGCAATTCCCCAATAGCCTAGAGATTCGATAATCTCTTTTATCCAATCCGTCATCAAATTTTTTCCTAATGTTGCTTGGTGAGTGGTTTGAAAATGGGGATTGGGGATTGGGGATTAGGAAATTAATTCCCAATCATGCGACCAATTCCTTTTTCATCAATTCTGTTATACACGTTTTAGAATAGCTAACTGCAAAATAAGGTAGATGGCAAAAGGCAAAGAGCAGAAAGTGTATTAGTTTTTTCGCCTTTTCTAGTGTATGCAGTTCACGAGAACTACTTAAAAGATTGTTGCAATAAGCTTATAATATCCCCGATATCAGTCAAGGTATCAAAAATAGTTGCTCTAGGGCTAGGGGGTAGGGAGTAGACAAGGTAGAGGGCGTAGACAAGGGAGCAGCGTTCCCATTTCCTCCTTGTCTTCCTTGTCCCCCTTGTCTTCCTTGTCCCCCTTGTCCCCAATTAAACTATAGGAGTCAGTGATTGTACTCTCGATTCAGATTGCCAATCCAATGGATTCCAAACCCGCTCTTCTAGAGCCATTTGCTCAATTAAGGTTGCCAATCGCAGGGCTTTGAGCGCTTGTTCTCCGCCAACAGAGGGTTGATTGCCACCACGCACGCAGTTAACGAAATGTTCTAATTCTGCCCCCAGCTTATCAGTATTGCTTGTGTAAACTCTTTCAATTACACCATCTTGCCTGTACAGTACTTGTCGATAATCATTCATTGCGTTGGCAGGGGTTTGCCTGTGAATCAAAATTTCATTTTTAAGAAAATCTGCCTCTGTAAATGAGTTTTTACAATGGGCGACAATGCGGCGGATTTTGCAATGTGTCACTTTACTTGCTGTCAAGGTAGCAACGATACCATTGGCAAAACCTAAAGTGGCAGTGACATAATCCAGATAACCAGAATCTAAGGTACGATTACCGCTAGCTGTTAACTTGACAACTGGGGAAGAAGCTAATTCCAGAAGTAAGTCGATGTCATGAATCATCAAATCCAAAACAACAGAAACATCGTTTGCTCGAGTTGAGTAAGGACTCATGCGATGGGCTTCTAGCGCCAATACTTCCTCGGTTTTCAGCACCTTTGTCAATTCTAAAAATGCTGGGCTGAATCGTTCAATATGTCCCACCTGAAGAATGCACCCAGTTTCAGCTGCGGCATTGACTAAAGACTCTGCTTCAGATATGCTAGCTGCGATTGGTTTTTCAATCAGTACGTGAATTCCCGCTAACAGACAATTGATACCTACGGCGTAATGCAATCGTGTAGGAACGGCAATACAAACTGCATCTACAAGGGGTAGTAAGTCACAGTAATCTTCAAAAAAACGTACTTTGTATTTACTCGCAGTTTCTAAGCCTCGCTCTACGTTAATATCAGCTACACCCACCAGTTCAACATCTTTCATCGAACTCAGTATACGGGCGTGATTCTGTCCCATATTGCCCACACCGATCACGCCTATGCGGACCGAACGTGGGTAGTTGCGCTGTGCTTGACCATTGTGTTCTCCTGGCAACATGCTTCTATTTTGCACTCTTATAATCTCCTCAACCACCAAATATAAAGACACTACGTTCATTGGCTGTCATACTTAAGAATGCCAATGATTAGTCGTCTAAAACCATCCAGATGGTAACATAGAGGTTCTTATTATGAAGAATTTCAAAGTTTCATGTGAGTTCCCGCACTTTGGGTT
The DNA here is from genome assembly GCF_009725235.1 of Scytonema sp. UIC 10036. Next base: position 23,287 of record NZ_WJFC01000201.1, read on the forward strand.
AGTTTTATGCATTTAGTTTAAAGTGATGCTTTTGTGCTTTTTTGACTTTACGTTGATTAACGTTAGAAAAAACCATGACGTAAGTGAACTTCCTTAGGTTGCATTGAAAAAATGGATTAGGGGCAATGGGGATTGGCAATTGGCAATTGGGGATTGGAAATTGGAAATTGGAAATTGAACTTGATTTTGAACAATCCTCAAAACTCAGTTTCCTATTCCCTATTCCCTATTCCCTATTCCCTATTCCCTATTCCCTATTTCCTATTCCCTAAAATGAAAGCTGTTATTTTATTGTCAGGTGGATTAGACTCTTCTACTGTTCTGTACCAAGCAATGGCTGATGGTTGTGAATGCTATGCCCTGTCCTTTGATTATGGGCAGCGTCACCAACGAGAGTTACAAGCAGCAGGAGCGATCGCTACTCGTGTTGGGGTAGTACAACATCAAGTGGTGAAGTTCGATTTAAGTCAGTGGGGCGGTTCAGCACTGACAGATAACTCCATTGATTTGCCCCAAGGGCGATCGCTTTCAGAAATGTCTCAAAACATACCAATTACCTACGTCCCAGCCCGCAATACCATCTTTCTCAGCTTTGCCCTTGCCTACGCCGAAACTATAGCTGCCGAACGAGTTTATATTGGCGTTAATGCTTTGGACTACTCTGGATATCCAGATTGCCGTCCTGACTATATTCATGCCATGGAGGAGGTGTTTTGTTTGGGAACAAAGCAAGGGCGATTGGGGCATCCTATCAAGATCGCCGCGCCCTTGATCCAACTGAAGAAAACGGAAATTATCCAACTTGGCAATCGCTTAGGGGTTCCATGGGAACTTACCTGGTCTTGCTACGCAGGTGGTGAAGTGGCTTGCGGAGTTTGCGATTCTTGTCGCCTGCGTCTCGCTGCTTTTGAGGAATTGGGTCTGGTTGACCCTTTGAAGTATGGGGGTAGGGGGTAGGGGG
>NZ_WJFC01000202.1 GCF_009725235.1 Scytonema sp. UIC 10036
AGACATCCTTAGCTGAAAATATTTTCCAGAGGTCAATTAAATCTTTTACCGTAGTTCTTTCGTCTAAAGATATACCAACACTACCTCTGTCAAAAATACGTATGTTCATACGTTGTGCTTCACCAGCGGCTAAAATCTCCTCTAAACTGCGTTCTCCTAAATTGACACGCACAGTATCAAAGAAAGACTCGTTTGAAATGCTGTAACCCAACTGCTTCAAACCTTCCGCCAGCATCACAGTCATTTGGTGGACATTCTCAGCAATTTTTTTTAACCCACTCGCACCGTGATACACAGCATACATACCTGCCATCACTGCTAGCAACACTTGTGCCGTACAGATATTACTGGTAGCTTTTTCACGACGGATATGCTGTTCTCTCGTTTGTAAAGCAAGACGCAATGCAGGTTTACCCCGAACATCCTTTGATACACCAACAATTCTTCCTGGAACTTGCCGCTTGTACTCTTCTTTAGTAGCAAAGTAAGCAGCATGAGGACCCCCATAACCCAGAGGAATACCAAAACGCTGGGTGCTGCCTATAGCGATATCAGCACCAAATTCACCAGGAGGTGTCAGTAAAACCAGACTTAATGGATCTGCGGCTACCGTCACCAATGCTCCCTCAGCATGGGCTTTTTCTACAAAAGCGCGGTAGTCGTAGATTGTACCATCAGTCGCAGGGTATTGAAGAATTGCTCCAAAAATGGGTTCAGAAAAATCAAAGGTTTGATGGTCTCCCACAACAATCTTAATTCCCAAAGGATTTGCCCGTGTTTGCAACACATCTATAGTTTGGGGATGGCAGTCCTGAGAAACAAAATAACTATTTGCTTTACTTTTGCAAACACCATAGCTCATACTCATAGCTTCTGCTGCTGCTGTTGCTTCATCGAGTAATGAAGCATTGGCAATTTCCAAACCAGTTAAATCAATAATCATTGTTTGGAAATTCAGCAGTGCTTCTAGCCGTCCTTGAGCAATTTCAGGTTGATAGGGAGTATAGGCAGTATACCAACCAGGGTTTTCCAGGATATTCCGCTGAATTACCGGAGGTGTAATACAGTCATAGTACCCCATACCGATGAATGAACGGAAAACTTGATTTTTTGAGGCTATTTCTTTTAAAGTAGCGAGGGCTGCGTACTCAGTTTTTGCTTCTGGCAACTTTAACGGGCGAGATAACCGGATTCCTTGTGGAACGGTTTTGTCAATTAGCTTGTCAAGGGTGCTGTAACCCAAGACTTCAAGCATTTGCTGAATTTCATTGGATGACGGTCCAATGTGCCTTGCTTGAAAGCTCAATCTCTCACTTTTGTTCTTCAACGGTTGTTTAAGAGTTAACTCAACACGAGACTCGTAGTTTATCACAAATTTCTCTCTAGACGCGATACTTAATATTTTGCAACAAGTAGATTTAACGCGTCATGTATGTGTGATTAATTTATCGAATTGTAACGAAATTTCTGGATAGGGGTAGGGAGTAGGGGTTAGGGTTAGGGGTTAGAGGAAACTGAACTATGTTGTATCAAAGATTGATTAATCTTGAATACTTCTTAGTTGTTACTACTCCCTACTCCCTACCCTACTCCCTACTCCCTACCCCCTACCCCTAGTCTACCCTTCCACCTGGGCGCTGTACTCCTCTGCAGTCAATGCATCATCAATATCATCAGGATCGTCAGCACGGACTTTTAGCAACCAACCATCTCCGTAAGGATCATCTGCCACTTGTTCGGGAGAGTCAATTAAAGCGTCATTGCGTTCCACCACTGTGCCACTCACTGGTGAATTCAAGGATTCAACAGCTTTCACTGACTCGATTGAGCCAAAGCTTTCTCCTTTGGTCACAGTATCACCAGTTTCTGGTAGCTCCAAAAACACAACATCCCCTAATTGCTCCACAGCAAAGGCAGTAATGCCAATGGTGGCAATATCTCCATCAAGGCGCACGTATTCATGGGTATCTAGGTATCTTAAATTATCGGGATATTCCAAAGACATATCACTTCCTCATCCACATCAAAAAATTAACACAGATAATGACTAATAGCTCATAGCTAATGGCTAATGGCTAATAGCTCATAGTAAAGACACAATTAGCAATTAGCAATTAGCAATTAGCAATTAGCAATTAGCGATTTTTTGAACGGTAAAAAGGTTTCTTAACAACTACCCCAGGGTGGGCTTTACCTCGAATTTCTACTTCTAGTTGCTGACCGACTGTGGCGAGTTTAGTTGGAACATAGGCAAGAGCAATAGGATAGCCAAGTGTAGGTGATAGTGTACCACTTGTAATTTCTCCAACAACTGCCCCTTGAGAAAGTACTTGATATCCGTGACGGGCTATGTTACGTCCTTGCATTCGCAAAGCAACTAATCGGCGTTGCACTCCGTTCGCTTTTTGCTGTTCTAAAACTGAGCGACCAATAAAGTCTTCTTTTTTATCAAGATGTACCAGCCAGCCCAAACCAGCTTCTAAAGGGGTGGTGGTGTCATCAATATCTTGTCCGTAAAGTGCCATTGCAGCCTCAAGGCGAAGGGTATCTCTTGCACCCAATCCGCAAGGAATAACACCAGCGTTCAGCAGACTGCGCCACAACTCTACTCCAGCATCTGGATCTAGCATGACTTCAAATCCATCTTCCCCCGTGTAACCAGTGCGGGCAAGGAATGCGGTCTTACCGAATACTGTTGCCTCTAAGTGTCCAAATGCCTTGACTTGGGTAATGTCTTTGTCAACAAACAATCGCAGCAAACTCACAGCTTGCGGTCCTTGCACGGCAATTAAGACTTTTTCGGGTGAAAGATCTTGGAAAACAAGCTCATCTAAATTTAGGTGTTGCAGCAGCCATGTTTTATCTTTGCTGGTGGTGGCAGCATTGACTATTATCGCTCCCCGTTGTCCCCCAGTTGGATCTTCACTTTGGTAGTAAACAATAATGTCGTCTATAATACCACCTTGAGGGTTTAATAAGACAGTATATTGTGCTTGACCGGGTTGCAAACGGCTTAAGTCTGAAGGAACTAAATGCTGGAGTTGGGTGATGAGGTTTTTGCCTTGCAGGATAAACTTACCCATGTGGGAAATATCAAACATTCCTGCTGCATTTCTCACTGCTTCATGCTCTTTTGTAATACCTGTATACTGTACGGGCATTTCCCAACCACCAAAGCTAGTTAATCTTGCTTTCAGTTCTTGGGCAATAACAAATAAAGGTGTTCTCGCTAAAGACAGGGCGATTTCTTCTTGATTAGCCACGGGTTGTTTTAGTAGAGTGGATCACAATATATCGTTACACTCCTACATATTTTCGCGCCTTTTTGGTTGAAAAATAATTTTTAACCCGTTGTTTATTGAATTTGAGAAGCAAAATTTTTAGATATGTAAAGACGCGCCATGGCGCGTCTCTATTGCTTAACCTAACCTAGGGCTGTTGTGGCTTTGGCTTTGGCTTGGGCTTTGGTAAATCCTTTGGTTTTCCTTCAGAACTGCCCTGAGGTTTACCCTGAGGAATACCTTCAGAACTACCCTGCGGTTTGCTCTGAGGACCACCTTCAGGAGTGCCCTGCGGTTTGCTCTGAGGACCACCTTCAGGACTACCCTGAGGTTTGCCTGGAAACTTTCCTTTGGGCTTGCCTTTAAAAGGTGGTTTTCCTTTTGACGGGCCGGGACCAGGGTCCTTACCCGCTGCTTTTAGCGCTGCTCTTTTTTCTGCGATCGCTGTTGCTTTGTCATCTTTACTAGCTTTGAGGAACTTTGGTGGTTTCTCCAGTGGCAATCCCAGTAATGAGTCAAATTCAAAAGCGTCCCGATGTGGCACAAACTTTGCCTTAATTTGAACAAAAACTGGTTTACCTTGCTCTTCTTTTGATGCTTTGGGATTAAACCTAAAAGGTGGTACCAATGCGTCTCGCCAGAACAAAGGTAAATGACTGGCTTTCATGTATTTTACTTTTTTGGCTGGTTCCGATTGTTTAATGTGCTCCAGTCGTTCTTTAGTAAAATTCTTGAAAACGGAGATACATGGTGTGCGACAAACAGGAATAAACTGCCACAATCCGCAAAGTTTAAACTCCATATCAGCGAGTTCTTCTGAAATCACCTCTTCATGGCGTCCTTTGTCAAAGCCGACGAGTTGGAAGCCAACATTCGGCGGTACGTCCCTACCGGGAAAATGAGTAAACCTTGGATAAACAACAACCCTTTGGGTAGATTCGCCACTTGCTTCTATCTCTTTCTTGAGTGCATCAAAAGCTTTCTGTTTGCGCGGGGCATAGAACAGTGGGTATTCCTTAGTACCAATAGTAATGGTATTGTTGTTCGCCTCTCCAAACTTAACCTTGCCTGTGATGACACCAACTGCTTGAAAGATAGCACCAGGCTCCTCAGGAGTGGGCTTTTGCTCTGCTTCTGGAGCGGGCTTTTGCTCTGCTTCTGGAGCGGGCTTTTGCTCTGCTTCTGGAGCGGGCTTTTGCTCTGCCTTAGAAGTGGGCTTTTGCTCTGCCTTAGAAGTGGGCTTTTGCTCTGCCTTAGAAGTGGGCTTTTGCTCTGCCTTAGAAGTGGGCTTTTGCTCTGCCTTAGAAGTGGGCTTTTGCTCTGCCTTTGGGGCTGTGGATTCTTCGGGCGCAGGCTCTGGCGTTTGTTCAACCGTAGTTTCTGGTTTAGCAGAAGAAATTTCAACTTTTTTGTCGCTGCTCGCTTCTTTTGATGTCATAACTATAAGTAAGCACGTTTTTTTTAATGATAAACTTGGGATTGCTTCCCAAGTTTTGTTTTGCTTGTAAAAGTGTTTGAAGCGACCGTTTTGGTATAGTAAACGACTCAGGAATATCACCGAAATGCTAGGAGACTAAGGTACGGAAGTCTTAGCACTGGTATGCGATCGCTTACTGCTTATCCAAAAATCACTCCTACACTACAAGCAGTGATATGAATTATACATTGACAAAGCATATTTGCTCGTTTTGTCACTGTATTGCTGTTATACCGCACCTTGGCGGAGCATTTCGAATCCATATAGGTAAAATACCCGCATATGTATAGCGTTGCTTCTTCTCACGTCATTGAGCAAGAAAATTTCCGCTCTTGAAAATTTGCAAAATCATCAAATTCTAAAATATCATTCTGTGCTGATTCTTGCCACATAGTTTGCAATTCTTCTTTTGATAGTAAACTTGAGATATTTTTGAGAGTGCTTGACTATCAGTATGATGGATTGGGTATTTCCCAGGGACTGTTAGAGCAATTAATAACCTTATCAAACCACTAGTAAATCTGGCTTTCCAAATTCAGGACAATAAATTAATTATTTCCTGCGCTGGGTAATCCCAGCTTTGTTGGCAGCAACCTTTATGGAGATGGGAAACCACTGTTTATGGTTAGTACCTTTCCCTCTAATGTTAGAGTTTAGCAATTGTGTGAAGAATGTTAGGTTTAAATGCTGCACGCGATTGAATTAGGGTTCTTAATATTGTTTAATAGAGATGTTGCGATTTATGAAGTTAGCATTATGAGGTATTGGCAAGCACTAGCTGGGTTAGTCTTGGCTATGGTTCTTTTGTTGTCTCCCCTGTCAGCATATGCAGCAAGTTCTTCCAGTATCAGTCGTGCCACAAGCAATCAGCTAAGTGGTAAAGATTTTTCAAACCAAAGCTTGATTGGGCAAGAGTACACTAGTCTCAAACTGGAAAACGCAAATTTTAGCAATGCCGATCTCCGTGGTGGAGTTTTTAACGCATCATTGTTGCGGGGAGCGAATCTCCACGGTGTTGATTTTACCGATGGCATAGCTTATCTATCAGACTTTAAAGGTGCTGATTTAAGTGAGGGAGTTTTTACAAACGCAATGATGTTGCGCTCTGTTTTTGATAATGTTGACGTCACAGGTGCTGATTTTAGTAATGCAGTTTTAGATCGTTTAGAAGTAAAAAAGCTTTGTGCGAACGCAACTGGAGTAAATCCTAAAACAGGTGTACCCACTCGTGAGTCCTTAGGTTGCGATTCCTGAACCTATTCTAACTCCTCTCTGCACGGGAGAGGGGTTTTTTAATCGGGAGAGTGTAGAATCCCAAGTGATTGGCAACTGGACGTTCGCGCATGGGTACTCTCGTATGAATCGGAGCATTTAAAACTTTTGGTTTTCCATCTGTTGCCATGACTAGTGTTGTTGAACCGCCCCCATCTATATTCAATGCAGTGTAAGCACCCAAATCTAGGATAATCTTTGTTAGCTCGGCGATCGCAACGCCTTCGCTGTAGAATAATTGTTTGCCATCAACAGCAATTAGCCAAAGTTCTGTCCCTTCTCGATTCACAGCAACTGCAACTCGCGGATAAGGTTTGTCATTACCTAGGTCAGAAATAGCTGACTGACCGCGATCAACTAAAATCTGACTACCCGCAACGCCTTGTGCTGTTCCTTCAGGGCACTTTTCACTTTTCAAAATCCGAGCGCCATTGGTAGTTGAGATGCATAACACAAACCAGTATTTTTCAGGTTGGGAATAACGGATACCATTAGAAATAGCCTCACCAATGGGATTGACAACATCGCCACTGTGGGGATAATAATCCCAAGGAGTTTTTTCGTAGAAATTATGGAAGTAACTGGCATTAACTGCTAATTGCAGCTTAAACTTGCTGAGAAATTCTGAAGTTGTTTGTGCTCTAGTTTCACCATCATCTAAAGTTTTTACTCCGGGAGTGACAAGTGCTTTAATCCCTGGCGTTGTTAAGTCTATTGTGACGATATGCGTCATAACTGGACGTGGTATGGAACTAGCAATACGCTTGTAAACTATTCCATCAAAGAGAGCTTGCTCCAAATTTGTTTGGGGTGGGCGTTGAAGACATAACCATCCATAAAATAGCAGTGGTAGTAGTAAGAAACTAATTCCTGCTAGTAAAAATCGTCGCAAGTAAACTAAGTATCTATGACGCATTAACTACTCCCCAATGGCCAATGCCCAATGCCCAATCCCCCTCCACAGTGTGGGCAAATTGTCCGCCCCTTCGACTATTTTGGTAGAGCATTGGCTGGAACGTGCTGAGTTCCACCCCAAACTTTTACGTCATTTGTTCCCTTACCATCTGCCATTGCGGGGCGCACAGCATCATAAATATCAGGATATTTTGCCTGTAGTTGAGTATCATTCAGTTGAGCATCAAGTATGGTACCGTCTGAAGATCTCACCGTATATGCAAATCCATTAGGAGTACTATTGATGGTAATTTGGTGGTCGCGCAGATCTAAAGTAGTCAGGGGGAGCTTTTCAGAAGCACGTGTTGTAGTAGCAAAAAATACACTAGACCCCAGGATGAGGAGAAGAGTTACTGACAGTTTACGCACGATCTGTCCTCAAAACAACTAGCAATAATTTAACTGTACTTCATGTAATTTTGCAAACTTTTTTTAGGTAATATTAATGACTAGCGATCGCGTGACGGATGTAATCGTAATTGGTAGCGGCATCGGTGGTTTAAGCTGTACTGCTCTTCTAGCAAAATATGGCTTTGATGTTGTGGTTTGTGAGAGCCACTCAATCCCTGGAGGAGCCGCACACAGTTTTGAACGTAATGGTTACAAGTTTGACTCAGGTCCTTCTCTGTATTCTGGATTGTCTTACAGCCCTTCACCCAATCCTCTCAGACAAGTACTGGACGCAATTGGTGAAGATTTAAATTTTGTAACATACGATACTTGGGGATGTTGTCTGCCAGAAGGAGATTTTGATACCTCAGTAGGAGGTGACCAATTTTGTGAAGTTTTATTAAGATTGCGTGGTGAGAAAGCTGTAGCTGAATGGCGGGAGTTACAGCAAGTGATGGCACCCCTCGGACGTGCTGCAACTGCAATGTCACCAGCAGCTCTCCGCTTGGATATCGGTGCAGTGTTGACTGTAGGTTCCTTTGCTCCGTCTTTGTTTCAGCATATTGCCAGTTTCCCCAAGCTTATGGGAGCTTTTAGTCCAATTATGGACAGTGTTATCAAAGATCCCTTTACGCGCAATTGGCTGGACTTGCTGTGTTTTCTTCTCTCAGGATTGCCAGCAAGTGGTACCAGTGCAGCTGAGGTGGCGTTTATGTTTGCTGATTGGTATCGCCCTGGTGTGATGCTTGATTACCCCATAGGTGGCAGTGGTGCTTTGGTAGATGCACTTGTGAGGGGACTGAAACGGCATGGGGGTGAGCTGATGTTAAACACTCATGTCGAAGAAATTCTGGTGGAAAATAATCGTGCTGTGGGTGTACGTTCGCGCTCAGCGCAAGCCGTACCCGGCTTATCGCGTGATGGTAAAAAAATAATGGCACGTCGAGCAGTGGTCTCAAATGCATCTGTTTGGGATACACTCAAGTTGCTTCCTACTGGAGCAGTGCCAAAACAGTTTCAGGAACAACGAGCAAGTACACCTGAATGTGAGAGCTTTATGCACCTACACTTAGGTATAGATGCACGAGGATTGCGTTCCGATCTTGCCTGCCACTACTTGTTTGTTAAAGATTGGAATCTTGGTGTCACTGCGCCTCAAAATGTTGTACTGATATCAATTCCATCAGTATTAGACCCATCACTAGCACCACCAGGAAAGCACGTTATTCACGCTTATACTCCCGGTAGCGAACCCTATTCTGTTTGGCAGGGAATGGACAGAAAGAGTGAGGAATATGCCAAGCAAAAGCAAGTACGTGCAGAAGTTATGTGGCAAGCGTTGGAACGAGTTATTCCAGATGTGCGCTCGCGCCTTGAAGTGACACTTGTTGGCACACCCATAACTCACGAACGCTATTTGCGCCGTCATAGAGGTTCTTATGGTCCGGCAATTCCAGCAGGAAAAGGGTTTTTTCCCGGCTCGGGTACACCTCTAGCAGGGTTGTTGTGCTGTGGAGACTCCACCTTTCCCGGTATCGGTTTACCCGCAGTGGCTGCAAGTGGAGCGATCGCCGCTAATACTCTTGCACCCGTACATAAGCACCTAAAAATGCTGAATAAGTATAAATTATGACAAACATAACCATAGTACCATGTTTGAATAAACACTTATAGTACGTATGTAGTTTGAATGTATGCGAAGACAGCGCAACTACAAACGATAAAAGGTTAAATTCTTCAATCTGTAGAGACATTTCTACTTTATCCTTCATCCTTTATCCTTTATCCTTGAGAAGTTTGTGTTTGTGAGGAACAATGAAATGCGATCGCTCTTAGCGCAAGCCGTACCCGGCTTATCGCGGCTAGTTGGAATAACTCTCAGCTTGGGATTATCTTCGCTAGTGATTCCAGAATCTGCTTTTGCTCAAACAAAGCAACAAGTATCTAACGCCCAAGTTGCGGCGATGGTGGAAGCCCTGAGACTTGCTGCACCTAAAACTGGTAGTAAAAATGATGGATATTACAGTGATTGGCAAGTCAAACCAGAAACTCTCAGAGGTTGGTCAAAAAATTGTCTAAAAAAAGAAGTCACACCGACACAGTTTGAGAATGATGCCAATCTAGCACGTCAAGTTGTCTCATGTATTACAACCCGTGAACTGAACAAGCAGTATTCCGCAACGGGTAATGAAACTGCTGCCGTGCGTAGTGTGGCTTGTTGGTGGATGACTGGTAATTATACGGGTTGCAATAGTGGATTTACAGGTGATTACGTTAAAAAAGTAACGAGCTATTACCAGCAGCAACGCTCAAAATCAAGTTCTACCAACTCTAAACCACCAACCAATTCATCTTCGTCATCTCCCAAAAAACCAGCATCGCGATCGACTTCCACTACTCCCGCACCTACAGAAAATGCGTCCCCAACGCCAACAACATCTCCCACTGCTACACCCACAAGTAGCCCAACGCCATCACCCACCACATCCCCAACACCTTAGGTACACAGGTTGATCGACCACAAATGCAAAAAGCATAGTCTATTGCCCCCCAAACAATGGCAAAAATGGGGGGTTAAAAGAATTTGTTTTGGTTTGAGCCTCAACTTCCTTCTCACAACCACCCCTGGTTGGTGTGAAACTCCTTCAAAAGCTGCCCAAGATTTAGATATAAAACCAGAGATTATTAAGAATAGCCCAGTATTGCAACGCTGGCAGCGTCAAGTCCCCAACTTATTGGAGGAAATCAAAAATGACCCCAGTTTTCCAACAAGAATCAGGTTTGGCTTGTCATACTTTCCTTCTACAGACGAAGCATTTGGGCTAAATCTTGGTGTTGAAGATGTCTCGATCGGTCGCAGTCGCTTAACGGTGAGTGGTGAGTACCAAACAACATTTAACGGTCAGCGCGAGACTTACGGAGGAGATTTACGTTACTATCTGCGTCCTTTAGGAAGCTATATCAATATTGCAGCCCTTGCAGGTTACCGACACTTAGAAACAGATAGCTACTTAACAAATGGCGTGAATTTAGGAGTCAAGCTGCTTTTCGTGTTGTCTCGTGGTGGTGCAGCAGATATTTCTTTGACCCAAAGTTGGGTCGCCCCGCGTACTAGTGAAGAAGTAGGCTTAACAACTTTGTCAGTCAGTTATGCTGTGACTCATGACTTTCGGCTGTCTACAGATATTCAGTTTCAAAATTCTAAAGAGGAGAAAGACAGCCGTGTAGGTGTAGTTTTGGAATGGCTACCTTAAGAAGGCAATCTCAATCAAAAAATTCTGTCGCGATCGTGAAAATCCCTTTTCCCTAACCTCTAACCCCTAGTAGTCCGTCAATTTTGGCTTGACGGACTACTAGTACCTAGACTTAAGTACAGGTATGAACTGACAAAATTGCTAGCTCTGACCTAACCAAAAGTGCATAAGCTTATGTTGCGTACAACTACTTGAGAGTAGGGGCTATGTCTTTTGACTGAAGCTCCTACCGCTCGCAATGAATGAATTTTGATGCATATAATGTTTGTTTTGTCAATTTAAAATTGAACACTATTAATTCATCAAAATCAATTGGTAGAACGTATGTATTTAGACAATAATTTCAGTATGCAAGCAGCACAATACACTTTGGCACTACAACAAGAAATTGTAGAACGCAGACGTGCTGAAGAAGCAGCACAAGCAGCAAACCGGGCTAAAAGTGCGTTTTTGGCAAATATGAGCCATGAATTGCGATCGCCACTCAACGCCATTCTGGGTTTTGCAAAATTGATGAGCCGTTCCAATGACTTATTCCCAGAACACCAAGAAAACGTGCAGGCGATCGTTCGTAACGGCGAACACCTGCTGACGTTAATTAACCAAGTTTTAGATTTATCGAAAATTGACGCAGGAAGAACAACTGTCAATGAAAATAAATTCGATTTACATCAACTGCTTGATGATTTGAAAAATATGTTTCAGCTAATAGCAGATGATAAAGGGTTAGAGTTATTATTTCATCGCGAACAAGAAGTACCAAGATACGTGCGTGGTGATGAAGTCAAATTGCGACAGATTTTGATAAATTTACTCTCTAATGCCCTAAAATTTACTTCGACAGGTGGAGTCACCCTTTATGTTAGAGGCGAAGAACGGATACTCGCTCCTTATTCCTTACATTTTGAAATTTCCGACACTGGTTGCGGTATTGCTGAAAGTGAGTTAGACAATATTTTTGAACCTTTTGTCCAAACGACTACAGGACAAGAATTTTCAGAAGGAACGGGCTTGGGATTAACTATTGTACGCTCCTTAGTACAGTTAATGGGTGGCGACATAAGTGTCAGTTCTTGTGTCGGCTGTGGTAGTACCTTTCAATTTTACCTTCCTACCCGCGTTGTTAAAACTGCGCCTCTTAATAACCAACAAGCAACTCGTCGCATCATCGCAGTTGCTCCCAATCAACCACAGTATCGCATTTTAGTGGTGGATAATCATCGAGACAACCGCCAATTGTTGATGAAATTGCTCTCTCCCTTAAATTTTGAATTACAAGAAGCCAGCAATCCACCTGAAGCGATCGCAATGTGGAACGATTGGAAACCACACTTGATTTTTATGACTTTGCCAATGCCTGTTTCAAATGGAATTGACGCCATCCAAAGGATTCGTTTTATAGAACAGCAGCAAAATTCTTCGTTCACCACTAAAATTATTGCCTTAAGCACTGATATTTTTGAAGACAAGGGAGAGCTTTTTCTCTCTACAGGCTGTGATGATTTTATCCGAAAACCTTTTCAATTAGAAGACATTTTTGAAGCTATACACAAACACCTTGGTGTTTCTTATGTGTATGATGAAAGTACTAACTCATCCAAAACAAACCGAACAGTTACAAATGAAGCTAATGTTTTGACCAAAAACGCTATTGATAGCTTACCTAAAAATTTAGTTACTAATTTGCATGGTTCGCTCCTTGCTTTAGATGTAGAGTCGATCCAGAAATTTATTCATCTCGTTTCTGAATTTAATCCTTCCTTATCCCAAGTCCTAGATACTTTGGCTCGTAATTTTCAGTACGAGAAGTTGTTGGATTTCATTCAATCATCCTGACACTAGATGAATCATAATAATCATAACATATTTTTTCAACTTTTTTAGAAAATCACAATGAATGCGGTGACAAATTTATTAGAGAAAGGAACTATTTTGATTGTTGATGATACACCCGATAACCTAAACCTTTTAAGTAGTATTCTATCAAAATCTGGTTACAAAGTACACCCAGCCCCAAGTAGTAAATTAGCTCTAAGGTTTATTCAATCGAATTTACCCGATCTCATTTTACTAGATATTATGATGCCGGGAATGGATGGTTATGAAGTGTGCAATCGCTTAAAAGCTTCTCCTCGAACACAAGATATCCCCATCATTTTTATCAGTGCTTTACACGAAATATTTGACAAGGTAAAAGCCTTTTCTTTAGGTGGAGTAGACTATATCATCAAACCTTTTGAATCGCAAGAAGTTTTAGCTAGAGTAGAAAATCAATTGCGTCTTAGGCGGCTTTCCAAAGAACTTTTAGAGCAAAATTTAAAGCTAACAGCAGAACTTGAAGAACGCAAGCGAATAGAAGAAGCACTGCGGGAGCAAAAAGAACTTTTACAAACTATTTTTGACCACATTCCTGTTATGTTGACTCTTTATGATAATGAAGGTAGATTTCATCTAGTAAATCGAGAGTTCCAACGTCTCTTAGGGATATCTCAAGAAGAAATTCATCAAATTAATATACTGGAAGAATTGTTTCCCGATTCTAACATTCGTACCTTAGTTTTAGAACATATGATAGCAGCTACTGGAAGGTGGCAAGACTTTAAACTTAGAAATCGCTGGGGAAATTATGTCGATACTTCCTGGGCAAACATTCGATTGAATCACGATACGATTGTAGGTATAGGGCAAGACATTACCGAGCGCAAGCAAGCTGAAGACGCATCTGTTCTTGAAGAACGCAACCGTATGGCAAGAGAAATTCATGATACCCTAGCACAAGCTTTCACAGGTATTCTCGTTCATTTGGGAGCAGCTTCACGAGTGATGGAAGGTGCTTCAGAGGAAGCCAAAGAACATATCAAGACAGTACGCGATTTAGCACGTAGAGGTTTGACAGAAGCACGTCGTTCAGTAGAGGCACTGCGACCGCAGTTGTTGGAGGATGGAGATTTATGTAGTGCTCTCAACCGCCTAACAATGCAGATGCATTCTTATTCCAACACTCGTATTATTTGCGAAGTAACAGGTGAAGTTTATTCTCTACGAACAGATATAGAAAATAATCTCCTGCGAATTGCACAAGAAGCATTGACAAATGCGGTAAAATATGCAAAAGCAAGTGAAATTCGAGTTGAAATGATATACGAACAAACACGGTGTCTTCTAAAAATTAAAGATGATGGACGGGGATTTGATACAGACAGCGCATCTGTAAATAATAGTTATGGACTTTTAGGAATGAGAGAACGAGCTCAACACATTGGGGGCAACACTTGACCGATACGAAGTCATTCGGAAAGAGGGTACAAAGAGTTGTGGTAGTGGTAAGTGGGTATAGTGGTTTAGTGGTTAAGTGGTGGTTAGTGGGTTAGTGGTTTTAGTGGTTAAGTGTTAGTGGGTTTTCTTTATTAAACAACAACAACCAACAACCAAACAACCAACAACTAAAAACCAAACAACTAACAACCAACAAACTAAACAACAACCAAACCAACACCAACAACCAACAACAACTAACAACAACAACTAACAACTAACAACTAACAACTAACAACCAACAAAAATGTCTAAAAATCTCAGTTTCAGTCCCAATCTTATTCCGCGTCCTGATTGCTGACGATCATCCTGTTGGTACGCCAGGGCTTGGCGGCGATGGATTTGAACGAGAGCCAGATATGGTAGCGATCCGCACAGGCTAATGATGGATATTCTGCTATAGAAATGTTTCGCGAGTATCAACCCGATATTACCCTTATGGATTTACGGATGCCTAGAATGGGAGGTGTTGCTGCTATTGATGTGATTTGTAGTGAGTTTGATGATGCCAGAATTATTGTACTGACAACCTTTGATGGTGATGAAGATATTTATCGCGGCTTGCGGGCGGGCGCAAAGGGTTATTTGCTGAAGGATGCTGAACCTGATGAACTTTTAACGGCTATTCGTACTGTTGCTAGCAACCAAAAGTACCTTCAGCCTACAGTGGGTGCTAAACTGGCAGAAAGGATGAGTAACCCAGAACTGAGCGATCGCGAGACGCAAGTCCTTCGCTTAATGGCAGTTGGTCAGAGCAACCAAGATATTAGTGCTGCCCTGCGGATTTCTGAAAGTACTGTTAAGTTCCATATCAACAATATTTTGAGCAAATTAGGTGTCAATGACCGAACTCAAGCAGTTCTTATTGCGCTCAAACGCGGAATTGTTAATCTTTCGTGAACTACTCATTTTTAAATGAATTGTTAAAAGATAATGAGTCTTATATAGAATATATCCTTTATCTACGTAATATTTTGTATATAGTAAGCATTATCTCCCATCTCGTTCCCAGGCTCCGCCTGGGAATGCCTCAGTAGAGGCTCCGCCTCCTGTGACAATCTGCACGCTCTGCAGAACCTGCTGTGCTGCATTCTGTGCTAGAGACACCGGATCGAGAGAGAAGTCCGGTATCAATACTACGTAGGTTTTGGGAAATAATGCGAAACCCAACAAATGCTAAGAAATGTTGGGTTTCGTTCCTCAAACGCCAGTAAAGGTGCGGAGGGAAACCCTCCTATGGCGCATTCGCGCCACGCTTCGCTACCAGGGCTGGCTCCCCAACCTACGTAATTTCGTATTTTTATGCAAAACCTACGCAGTATTGAGTCTGGTATTCAAGCGAGCTAAGTAATGGCTCGAACTCTTTGTGTATCAATAATACCTAACCAAAAGTTCAGGTCAAAACCCAACACTTAGTATGGGGAAAAACTCAACTGTAGGAGAGCGACACGGGCAGGTAAAGTGTCGTATATTGTGGCTCTGTAAACAATATGCAACCCGAACGCATCCACTCACTATTCGGACTGGATGTTCGCTAAGTGCTGTAGTTTACTGCTCTTTATCTGCCCATGTAAGAGAGGGAATCTTGGAGAGGTGGGAGATGAGGGAATGGCTTGCACGGGGCTATATTCCCTTGTCCCCCTTTACTTATTCACCAGTGGCTAGTGACACTAATTAATTCTTTATTTTTCTGTAGATCGATTTTCTGATGTAAGAAGGCTGGCGATGGTGGATGCTAATTCTGCTGGTTCTATCGGCTTGGAAAGATGCTCTTGAAAACCTGCTGAAAGTGCTTTATTGCGATCTTCGTCTTTAGCGTAGGCTGTCAATGCGATCGCTGGAGTTGTACCTCCCTGTTCTGGAGCAAGTTCTCTAATTTTACGAATTAAAGTATATCCATCTTCACCTGGCATACCAATGTCGCTGACAACTACATCTGGCTGAAATTGTTGCAGCGCTTCAAAAGCTTCCCAGGCTGATGCAGTTGCCATCGCGATCGCTCCATACTGTTGGAGTACAAAAACTAGAAATTCGCGGGAGTCAACAATATCCTCTACAACTAAGACGCGCACTCCTGTCAAATCGGGTTCGCTGTCTGTTGGCTTATCCTCTTTTATTTCTGGCTCAACGTTCAGCATCGGCAGCATAACTGCAAAAGTTGCCCCCTGTCCAAGCCCTGGACTAGCTGCAGTGACGGTACCGCCGTGTAACTCTACTAGGTGTCGCACAATGGCTAACCCCAACCCCAGCCCGCCTTGTGTTCGAGTTGTAGATGCATCGGCTTGTCGGAAGTAGTCAAAGACATGGGGCAGAAACTGTGGGCTAATGCCTTTGCCATTGTCACTGACTTGAATTTTCACTGAGTCTCCGACCTGTTCTAATCTGATTTCTACGCATCCACCATTAGGAGTAAATTTGATGGCATTGGAAAGTAAATTCCAAATCACTTGCTGTAATCGGTTGGGATCGCCAGCAACTCGTAGTTGATTCGGGCAGTCTCTGCTTCTAGAATTCGGTTCTAAGACCGTCTTAATCTGAATTGATTTCGCGATCGCAGCTAAACGTACTGTCTCTAATGCTGCTTCAATAATAGGACTCAATCTCACATGAGAAATATTCAAGCTCAACTTGCCACGTAAAATCCGGGAAACATCTAACAAATCGTCAATGAGTTCGATTTGCAACTTAGCATTACGCTCGATACTTGCTAGGGCTTCAGCCGTTTTCTGGTTATCGAGTTTGCGGCTTTGCAGAAGTTTTGCCCAGCCCAAAATGGGGTTGAGTGGGGAACGCAATTCATGAGATAAAATTGCTAAAAACTCATCCTTGACTCGATTAGCTTGTTGAGATTCCTCATAAAGTTGGGCATTGTCAATTGCGGCTGATGCCATCTGCGCCAGTTGTACCAGAATGGCTTCATCCTCTTGGGTAAACTCGCCAGAACATTTGTCAGAAAGTTGGATGAGACCGATGTTTTTGCCGTTCCGGCTAGTGAAGGGTGCAGCTAACCAACCCCTCATCGGTGGATGGTTGGCTGCTTCTTTACCAAATCCGCGCCAAGCCGGATGTGCTTCTAATTCAGCCTGAGTCATCCGTATTGGACGTTGCATGCGACAAACTAATGCATAGATGCCCGCTCCATCTGGTTTTGTTGTGTAATCTTGCCACTGGGCGTATTTGTCTGACATGGAAATTGTGTGGATTGCTTGTGCCCAGTTTTCATCTACTGTCATGCTAGTAACCGACTGATGCGCTTCAATAATTTCACGAGCTTTCTCTGTAATCAATTGCAATCTTTCATTCAGTGATGACGTGGAATTAATGACGATGGATGCTTCTGTTAGTTTTTGCAGACGACGCGTGTGTTGCTGCTCTCGCTCAAGTAGTTGAGCGCGTTCTGACTCTGCCTGCTTGCGTTCTGTGATATTTACCGTACTGCCTACTATCCGGATTGGCTGTCCGTCAACATCTCGTGCAGCAACGATGCCACAATCCACTACATAAATATACTGCTTGTCTTTGTTGAGTACTCGATATTCACAGGTATAGCGATCGCTCTTTGTCAAGACAATTGCTGCTTCGTTTCGTACCCTCTGTAAATCCTCTGGATGGACGAGTTCGCACCACCACTTGGACGTTGGTTCAGCTTCTGCCAAGGAATAACCCAAAATTTTGGTTAACCCGTCAGTTCTTGTCACAACATCTCGCTCAATGTCCCAGTCATAAATCAGACAGTTAACCGCTGTCGCCGCCAACTCAAACCGCTCGTTGGCTAATCTTAAGTGCTCCTCAGCTTTTTTGCGATCGCTGATATCAGTGACTGTGCCAATCCATTCTCGTACATGACCAGTAGTGTCTAAGATGGGTATGCCGCGTACATAAACATAGCGATACTGCCCGCTTTGATGTAACAAACGATACTCACATTCCCAAGAAGTCTTCTTCTGGAGTGCGTCAGTCCAGATTTGGAGTGTAGGTTGACAGTCATCTGGATGAACCGCATTAAGCCAACCCCAGCCCAGGTATTGCTGTTCCGTTTGTCCGGTGAATGTTCCCCAAGCTGGTGCTGATAAAATAGTGCCAGAACCATCGGCAACCCAGACAATCGACGAGGTAGCTTCTACCAACGAGCGGTAGCGTTGTCGCATTTGAGCCATCTTGAGATTTGCCTCAACGCGAGCCAACAATTCACGGGCGGAGAAGGGCTTGATTAAATAATCGTCTGCGCCTGCTTCTAATCCTTCTACACGGGATTCTTCTCCAGCACGAGCAGATAGCAGAATGATGGGCAAGGCTCTTGTTTTTGGGTTAGCCCGTAGTTCGCCTAACAACCCAAAACCGTCTAGTTTCGGCATCATCACATCTGTTATGACAAGATCGGGGAGTTGCTGATGAACAGAAGCTAAAGCAGCTACCCCATCGGCTACCGCTTGCACTTCATATTGTTTGCTCAACAAACGCTTCATATACTGGCGCATATCAGCGTTATCATCAACCAACAAGATACGCGCAGAAGAGGAGTGAGAGGGTGAGAGAGTCACAGAGTCAGGGAATTTCTCTTGCTCTCTCCCTCCTTCGCTTCCGGACTTCTCGTCGGGTAGCCAGGGAAATTCTCTTTCAACGTAGGAATCTGCTGTAGATGCTAGTGTAGATTTTGCTCCAATACGTTCTTGCGGTAAGTGAGAGCATCCTGTAGGAATTGATACAATAAAGCTAGTCTCTTTATCGACAACGCTACTCACGTTAATCGTACCCCCATGCAGGTGTACGAGTTCTCGAACTAATGATAAACCAATGCCCGAACCCTCATAAGTCCGTCCCCTAGCTCCTTGCACTCGATGAAACCGCTCAAATATCTGAGGCAATTCGGTGGCTGGAATACCTATACCAGTGTCCCGCACTTCTAACTCAATGCGATTGCTACAATAGCGCAGTTCAACGATAATTTTTCCCGCAAAAGTGAATTTGAAGGCGTTGGAGAGCAAATTTGAGACAATCTTCTCCCACATTTCCCGGTCAACGTATATTCTTTCAGGAAGGGGAGGACAGTTTACTAACAACTGCATCCCCGCACTTTCAATGGCTGAACGGAAGACTCCTGCTAGATCCGCAGTGAGCATTGCTAAGTCGGTTGGTTCATAAACTGCTTCCATGCGCCCTGCTTCAATACGAGAGAAATCCAGCAGAGTGTTAACCAGTTTCAGCAAGCGCAAGGCATTGCGATGGGCAATTTCTAGTGTAGAGCGATCGCTAGGATTCGGTCCTGTTGGATTGGCTAAAGTCTCTTCTAAGGGACTCAGCATGAGCGTTAGTGGAGTACGAAACTCATGGCTGATATTACTGAAGAAGACTGTCTTTGCTTTATCTAACTCTACCAACGCCTCAGCACGTTTGCGTTCTGCTTCATAAGCATCGGCATTGGCAATTGCGGTAGAAATATTGGTGACAACTAAATCAAAGAACCCTTGGTACTCATCATCAAATGCACGTCGGAGACTGATACCCAGCACTAGCAATCCAGCTAGTTGTTGCTTTCCTGATTGAGTGATGGGCATGACTATTGCTTTGGACGGGGGTTCTACCTGGGATGTTATGGGAAGTGTCCCAAATCGAGCCGTTAAATCGTGAATAATCTCTGCTGTATTTGTGCGGTTGACTTTTGTTAAATTATATGCATCTGTTTCTTGAGTCAAGTCCACGCGATCGGGACTTGCAGGAGTGAGCGCCTCTATACCCGCAGTTCTCACCAGCCTTGCTTGTTTGCCTTCTGCTTCTAAACAATATAGTAAGGCAAAGGGAATATCAGCTGAATTTTTACCTAGCGTTTCTCCTACGATGTTACAAGCCTCAAGAACAGTCTTTGCTTGTGCTGCATTGGATGCTAGTTCTCGTAATGTTCTCAGACGACGTTCTCCAATAACCCGTGCCGTTGTTTCAATGACAGCACAAAAGACTCCTCCAACTCCACCACTTTCATCCCGAATTGGGCTGTAGGAGAAGGTAAAATATGTTTCTTCTAAATAACCATAACGATCCATTATCAGCAATAAATCGTCTGACCACGTAGGTTCACCTGTGGTTAAAACGCTATCAGCTAACGGACCGACAACATCCCAAACTTCAGCCCAGCAATCCTTGGCAGACTGTCCCAGAAATTGGGGGTGCTTGGTTGCACCGAGGATTGGACGGTAAGCATCGTTATAGACGGTAGCATACTCTGCTCCCCACCAAACGAACATTGGGTAGCGAGAGTGTAGTATAATGCCCACAGCAGTTTTCAAACTTTGTGCCCATTGAGATACAGGACCTAAAAGCGTTTGCGACCAGTCGAGCGATCGCATCACTTGCCCCATTTCTCCACCGCCTGCAAAGATTTCTTCAGAAATAGTCGCTTTTACTATATCGCTCACAATCTCTGCTCCGGGTTTGCTTTACACAGGCTTAGCTAGTATATTAAAAATTTTAAATAATTTTTGAAAAATTTGCAGTTAATCTTGGAGACCACAAAATGGGATGTTGGTAAAAAAAGGGCAGGCATTGCCTACCCTTAGAAAAATTAAGAAAATAAACTGTTGTCAATTAACCCAACAATTCTTTTGCTTTAGCCAACACGTTATCAACTGTATAGCCAAATTTCTCCATAGCAACGCCACCAGGAGCGGAAACACCAAAACGTTCAACACTAATCATCGCGCCTTCACTACCAAAGTAACGCTGCCAACCGAAGCTAGAAGCAGCTTCTACAATTAACCGCTTGGTAACAGCTTTGGGTAGTACGGATTCCCGGTAGTCTGCTGGTTGCTCTTCAAAGATTTCCCAGGAAGGCAGGGAGACAACACGAACTTTTTTACCTGCTTCTCTCAGTTTCTGAGCAGCTTCGACGCAAAGGTGTACTTCGCTACCAGTACCGATGAGGATAATATCGGGTGTTTCGTTCTCATCTCCATCAACGATATAACCACCCTTGGCTGCTTTTTCAATACTGCTTCCTGGTAACTGAGGTAAGTTTTGCCGGGAGAAAGCAAGTAGGGTAGGACGGTGTTGATTTGCTTGTTCAACTGCTACTTTGTAAGCACCGGAGGTTTCGTTTCCATCTGCGGGCCGATAGACGATGAGATTGGGAATTGCTCGCAAGGAAGCTAGGGTTTCTACTGGTTGGTGGGTAGGACCATCTTCTCCTAAAGCTAGGGAGTCGTGAGTCATAACATAAATGACCCCCGCCTGTGACAGTGCTGACAAGCGAATTGCTGCTCGCATATAGTCGGCAAAGACAAGGAATGTCGCACAGTAGGGAATTAATCCTGAACCGTGCAGGGCAATACCGTTACAAATCGATCCCATACCATGCTCGCGCACTCCAAAACGGAGGTTGCGGTTGTGGTATTGACCTTTTTGGAAGTCACCGGATATTTTTAAGTAGGTTAAGTTGGAGTGGGTGAGGTCAGCAGAACCACCAATCAACTCTGGTAAAGCGGGTGCAAGGGCATTTAGGGTAACTTCAGAAGTTTTGCGGGTAGCAACTGCTTTATCTTCAGCTTTATAGACAGGTAGTGTTTTTTCCCAACCTTCTGGGAGTTTGCCACTCAACAACCGCTCAAATTCGGCTGCATCTTCAGCGTATTTGGATTTATAGTCTGCCCAGATTTTGTTCCAATCTGTTTCTAGTTGAGCACCACGCTCAACTGCTTTGCGGAAGTGCTTGAGGGCATCTTCTGGAACGACAAAGGGTTCGTGTTCCCAACCCAGGTTTTCACGGGTGAGTTTCACTTCGTCACCACCAAGGGCTGCACCGTGAACGCCTGCAGTGTTTTGCTTGTTGGGCGAACCGTAACCGATGGTGGTGGTGATTTTGATGAAGGAAGGTTTATCGGTAACAGCTTTCGCGGCTTCAATGGCTTTGGCAATTGCTTCGAGGTCGTTGTTACCGTCTTGAACGTGCTGTACGTGCCAACCGTAAGCTTCAAAGCGCTTATTTACATCTTCTGTGAAAGACACATCAGTTGAACCGTCGATGGAGATGTGATTGTCGTCGTACAAAGCAATCAACTTGCCCAATCCTAAGTGTCCGGCTAGGGAACAAGCTTCGCCTGAAACCCCTTCCTGGTTACAACCGTCACCTAGAATTACATAGGTGTAGTGGTCAACAAGTGTGGTATCGGGTTTGTTGAACTTTCCGGCAAGATGTGCTTCGGCGATCGCCAATCCAACTGCATTGGCAATTCCCTGTCCCAAAGGTCCGGTAGTGACTTCCACCCCTTCTGTTTCAAAGTTTTCTGGGTGACCGGGAGTTTTGGAACCCCACTGGCGGAACTGTTTGATATCGTCAATTGTTACGCTGTCGTAACCAGTCAAATGGAGTAGGGCATACTGCAACATACAGCCATGACCTGCCGACAGGACAAAGCGATCGCGATTAAACCACTTGGGATTTTTGGGGTTAAACCGCATAAAGCGGTCCCACAAAACAAATGCCATGGGCGCTGCGCCCATAGGGAGCCCTGGGTGACCGGACTTTGCCTTTTCGACAGCATCAATTGCCAGAAAGCGGATTGAATTAATACAAAGTTCTTCGAGGGTTTGGGTTGCAACAGCCATAATCTCTCGTTTTTACGACGGGTTAGCACTCTAATCAGTGAACAGTGACTGGTGACCAGTGACCGAGTGGTTACCAATGGAACTAGTCTCTGTTGACTGGTAACTGTATCATCCCATTGGTGCTTGTTGACGGACAAGCGTCAGATTTTGGGATTTTTGATATGGATTTTGAATTAATTTTACGGCGCATTCCTATTATTATCGGTTGCTGAACCGACGAAATTAGGGGTTAGGGGTTAGGGAATAGGGGGTAGGGAAGAAATATTTCATTCTGAGTGCGGGCAATTGCTCGTGAATGTTTGGATATGTTAGCCTATAACCAAAGTAAGCCACTATCGAGCTGTTTGCTCTGTGGCTTTACTCCCAAATTTCAAATTTCCCACTTTAGTCGTATTTTTTAAAGGCTAATGTCACGTTGTGACCGCCAAAACCAAAGGAGTTGGATAGTGCTACTTCGACATGAGCAGCGCGGCTGGTGTTGGGAACGTAATCTAGATCGCATCCTTCGTCTGGGTTTTCCAGATTGATTGTTGGTGGAATCCTGTTGTTGGCGATCGCCAGAACTGTTGCTACTGCTTCAATACCACCCGAACCACCCAACAGATGACCTGTCATGGACTTCGTAGAACTGACTGCTACCTTGTATGCATGGTCACCCAGAGCCAGTTTGATTGCTGCAGTTTCCGTTGGGTCGTTTATTGGGGTACTCGTGCCATGAGCGTTGATATAACTTACGCGTTCTGGGGTCAGCCCTCCATCCTTCAACGCCAGTTGAATTGCTCTTGCTGCTCCTTCTCCACCGGGTACTGGAGATGTCATATGGTATGCATCACAGGTCATGCCATAGCCAACAATTTCTGCGTAGATACGAGCGCCGCGACTTAAAGCGTGCTGCAGTTCTTCTAATATAAGAATGCCCGCACCTTCACCCATCACAAACCCATCGCGGTCTTTATCAAAAGGACGGCTAGCGCGAGAAGGGTCATCATTCCGCTTAGAAAGCGTTCTAGCTGAGGCAAATCCTGCCATAGATAAGGGTGTAACTGCTGCTTCACATCCCCCACAAATCATGGCTTGGACGTATCCCCCCTGAACCAAACGAAAAGCATCGCCAATAGCATTTGAGCCGGCGGCACAGGCTGTGACCGAACAGGAGTTAGGTCCTTTAGCACCAGTGTGTATTGCTGTCAAGCCTGCTGCCATATTAGCAATCATCATCGGTACCATAAATGGGCTACAGCGATCTGGACCACGGTTCAGATAGATTGTTTGCTGCTCTTCCATCACTTTGATACCACCAATACCAGAACCAATGATGATGCCTACTTGTTCTGCATTCAGGTCATTAATAACAAATTTCGCGTCCGCAAGAGCCTGTTTTGAAGCCGCTACGCCCAATTGAGAAAAGCGCTCCATGCGCTTAGCTTCCTTGCGATCCATGTACTCATGGGGGTCAAAATTCTTGACCTCACCAGCAATGCGACAATCATGGCGAGACGCGTCAAACAGGGTAATTTCACCAATACCGTTGCGCCCGGTTATCAATCCTTCCCAATATTCAGCTGGTGTGTTACCAATCGGTGTAATCGCGCCAACACCAGTTACAACAACGCGTTTACGTATAAAATCAGTCATGTCAGTAGTTAGATGGCTCTTGATGCAGGTAATGGGTATTAGGGATTAGGGAGTAGGGGGC